>JAQCIK010000003.1:0-147226 GCA_027592035.1 Actinomycetota bacterium | reverse complement strand
AGGCGGTGCGATCCCACGCCGCCTTGTCGATGACACCAGCACCACCAGCGGCCGGCCAGATGAGCTTGTTGACTTCGTTCATCTGCCACAGCTGGTGCGAGGCACCGAGCATCGAGCCCTTCGATACGACGATGTCGGCACAGCCCTGCACGTTGTCACGGCAGTACGCCCAACCCTGGAGCGACGCCGCCACGAACTTCACGGCGGTGTCGCGGTAAGCGGCATCCGAGAGGCGGTCGCCCGACGCCCAGATGGCGTCCTGCAACATACCCACACCCTCGTCTTCGTACGAGACGACGTTGAAGTCATCGGCGGTGTAGAGCGCGCCAGTGTCAGGGTTGACGGCTTCGAGAACCTGTGCATACTCGTTGTACGTCATGGCCTCGGCAGCATCGATGTCACCGGCGAGCAGAGCCGCCATGTCGAACTGCTGCTGTACCAACTCGACGTCGGCGGCCGGATCGAGACCGGCCTTCGTGAGCGCGGCGAAGATCTCGAACTCGTTGCCGAAGCCCCAGTTACCGATCTTCTTGCCGGCGAAGTCGTCCGGCGACGTGATGCCACTGTCCTTGAACGACACCTGCAAAGTTCCGGAGCGCTGGAACACCTGAGCGATGTTCACGATGTTCGCACCGGCCTCGCGGCTGGCGAGAGCCTTGGGCACCCACGAGAGTGCGAAGTCGACGGCACCGTCAGCCAGCTGCTGCTGCGGAACGATGTCGACACCACCCTCGACGATGCTCACGTCGAGACACTGAGCGGCGTAGTAACCCTGGTCGATCGCGGCGTAGTAACCGGCGAACTGAGCCTGGATGAACCACTGCAATTGCAGCTTCACCGGGGTGAGCGACTCGCACTCACCAGCCGACTCACCGCCACCCGATTCTCCACCGCTTGAGTCACCGTCGTCTCCGCCACAGGCGGCCACGGCGAGCGACAAGGCGGCGACCACACCGGCGGCTGCCTTCCATCCCTTGAGCTTTCTCATTCTCTTGTTTTCCTCCCCTGGGCGGTTGCCCGTTCTCGCGAGTGTGTCACAACGGACGGGTCCGTCGCTTCCCACGTCTGGCGCCGCCACCGGGTGTGGCGACCCCCTCCAGCAATGTGGAGATCACATAGAACGTCAGGCCGAGCAGACATGCTCCGAGCACGTAAGCCCATGCCACGGCGTTCTTCGAATTGGCGATGTTGCTCGCAATACGGCTACCGAGGCCGTTCTGCGAACCACCGAAGTACTCGCTCACGAAGGCCGTGATGACCGAGGCCGGGGCGGCGATCTTGAGTGCGGTGAACAGATAGGGCACGGCGTTCGGGACCCGCACCTTGCGCAGGATCGAGAACTCGCTCGCCGCATACGACCGCATGAGTTCGACGTGGGTCGGGCTCACCTGGGTGAGGCCGCGGGCCACGTTGACAAGGACGATGAAGTAGACGACGAGGGTCACCATGATGCGACGGGGAACCTCGCTCGTGATGGCGAACATGTTGTTGAGCACCGCCACCAACACGAAGATCGGGATGGCATTCAAGGCGATGGCGAGTGGCGTGACGATCTCGCCGAGCACCTTGTAGCGGCTGAGCAGAAGGCTCATCACCACACCGAAAGCGGCACCCACAAGCAGACCAACGAGAGCGTTGGTCCCGGACACCTTGGTGGCCCCCCAGATGAGGTCGAAGTTGGTGGTGAACATCTCCCAAATCTTCGACGGCGGCGCCAAGAAGTAGGGCTTCAGATCGAAGCCTTTGACGACGAGTTCCCAGGCGGTGAGGAACCCCACGCCGAACACCAACGGCGGGATGAAGCTCCGCAGGAACGCGACGACCCGAGTCATCTGTCTTCGATCCCCCGGACGTGATCGCTCATCTCGACTCCACGCAACGCCTCGCGCACAGCGGTAATACCGGCGAAGAAAGCGGCGTTGTCGCGGGTGGCGTCGGTGCGCTCACCTTCGATGTTCACATCGACGATCTTGGTGATTCGGCCCGGGCGAGGCGACATGACCACGACCCGATTCGACAGGTACACAGCCTCGGGAATCGAGTGGGTCACGAACACAACGGTGGTGCTGGTTCGACGGCAGATGCTGAGCAGTTCGCTCTGCATGTGTTCGCGTGTCATCTCGTCGAGGGCGCCAAAGGGCTCGTCCATCAACAGCAGTGGCGGATGCACGGCGAGGGCACGGGCGATGGCGACACGCTGCTGCATACCGCCCGACAACTGCCACGGATAGTGCTCGGCGAAGTCGGGCAACTTCACCAGCTCGAGCATCTCCATTGCCCGCTCGCGACGCTTGGACTTGTCCCAGCCCTTCAACTCGAGAGGCAACTCGATGTTCTTGGCAACGGTTCTCCACTCGAAGAGACCGGACTGCTGGAACGCCATGCCGTAGTCCTGGTCGAGACGGGCCTGCTTCGGCGTCTTGTCGTTGACCGTGATCGATCCCGACGTGGGTTCGAGGAGATTTGCAACGAGACGCAGCAAAGTGGACTTGCCGCAACCCGACGGCCCGATGAGCGACACGAATTCGCCCGATGCGATCGACAGATCGACGTCGACGAGAGCGTCGACCTGATTGGCCGCTCCCTGGTTGAAGACCTTACCGAGACCTCTGATGTCGACGGCACTCACGTGGTGGCCTCCTTCGGGCGATTGCGCATCATGAACATGTCGGCCAAGGCCACGAAGCCGGCCATGGCCAGACCGAGCAGAGCCGCACCGAACACGGCGGTGAACACCTTGGCCGGATCGCTGGTGGCGGCACGGGCGTACTCGATGATCAGGCGACCGATTCCACCCTTCAGACCGGTGGAGATCTCGGCCACCACCACACCGATCACCGATGACGAGGCAGCCAACTTGAGTGCCGGCACCACGAAGGGAACCGATGCTGGGAATCGCAACTTGAAGAGGGTCTGCGTCCAGGACGCGGCATAACTCTGCATGAGTTCGATCGAGGCCGCCGGCGGCGATTGCAAACCCTTCAAGGCACCGACTGCAACCGGGAAGAAAGCCAAAAAAGCGCCGAGTACCGACGCCGACAGCCAGCGTGGCCAACTCCAGCCGAACACTTCGATCTTTCCGCCCCACGAGACGACGAGCGGCGCGAGGGCGATGAGCGGCACCGTCTGTGACACCACGAGATACGGCAAGATGCCCCGTTCGGCCACCTTGAACCGGCACATGAGGACGGCAAGGCAGATTCCGAAGAAGGTTCCGACCACGAAACCGACCAACGCCAACCGGAACGAGAACCAAGCTCCGGCCAACACCACACGCCAGATCTGACGATCGGATCCGCGCACTTCAGGATCGGCGTAGCGCGAAAGCATCTCCCACACGTGTGGCATGGCTCGGTCGTTCGAACGTGGCAGAAGACTCCAACCGAAGATCTTGCCGCCCGCCTCGGGGCCGACGAGTTTGTAGACCTCCCAGGCGACCGCCACCAACAACAGTGACGTCACGAAGAGGGCGACCCGCCGGAAACGCTTCATTCAGCTCTTCGCCAGTACCTGTTCGGCGATGGCCGGGATGACCTTCTCGCCATACGCCTGAAGAGTTTCATCCTTGGCGTCGTGCTGGAGGTAGATGGAGAACTGATCGACGCCGAGTTCGCGCAACCGCATGAGCCGGTCGATCTGGGTCTGCACCGGTCCGACGATGCAGAAGCGGTCGACGATCTCGTCGGGCACGAAGGTGGTGTGCGTGTTACCGGCCTGGCCGTGCTGGTTGTAGTCGTACCCCTGGCGACCTTTGATGTAGTCGGTGAGGGCCTTCGGAACCGGTGCGTTGTCGCCGTAGCGCTCGACGATGTCGGCCACATGGTTGCCCACCATGCCGCCGAACCACCGGCACTGTTCACGGGCGTGAGCTAAGTGGGCGTCCGATCCGTCGGTCACGTAGGCGGGCGCAGCCACACAGATCGTGACACTGTTCGGGTCTCGGCCAGCTGCCTCGGCTGCCGCCCGCACAGCGCCGATCGTCCATTCGATGATGCTCTCGTCGGCCAACTGCAGGATGAAACCGTCGCCGACTTCACCGGTGAGGGCGAGGGCCTTCGGACCGTAGGCGGCGACCCATACCTCGGCGCGCGACTTGCCGGCCCACGGAAGGCGCAGCGACGACCCCTTGTAGTCGACCGACCGACCATTCACGAGTTCGCGGATCACGTGGATGCTGTCGCGCAGTGTGGCAAGTGTGGTGGGCTTGCCGTTGGTCACGCGAACCGCCGAGTCGCCACGACCGATTCCGATGACGGTGCGATTGCCGAACATTTCGTTGAGAGTGGCGAAGGCACTCGCCGTCACCGTCCAGTCGCGTGTCGCCGGATTGGTGACCATCGGACCCACGATCACGTTGCGGGTCTCGTTCAGGATCTGGGTGTAGATCGGGAACGGCTCTTCCCACAGGATGTGGCTGTCGAAGGTCCACACATGGCTGAACCCGAACGTCTCGGCCCGTTTGGCCAGATCGACCACCCGCGACGCCGGTGGTGTGGTTTGAAGTACGACTCCGATGTCCATGTCAGCGGTTCTGCGGGAATCCGAGGTCGACCTTGCTCGTACGCGGATCGGGCCAGCGCGACGTGACGACCTTGCTGCGGGTGAAGAAATTGATCCCTTCGGGACCGTACATGTGCTGGTCGCCGAAGAGCGACGCCTTCCAGCCACCGAAGGAGTAGTACGACACTGGAACGGGAATCGGAACGTTGATTCCCACCATGCCGACGTTCACGTCGAACTGGAACTGGCGAGCCACACCACCATCACGGGTGAAGATGGCCGTTCCGTTGCCATAGAGGTTGTCGTTGATCAGCTGCAAACCCTCTTCGTAACTCGACACCCGAACAATCGAGAGAACCGGTCCGAAGATCTCGTCGTCGTAGCACTTCATGCCGGGCTTCACGTTGTCGATGAGGCTCGGCTTCAAGAAGAAGCCATCCGACGGGGCGCCGTCACGTCCGTCGACGAGAACAGTGGCACCTTCACCGCTGGCCCCAGCCACGTATCCGGCCACCTTGTCGCGGTGTTCGGCCGAGATGAGCGGACCCATTTCGGCATCGGGTTCGGTGCCCGGTCCAACCTTCACGTTCGGAATGCGGTCCTTCACCTTGGCGGCCAGTTCGTCGGCGATGGTGTCGACGGCCAACACGACCGAGATCGCCATACAACGCTCGCCAGCCGAGCCATAGGCCGCGCTCACGAGAGCATCGGCGGCCATGTCGAGATCGGCATCGGGCAGAACCAGCATGTGGTTCTTGGCGCCACCGAGCGCCTGAACGCGCTTGCCGTTCTTGGTGCCGGTTTCGTAGATGTATTTGGCGATCGGTGTGGAACCGACGAAGCTCACCGCCGACACGTCGGGGTGCTCGAGGAGGCGATCGACCGCAACCTTGTCGCCATGCACGACGTTGAAACAGCCGTCGGGAAGTCCGGCTTGCTTCAGCAGTTCGGCGATGAACATCGACGCCGACGGATCCTTCTCGGACGGCTTCAACACGAAGGTGTTGCCGCACGCCAGAGCATTGGCGAACATCCACATCGGAACCATGGCCGGGAAGTTGAACGGTGTGATACCGGCCACCACGCCAAGCGGCTGACGAATGTTGTACACGTCGACGCCGGCCGACGCCTGCTCGCTGTAGCCACCCTTCAACAGGTTGGGCACACCGCAGGCGAACTCGATGTTCTCGAGCCCTCGTGCGACTTCACCCAGAGCATCCGAGAGAACCTTTCCGTGCTCTTTGGTGAGCAGGCTGGCGATCTCCTTGCGGTTGGCGGCCACCAACTCGCGCATGTGGAACATGATCTCGGCGCGACGCGACAGGTTGGTGGCTCGCCACGCGGGTAGCGCCGCCTTGGCCGTGGCGACCACGGTGTCGACTTCGGTCACGTCGGCGAATCCGACCTCACCTTGAACCTGTCCGGTCGCCGGGTCGAAAACCTTGCCGGAACGTCCGGACTTGCTGGCGACGGCTCGGCCGTCGATCCAATGATCGATGCGATACATGATTCCTCTTTCGTGACTAGACGAGGTACTGCGACAGGCCGCGCTTCACGTACTGACCGTGACCCTTGCGACCGATGTACTGATCGTTCTCGACGACCACGGCACCACGCGACAGCACGGTGTCGACCTTGCCGTCGATGACCCAACCCTCCCAGGCCGAGTGATCCATGTTCATGTGGTGCTTGTCGTTGATACCGATCTTGGTCTTGGTGTTCGGATCCCAGACCACCACATCGGCGTCGGAACCCGGGGCGACGATTCCCTTCTTCGGGTACATACCGAACATGCGAGCCGGCGTGGTGCAGCAGGTCTCGACCCAACGTTCGAGCGAGAGCTCACCGTTCACGACACCCTGATAGAGCAGTTCCATACGGTGCTCGACACTGCCGATGCCGTTCGGGATCTTCGAGAAGTCACCGAGTCCGAGTTCTTTCTGATCCTTCATGCAGAACGGACAGTGATCGGTCGAGACGACCGCGAGTTCGTTCATCCGCAGGCCCTTCCAGAGGTCGCCCTGGTGCCCGTGGCCCATCTGACCGATGTAGTGCGGATCGTTGTCGCGTGATCGAACGGGGGTGGAGCACACCCACTTGGCCCCCTCGAACCCGGGCTTTCCGAGCGTCTCTTCGAGAGTGAGGTACAGATACTGCGGACACGTCTCGGCGAACACGTTGCGGCCAGCATGGCGGGCGGCGGCCACTTCGTTGAGTGCGTCACCGGCCGACATGTGCACGATGTACAGCGGCACGTTGCCCGCCACGTGCGACAGAACGATGGCACGGTGGGTGGCTTCGGCCTCGAGTGGCGACGGTCGCGTGTACGAGTGATACCGAGGATCGGTTTCGCCACGAGCCAGAGCCTGCTGAACGAGAACGTCGATGGCGATGCCGTTCTCGGCGTGCATCATGATCATGGCTCCGCACTCGGCGGCCGTCTGCATGGCCCGCAGGATCTGGCCGTCGTCGGAGTAGAAGACCCCCGGGTAGGCCATGAAGAGCTTGAACGACGAGATGCCCTCGTGCTCGGTGAGGTATTTCATGGCCTTCAACGACTGCTCGTCGACACCACCGATGATCTGGTGGAACGCGTAGTCGATCGCGCATTCACCTTCGGCCTTGCGATGCCACTCGGCCAGACCGTCGAAGACGTTCTCGCCGTAGCGCTGCACGGCCATGTCGACAATCGTGGTGACGCCACCCCAGGCCGCAGCACGTGAGCCGGTCTCGAACGTGTCGGACGCGAAGGTTCCGCCGAACGGCAGTTCCATGTGCGTGTGCACGTCGACTCCACCCGGGATGACGTACTTGCCAGCGGCGTCGATCACCTTGTCGCAACCTTGTTCGGCTCCGGCGAAGTATCCGTGAGCGCCGAGCGCCGACACGGTTTCGCCGTCGATCAGAACGTCGTTGTCGTGCACTCCGGTCGGTGAGATCACCTTGCCGTTCTTGATGAGGATCTTGGCCATTCCCCTCCCCTTTCGTGGTGCGGATCCGTTGCTGTGGTGAGGTCTATCGTGCTGTTACGGTTCGACGAGTTCGTCGTAGGCGTCGGGACGGCGATCGCGGTAGAAGGCCCAGCGATCGCGGACTTCTTGGAGCTTCTTCATGTCGAGGTCGCGCACGATGAGCTCGGGCTGATAGGGGTCACCCACGTCACCCACGAACTTCCCTTCGGGATCGACGAAGTAGCTCTGGCCGTAGAAGTCGTTCTCACCGAGCGGTTCGATACCGACTCGGTTGATCGCGCCCACGTAATAGATGTTGGCCACCGCGGCAGCTGGCTGCTCGACGCGCCAGATGTATTCGGACAATCCGCGGTGAGTGGCCGACGGATTGAACACGATCTTGGCCCCGTTCAATCCGAGGGCTCGCCAACCTTCGGGGAAGTGGCGGTCGTAGCAGATGTACACGCCGACCTTGCCCACGGCAGTGTCGAACACCGGATAGCCCCCGTTGCCGGGCTTGAAGTAGAACTTTTCCCAGAAACCCTTCACCTGCGGGATGTGCTGCTTGCGGTACTTGCCGAGATAGGTGCCATCAGCATCGATCACCGCGGCGGTGTTGTAGTAGATGCCGGGTTGCTCGATCTCGTACATCGGGAGCACGAGCACCATGCCGGTCTCTTTCGCAATGCTCTGGAAGCGTTGAGTGGTCGGCCCATCGGGGATGTATTCGGTGTACCCGTAGTACTCGGACTCCTGCACCTGACAGAAGTACGGACCGTAGAAGAGTTCCTGGAAACACATGACCTGTGCGCCCTGCTTGGCCGCTTCGTGCACCGCGGCCTCGTGCTTGTCGATCATCGCTTCTTTGGTGCCGGCCCAGTCGGTCTGAAGAAGCGCTGCTCTCACGACGTCACGTTCCATGTCGATCTCCCCCTCGTCGGACCAGTCGGCCCAACACGATGGCATCAGCGTAATTGGCACACGGAAAAGGGGACAATGGCAATATTGTGCCAGGACAATCCTTCACACATCGGAAACACGCCGGTCACGAGTGCCCATGATCGATCTCATCTGCCAACACGTCGACGACCGCAGTGCGCGGGGTATCGCCACGACCATCGGTCGGCTGGTGTCGACCGGCGAGCTGTCAGTGGGCGATCGCCTGCCCACCGTACGCCAGCTGTCGCGACGCCTCGGCGTGTCACCCACCACCGTCGGGGAAGCCTGGCGAACCCTCGCCGACATCGGAGCCATCGAAACCCTCGGCCGCAACGGGTCGTTCGTTCGTCAGCCCACGGGTCCGGGATCACCGCGTCGCTATCGGCGACTCGTGGCCGATCCCGACGACCGGGGCCACTTCCGCATCGATCTCTCGACCGGCACCCCTGACAGTTCGCTGCTTCCCGATCTCGGTCCGGCCCTCGCCCATGTGAGCGGTCGATCGCTCACGAGCACCTACCTCGATCACGCCGTGCTTCCCGACCTCGAGAAGGCTCTGCGCGACTCGTGGCCCTTCGACCCCGAGGAACTCACGGTGGTGGACGGTGCTCTCGATGCACTCGATCGCATTGCACAAGTGGTGGTGCATCTCGGTGATCGCGTCGTGGTCGAACATCCCACCTTCCCACCGTTGCTCGACCTGCTCGACCGTCTCGGAGCGGTGGTGATCGGCGTTCCACTCGACGACGAGGGCATATGCCTCGACGATCTCGAGCGCGCCCTCGCGACTTCACCGACGGCGCTCTTTCTTCAGCCGCGTGCGCAGAATCCGACCGGGGTCACGATGACCGCGTCGCGGGCGCGTGACATCGCTCGGTTGGTGGCCGCGAGTCCGAACGGTGATCGCATCGTCGTGGTCGAGGACGATCACTCGGGTGACATCGCCATCGGGGAGCCGGTGAGTGTGGGTCGTCATCTGCCGCGTCGAACGGTGCACATCCGTAGTTACTCGAAGAGCCACGGCCCCGATCTTCGTCTCGCCGCCGTCGCCGGAACCGGTGACGTGATCAGCGCCGCCGCCAACCGGCGAATGCTCGGTCCGGGTTGGAGCAGTCGCATCCTGCAAGCCGTCCTCGTCGAACTTCTCGACGACGAAACGACGTTACGAGCACTCGAGCACGCACGACACGAGTACGCACAGCGCCGCCGACGAGTCATCGATGCCCTTTCGGCAGTCGGTGTGACGACCACCGGCACCGATGGAATCAACTTGTGGGTGCACGTGGCCGACGAGCGCGCCGCTCTCATGAGCCTCGCTGCGCAGGGCATCGGTGCCGCGCCCGGCGAACCATTCACGGTCGACGATCATCCACCGGCCATGCGACTCACGGTCGGACTTCTCGGGCCCGCGACCGATCCGGAAGGTACGGCGACGATGATCGCGTCGGCAGCCACCACGAGCGGTGACACCCGTCGTGGTCAGCGTTGACCCTCGGGTCAGTAACCGCCACCGATCTTGGAGTGATCCCACGACACGATGCGCTCGACGTCGATCTGGATGCCGAGACGCTTCTTGGCCTGTGCTTCGAGGAACGGAAGTGCGGCGTCACTGATCGCTCCTTCACCGTTGTACTTCAGACCCACGGCCTTACCGATCGACAGGACCGTCTCGTAATCGTCGATGATGCGGCCGGTACCGACCAGTTCGACACCCTTCAACTGTTCGTAGGTGTCGCCGCTCTCGATGAGACCGGTGATCTTGGCGTCACGCCGAAGGTTCACGATCTTCTGGCTCTTCCCGAAGGTCCAGAAGGTGACCTTGCCATCCATCACGACGTACCACATGGCCACGAGGTGCGGATGTCCGGTCGGTCCGATGGTGGCGATGTTCAGGATTTTCTGGTCCTCCAGATATGACGCCAGTTCGGTCTCGGTCATGGTGATGGAAGCGCGCTTGTTGGCCATGGAACGACCCTAGACCAGGGCCTTCGGTGCGCTACCGTTGTCACCGTGGTTTCGACCCCTTCCCCCTCCACCACCCTCGATCCGATCGGCTCCGAGCCCCGCCCGTTGGCCGAGTGGCTGACCACGTTCCACCTCGCATCGGTCGTGCTCGACCCGTACACCAACGAGAGCTCGTGGATCCTCGACACCGCTGCTCGCGTGTTGCGCGGCTTCGCCGGAGCCGCCGTGCGCGTCAACTTCGTCGTCACCGCATCCGATGACGAAGCAAAGGCATTCCTCGGCCCACTGGCCAAGGAGTTCCTGGTGTTCGCCGATCCCGATCGAGCTTTCGTGCGCAGCCTCGGCCTCACGTCGTTGCCCGCCTTCGTCTTCGTTCGCTCCGACGGGACCGTACCGGCGGCTGCCGAGGGTTGGGACGCCATGCAGTGGCGCGCCGTCGCCAAGTCGATCGCCGACACCACGTCGTGGTCGGTGCCGTCGATCCCCGCACCTGGCGATCCGGTGTCGTTCCACGGCACCCCGGCCGTGGCCTGAGCCGGTTCTGATTCCTCCCGTCCCCCGCACCGGCCTACCCATCGAAGACGTCGTCGACGACGTCCGCTCCGCGCTCACCGATCGGTCGTTCTGTGTACTCGTCGCACCACCCGGTGCCGGCAAGTCCACTCTTCTCCCCCTTCGGCTACTCGATCTCGAATGGCTCGACGGTCGACGCATCGTGATGCTCGAGCCACGACGTCTGGCCGCACGCGCCACCGCCCGCCGACTCGCGCAACTCGTGGGCGAAGAGCCTGGAGGACTGATCGGATATCAGACGCGCGACGAACGCCGCATCGGTGCATCGACGCGACTCGAAGTCGTCACCGAAGGAATCCTCACTCGACGTCTGCAATCCGACCCCGAACTACCCGGAGTGGGACTCGTGATCTTCGACGAGGTTCACGAGCGCAATCTGCCCACCGATCTCGGGCTGGCCCTCACTCTCGACACACGGCGCACGTTGCGACCCGACCTGCGCATTCTCGCCATGTCGGCCACGGCCGACGCCGCGCCACTCGCCCGACTGCTCGATGACGCGCCGGTGATCGAGAGCGCTGGTCGACAGTTCCCGGTCGATGTTCGTTGGGTTCCACGTGCGAAACAGCAACGTCTCGACGAAGCCGTGGCGTCCACCGTGTTGCGAGCCCTGCGCGAATGCGACGGTGACGTTCTGGTGTTCCTACCCGGTATCGGTGAGATTCGGCGTGTCGAGTCGCTTCTCGGTTCGTCGAACGCCCTCGAACACGTCGACGTGTATCCCCTCGCCGGCGCACTCTCGCTCGTCGATCAAGACCTTGCGCTCGCTCCGTCACCACCCGGGCGACGCCGAGTCGTGTTGTCGACCGACATCGCCGAAACCAGCTTGACGGTCGACGGAGTTTCGGTGGTGGTCGACGCCGGTGAAGCGCGCGTCCCCCGTCACGATCCGCGTACCGGGATGACTCGCCTCACCACCATTCCCACGTCACGAGCATCGGCCGATCAGCGAGCCGGACGCGCCGGTCGCCTCGGTCCCGGTGTCGCCTACCGATGTTGGAGCAAACTCGAACACGGCACCCGTCGGGCTCACCTCGCGCCCGAGATCGAGTCGGTCGATCTGTGTGGATTCCTCCTCGAGACGACGGCTTGGGGAACACCACTCGACAAACTCGACTTCGTCGACCAGCCTCCCACCGCAGCACTACAGAACGCCCGGGACGTATTGACGATGCTCGGCGCGTTCGACGCCGAAGGCCGGCTCACCGATACTGGACGTCACCTGCTCACTGTTCCCGTGCACCCTCGTCTCGCCCACATGATCACGGCGTGCGACACGCACGATCGAGGGCTCGCTTGCGCGATCGCCGCCCTGCTCGACGATCGCGATGTCATGCGAGGACGGCCCGACGACGTACCGATCGACATGACATTGCGCCTTCAGTGTGCGGCCGGACTCGCGTCCGACGACCGAGTCGACCGAGGCGCGGTGAACCGATGGCGAGAACGCGCTCGTGATCTCGCGCGTCGCGTCGGCATCGATCTCGATTGGTCGTCGATCGAACCCGACCACGCCGGTCGGGTGCTGTTGCTGGCGCACCCCGATCGTCTGGCGCTACGACGTCAACCCGGACAGTTCCAGATGCGAAACGGCAACGCGGCATGGTGCCGAGCCACCGACTCGCTCGCCAGTGAGCAGTTCGTCGTGGCGGCCGATCTCGACGGTGACCGCAAGAACGCTCGTGTTCGCCTGGCCGCTCCCGTCGACGAGTCGACCATCGAAGCCGTTCTCACCGATCAGGTCGTGGTCGAATCGAACGTGGTCTGGGACAAGGAAAAACGTGACGTCGTCGAACGAGTGACCCGACGTCTCGACCGCATGACTCTGTCCGACGTTCGTCGACGTCCGATGCCGTCGGCTTCGGTTCAACGAGCCTTGTGCGACCGACTCGTCACCACGCGCCTGACCGATCTTCCCTGGACACCATCGACCACCGAACTCCGTGGTCGAGTGGCGTTCCTTCGGCGCGAGATCGGAGAACCGTGGCCCGACTGGAGCGACCGCACTCTCGTCACGTCGGCCCATGAATGGCTCCAGCCGTATCTCGCCGGGATGACGTCGATGAGTGATGTCGCCACCCTCGACGTCGCCATGCTTCTTCGCTCGCAACTGCCGTGGCCCGAGGGATCGCGACTCGACGAACTCGCACCCACTCGTCTCGAGCTCGCCAGTGGACGTTCGATCGTCATCGACTATTCGAGTGGTGTCGCCGAGGGCACTGCTCCCGTGGTTCCGATTCGAGTCCAGGATCTGTTCGGGACGCGCGTGCATCCGACCATCGCCGACGGTCGTGTGAGGCTCGTGCTCCAACTTCTGTCTCCCGCCGATCGACCCATTCAGATCACCTCAGACCTACCCGGCTTCTGGGCCGGCTCGTGGGCCGAAGTGAAAAAGGAAATGGCCGGTCGCTACCCGAAACATCAATGGCCCGACGATCCGGCCCATGCCGATCCCAAAAGAATGAAGGATCGCTGATGATCGCCGCCGATATCGCCGGACTCTCGCTGCCCATGGTCCTCTTGTGCATCGTGTTGGCGGCAATCGGTTCCACGATCCAAGGGACGCTCGGTTTCGGCCTCGGGATGCTCACCTCACCGATCTTCGCGATGATCGATCCGTCGTTCGTGCCGGCCGCGCTCATGGTGGCGGTGCTTCCGCTCACCGTCGGAGTCGCCGTACGTGATCGCTCGCACATCGATTCCACCGGTTTCAAGTGGGCGCTGATCGGCCGATTTCCGGGCGTGTTCATCGGCGTCGTCGCTCTGCGCGCCATGAGTCACGACACTCTCGCCTATGCCGTGTCGTCGGCAGTTCTGTTCGCCGTTCTGGTGTCGATGATCACTGCTCGACGCGGCCAGGTGATTCCCACCAACTCGTCCACGCTCACCGGCGCCGGATTCGCGAGTGGCTTCATGGGCACCGTCACCGGTATCGGTGGCCCTCCCATCGCTTTGGTGTACAGCAGCCACGATCTCGGCTTTCTTCTCGATCGGAGCGGCCATCAGCGTGGCCGGTCTCGTGTTGTCTGGGGCGGTCGGACGGCACGAACTCGCACTGACAGCCGTCATTCTTCCCGGTGTTCTCGGTGGACTCGCACTGTCCTCTCGCGTCGGTCATCGGCTCCCGGCCCAGGTCATGCGTCCGCTGATCCTCGCACTCTGTGCTTTCTCGGGATCGCTCCTTCTGCTGCGCACTGCGTTGTGACTCCCGACTGAGGTCGACGCAGAATCGGAACCGGTCGTCGCCGGGGCATAGCGTGACGACATGGCCGATTTCGCCTTCACCGAACTTCTCCCCTTGGGCCCCGACACCACGCCTTACCGGCTCGTCTCGACCGAAGGTGTGAGCACCTTCGAAACGTCGGCCGGCACCTTCTTGCGCGTCGAACCCGAGGCACTCACTCTCATCACTCGCGAAGCCATGCGCGACATCGCGCACTTCCTGCGCCCCGGTCACCTCCAACAGTTGCGCAACATCCTCGACGATCCCGAGGCGAGTGACAACGACCGCTTCGTGGCTCTCGACTTGTTGAAGAACGCCACCATCTCGGCCGGTGGAATCCTTCCCATGTGTCAGGACACCGGCACCGCGATCGTGAAGGCGAAGAAGGGACAATTCGTTTTCACCGGTGGTGGTGACGAGGAAGCCATCGCCCGCGGTGTGTTCGACACGTACCTGTCGAGCAACTTGCGCTATAGCCAGATGGCTCCGCTCACGATGTACGACGAAGTCAACACCGGTAACAACCTGCCGGCAGAAATCAAGATCGCCGCCACCGACGGTGATGCCTACAAGTTCCTCTTCATGGCCAAGGGTGGCGGCAGCGCCAACAAGTCATATCTGTTCCAGGAGACCAAAGCCCTCCTCAACGACAAGACACTCTTCCCGTGGTTGTTCGAGAAGATGAAGACGCTCGGTACCGCGGCCTGTCCGCCGTATCACCTCGCCGTGGTCATCGGCGGGACATCGGCCGAACACGCCGTCGAAACCGCCAAGCTCGCCAGCACGAGATACCTCGATTCGCTGCCGACTGCGGGTTCGAAGCTCGGTCATGCCTTCCGTGACCTCGACATGGAGGCACGAGTGCTGAAGCTCTCGCAAGAAACGGGAATCGGTGCCCAGTTCGGGGGCAAGTACTTCTGCCACGACGTACGAGTGATCCGTCTACCGCGCCACGGTGCGTCGTGCCCAGTCGCCATGGCGGTGTCGTGCTCGGCCGATCGCCAGGCGCTCGGCAAGATCACGCGAGAGGGCATCTTCCTCGAACAGCTCGAAACCGATCCGGCGCAGTATCTACCCGACGTGACACACGACGACCTCGACGGAATCGAGTGCGTGCAGATCGATCTGAATCGACCGATGAGCGAGATCCGGGCCGAGTTGTCGAAGTATCCGGTCAAGACGCGAGTGATGCTCACCGGTCCGATGGTCGTGGCGCGCGACATCGCGCACGCCAAGTTGAAGGAACGAATCGATGCTGGCGAGGGGCTCCCGCAGTACATGAAAGACATGGCGGTCTACTACGCCGGTCCGGCCAAGACGCCCGACGGTATGGCGAGTGGTTCGTTCGGTCCGACCACGGCCGGCCGCATGGACAGTTACGTCGACGAGTTCCAGGCCAACGGCGGAAGTTTCGTGATGCTGGCCAAGGGCAACCGCTCACGTGCGGTGACCGACGCGTGCAAGACGCACGGTGGCTTCTATTTGGGCTCGATCGGAGGTCCGGCGGCGCGGCTGGCGCAGGACTGCATCACCAAGGTCGAGGTGCTCGAATATCCCGAACTGGGCATGGAAGCCGTGTGGAAGATCGAGGTGAAGGACTTCCCGGCCTTCATCGTGGTGGACGACAAGGGCAACGACTTCTTCGACCTGGTGAACAAACCGTTCTCCCCATCCACCTCAGGAACCCCCGTCTCCTTGAAGTAATCCTCCACCCTGAAGCGCTGTGCACCCTGAGCGGGCACTGTGCTTCAGAGTGTGCGGATTTGCACGCTCCCCGGGATTCGGGGAAGAGGGTTCAGGGTTGGAGGAGGTTGCCGAGGTCGGATTCGCCGGCCTTGGTCTGCCCGCCGTTGCGCAAGAACCGCTCCATGGCCTCTCGCGTTCCCGGGCCGCCGAGCGACGCCGAGAACGCATTGCCCTCGGCCAGGAGATCGGCTTCGATCTCTTTTTCGGCGCGGAGCACCGACGCCTTGGCCGCTGCGACCGCATGGGGCGGATACGACGCGATCCGGGCGGCCAGCCGGTCGACGTGAGCCCACAACTTCTTGCGCGGCAAGGTTCGATTGACCCAACCCCACTGCTCAGCGAGCTCGGCATCGACGTCGTCGCAACCGAGAATCACTTCGAGTGCGCGTGATCGACCGACAAGTCGCGGAAGACGTTGTGTTCCACTGCCACCAGGCAGAATCCCCAACGCCACCTCCGGCTGATTGAAGATCGCACCCGGATGCTTCTTCGTCGCCTTGAGCGCGAACCGCATGTCGCAACTGAGAGCCAACTCGCTTCCGCCGCCTCCAACTCGACCCTCGATCACCGCAATCGTGGCCTTGGGCATCGTTCGAAGCTGCTCGCACATGACGTGATACGCGTTGAGCGACGTGGCCGGAGGCTGGTCGGTCGGGAAACCGAGAATTGCTTCCACATCGAAATGTGCGATGAAGAATTCCGGATTGGCCGACGACAAGACGACCACCCGCACCTCGTCATCGACGGAGAGATCGGCGACGATCCGAGCCGTGGCCGCGAACTCCTCGACCGTGAACAAGTTGATCGGCGGGTTGTCGAACACCACCCGCGCGATTCCCTCGGCCTTCTCGACCCTCACACCGGCCATGTCCCCCCTCGAATTCGGCGCTACGCAAGCAGTTTCTTGAGAGCGTTTCGGGTGTCGGCGACCTCGTCGGGCGTGCCCCCGAATTCGACGGCGGCGAAGTCGGTGACTCCCATGTCGGCCAGAGCCGAAATGCGATCGAGTACCTCGGACTCCGAGCCGGCGATGGCGATATCGGCCGGACCGGCCGCGCCTTCCTTGTCGAGCATGGCTCGATAACTCGGAAGCTGGCCGTAGATCACGAACACCTTGGCGGCCCGCTCGTGGGCGGCTGCGATGTCCTTCGTGACGCACACGGGAAGTGCAGCGATCACTCGAGCCGAGTCACGACCGTGGCGGTCAGCCGCCGCGCGAATGGTGGGGATGGTGTGGTTCTTCAGTGTCTGAGGACCCGTGCACCACGTGAGAGTTCCATCGGCCAATGCTGCCGTCACGTTCAGCATCTGCTCACCGAGCGCCGCGACGACGACTCCCGGTCGACTACCACCCGGAACATCGACGGCTCCGTTCACCCTGAACGCCTCACCCGCATGCGCAACCGGCTTTCCTTCGAGCAACGGCATCATCACCTCGAGATATTCACGCATGTGACGGACCGGCTTGTCGAAGCTCATTCCCCACATTCCCTCGACGACCAGTTGGTGGCTGAGTCCGATACCGAGACACAGACGCCCATCGGTTGCCGCGTTCACCGTGAGAGCCTGCTGAGCCATCATCATCGGGTGACGGGGATAGGTCGGCACGACACTCGTCCCGAGTTCGATCCGGGGGACCTCGCGACCGATCACGGCGAGAGCCGTGAGGGCATCGTGATTGAAGATCTGCGGAACCCAGAAACTGGCGAATCCGTCCTTCTCGGCCCGGGAGGCCTCGTTGGTCATCGACCCGAGGGTCCCGTCATTGGCTGCTCCACCGAAAATTCCTACGCGCATGCCCGCACCCTAACCCCTCGAATTCGCCCACTCTGAAGCGCTAGCACTCAAATCCGGAGCGTTGTGCTTCAGGGTGGGCGGATTGTCGTCAGGAGAGGGAGACGAGGTCGAGCCAGGAGGACGAGAAGTAGTCGACCTCGCCATCAGGCATCAACAACACCTTGGTCGGCTCCAACTTCTCGACGAAATCGACGTCGTGACTCACGAACACGATCGCGCCCTTCCATCCCGACAGCGCTTCGGCCACCGCATCACGGCTCGGCGGATCGAGGTTGTTGGTCGGTTCGTCGAGCAGCAACAGATTGTTCCGACCCACCATCATCATTGCCAGGGCGAGTTTGGTCTTCTCACCACCCGACAACGTGCCGGATCGCTGGAACACCTTCTCTCCCGACAGTCCGAACATGCCGAGCAGACCACGCAACTCGGTTTCGGTCAGTTGCACCCCCGGCGGAACTTCACGACGAATGTTGTCGAGCAACGAAGCCGACGTGTCGAGGTTGTCGTGTTCCTGCGCGTAATAACCGGCGTGCACCTGATGCCCGAAGTGGAAGTCGCCGAGATCGGCCGTGGTCTCACCCGCCAGAATCCTCAACAGGCTCGTCTTTCCGGCTCCGTTCAGCCCGAGCACGAGCAGCCGTTCTCCGCGACCGAGATCGAACGACACGTCCTCGAACACCAGTGGACCGCCGTAACCCTTGCAGAGGTGCTCGCCCACCAACACCGTCTCACCACACGGAGGCGGGTCGGGAAAGCGAACCCGAATCGACTTCTGTGACGTGGGCGCGACGACACGCTCCCCTTCCAATCGATCGATCCGCTTCTCGATGCTGTGAGCCATCGCCGCCTTGGTCGCCTTGGCACCGAAACGATCCACCACCGTCTGCAAGCGCGCGATCTCCTTCGCCTGTTGGGCCGCCTTCTTGGCGAGACGAATCTCGTCCTCGGCGCGAGCCTTGCGATATTGGCTGTACGTGCCGCGGTACTCGACCACGTGACCGGTCGCGTCCTCAGCCGGACGATCGAGGTGCAACACGCGCGTGATCGCTTCGTCGAGGAGATCGAGGTCGTGGCTGATCACCAACAGTGCCCCTCGATACTGACGCAGGAACTGCAGGAGCCACGTCTTGGCGTCGATGTCGAGGTGATTGGTGGGTTCGTCGAGCAGTAGTGCATCGCTCCCGGCGAACAAAATGCGCGACAACTCGACCCGTCGACGTTCTCCGCCCGACAGCACACCAACCGGAAGCGACAGGCGTTCGGCGTGAAGACCGAGCCCGGCCGCAATCGACCGTGCCTCGCTCTCGGCCGCGTATCCGCCCTTCAGAGCGAACTCCTCTTCGGCACGCGAATACCGCGACACGTTGCGGTCGCTCGCTTCTTCCTCCATCGCGACACGCAACTTCTCGAGACGGGCCAGATCGTCGTCGATCTGGCGTCCGGACAAGATGTGTGAGATCGCCGTTCGCCCGTCGAACACCCCGGCGATTCGCGGATCCTGCGGCAGGTATCCGAAGCCTCCCTTGCGCACCACCTTGCCGAGAGTTGGTTCGACGTCACCGCCCAACACTTTGAACAAGCTCGTCTTACCCGCTCCGTTACGCCCCACCAGGCCGACCTTGTCCTTGGCCATGACGGTGAAGGTGGCCTGGTCGACCACGACCCGACCTCCCACTTCGACCGTCAACGCCTGTACCTGGAGCACCTCTCAAGTGTGTGGCACGGAGTCGACGATCACAACCGATCGCCCGGCTCGACATCGGCGATCGGTCACGGCAAGGTGGTCGTGGCGCCCGGCTGACCAGTCGACGTCGGAGCCGTCGTCGACGTCGACGACGTCGTCGTCGACGATCCATCGTCGCTTTCCGAGTCGTCCTCGGAATCATCACCGGACGACCTCGGCGAACCGGGTCCTTCATAACCATCGGGCAAGCGCATGTCGTCGCTGAACTCCGACGGCAGACATGATCCCTTCTCGCCGCCCGGCGCGCGACCCAAGACCGCGGCCAATGTCGACACCAACAGGTCGTTGCCTTCGTCACTCGGATGGATACCGTCCAACGACAACACTCCCGGTGTTTCGCTGATCGACTTCCAGTCGACGAACCAGACGTTGTCCCGATTCAGGACCTGATCGGCGATGACTTCGTTGACTTTGCGTTGATCGGAGCCCCATTCCGTCACCGACAGCAACACAGTGGGTCGGGGCTCGAGACGATCGAGTGTCTTCACGAGATCGGCCTCGTATCGATCTTGGTCACGCCAGTAATTGGTGCCGAGAAAGACGACTGCGGCGTGCCAGGTCTCGTCCAGCTTGGCCGAGAGGACACGGGGGCCGAATTCGACTGCTCGACCGACTTCGGCCTCGATCGACACCTGCCAACCGAGTGGTGTGAGTCGCTGGCAGGCGAGGTTGGTGTACCGGCGCGACACCGCGGCGAAGATCGAATCGCCGATCATCAAGAGACGCGGACCGTCAGCAACGTCGCCGACCGTCTCGTCGCGGATCGGGATCGTCTCTCCCGACGGGAACGTGTTCGGCGTGTTGGCCGATCCCAACGGCCGTAACCCGATTGGAGGCAGTGATCCGACTCCGGCAACCGTCGAGGGAACGTCGACCGACGACCTCGTCGAGGAAGTGCCGGAACCACAACCAACGATCGCCAACGAACACACCAACAACAGGGTCAGGTGACGTGCGAACGAACGAGGAACCACGACCGAGATCAGACCGTCCCGTCTTCGACTCGACGGGCACGCAGTTCGTCGCGGATCTCCATGAGCAGACCGATCTCCGTGGGGGCGGCCGGGGATTCACCGGCCTCTTCGCGCGCAACGGCGCGGTTGTACACCTTCAGCATCACGAACAACACGAACGCAACCAACACGAATGTCACCGCCACCGTGAGGAAGGCACCGAAGCGAACTTCGGCGTCGTTGGCGAGCAGGATGAACACGTCGTCGAAATTGGGCTTGCCGAACGGGATGGCGACCAGCGGCATGACCACGTTCTCGACCAGCGCCGTCACGAGTCCGGTGAACGCCGATCCCATCACGAAACCGATCGCAATCACGAGGAGATTGCCACGATTGACGAATTGGCGGAACTCGCCGAGAAAACTCTTGATCGGGTGCACGGCCATCCCCCAACCGTACCGAGATCGAGTACGCCGAAACCGTCACTCCCGAGCCGGGTCGAGCTCCTCGAAGGTGTCGATTCGTCGAAGTGTCGGGAAAAAAACCGAGTACACGGCGACGATGCCGACGGTTGCCGCACCACCTCCGACGACGGCGACCTGGGTGCCGAAGGCCTGGGCCGCCACTCCCGATTCGAAAGCCCCCAGTTCATTGCTCGCGCCGATGAACACGTTCTCCACTGCGAGCACGCGTCCACGTTTGTCATCCGGCGTGAGAAGAGGGACGAGAGTCCCACGGATGTAGACGCTGATCTGATCGGCGGCGGTCAGAAGGATCAGGGCCAAGAACGCCACGGCATAACTCGACGTGAGTCCGAGAACCATCGTTCCGACTCCGAACAGTGCCACGACCGACAGAAGCCATCGGCCGACGTGTCGAGTCACGGGACGGGAGGCCAGGACGAACGCCATGATGCCCGCTCCGATACCCGGAGCGGCTCGCAACCAGCCATAGGCCACGTCACCGACTCCGAGGCGCTCCTCGGCAATCGCTGGCAACAACGCGATCGCGCCACCGAACAACACCGCGAACAAGTCGAGTGACACCGATGCGAAAAGGATCGGGGTACGACGGATGAAACGCAGGCCTTCGAGCGCCGAGTGCAGAGACACCTTGTCTCCGGGTGCCGGCGGTTCGGGCTGACGGAGAAATCGAACGCGCAACAGGTTCCATGAGCCGAGCGCGACCATGATCGCGGCCCCCCAGTAAGCCCACGACGGGTGAACGGCGTAGAGAATTCCACCGACCACCGGTCCGACGATGGCGGCGCTCGTCCAGGTCGCCGTGTAGAGGGCAATGGTCCGTGGAAGGGCGCCATCGGGCGCGACCATCGGCGGCATCGACCGCGTCGCTGGCGCCGCGAAAGCGCGAGTGATGCCGAACAATGCGGCCAGAAGGAAGAGCGGCCACACCGACGTGGGTTCGGTCAGAGCGAACACCGCCAGTCCGACAGCGCAACACACCTCCCCGAACGTCGCGATGGATCCGACGATCCGACGATCGAAGCGATCGGCCACCGAACCGGTCACGAGCACGAGGAGGGCGGCCGGCAAGAACTCGGCCAGCCCGAGCAGACCGATGTCGAGTTCGCGGCCGGTGATGTCGTAGACCTGTTTGCCGAGTGCGGTTGCCTGCAGCAGGATTCCGGCGTTGACGGCGAAGCTGTAACCGAGCAAATTGCGGACGGGTGCGAACGACAGCAAGGCCCGGGTGCTGGTGGCGGCGTTGGCCGGGGCCTCCGGCAAGGGGTCGGTTCTGGACACTTCCCGCAACAGTATCCAGACCTGCTATCTAGGAACCCATGAGTTCACTCTCCGACGACACCCGATGGATGGACGCCACCGCCCAAGCTGAACTGGTCGCAAGCGGCGAAGTGTCGCCGCGCGAACTCGTCGATGCCGCCGTCGAACGGATCGACCGTTACGACCCGGCCTTGAACGCCATCACGTATCGGTGGTTCGACGAAGCACGTCGGTTGGCCGACAGCTCCGATCTTCCCAACGGTCCGTTCCGCGGCGTTCCGTTCCTTCTCAAGGATCTCTACGCCAACGAAGCCGGGCGTCCACTCAGCAACGGCAACAAGGCGTTGAAGGCCGCCGACTACGTGTCGCCGTTCGACACCGATCTCGTGGGTCGATACAAGCGAGCCGGTCTCGTCACCCTCGGTCGCACCAACAGCCCCGAACTCGGCAGCGTTCCGGTGACCGAGCCGGAGGCCTGGGGACCGACGCGCAATCCGTGGGACACGTCGCGCACCCCGGGTGGTTCGAGTGGAGGTGCGGCGGCCGCCGTCGCATCGGGCATGGTTCCGTTCGCCCACGCGAGCGATGGTGGTGGATCCATTCGGATTCCGGCGTCATGTTGCGGATTGGTCGGTCTCAAACCGTCACAGGGCCGAATCACGATGGGTCCGGCTCGTGACGAGAGCAATCTCGGCGTCGAACACTGCGTCAGTCGTTCGGTGCGAGACACGGCTCGGCTTCTCGACGCCACGTGGGGCCCAGGCATCGGCGACACCGTGATCGCACCGGCTCCGACGCGTCCCTACGTCGACGAGGTGGGGGCCGACCCCGGGCGACTTCGTATCGGACTGCTCGATCACAGCCCACGCGGTTTCGCCGTGCATCAGGAATGTGTCACCGGCGTGCACGAGGTGGGCAAGTTGCTCGAGTCCCTCGGCCATCACGTCGAGCCGGCCTGGCCGGCGATTCTGGCCGACGACGAGATGGGCCGTGCTTTCGGCGCAATGTGGAGCACCAACATGGGTGTGTCGCTGAAGCGATTCGGTGATCTCATCGGACGCGGGCTCACCGAGGACGACTGCGAACTCATGAACTGGGCCCAGAAATCCTTCGCCGCCAACGTCTCGGGGGTCGACTTCGCACTCGCCCAGTCGGCGGCGGTGACGTTCCGGCGCGCGATTCAGAGCTGGTGGGCCGATGGCTGGGATCTGTTGCTCTCCCCCACACTGGCCGAACCGCCGTTGCCGATCGGAGAGATCCGCAACGATCCGAGTCGACCCATGGCCCCGTTGGCCCGGGCCGGTGAATGGGTGACCTTCACCAGTCAGTTCAACATGAGTGGACAGCCGGCGATCAGCCTGCCCTTGCACCGAACTTCAGAGGGATTACCGGTCGGCATTCAATTCGTGGCCGCCTACGGCCGCGAGGACGTGCTCATCAGGTTGGCGTCACAACTCGAAACCGCCCGACCGTGGGCGCACCTCACACCCGAGATCAGCTGACGACCTCACGAGTTCCGACGATCGCCGGTAACTCGAGCGGTCCGTACACGTGCGGAAAATCGTCCGGTGCACCATCGAGTCGCTCGACGACCACCGGTGACGAGAGTCGCGACTCGTCCACTTCGAGAATGACGAGCTGGTCGTCACGCAGGTCGGAGTAGAAGCGCTCGCGCACGCCGCGCCACTGGTGTTCGAAACTGCAGTGCACGTACCCGACCTCGTCGAGCGTGAGCCCGCGAGTCGACCACGGGTACGCGCCCGAGGCGAGGGCCTCGTCCCAGTCCGATCGGACCGCCAGGTGCAAGATCATCGAGCGGTCCAGCCGCCGTCGACCACCACCGACGACCCCACCATGAACGACGCCGCATCGGAGGCCAACAACAAAAGCGCCCCATCCAGTTCGCTCAGCTCACCGAGGCGCGGGATCGGCGACATCGTCCGGACGAAGTCCATGCTCGCCTCGTCGTCCATACCGGCGGTCATCTCCGACGGGAACCACCCCGGGCACAGGCTGTTGACCCGAACACCCTTTCGCGCCCACTGCAGACCGAGTTCGCGCGACAAATTGATGACCGCACCCTTCGACGCGCAGTAGTGGGCCTGCTTGACCGGAGCAGCACCGACCATTCCGAACATCGAGGCGATGTTCACGATGTTTCCGCTCCCGGCCTCGATCATGTGGGGGGCGCACAGTTTCGACAGATGCCAGATGGCCGTGACGTTCACTTCCATCACCTCTCGGAACCAGTCGAGCTCCTCGTTCTCGACCGGCACCTTGTAACCCACACCGGCGTTGTTCACGAGGACGCGTGGCACGCCGACCTCGGCGACGGTCCGAGCCACCAGCCGTTCGCGATCCTCGGCCCGACCGAGATCTGCTTCCATCGCGACTGCGCCCGGAAGTTCGGCCACCAACGCCTCGAGACGGTCGATCCGACGCGCCGCCACCACGACGGTGGCGCCGGCGCCGTGCAGAACTCGGGCGAAGTGTGCACCGAGCCCGGCCGAGGCCCCGGTGACGATGGCGACCCGCCCGTCGAGACGGAAGATGTCGAGTGGTCGGCGCGACGAATTCGTGACGGGGTATTCGGACATGACGGAAATATTACGAGTGAACGCCTCGAATATTCCGATTCGATGACATCCACATCAGTTCGATGAAATCGGTTCGTTTTTGCGCGAGATCGGGCCATGATCAGTGTCTGGAAGGACATGACCATGTTGACGATTCATCCCATCGACCGGAACCGAGAGATCAAGCCCATCCGCTTGCCGGCCGTCCGTCGTGTCCCCACCCATGTCCTCGCCCTCGTGGTGAGTGCGCTCGCCGCCGTCGTGGCCGGAGTCCTGCACTCGGCGACGGCCGTGGCCGACGGATCGATCGTGCTCGGCACGGTGTCGATCGCCTTCGCTCTCAGTTGGATCAACTCGGCACTGCCGGCCCGCCGCTGACACTCCGGCCTCCATCCTTCGGCTGACCGAAGAACGCCGGCATGTGACACGCTGGAACCATGTCGTCACGTCTGGTGGTCCTGGTTCACGGCGCCTGGCACGGCGCATGGTGCTGGGCTCCCCTTCAGGCCGAACTCGACACCCGAGGAATCGCGAGCTTGGCCGTCGATCTGCCCGGTCACGGTTCGACCGGTTCGGCCTTCACCGATCTGCATGGTGACGCGGCATCGGTGATCGACGTCCTGCGGGCTCAATCCGAGCTCGGTCGCACGGCCCCCGTGCTGGTGGGCCACAGCTACGGCGGCGCCGTGATCACCGAAGTCGCCAGTCGATATTCCGACGTGTCGCACCTCGTCTACCTGGCCGCCTTCGCCTTGCAGAGGGGCGAGAGCGTGATGAGCGCGCTCACTGCGATGCCGGCGCGCGAGGTCGCGCTGAGCGCAGCCATGCGACCCGGACCCGAGGGCACCACGGTTCTCGATCCGCAGACGGCCATTCCGGCCCTGTACGGATCGTGCACCCCGGCCGTGATCGAGGCGGCGATCGGTCGACTGTCGCCACAGCCGATGGCCACCATGATGCAAGCGGTGTCCGGTTCACCTCTCGAGACGGTCCCGTCCACGTACGTCGTGTGCACGAAGGACGACGCCGTGCACCCCGACCATCAGGTGATCATGGCCGAACGCTGCACCCACACCGTCACGATGCACACCGATCACTCACCCTTTGCATCCATGACCACCGAGACAGCCGACGTTCTCGAACGGATCGCCCGCTCGTGAAGATTCGCATCGGCATCGGCTTCGGAGTCCGAACCAATCTCAACGACGGCGGATTCCTCGACGTGGTCGACGCGCTCGAAGAACTGAAGTACGACAGTTTGTGGCTGAGTGAACGCATCGGCGGAGACGCCCCCGATCCGATCGTGGCCATGTCGTTCGCCGCTGCTCGTACCGAGAAGTTGAAGTTCGGCACCAGTGTGATGGTGCTCCCCGGCCGCAATCCGGTGATCCTCGCGAAAGAGCTCGCCACCCTCGACCGCATGTCGAACGGTCGGGTCCTCCCGGCCTTCGGCCTCGGGGCGGTCGATCCGCACGAGCAGCAGGCCTTCGGCGTCGCGCGCGACGAGCGGGCCAAACGTTTCGACGAGGCACTGCGTGTGATGCGCGCGTGCTGGACCGAGGATTCGTTCACTCACCACGGCAACTTCTTCCACTACGACGACGTCCGGGTGCTCCCGAAGCCGGTCCAACGCCCGATCGACGTGTGGCTGGGCGGTATCGCCCCGAGCGAACTCCGACGCGTCGGACGGCTGGCCGACGGCTGGCTGCCGAGTTTCGTGACCCCCGACGACGTGGCCGTGGGCAAGAAAGAGGTCGAGCGGGTGGCCGCCGAGCACGAACGCGAGATCGACCCCGAACATTTCGGCGCCCTCATTCCCTACGCCCACGGACCCTTGCCCGATGCCCTCGTGGCCGGACTGAAAGCTCGCCGTCCCGACCTCGACGACGTCGGTCGTCTGGTGCCACAGGGTTGGGACGCTCTGGTGCGAATGATCACGCAGTTCGTCGACGTCGGCTTCTCGAAATTCGTCGTCTTGCCGATCGTCGAGCCGAAGACCTCACCCGAGTGGATCGATCATCTCGCCGAAGCGGCCGGACACCTGATGCCGCTGCAGACCTGATCCCACACGTGACCGTCGGTCAGTGTCCGGCCAGACCGTCGAGCCAGGAGTGAACGTTGCGCCCGATCGCTTCGATGTCGTAGCCACCTTCTTGCAGAACGACCGTCGGCAGTCCGAGTTGGCGCACGATCGCACCGCAGCGTCGATACCCGTCGGTCGTGAGTGCGAAGTCGCTGATCGGATCGTTCCAATACGTGTCGACGCCGAGTGACACCACCACCAATGACGGGGCGAAAGCCGCAATCGACGCACACGCATCGGCGAGACGACGTTCGTACACCTCGTCGGGTGTCTCGGCCGCGAGCGGAAGATTCAGATTCGTACCGCGCCCCGCGCCCGTTCCGATCTCGTCGGCGTGTCCGGTGTACCACGGGTAGGCGCGCACCGGATCGCCGTGGAGCGACACGAACTGCACGTCGTCGCGATCGAAGAAGATCTGCTGGGTGCCGTTTCCGTGGTGATAATCGACGTCGAGGATCGTGACCTTGGTGCCGGTGGTCGAGGCCACACGATGAGCGACGATCGCTGCGTTGTTGAAGAAGCAGAAGCCGCCGTAGACATCGGACGCCGCATGATGTCCGGGTGGGCGACACAGTCCGTAGGCGTGGGGCGCTCCCCCCAGGACGATGTCACTCGCCGTGAGTGCCACGTCGACCGATGCTCGAGCCGCGCCGTAGGTTCCGGACACCAATGGAGTCGCCGTTTCGTAACACCAGTAGCCGAAACCGGTGACGGCCGAGTGCGGCAGTGGAGCCGGACCCATTCCGGCGCGCAGTCCACCGTGCATGACGACTTCGGGAAAGAACTCGTCGCGTCCCGTGGCCGCATTCAGTTCGTCCCACGCCGTCTCGAGGAAATCGATCAGGCCGACGTGATGCACCGCCTCGATCGACTCGCGACCGAACGGGTGACGATCGACGAATCGGAATCGGTCATCGCCGAGCAATTCCTCGCGAATGGTCTCGGCACGACTCGGTCGCTCGTAGGTGGGGATGGCCTGACCCATGTTGATCTCGTGCTGCGGAGCGTGCTGCCGATGCAGATCGGTCCAGACGACGTCCATCGGCGGGATCTCAGCGGGCCGGGTCGTGATACGGCGTGTCGAGGAACGGCGGACGATCGCCACCACCATGCACTTCGATACTGGCTCCGCTCACGTACGACGCGAGAGGTGAACAGAGATACACGCACACGTCACCGATCTCGGCCGGCCAGGCAAGGCGACCGATCGGTACCTGCGAACCGACACGTTGCACACCCTCTTCGTCGCCGTAGTGCAGATGGGCTTGTTCGGTGCGAACCATGCCGACGGTCACGAGATTGGCACGAACCTTGGGCAGCCACTCTTGTCCGATCGTGCGCGTGTAGTTGGCCAGACCGGCCTTGGCGGCGCCGTACGCGGCCACGGTGGGAGCAGGACGTTCAGCTGAAACGCTGCCGATGTTGACGATCGCCCCACCATCGGACTGGTTCTGCATGTGGCGGTTGGCGGCCTGACTGCACCAGATCGCCGACATGAGATTGACGGCGACGATCTTTTGCTGGAACGACGCCGACGCCGAAGCCGAATCGGCCGGAGGTGCACCACCCGCGTTGTTGACCAAGAAGTCGAGACGTCCGAATCGCGCGACGATCTCGTCGATCATCTCGGTCGCCTGCTCGGGTTCACGCAGATCGACCGACAGGGCCGTCCAGTCGGCCGGCACGTCATCGGGAATGCGGCGCGAACACACGACGACCGTGGCACCGGCATCGGCGAATCGCTGCGCGATCCCCCGCCCGACACCCTTGGTGCCACCGGTGACGAGGGCAACTCGTCCCGAGTAGTCGATCATCAGGGCCACGATCCGACCTTACCGCCTGGTCACCAGCCCTCCGAGGTCGTTTCTGACGAGTCGTCAGATGGCCAGTACGCTCGTCTCGTGCCGATTACGTCTTCTCTCGATTCCCGCGGGATCGCCGAGGTGGTCATGGACTGCCCGCCGGTCAACGCTCTCACCGTGGCCCAGTGGTTCGAACTGGCCGACACCATCACCGACTTCGGACGCGATCCGAAGTGCCGAGTCGTCGTTCTGAGAGCCGAGGGCAAAGGATTCAACGCCGGTGTCGACATCAAGGAGATGCAGAACACCGACGGCTTCGATGCCCTCATCGGCGCCAACAAGGGATGCTTCGCGGCCTTCGCGGCCGTGTACGACTGCCCGGTCCCCGTGATCTCGGCCGTCGCCGGATTCTGTGTGGGTGGCGGAATCGGACTCGTCGGCAACAGTGACGTGATCGTGGCGAGTGACGATGCCTTCTTCGGTCTGCCCGAGGTCGATCGCGGTGCTCTCGGAGCTGCCACCCATCTCGCTCGCCTGGTTCCTCAGCACAAGATGCGCGCCATGGTGTACACCTCGGCCACCGCGACGGCTGCCGAACTGCACGCCTACGGCAGTGTGCTCGAGGTCGTTCCACGCGCCGAGCTGCGCGACACCGCGATGAAGGTCGCCGAGAACATCGCGGCCAAGCACCCGACGGTCATCCGAGCGGCCAAGGAGAGTCTGAACGGCATCGATCTCTGGGACGTCAAGCGCAGTTACCGCTTCGAGCAGGGATTCACCTTCGAGCTCAATCTGACCGGTGTGTCCGACGAGTTGCGAGACGACTTCGCCGGCACCGACAAGTCGCAGACTTCGAAGAAGGACAGTTGATGAGCACGACCCCCCGCAACAAGGTCATGACCGAAGATCAGGCCGTCGCCACGATCGAGAGCGGAATGACCATCGGTATCGGCGGCTGGGGAAGCCGTCGCAAGCCCATGAGCCTCGTGCGCGCGCTGTTGCGCACCGACGTACGTGATCTCACCATCGTCTCGTACGGCGGACCCGATGTCGGTCTCCTGTGTGCGGCCGGCAAGGTGAAGCGCCTGGTGTACGGCTTCGTGTCACTCGATTCGATCGCCCTCGAACCGCATTTCCGCGTCGCTCGTCAGAACGGAACGATTCCCGAGCCGGTCGAGTACGACGAAGGCATGCTCCAATGGGCACTGTACGCCGGATCACTCCGACTCCCCTTCCTTCCCACGCGAGCCGGACTCGGCAGTGGAGTGATGGACGTCAACCCGAATCTGAAGACGGTCCGGTCGCCGTACGCCGACGCCGAGGAACTGCTCGCCGTGCCGGCCATTCGTCTCGATGCCGCCTTCGTGCATCTGAATCGCTCCGACGCACGGGGCAATGCCCAGTTCCTCGGTCCCGATCTGTACTTCGACGATCTCTTCCTCACCGCATGCGAACCCGGTCGACGTTTCGTGAGCACCGAGAAGATCGTTGCGACCGAAGATCTTCTCTCGGAAGGAACCTTCCACACGTTGAAGATCAATCGTTCCATGGTCGACGGAGTGATCGAGGCGCCGAACGGCGCCCACTTCACCACGTGCGAACCCGACTACGGACGCGACGAAGCCTTCCAGAAGGCCTACGTGGAAGCGGCGCGCGACACCGACTCGTGGAACGCCTTCGTCGAGCGTTTCTTGAGTGGATCCGAGAGCGACTACCAAACGGCGGTCACGGCTTGGAGAGCCGAGGCCGCGGCCGCAAAGGAGGCGCGCTCATGACCGTCGCACTCGCCGATGTCGTCGCTGTCGCCTGCGCCGAGGCGTGGAGAGGTGACGGCGAGATCTTCGCCTCGGGTATGGGCACCATCCCGATGCTCGGTGCCCGTCTCGCCCGCGCCACCTTCGAACCCGAACTCATGGTGTCGGACGGTGAAGCCTTCTTCGTGGCCGGCGATCTCCCGATCGGATCCACCGACAAGACCGTCGAAGGATGGATCCCGTTCCGTCAGGTGTTCGACACTCTGTGGGGCGGTCGTCGCCACGTGATGATGGGAGCCAGCCAGATCGATCGCTTCGGCAACACCAACATCGCCAACATCGGTCCGTGGGCCAAACCCAAAGCACAGTTGCTCGGAGTACGCGGCGGACCGGGAAACACGGTCAACAACGCGACGAGTTTCTTCGTCCCCAAGCACGTGTCGACGGTGTTCATGCCGCAGGTCGACATGGTGAGTGGTGTGGGTTACGACCGGGCGCGCGAACTGGGCGGCTTCATCGCCGCTCGTCACGATCTACGTCGAGTCGTCACCAACCTCGCCGTCCTCGATTTCGGGGGATCCGACCATTGCATGAGGCTCGTCTCGGTACATCCGGGAGTGTCGGTCGACGACGTGGTGTCGAACACCGGCTTCGCACTCGAGGTTCCGTCAAACGTTCCCGAGAGTCGAGCACCGACCGACGACGAGACGGCGGCGATCGAGCGCATCGACCCTCGTGGATTCCGCCACCGAGAACTACCGTCGTGATCATGCATCCTCGACTGCGCACCCCACTCTGTGACCTGATCGGCATCGAGTACCCGATCGTTCAGACCGGTATGGGATGGGTCGCCGGACCCAAACTCGTGAGTGCGACCGCCAATGCCGGAGCGCTCGGCATCCTGGCCAGCGCGACCATGGATTTCGAACAAGTGAAGTCGTCGATCGCCGAGGTGAAGTCGCGCACCGATCGACCTTTCGGCGTGAACCTGCGGGCCGACTCGGCCGACGTGAACGACCGAATCTCGCTGATGATCGACGAGGGGGTCAAGGTCGCGTCCTTCGCGCAGGCACCCAAGCCCGACCTCATCGCTCGACTGAAGGACGCCGGACTCGTCGTGATCCCGTCGATCGGCGCCAAACGACACGCCGAGAAGGTGATGGAGTGGGGTGTCGACGCAGTTCTCGTCCAGGGCGGTGAAGGTGGAGGACACACCGGTGCCGTACCGACCACCATTCTCCTGCCGCAGGTGGTCGACGCCGTTCAAGGACGAATTCCGGTGATCGCCGCCGGTGGCTTCTTCGACGGACGTGGCTTGGTGGCCGCGCTGGCCTACGGCGCATCCGGAATCGCCATGGGAACACGATTCCTGCTCACCAGCGATTCGTCGGTGCCCCAGGCGGTGAAGGATTACTACGTCGGCAAAGGTGTGCTCGACACCGTCGTGAGCACTCAAGTCGACGGGGTTCCGCACCGAGTGCTGCGCACCGAACTCGTCGATCAACTCGAAGGAAGCGGCGCCAAGTTGCTCGCTCTCCCGCGCGCCGCCGTGAACGCACTGCGCTTCAAGAAGATGACCGGAACGCCGCTCGCCGCGATGCTTCGCGAAGGTCTGGCCATGCGCAAGTCGATGGATCTGACCTGGACGCAGATGATCATGGCCGCCAACACGCCCATGCTCCTCAAGGCTTCCCTCGTCGACGGGCGCACCGAGAGCGGCGTGATGGCGAGTGGACAGGTGGTGGGTGTCATCGACGACCTGCCCACGTGTGACGAACTCGTTCGACGCATCATCGCCGAGGCCGGCGACGTTCTCGACTCACTCACCGGTTCACCGGTTCGCTAGGAGTATTCATGGCCTCCACCACTTTGAACGGCCCCGATGACATTCGCAATCGTCTCGGTTCCCACCTCGGCTACAGCGAGTGGATCACGGTCGACCAGGATCGGGTGAATCTCTTCGCCGATGCCACCGGTGATCACCAGTGGATCCACGTCGATGTCGAACGAGCGAAGACGGGCCCGTTCGGTGCACCCATCGCCCACGGTTACCTCACGTTGTCACTCTCGAATTTCTTCCTGCCGCAGATCGTCGATGTTCAGGGATTCTCGGCCGGCGTGAACTACGGGGTCGACAAGGTTCGCTTCCCGTCACCCGTCAAGGTCGGTTCACGCGTGCGAGCCGGGGCCGAACTCACGGCCGTCACCGAAGTCACCGGTGGCTTGCAGACGACGATCGTGATCACCGTCGAAGTCGAGGGCTCGTCCAAGCCCGCCTGTGTCATCGAATCACTGAGCCGTTGGCTCGTGTAGGAGGAATCTCATGAGCGTTCGTTCGTTGTTCGACATGAGCGGTCGAGTGGCCCTGCTCTCCGGAGCGGGTCGAGGCATCGGTGCCGCCAGTGCTCTCGCTCTTGCCGAAGCCGGCGCCGACATCGCGGTGCTCGCCCGAAGTGCCGATCAGATCGAGGCCGTCGCCGCAGAGGCGCGGGCCATGGGTCGCCGAGCGATCGCCATCCCGACCGATGCCAACGACGCCGACGCCGTCCACGCGGCCGTCGAACGAACCGCCACCGAACTCGGTCGTATCGACGTGGTGGTGGGTGTCGTCGGCGGGTCGATGCCCCAGCCCTTCATGAACACGTCCGACAAGGATCTTCGCAACGCCTTCGAGAACAACGTCGTGAACGGACTCCGACTCGTTCGGGCCTGCGTCCCTCACCTCGTGTCAGCGAGCGAAGGACGAGTCGGTGCTTCGTCGGTCGTCATGGTGTCGTCGGCCATCGGCCACGTGGTGGGTCGTGGCTACGTGGCCTACGGGAGCGCCAAAGCCGCTCTCGACCATGCCGTTCATCTGATGGCGGCCGATCTCAATCCGAAGATCCGCGTCAACGCAGTGGCACCGGGTGCGATCCTCACCGAAGCCCTCGAAGTCGTGGCGGCTGATCCGGCACTGAAGAAGACCATCGAGGACGCCACCCCTCTCCGCCGGCTCGGTGAGCCCGACGACATCGCAGCCGCCGTGCTGTACCTGGCGTCGCACGCGTCGAGTTACGTCACCGGTCAAGTCCTGCCGGTCGACGGTGGCGTGCTCACCACCAACTTCAACTTCCCGATTCCCGATCTGTGACCACCATCGATCCGGCTCCGGTCGACGGAATTCCTCCGAAAAGACGCGGCTCTCTCACCGCCCTACGTCACCGAGAGTTCCGCTACTTCTTCACCGCGGCGGCGGTCAGCAACGCCGGCGGTTGGATGCAACTCGTCGCCGTCCCGGCCCTGCTCTTCGATCTGACCGACTCGTCCACCTGGCTCGGCCTGTCTTCGGTGGCGGCCCTCATTCCGGCCGTGTTCCTCACACCGCACGCCGGAGTGCTCGCCGACCGCTACAGCCGACGCACGATCTTGTTCATCACCCAACTGGTGCACATGATCACGGCCTTCACACTGTGGGCCACCTACGCGAGTGGTCACATCACGCCGACCCTCATCATCCTTCTCGGACTCGTGTCGGGTGTCGCCACCGGCTTCCAGACCGCGGCGTGGCAGAGCTTCGTACCTCTGCTCGTGCCCGCCGACGAGATGCTCGACGCCGTACGTCTCAACTCCGTTCAATTCACTCTCGCTCGCGCCATCGGCCCGGGCCTCGCCGGAGTCGTCATCGCCACGCTGGGCACCGGAGCCGCCATCTTCATCAATGCCTCGACGTATCTGCTCGTCATCGCCGCTCTGGTGGTGGCCAGACCCGTGCAGTCGATCGCCCCGCGCGGTGATCGTCGGGTCGGCGAGATCCTTCGCGAGGGAGGTCACTACGTCTGGAGCAAGAAGCCACTGCGCATCGCCGTGATCCTCGCTTTCGTCGGATCACTCTGCGGCCAATCACTCCAGTACGTCACTCCGGCCATCGCCAACCGAATTTTCGACCGGCCGTCGACCGACAACGCCGGTCTGCTCGTGGCCCTCGGAATCGGTGCCGTGACCTCATCGATCTTCTCGGTGGCCCTCGGTGAACGCGTGAAGCGATCGACCATCGTTGTCGGATCACTCCTTCTCTTCGCCGCCAACGCCGTCCTCGTGGCGGTGTCGTCGTGGTACTGGCTCGGCATCGTCGCCTACTTCGTGGGCGGTCTCGCTCATCTGCAGATGGCGGTCGCACTCAACACACTGGTGCAGGGAGCGGTTCCCGATCACATGCGCGGGCGATCGATGAGTTTCTACCTGCTCGGCATCTTGGCCGGTATTCCGATCGGTGCCTTCGTCCTCGGACGACTGGGCGACGTGGTGTCGATGCGCTTCGCCGTCACGGTGAATGCCGTGACTCTCGGAGCCGTGATCGTCTACATGGTCACTCGGGGTTGGTTGCGCGAGTTGAACACGACCAGAATCGATCCGTGACCTCCCCCGAAGGCCTCGACCCTCTCTACGACGCGGCACGAATCCGACTCGGTGCCGCCGTGCGTCGACTCGGTCATGCCGCCATCGGACACGAGTCGTCCCTCGACGACATGAATGCCGCCGCCACCGAACTCGAGCTCATCGCCGAGCGACTGGAGGCCGACCCCCGTCGAATTCGCGATCTCTCACACTTCGGCAAGTCGCTACAGACCGTTGCCAAGGACGGCGAGAAGTTGGCCAGCCATCTCGGTCGACCCGGTTCTGGCGCCGGAAGTCCTCATGGGCTCGACATGACGGTTCATCGTGACGGCGATCGCGTTCGAGCCCGCTTCGTGTTCGAAGCGGCCGACGAGGGACCTCCGCAACGGGCGCACGGTGGCATGGTCGCACTGGCGTTCGACGACGCCCTCGGCTTCGTCCTGAACATGCACCAGATCATCGCTTACACCGGGCGACTCTCGATCAGCTACAAGGCCGGATCACCGCTCGGTACCCCTCTCGTGATCACGGCCTGGCTCGATCGTCGTGAGGGCCGCAAACTCTTCATCGAGTCGGAACTGCGGGAAGATGCACCCGATGCCGACTTGATCGCCACGTGTTCGGCGATCTTCGTCGAGATGACGGATCATCCGGGTCTGTCTGCCACAATTCCCTGAGGGGCGAGGGGGTCGCTCCGCCGAGAGGGGTGACCATGACGGCACTGAACGACGACATCCGTTCGACCACCGAGCGGTTTCCGCGTGAACTCGTGCGACGCTTGGCTCGCAATTACCGAGACAAGACTCTCGAGCACGCCGAACACTCGATGACCGAGCCGGCCACGGTCTTCACCGATCCGGCCCGCTTCGAGAAAGAACTCGACGTCTTGTTCCGCCGGGGCTCGCACGTCGTCGGCTGGACGGGTGAGCTCCCCCGCCCGGGTACCTTCGTCACCAAGAACGTGGCCGGACATCCGGTGCTCGTCACGAGAGCCGAGGACGGAATCCTCCGGGCCTTCAAGAATGCCTGCACCCATCGAGGCGCTCAGGTGGCCGATGGCTGCGGTGACGCCCGTCGACTCACGTGTCCGTATCACGCGTGGTCGTTCTCACTCGACGGGTCCCTGGCCGGCCAACCCGATTCCTACGCGTTCGACGAGATCGACCGGATGACTCTCGGCCTCGAACCCCTTCCGCTCGCCGATGTCGCGGGACTGATCGCGGTCGGCCTGAACGCCGATGCCGATCCGGCCGCCGCCTTCGCCGACATCGAACCCGAGTTGCGGTGGTGCGGTTACGAGCATCACGAAGTCGTGTGTCACCACTCCTGGAACCTGCGAACCAACTGGAAGATCGCGTTCGACGTGAACCTCGAGACCTACCACGTCGACTATCTCCACCGAGAGACGCTCTTCGATCTGGTTCTGCATCACCCGATCTTCGACTCGTTCGGACGCCACGGTCGTTGGGGCTTCCCCACCACTGGTATCGAGAAGATCGCCGACGTGCCCGAGGATCAGTGGCCCGAGGTGGCTCCGGTGAGCATCGTGCACACTCTCTTTCCGTCGGTCGTGATTCTCGAGACTCCGGTCAGTTGTCAGATGTTCCGCATCTATCCCGGTCGAACGGTCGGCGAATGCACGGTCGAGCTCACCGAGGCCTCGCTGCGACCCACCCAGAGCGACGAGGAGCGAGCCGCTCGCAAGGCGGGAGCCGACTTCGCCGCCCTCGTGGTGGGCAAGGAGGACTTCCCGGCCGCCGAGCAGTGCCAACGCGGCGCCGAGATGGGCCTGAAGCAGTTCGTGTTCGGAACCAACGAACCGATGTTGCAGCACTGGCACCGCACCTGGCGCGCGGTTCTCGACGCCGCCTGATCACCCCCGACGACCTCTCACCACATCCGGAGAATCGACATGTCATCCGTCTCGATCATGCAAGCCCTGGCCGACAAATCGGCCGAGGCCCCCACGCGTCCAGCCATCACGTGCGGTGATCACACCGTCACCCGCGCCGAACTCGAGTCACGCACCAATCGCCTGGCCCGGGCCTTCGCCGATCTGGGCGTGACCCACGGAAGCTTCGTGACGGTCGCTCTTCCCAACTCGGTGGCCTTCTACGAGGCCTGCATCGCAGCCTGGAAACTCGGCGCGATTCCGCAGCCGGTGAGTTATCGGCTCCCCGATCGCGAACGGCAGGCCATCGTCGAACTGGCCGACTCGTCACTCGTCGTGGGTGTCGAGGCAGCAGCCCATCCAAATCGTCGCACGGTGCCGGTCGGCTTCGAACCCGATCCGTCCATCGACGACTCACCCTTGCCCGACACCACCGCACCGGCCATGAAGGCGCCGACGTCGGGTGGATCGACCGGGCGTCCGAAACTCATCGTCGCCGGTGATCCGGGAGTGGTGAACGTCGGAATGCCCGGAATGGGCCAGCGAGTCGACGGTGTCGTCTGCGTTCCCGGACCGCTGTACCACAACGCACCGTTCTCGTTCGGAGCCGGATCACTCTTCCACGGCAACCACCTGGTGATCCTGCCCAGCTTCGATGCCGAAGCCACACTGGCCGCCATCGAACGACACCGAGCCGATTGGATCCTCTTCGTTCCGACGATGATGTCGCGCATCTCACGACTCCCCGACGACGTGAAGAATCGTTACGACCTGTCGTCGTTGTCGGTGGTCTGGCACATGGCAGCACCGTGCCCACCGTGGTTGAAAGAAGAGTGGTGCAACTGGCTCGGTGGCGAGAAGATCTTCGAGTTGTACGCCGGCACCGAAGCCCAAGCCGTCACGATCATCCGCGGCGACGAATGGCTCGCTCATCGTGGATCGGTCGGACGAGTCGTGACGGGTGAAATGAAGGTTCTCGATCCCGAGACCTACGAAGAACTCCCCCGCGGAACCGTCGGCGAGATCTTCATGCGCAACGATCGCATCACGTACCGCTATCTCGGTGCCGAAGCCCGTACGACCCCCGATGGCTGGGAGAGCCTGGGCGACATGGGGTCGATCGACGAAGAGGGGTACGTGTACCTCACCGATCGGCGGGGGGACATGATCCTGTCGGGTGGCGCCAACATCTACCCAGCCGAGATCGAGAACGCTCTGTCGGAGCATCCGCTCGTGGTGTCGTCGGCCGTGATCGGACTTCCCGACGAAGATCTCGGGAATCGTGTCCACGCGATGGTGCAAGTGTCGGCGCCGATCTCCGACGACGAGATGCGCGTCTTCCTCGCCGAGCGCCTGGTGCGCTACAAGATCCCCCGCACGTTCGAATTCGTCGACCATGCCGTGCGTGACGACGCCGGCAAGGTTCGTCGTTCGGCGCTGCGCGACGAACGTTCCTGACCGAACCCCTAGACGCGGTCGAAGACGACCGGCAGCGAGTGGATTCCACGCACGAACGATGCGTGACTGTATTCGGGGACGAAGTCGGGACGGGCGAACCGGATGTTCTTCAATCGGGTGAACATCTCGCGGAAGATCGACCGCAACTCGAGGCGAGCCAGGTTGGCGCCCAGACATAGATGGGGACCCCATCCGAAGGCGATGTGCGTGTTGGGTGAGCGCTGAGCGTCGAACACTTCGGGATTCTCGAAGGCGTCCTCGTCGCGATTGGCCGACAGGTAATGCATGAGCACCTGTGAACCCGCCGGGATCGTGGTGCCGCGTACCTCGACGTCCTGAGTGGTGGTGCGATTCATGTGATTGATGGGCGACACCCAACGCAGCATCTCTTCCATGGCCGACTCGAGATTCTCGGGAGACTGGGCGGCCCACTCGAGTTGGTCGGGACGACGGACGAGAGCTTCGAGTCCACCGGCGATGACGTTTCGGGTGGTTTCGTTGCCACCCACCAGCAGAAGAAGGGAATTACCGATCACGTGGGCGTCGTCGAGGGATTTACCTTCGTTGCCACCGTGCATCAACTTGCTCACCAGATCTTCGCCGGGAGTCGAGCGCTTCTCCTCCATCACCTCGGAGATGTAGCCGTAGTACTCGAGGGCCGCGTTCATCACGTCCTCGGTCACGTACTCGACCTTGTCGGAACCGGCGATCATGCGATCACTCCAGGTCTGCAATTTCTCGTAGTCACTCTCGGGAGCGCCGAGCATCTCGCCGATGAGAGTCATGGGCAACGGACGCGCGATGTCGGCCACCACGTCGCATTCACCACGATCGATCACCGAGTCGACCAGACGACGACTCACCTCGGTCACGTGATCTTCGTAGGCCCTCATCTGCCGAGGTCCGAAACCCCGCGCCACGACTCGTCGTTGATCGGCGTGACTCGGATCGTCGGCATCGATCATCGACGCCTGCGGTACACCGTTCGGACGTGAACTGTGAGTCGCGTTGCTGAAGAGCTGTGGCTGACGTTCGGCCCATCGAACGTCGTCCAACTTGGTGAGTGACCACATTCCGTTCACGTCGCAGTACACCGGTTCATTGGCTCTGATCCAGGCCAGTTCGGCGAACGGCCCCCGCTGATACCAGTCACGATCCAACATGTCGATGCGCATGGTCCCTCCTCACCGACGACAGTAGTGAGTCGGGTCGCCGGTGAGTAATCGCGCCGATCGGGCATTTCGTTCCTCGCGTGGGTCAGACTGGTGAAATGGCCCCCACCTCCCGCCGCTCCTCCGTCTCCCATCGCCTGGCGATGATCGCCCTCACGTCGCTCGTGATCGCCTCGTGCGCCAATCGCGACGAGGCCACTCCGGCTCCCTCTGCGGCCCCGGCAACCTCGACGGCTCCCGCCGAGTCGATTTCCGAGCCGACGACCGAACAGACGGATGGCTCGACATCGACTCCGGAGGCGCCGGTCATCACCTTCGGCGACCTCGAGTCCCCGTGTGGCCCGGCTCCCGACGGAGTGGCACCCACCGTGCTCGAGGCCGAGGCCGGCGGCTCGCCCGACCGCATTCGCCTGGCCGCCGCGTCCGACAAGGGCAACATCGCGGTGCCGGGTCTCAATGCCGAGCTGTACGACGCCGCGGTCGCCTTCGCCGGTTGGTGCAACGAACAAGGTGGTGTCGCCGGTCTGCCGATCGAGATCATCGACGCCGATTCGAAACTGTTCGAGGTTCCGGCCCAGATGGAAGTCATCTGTGACAACGCCTTCGCCATGGCCGGTGGTGGCTTCGCTTTCGACGATCAGGAGTTCCCGCGATTCCACGAGTGCGACATGATCGACTTCGCGGGTTTCGTGGTGACGGCCGGCAAGTCGAAGTCCGACAACATGTTCACGCCCATGCCCAATCCGTCCGACTACAAGGACGGTGGCTGGTTCAAGTGGGCGCTGTCGGTGAACCCGGAAGCGATGCAGTCCTTCGGCACCGTGTATTCCGATCTGCTCACGGCTCAGATCGTCGAGGAGCAGTACATCGAACTGATCGAGAAGATCGGCGGAATCGACGTCGACATCCGCATCCCGTACAGCTCGCTCGGTGAGGCCAACTGGGTTCTGATCGCACAGCAATTGAAGTCTCGCGACATCCGGGCCCTCGCCTTCGTGGGAGTACCCGAAGTGCTTCCGCAACTCACCAAGGCCATGGACGAACTCAACTACCGTCCCGACATCATCATGGCCGACGCCGGTTTCTACGCCGACGTGCTTCTCGAGCGCGGTGGCTCGAGCGTCGAAGGGGTGTTCGTTCGCACGGCCTATTCCCTCATCGAGGAAGCCGACCGCGTGCCAGCCGTTCGCGATTATCTCGACATGATCGACACCCACCGACCGGGTGGCAAGGTGTCGGGTCTCGGCATGCAGGGTCTTTCGGCCATGTTCCTCTTCGCCACCGCCGCCAAGCCCTGCGTCGAGAGCGGCGAACTCTCGCGGGCCTGCGTCCTCGAACGGGCATCGACGATCACCGACTGGACGGGTGGTGGACTCCACGCCCTCGCTGATCCGGGAACCAACACGCCCAGTCCGTGCTACCAGATGATCGTCGTGAAAGACGGCGGTTTCACCCGCTCGTATCCGCCAGCGCCACCCACAGAGAGCGATCGGGCCCTGGTTCCCACGGTCGAGATCACCGACGACGGGTGGGCCTGTGATGATTCGACCCTGTTGCGTCTCGACGGCGACTACGGCGACACGTCACTCGGCCTGCGCCCCTGACGCGAACGGCCGACCTCACACGGTCACGGGTTCGACGTCGACCGACGTGTCGTAGAACGCAACACCTCCACCCCAATCGGTGGCGGTGTCGTTGGTCAGGTCGTTGACCGCGAGTCCGTCACTCGTTCGATCACCGACCCAACCGAACGGAACCATCACGAGTCCCGGTGCCACGCGAGGTGAATCGTTCACCCGGGCCACGGCGCGCAGGCGACCCCGATCGTTGATGACGTCGACCGAATCGCCGTCGTTGATTCCCCGGGCCGCAGCATCGACGGGGTGAAGTTCACAGAACAACTCACCTTCGGGCCCGACGTGGCCGTCGAGATGGGAATACGACGCGTTGAGGAATCGCTGATGGAACTTGGGCGACATGAGTGAGAGCGGATAACGACCACCACGGCCGACGGCGCCCTCGGAAGGTGGTGTGTAGGTGGGCAGACGTCCGTGACCCTCACGTTCGAGAACCGCGTTGGCCAAGGGCAGCCGACCGTCGGGGAACGGATAGCCGTCGACGAACGGTCGAACGTCGTCGGTACCGGGCACACGTGCCCAGCCGCGCGTCTTCAAGGCTTCGATGTCGAAGCCGACGAGACATCTCTCCAACAGCTCGTCGTCGGTGGGGAACAATTCGGGATCGGTGAAGCCCATGGCACGAGCGAGACGTCGCCAGAGTTCGGTGTTGGGCACGCTCTCCCCCAACGGCTCGATCGCCTTGTGATTCCAGCCCACGTACAGATGACCCCACGCTGGCACCACGTCGTCCTGTTCGATCTGGGTGCAGGCCGGGAAGATCACGTCGGCGTAGCGAGCGGTGTCGGTGAGGAACTGCTCCGACACCACGGTGAACACGTCGGATCGTTCGAGACCCCTCCTCAGAAGACCGGCCTCGGGTGCGGTCACGACCGGATTGCCGTTGAAGACGAACACGCATTTCAGAGGCGGGTCGAGTGTCTCGTCGAGCAGAGCGCGCCCGAGACGGTTCATGCTGATCGGACGACGCTCGGCCACGGGACTCAGATGCGGGGCGGCGAACGTCGAGAGATCGACCGACGAGCGACTGTAGGAGCCGACACTGCGCGAATAGCCGCCGCCGGCCTGCTTCCAGGCCCCGATGAGCACGGGAAGGAGCGACACCGTCCGAAAGAACTGGGCACCGCTCTCACGATGCTCGGCCCCTACCAACGTACGGATGAACGATGCGCCCGACGTGGCGTACTCGTGTGCGAAGCGCTCGATCTCGGATGCGTCGACACCGCACTCGGCGGCGACTCGCTCGGGCGTCCAGGTGGCGACGTGAGCGACCAATTCGTCGTAACCGGTGGTGAACCGATCGAGGTGATCGTGATCGACCAAGTCGTCACGCACGATCACGTGCATGACGCCGAGAGCGAAAGCCACGTCGGTACCGGGTCGAAGTTGCAGGAACCGATCGGCGGCGTCGGCAGTGACGGTGCGGACGGGGTCGATCACGACGACCGTGGCCCCCTTCGCTCGCGCCTTCTCGATGTAGGGCCACAAGTGACGATTGGTCAGACGAGTGTTGGTCCCCCACAGCACGATGAACTTCGAGTGTTCGACCGTGAGCGGATCGGACGCGAGTGGTGTGCCGAGCGAGGAGGCGGTGCCGACCCCGGCGGTCGCACCGCAGAGCGAGTCGACCTGACGCGACGAACCGAGACGGGCGAAGAATCGCTGGCTCAACGAATCCATCTGAATAGCACCCTGGGTTCCAGCGTCACCCCACGGAACGATCGCCTCCCCGCCCCAGGTGTCGATCACGTGGTGAAGCCGCTCGGCGACGATCTGCAGGGCCTCGTCCCACGATGTCGGTCGGAAGCGACCGCTGCCCTTCGGTCCGTCGAGCACCAACGGCGTGAGGATGCGATCGGGGCTGTACACGCGATCGAGGAAGCGATTGACCTTCGGACAGAGTTCTCCCTGCGAGTACGGATGATCGGAATTGCCGCGCATCCGGACGGCCGCTCCGTCGGTGACCGTGACCTCCCACCCGCACGAATCGGGGCAATCGTGATGGCAGGTTCCGAGGACGATCCGCGTGGACGACATCGCCACAGTCTGCCAAGAGGACTCGTCGGGCACGCGGCGTTTAGGATCGTCATGACAAGGGGGACGACATGTCGAACGAAGCTCTCGATCGTGCTCATATCGCCGATCTACTCAACCGCTACACCTGGGCCCTGTCCGATCGGGATTGGTCCGCGTGGGTCGGAGTGTTCACACCCGATGCCCAGGTCGATTACTCGACGGCCGGCGGACCGGTGGGAGATCCGAAGTCGGCCGCCGACACCTTCAACGGAATGATGGGAATGTTCGACGTCAATCTTTCGTCGGGCTCGAACCTCACCATCTCGTTCACCGACGACGACACGGCCAAAGTGCGCTCGATGTACACGATGGTCATGCGGATTCCGGGAGCCGACGGTGCCGATCCCACGTACATGCAGGCCAGTGGTTGGTACGACGACACCGTGGTCCGAACCGCGGACGGATGGCGTATCGCCAATCGTTTCGAGCAGCTCGTCTACGTGAAGCAGGCCTGACGTGCCGTTGCCGTCGAAGCGCGATCCACAGCAGCTCGCTCTCACCCTCGAACCCTGGTTCAGCGAGCGATTGGGTGCTCCGTGTCGTATCAGTGACGTGAGCATCCCGGAGGGCAGTGGCATGAGCAGCGAGACCCTGCTGTTCACGATTCATCATGGCGGTCACAGTGAGGCCGTCGTCACTCGACTACGGCCCGACATGAACGATTGGCCGGTGTTCCCGGTGTACGACCTGGCCGCTCAGGCCGGAGCCATGAAACTCGTCGCCCACTACACCGCCCTACCCGTTCCCAACGTTCGCTTCCTCGAGAACGACGAAACACTTCTCGGCTCACCGTTCCTCGTGATGGATCGCGTCGCCGGACGGGCCCTGCCCGACATGCCGCCCTACGTGTTCGGCGGCAGCTTCCTCGACGACTTCTCCATCGACGACCAACGTGGTCTGACCCGAACCGTTGCGTCCATTCAGGCCCAGATCCACTCGATCGATCTGGGTCGTGCGAAGACCGACGGCCTCGACGTGTCGTTCCTCCCCACCCCGGGGGGCGACGACCTCACGCGTCTGCTCGCCGAGCAACGCGCCTACTACGACTGGGCCCGAGGCGAACTTCGCTTGCCGATCATCGAACGTGCACTCGACTGGCTGGCCGCCCACCGCCCCGCTGATCCCGGCCCCACCGTCATCAACTGGGGTGACGCTCGTCCCGGCAACGTGATGTTCGACGGCCACCTTCCCACCGCGGTTCTCGACTGGGAAATGGTGAACGCCGGTCCGGCCGGCGTCGACGTCGGATGGCTGGTGTTCATGCACATGTTCTTCCAGTCGCTCGCCGACATCTTCGAAATGCCAGGTTTCCCCGAGTTCTGTCGAGCCGATGACGTCCAGCAGGCCTACGTGTCGGCCGGAGGACGAGAGATCGACGAGTTCGAGTGGTACGTCACCTACGCCAGTCTGCGATTCGCGGCCATTGCGATTCGTACGTCGTCGCGTGAGGTCGCATACGGCAATCGCGAGATGCCCGACGATCCCGAGGATCTGATCATGCACAAGTCGATGCTCTACGAGCAGATCGACGGCTGATCTAGTTCTTCAGCAACTCCGGCCGATTGGCGACGATCTGGCGGCGAATTCCCTCACGCCAATCGACCGTCGTGTTGAAGCCGCGGTCGTGAAGTTTCGAGAGATCAGGGATGATGGCGGCGATCGTCGCCGTGGTGGGATTGAACGTGGGAGTGAGTCCGGTCAGTCGTCCCATCTCCTCGCACCAATCCTCGATCGACACGATCTGGTCCCCGCCCCAGTTCACGATCTCGGCCGGCGTGGACGCGTACGACAGGAGGTACGGCATGCTGCGGGCGATGTCGTCGGCGTGGATCGGTGTGTAACTCGTGGGTTGATCGACGTGCACCGGGACCGGAATGTCCCGTTCCATCATCATGAGGTGAAAGAGCATCCAGCCGTACTGGTCGCCATAAGGCACGTTGAGTCGTGCGATCACCGTCGGCACACCGAGCCGCTTGGCGGTGTGTTGCACCAACACCTCACCGGCAATCTTGGAAATGCTGTAGGTGGGCATACCGGGCATCGGCCGGTGACTGTCTCCGAGCAGATCGGTCTCGACTCGTGGCTCGTGATCGTGTGGTGCGTAGACCGCAGTCGACGAACAGTGGAAGAACGTCATGCGATCACTCCGGGAGGCCGCCGTCTCCATCAGATCGGCGCAGCCGTGGGCATTGCTCGCGAACGCCTCTTCGAAGTTGTTGCTCTTGGCCACGGCGAAATGAAGAACCAGATCGAGATCGTTCGGGACTTCGTCGAGTCGACCCTTCTCGAGGTCGATGCTCACCGTGCTGACGTTCTGAGCCTCCCACGGCTCGCGCTGGGCCGGGTCACGAAAACGAGCCGCTCCGAACACCGTGTTGCCCTGGGCGGCGAGTGTCGCAGCGAGCGGTCCGGCCACCCATCCGGTGACGCCGGTGACGAGGATGCGTTGTCCAGTGATGGGTTCCATGGCTCCTACCAGAGTTGATCGGTGTACGTGTCGGTGCCAAAGACCGTGTTCTTGAACGGACTCGTCCAGAGATGCGTGGCGAGACCACTCGCCTCGAGATCGGCACCGAAACGGCCGTAGCCGACATCCCACGACTCAGCCGGATCGTGATCGACGAAATGGATCTGCAGGAAACGACGATCGGCCCGCGGAACTCGGGGCACGTCGGGTGGTGCATCGTCGAGCAGGGGAAGAAGAGTCGCGTAATTGAACACGTCGGGTCCCCAGTTCTGCTGGCGTGCCGACGGAGCCCACTCGTCGTTCATCCACGTCCACATCTGTTCGTGACTGACACCATCGGCAAGCTCGCCCACGTTGACGACGATTCCCGCATAGCCACGGTCGAGTGCCAACTCGATGGGCGTACCGGTGTCCGTGCGTGTGCACGAGAACTTGTTGTCGTACAGCTGGGTGTGGATGTGCGTGCGCTCGGGAAACATTCGCTCGGTCGCGTGAAGGTTCTTGACCGTGTCGACGCTCCAACGATTCCAGTCGTCGTGGTGACCCTTCAGCACCCAGTAGATCGCCAGATACGAAGCCGACATCGGGTCGGGTGTCATCGGACTCTCGACCGGATAGCGGAGCTTCTTCAGATCGGCAGTGCACACGAAACGATCACCGGCGAACGAGTACTCACCGACCAGCACCCCACCGTAGAAATGGTCGCGTTCGTACCAACGGTTGTACTCGACCTCGTGACCCTTGTGAGGTTCGACCATCGTGTAGAGCAACGTGCCCAACTCGATCGGATACTTCTTCACCCTCCACCCCCCGGAGAAAGTCGTCTCGTCGAACCCTAGATCTCGTGGACCGCCAGCGAAGATTCGAGTCGGTCGCGAACCAGGGGCCAATGATCGAACGTGATGGAGTACACGGCCGAGTCGCGCAGGTTTCCCTCCTCGCCCGGGACCGTGCTCGGTCGATGACGGCGAAGGATCCCGTCGAGTTCGGCTCCGATGCCTTCGATCGCCCGTCGGCTCCGATCGTTGCGGGCATCGGTGCACACGGCGACCCGCTGCACCTCCCAGTGCTCGAATGCGTACGAGAGGAGGAGCAACTTGGCTTCGAGATTGATTCCCGTTCGCTGGGCCGAGGCCGCCAGCCAGGTGCCACCGATCTCCACTTCGTCAGGGCAAGGGTCAGCGGGTGAGCCACGTCCGAACCACCGGAACGGATTCATGAAACGAGTGCACCCGACCACGGTGTCGTCGAGCGAACGTCGTTGGACGAACGGAAACGCCCGGCCACCCTCTCGGTCGGCGATCAGGGTGTCGACGTACCTGACCATGGCATCGAGGCCGTCCGGCACGTTGGTGTATCGGTACGTCGATGGGTCCTCGGACGCGGCCGCCACGAGAGACTCGACGTGCTGCGACGACAGAGGTTCGAGCCACACGCGCGACCCGACGAGAGCCGGCACCGAGTACACGTGGTCAGCCGATGACGACGGTCGGTTCCTCGGTGATCACCCAACAGATGTTGGAGGTGTCGAGGAAGCGCTCGGTGTCGGCCATGACTTCAGGGAAGTCGGGCTCGCCCATGTGCGCGAAGAAATCCTCGGCCGAATCGAAGTGCTGAATGGTCACACCGTCGAAGTCGGGTTCGGGTTGACGACTTCCCTCGGGCGGCCACACGGCTGGATGTTGTTCGTACCGCCGCACGTACTTGGCCGCCGAACAATTGCGGATGAGCGGGCCGTGCGTTCCGAACCAGTAGTCGAGGAACTCCTGGTGAGTCGTACCGGGCTTGCGCTTCAACATCGACACGAGTCGGATCATGTTTCCCCCTTCGACGAACTCAGGTGATCTTGGCACACCGGCCTAGAGGCCGAGAAAGGATCCGCCGTCACAGACGATCGTCTGACCGGTCACGTACGACGAGTCGTCACCGGCGAGGAAGAGAGCGACCGATCCGATGTCGTCGGTGATGTCACCCACCCGACCGAGCGGCGTGCGAGCTTCGATCGCCTGCTGGAGAGCCGGGTTGCGATCGAAGGCCGTGATCAACGACGGACTGGCCGCCACCGGCGCGATGCAGTTGACCGTGATCCCGTCGGGTCCCCATTCACGGGCCAGGCTCTTCGCTATCGCTCGCTGGGCCGCCTTGGCCGGGGAGTACAGCGGGATGTTGGCGCTGCCCTCCACACCCGACGGAGACGTGATGAGGACGTACCGACCACCACCCTCACCGGGCGGGCGGCGAGACGACGTCACCAGATGAGGGTGAGCCTCACGCGCGCATTGAAGGCTCGCCCATCCGGCCGTCAGCGACATTCCCTTCCAGTGCTTGTCGATGACCGCGTCCTCGAGGCGATGCGGAACCGCGCCGGTGAACGCGTTGTGCACCACGATGTCGAGACGACCGAATTCATCGACCGTTCGGGCGATGCTGGCGGCGATCGAGGCCCCCTTGGTCACGTCGGTCTCGATACAGACCGCTGCGCCCCCGTCGGCGCGGATCGACTCTGCGACCGGCTCACCGGTCTCGGCGCGTCGAGCGGCCACCACCACCGTGGCACCGTGCTCGGCCAATCGGCGAGCGATCCCCTCGCCCACACCCTGTCCGGCGCCGGTCACGACGGCGACCCGGCCGATGAGCGATGTTCCTCGGCGACTCACATCCACAGCCCTCCGTCGCACACGATCGTCTGCCCGGTCACGTGATCGGCCGCACCACTGCACAGGAACGAGATCGTGTCGGACGCGTCGACGTCACCTTCGAGCGCCCGTGGCGCGATCGACACCGGCCCGGTGATCGTGGTGTCGATTCCGAAGGCCTCCGGCGCGAGTGCCACCGCGTTCACCGTCACACCGGTCGCTCCCCATTGACGAGCCGCCGATTTTACGAGCACGCGCGTCGCTTCGGCCGTGGCGGCCACGGCTGCGTGTTCGGCACCACCCGACTGTCCGGTGGTGGGAACCACGATCACGATGTGGCGACAACCGTCGCGGTACGCCTGCTGCAGTTCGGCGATCACGGTCCGCATGGGTCGCTCCCACACTCGATCGATGTCATCGTCGGTGAGATCGACGACTCGGCGACGTTCGATCACCAGCGGTGGAACGATCACGCGCGCCGGAGCACTGGCCGTGACCCTCGCCCGCAACGCGTCGGCGAGTGAGCCTTCGCCCACGACGAGTCCGGTCATCGGCTCCGTCACGACGATCTCCGATTCGTCCGGAGATGGAACGACGTGTCACCGCGATGATCGAAATGGACGATGCGCTCCGAGAAACGCCAGCCGTCGGCGGTCCGTACGAATCGATCGTGATAGCGACCGGAGGCCACCACTTGCAGAGGGAACTCGTCGGGGACGCACTGCGTGACCGTGAAGTAGGAGCGGGTCGAAGCATGATCGTGATCGTCGGCCTCGACGATCGTGTTGGTCACGACGTGCTTGGTGTTGGGAACACCGTCGTAGACCATCACCAACTTCTCCATCATCGATCCGACCTGCGAACCGGGCATCGACGGTCGATCGGGGCCACCCATGAACACCTCAGCCGCCTCGAACAACGTCGACACGTCGTCGAATCGGCCTCCGTCGACGGCTTCGGCATAACGGAAGAGCAAGTTCACGATCTCGCGCTCGTCTCCGGAAGTCAACATGCCGTCACCGTAGACGAACTACCGTGTTCTCCGTGACTGAGAACTCCCCCAACGTTCCCGATCCGACACCGGCCGGGCTTCAACTCGGTGACCAGACCACCGAACTCGTGCGTTCTGCGTTTCCACTCCGACTCGGACTGGTCGAAGGCAAAGTTGCCGTCGTCACCGGCGCGGCGCGCGGAATCGGCGAAGCCGCGGCGCGACTCTTCGCCGCCGAGGGTGCCGCCGTGGTTCTCGTCGACAAGGACGTGGCCGCCACCGAAGCGGTGGTCGAGTCGATCCGGAGTCGGGGCGAAGAAGCAATGGCCGTCGGCGCCGATCTGACGAGCGAAGCCGACGTCGATGCCATGGTGCGTGCGGCCATCGACACCTACGGGCGCATCGACTGCGCCTTCAACAACGCCGGCATCTCCGGCAAGTTCGGTTCGTTCATCGACCTCGATCTCGACGAGTGGCAGCAGATGATCGACATGAACCTCACCAGCGTGTTCCTGTGCATGAAGTACGAGCTCGCTGTCATGGCTGCTCAGGGTCACGGGGCGATCGTGAACGCTTCGTCCGGTGCAGGTGTGGTGGCCGCTCCGGGTCTTCCGCACTACACGGCGGCCAAGCACGGAGTGCTCGGTCTCACCAAGTGCGCAGCTCAAGAGTTCGCCGCCAAAGGTGTTCGCGTGAATGCCATCCTTCCGGGTACGACGCGCACTCCGATGATCGAAGGATTCATCAATGGTGACCCGAACATCGAGAAGATAGTGAGTCGTGGAATCGGTCGTGGTTATCTCGGCGAGCCGGCCGAGATCGCCGAGGCCGCGGTGTGGCTGTGCAGCGATCGAGCGAGTTTCGTGAGCGGAGCGTCGTTGTCGGTCGACGGCTCGACCGTCAACCGCTGATCATCGATCGACTCCGGTCACGACCACGAGTCGAGAACGCTCTCCACGTCGTGAGCGCCCGGGTGACATGGTTCACCGGCCTTGGCCGTCGAACGTGAGAAACGCGGTGCCGGCTCGGCCTGCAACACACCGTTGATCGTCGTGGTCGTTCCGCGCTCGGCCATGTGCGGATGATTCGGAACCTCATCGGGTGCCAACACCGGAGCGAAACACGCATCCCCGCCTTCGAAGACCGCACACCATTCGTCGCGTGTGCGGGTGGCGAACACTGCGGCCACTCGCCCTTTGGCCTCCGACCAGATCGACCGGTCCATCTGTCGTTCGGGAGAGAAGAGATCGTCATCGGCGACACCGAGCTTCTGAACGAATTCGGCGTAGAACTGCGGCTCGATCGCTCCGATCGACACCCACTTGCCATCGGCGGTGCCATACACGTTGTAGAAGTGCGCACCACCGTCGAGATGATTGGTGCCGCGCGGACCCCAGAAACCGTTGGCCACGGCCGAGAAGAACGGGCCGAGGATCATGGCCGCCCCGTCCACCATCGCCGTGTCGATCACCTGACCGCGACCACTGCGTTGACGTTCGACCAGAGCCGCCGCCACGCCGAAAGCCAGTACCAGACCTCCGCCGGCGAAGTCGCCGAGGAGATTGATCGGCATGGTCGGGGGTTGACCCTCGTATCCGATCGTGTGCAGTGCCCCCGACAGCGCGACGTAGTTGATGTCGTGACCGGCCGCCCGGGCGAGCGGACCTTGCTGTCCCCATCCGGTCATACGGCCGTAGATCAAGCGTTCGTTGCGGGCACACAACACGTCGGGTCCGAGTCCGAGGCGTTCGCACACACCCGGGCGGAACGGGTCGACGAACACGTCGGCGCGATCGATCATGGTCAGGAGACGTTCGACGTCGTCGGAGTTCTTCAGGTCGAGGGCCACACCGCGTTTGCCACGCATCATCGGATTGGTGGCCGGCTTCTCGCGATTGGCGCGAGCCGCGACATCGGGGCGGTCGACCGCCACCACGTCGGCTCCCAGATCGGCGAGGATCATCGCACCATAAGGTCCGGGACCCTGTCCGACGAGCTCGACCACTCGTACCCCGGCGAGCGGGCCGGTGTGTTCGTTGCTCATGTGGCGTCGGCCGTGGCGACTTGTTTGGCCCAGCGGTAGTCGCTCTTCCCGGCTGGTGAACGCACCATCTGATCGACCAAGGTGAGTTGTCTCGGCACTTTGTAACCCGCCACGTGCTTGCGACAGTGTTCCTGAATGCTCTCGAGACTCGGGGTGGTTCCGGGTCGGGCCTGAACCACTGCCGCGACTCTTTCCCCCCAGCGATCGTCGGCCACACCCACGACCACGGCGTCGAACACCTCGGGATGACCCTTCAGTGCGTTCTCGACCTCTTCGGGGAAGATCTTCTCGCCGCCGGAGTTGATGCACACCGAGCCACGACCGATGAGAGTGATGCTGCCGTCCTCGTTCATGATCGCAAAGTCACCCGGAATGCTGTAGCGGGTTCCATCGGGTCCGGTGACGAAGGTGGCGGCGGTCTTCTCCGGATCCTTGTGATAACGGAGCGGGATGTTGCCGGTTCGGGCCAGACGACCCATCACACCCGGAGGTGTCGGATTCAGATCGTCGTCGAGCACCGTGGAGTCACGACCACCCTTCACGCGCAGCCCGCCTTCGGCTGCGCCGCCCTTGGCGACCTGAGTGATGCCGTTCGCCCCGCCCTCGCTCGAACCGACCGCATCGGTGATCACGAGATTCGGGAAGTGATCGAGGAACTGGTCCTTGCACGTCTGCGAGAACAGAACGGCACTCGACGAGACCGCGAAAAGTGAGGACAGGTCGTAGGAGTCCTTCGAGGACTCGTATTCGTCGAGGAGCGGCCGAGCCATGGCGTCACCCGTGATCATGATGAGGTTGGCCTTCTCCTCCTGCACGGTGCGCCACACTTCGGCCGGATCGAACTTGGCGCGCAGGATCACTTTGTTGCCGAGGAAGCTCTGACTCATGACGCTCCACTGTGACGCGCCGTGCATGAGTGGCGGCAAGGGGTAACTCACCAGAGCGAAACCGTTACGACCCTTCTCGACGAATCCTTCCGGATTCTGCATCTTGTCGCCGGTGAAGACGTCGATACCGCCGCCGAGGGCCATGACCACGTCGGCGTGACGCCACACGACACCCTTCGGCATGCCGGTCGTACCGCCCGTGAAGAGGATGTAGATGTCGTCATCGGAACGAGGTGCGAAATCGCGCTGGCCACTGTGTGCGGCGAGGGCGGCTTCGTAATCGGGTCCGATGACGAGTTGCGGCAGATCGGGCGCGACGCCGCGCGCTCTCTCCGCGTATTCGGGCTCGACGATCAGATACGAAAGATCGGCGTTGTCGAACAGATAGGCCAACTCGTCTTCGACGTAGCGGTAGTTGATGTTGATCCAGACGGCACGAATCTTGAAGATCGCCCAGAGCGATTCGACCCATTCGATGCGATTGAGTGCATAGATACCGACGTGATCGCCGGCCTTGACTCCTTCGGCGAGCAGATGATGAGCGAGGCGATTGGCGCGGGCGTCCATCTCGGCGAAGGTGCGTCGCTGCCGTTCGTCGGCGATGTATTCACGATCGGGCCATTCGTCGACGGCTGCTTCGAAGAGATCGGCGAGATTGAAAGTGGTTGCCCCCATGGACCGAGTTTCGCGCATCACGGCCGATCACTGGCCACCCGTACCGTCCGTCGTCCACGTGCCGTAGTACAAGTAGAGGGGAAGACCCGCTCATCAGGGAGGAACCATGGCATCAACCGAACATCTTCTGGTGGAGAAGCGCGGCAACGTCCTCGTCGTCACCATGAATCGACCCGAAGCCAAGAACGCTCTCAGTCCGGCGATGATCGTCGGCCTCGCTGATGCCTGGGTGCAGTTGAACGAGGACGACGACCTGCGCTGTGCCGTTCTCACCGGGGCCGGAGGGTCGTTCTGCACCGGAATGGATCTGAAGGCCCGGGCCAACGACGATTCCGGACCGAATCCGTACCAGGAGCGATGGGCCGCCGATCCCGATCTGCACTGGAAGGCCTTGTTACGGCACTACCGGCTGCACAAACCGTTGGTGGCCGCCGTCGAGGGTTACGCCGTGGCTGGTGGTACCGAGATCCTCCAGGCGACTCACATCCGAGTGGCCGGTGAGTCAGCCACCTTCGGCGTGTTCGAAGCTCGTCGCGGACTGTTCCCCGTGGGTGGAAGCACCGTTCGTCTGCAACGCCAGATCGGTTACACGAACGCGCTCGAGATGCTGCTCACCGCCCGGGGTTACACCGCAGCCGAGGCCAAGGAGATCGGCCTGATCGGGCATGTGGTGCCCGATGGCGGAGCGCTCGACAAGGCGATGGAGCTGGCCGAGATGATCGCCGCCAACGGACCGTTGGCCGTGGAAGCGATCCTCAAATCGGTGCAGGAGACGGCGGCCATGTCGGAAGAGGACGGGCTGAAGCGGGAGTTCGAGATCGGGTGGCCGATCTTTTCGACCAACGATTCCAAGGAAGGGCCCCGAGCCTTCGCCGAGAAGCGCTCCCCCAACTGGACCCGCACCTGACCCCTGACCCCCCTCCAACCGTGCACGAGTCGTCACCCTGAAGCGCAGTGCACCCACTGCGGGCATTGTGCTTCAGAGTGGGCGAATTGTGGGGTCAGGGTTTGAGGGAGGAGACGAGCCACATGGCGAAGAATTGGCTGCCGCCGCCGTAAGCGTGGCCGACTGCCTTCTTCGCCCCCTCGATCTGGTGCTCCCCGGCCTTGCCCATCACCTGCATGCATGCCTCGCCGAAGCGGATCATGCCCGAGGCCCCGATCGGATTCGACGACAACACACCGCCCGACGGATTGACCGGCAACGAACCCGTCATCTCGGTGACACCGTCCTCCACCATGCGCCATCCTTCGTTACGGGCGGCGAATCCGAGGTTCTCGAGCCACATGGGTTCGAACCAGGCGAAGGGCACGTACATCTCGACCACGTCGATCTCTTCGGCCGGATTCGTGATGCCACCCTTGCGCCACAGGTCTTCGGCGCACATCTCACCGGCCCGCGGACTCACCTGTTCACGACCGGCGAAGGCCGTCGGCTCACTACGCATCGACGTCGCATGCACCCAGGCCTTCGGACCCGACATCTTCTCGGCCCGCTCTTCGTTCATGATGACGAGGGCCATCGCACCGTCACTCGACGGACAGGTCTCGATGAAACGAATCGGATCCCAGAGCATCGGCGTCTCGAGAGCCTTCTCGAGCGTCCAGTCGGGCTCGTGCAAGTGCGCGTACGGGTTCTTGCACGCGTTCGTTCGATCCTTCACGGCCACCATGGCGCCGATGTGCGACGGGGCACCCGAGCGAGCGATGTATCCACGCACGATCGGCGAGAAGTAGCCACCCGCACCGGCGTGCACCGGCATCCCGAACGGGATCGGAACACTGAGCGCCCACATCGCGTTGCCGTCGCTCTGCTTCTCGAAGCCGATCGTGAGAACGGTTCCGTGGATTCCGGCCATCACGTGCTGAGCGGCGACGATGGCCGTCGATCCGCCCACCGAGCCCGCCGTGTGAACGCGGAAAACCGGCTTGCCGTGAGCAGCCAGCGCATCGGCCAGCCACAGTTCGGGCATGGCCACACCTTCGAGCGAATCAGGTGCTTTGCCGATCACCACGGCATCGACGTCTTGAATGGTGATACCGGCGTCGGCCAGCGCTCGATCGACGGCCTCTCGCACCAGTCCGGCGATCGACACGTCGGCTCGGCACGACGAGTGATTCGTCTGACCGACTCCGACCACTGCACATCGTTCGGCCATGTCAGTCACCCTCCATCACACACACCAAGTTCTGCTGCAGACACGGCCCACTCGTCGAATGAGCAACCGCACGATCGGCTCGTCCGGCGAAAACCGCCTCGGCGGCCTCGGCGAAACGGGCGAGTCCGGCCGCCATGGCCGGGTTGGCCACCAGGGCTCCACCACTCGGGTTGATCTGCGTCGCCGACGCTTCCAGACCCATCGCCGCCGTCAACAACAGTTCTTGGTGGGTGTACGGGGCGTAGAGCTCGGCCACGTCGACCTTGTCTGCTCCGACACCGGCTTTCTCGGCTGCGATCCGGGTGGAATCGCTCGTGACGAGTGAGCGCGCTCCGAGGCGCTGGGTGTCGATGCGATGGTCGATACCACGAATCCAGGCCGGTCGGTCGGCCAGACGTCGAGCGACGTCGTCGGCTGCCAACACGACGGCATTCGCGCCGTCGACCGGAACACTGCAGTCGTGAGCCCGCAGCGGAGCCGTGGTGTACGGCGACGCCAGCAGTTCGTCGACGGTGTGGTCACCTTTCAGATGCGCAATGGCGTTGGCTTTGGCATCGCGGCGACTGCGCACCGCCACCTCGGCCATTTGAGCTTCGGTCATCACACCGGCATCGAGACACGCTCGGGCCTGCAATGCGGCCATCGCATCGAATCCGGGCCACAGCGGTGTCACGAAATACGGATCGGCTTGCAGTGTGAGGATGCGATCGATGGGACCGGACGTGGTCTTTCCGTTCGCGAACACCACGGCGATGTCACACTCGCCAGTCTGCAGCTTGACCCACGCTTCGTACAACGCGAGCGCACCGTCACCTTCCACGTGGCTCTCGACGATGGGTGGCCAGGCTCCGATCGCATCGACGGCGGCCACGAAACTGAAGGGCTGGCCGCTCATGTAGTCGCAACTTCCGTGACACCAGAAGCCGACGTCCCGTCGCTCGATGCCGGCGTTCTTCACGACTTCGGCGACGACGGGAAGAATGAGTTCGACCGAGGTGAGTTGCGTACCGATCTGACTCGGCCGCTGGGCGGTGGCGACGATGGCGACGTCACGCATCAGCTCTCACCCGCCTTCGAACCGAGGGCCGCATCGGGCTCACCTGTGGGGCGGAAATGGGCGATGCTCTCGAGCGTTGGTCCCCATTCCGAGCGGTCCTTCCACACCGGCTCGACACGCATACCGATTCGAACCTCATCAGCTTCGCACTCCTGGATGAGGTGTTGCATCGAGATGTCGGCACCGTCGAGAACGATCTGCGCCGCGACGTACGGAATCTTCACCTTCTGGCCGAGGAACGGAACGTTCACCACACAGAACGTGGAAATGGTTCCCTTCGGCCCGACCTCGACGTCCTCGGCGAGAATGGCCGCGCACTTCGGACACACTCCGTTGCGTGGCGGGAAGTACACGAGTGTGCAACTCGGGCAACGCTTGCCGATCAACTTGCCGTTCATGAGACCCGACAAGTGACTCGTCGCATTCGGGCCGGCTGACCAGGAGTACTCGACTCCGATGGGTTGGCGCAGTCGCACGATGCCGTCGGCCTCGCTCATGACGCACCTCCGATCGGTTCGAAACAGGCGATGTCGGTGATTCCGTTGCCACGTTCGGCGGCCCAACGAACCTTCACGGCCATCCCGGTGGCCATGGCGTCGATCGATCGTGCGTCGACCGCGTGCAACAACGGCACGTCGGCTCCGTCGAGAGTGATCAGTGCCCAAGCGAACGGGTGATCGAGTGGCTGGTCGGGCGCCGGCGTGGATTGCCAGGCCCAGGTGACGACTCGCCCCGTCTCGGGAAGAGTCACCCACTCGGTGAGCTGATCACCGGTCTCGGGGTCGAATTCGGCTGGTGGGAAGTAGACCCGACCATCGCTCCCCTTCGTTCCCTCGAGTCGACCTTCCTTCAGCGACGTGAAGAAACGGGACAGGGCCGTTCCGACGGTTCGACTGTAGGGATAGGCAACTTCGAGAGGTGCGACGAAGGAGTCTCCGTGGAGGGATCCGATAGATGCTCCGGACACCCCACCATTCGTAGCAGAAGTCCTCTGACTCGGACACACCCGACATTGCTAGTGTCGACTGCACGACCGGGCGACGCGGGGGCGTCGCAACCGACAGAGGGGGAATCATGCAAGCAGTCGCACTCTCGACCGCATCATCACGTCGTCGACTCCGCTCCGTTATTGCGTTGGGAGCACTTCTCTCGATCACCGTGGCGTGCTCGAATCGCGAGAGCGACGACACCGCCCCGACTGCGGCCCCGGCCACCGAAGCACCAGCCGAAACATCGGCACCCTCGGACTCCGAGGCTCCGCCGGCCACCGAGGCGCCGGCCGTTCCCATGTTCGGAACGTTGGAGAGTCCATGTGGTCCGGCCACCGACGCCGGAGTACCCACCATCGCCGACGGCCAGAACGGCGGCAGCACTCTGAAGCTCGGTACGCAGAACGATCACGGTTACGAGGGTGCCCCCGGCCTCACCATCGAGATGCTCGACGCCGCCAAGGCCTTCGCCGGTTGGTGCAACGAACAAGGTGGAATCCGCGGACTGCAGATCGACGTGGTCGACCTCGACGGCAAACTCTTCAACGTTCCGGCCGCGATCGAGCAAGCCTGTGCCGAGGTGTTCGCCATGGTCGGTGGTGGCTGGGTTTTCGACGATCAGATGTACCCCCGCTTCCACGAATGCGGCATGGTGAGCGTTCCCGGCTACGCGGTGTCGACGGCGGCCGCCGAGGGCAACGGCAAGGTGCAGCCCCTTCCCAACCCGGCGTACGTGAAGCCGATCGGTTGGTTGAAGTGGGGCGCCGAGACGTACCCCGATGCCGTGAAGAACACGGCCATCGTGTACTCCGACGTCACGATCACCAAGATCAACGCCGATCAGATCGCGGCCGGCATGGAAGCGGTCGGCGGTTACGAAGTGACGCAGATGATCGCCTACTCACCCACCGGTGAAGCCAACTGGGTGCCGTTCGCTCAGAAGTTGAAGGACGGCGACGTCTCGGCGATGGCTTTCGTGGGCGAACCCGGCAACCTGATCCTTCTCTACAAGGCCATGCGCGAGGTCGGCTACGTCCCCGAACTGGTTTTCGCCGATGCCAACCACTACACCGAGCAGATGGTGGCCGAGGGCAACTCAACGGCGACCGAGGGGTTCCGTGTTCGTACGGCCTACGCACCGTTCGAAGAGGCCGACCGATTCCCGGGCATGCGGTCGTATCTCGACATGATGGCGGCCCACAATCCGAACGGTCGTATCGCCGGCCTGGGTCTGCAGGCCACGTCGGCCTACCTGCTCTTCGCCACGGCGGCCAACAAGTGCCTCGACTCGAACAACAACGTTCTCGAGCGTGAGTGCGTCCTCGCTGCTGCCAAGACCATCACGTCGTGGAACGCGGGTGGCTTGCACACCGAGTCGAACCCGGCCGAGGGTCTGCCACCCGAGTGCGGAATCATCATGGGGATCGACAACGGTGAATGGGTCCGGGTCTTCCCGCAACTCGGTAGCGCCGACGACAACGGGGGCGGATGGCACTGCGACGATCCAGGCATCGCCGAGCTCGCCGGCGACTTCGGTGACACGACCCAGGGCATCGATCCGACTCGCGAGAACTGACCGGTCGCGAAGAACTGACCGGCTGAACGGAGACCCTGCGTGCAGGAACTGCTGACCTTCACCATCATCGGTCTGTCGACCGGCGCGATCTACGCGGTGGTGGCCAGCGGACTCGTCGTCACGTACACGACGTCGGGCATCTTCAATCTTGCTCACGGCGCGACCGGCATGCTCGCCGCGTTCACGTACTGGCAGTTGCGCTTCGACTGGGACCTCCCGGCGCCGATCGCGCTGTTCCTCACGCTGTTCGTCCTCGCACCGTTGTTCGGCATCCTCACCGAACGTGTGGTGATGCGTGGCCTGCAGGGAACCACCGAAGTCGTGCGATTGTCGGTCACGGTGGCGTTGTTCGCCTTCATGATCGGCCTCGCCAACTGGATCTGGCCGAGTGATTCGAGTCGAGAAGCATTTCTCAAGTTCTTCGAGGGCAACAGCGTCGCGATCGGTGGCATCAACGTGTCGTGGCACCGGATCATCACGTTCGGTTGCGCGATTCTGGTGGCGATCGTCTTGCGCATCGTTCTCTACAAGACACGCATGGGTGTGGCCATGCGTGCCGTCGTCGACGATCGCAGTCTCACCGAGCTGAACGGCGCTCGCCCCGATCGAGTCTCGATGTTCGCCTGGGCGATCAGCGCGTCACTCGCAGCACTGGCCGGGATCCTTCTGGCCGGCGAACAGCAGCTCAACATCGAACCGCTGGTTCTTCTCGTGATCAACGCCTACGCAGCCGCGATCATCGGACGGCTCAAGAACCTGCCACTCACCTTCTTCGGTGCCGCACTGCTCGGACTTCTCGACGCTTACTACCTCGCCTACTCCGATTCGTCGTGGTTCCCGCAGTCGTTCTTCGGCTTCTCGCTGTCGGGAGTGCGAGCGTCGATCCCGACGATCATTCTCTTCGTCGCCCTTCTCGCCCGTCCGCAGTCACGACTGCGAGCCGGCGTGACGCGGTTCCGAGAGGAGTCGCGAGTTCCGCAGTGGAGCACGGCCATCCTCGGCGCAGTCACCCTCATCGTGATCACGGTCGGAATCTCCGGAATGCTGACTCGAGCCAACACGCTGTTGCTGCTCAACGGTTTCACCTTTGCGATCGTTGCTCTCTCGCTCGTACCCCTCACGGGTTACGCCGGGCAGATGTCGCTCGCGCCTCTCACCTTCGCCGGTCTGGGCGCCATCGCCATGGCCAAACTGCCCGGCAACGGAAACCTGCTGGCCTTCGTGGTGGCGATCCTGATCGTCGCCGTCGTCGGAGCGATCGTCGCTCTACCGGCCTTGCGACTGACCGGCATCTATCTCGCCCTCAGCACCGCCGCCTTCGCCGTTCTCGTGTCGAAACTGGTGTTCAACCAACGTCAGACCTTCCAGACCGGCAACATCGCGGTTCCGGTTCTCGACGTTCCATTCGTCGAGATCGGCTCGCCGCGGTCCCGATTGATTCTGGCGTCGGTCGCCTTCTCGATCCTCGGTCTGCTCGTGGTCGCGGTACGTCGGAGTCGACTCGGTCGTCGGTTCATCGCTCTGAAGGACTCCCCGGCCGCCGCCGCCACGCTCGGCATGAACCTCACGCGCACCAAGGTCGTCGCTTTCGCCATGTCGGCGGGTATCGGTGCCTGCGCCGGTGCACTCGCCGGCGACAAGGTCAGTCCGCAGCACTACGACTTCACCCAGAGCCTGCCCGTCGTCCTGCTGGCCGTCGTCGGTGGCGTCGGAACCGTCGGTGGCGCATTCTTCGGTGGAATCCTGCTCGGTGGTAACTCGATCCTCGCGAGTGTCGTCCCATCGCTGAAGAACCTCGCCAAGGTGCTCCCCGGAACGATCGGCATCACCCTCGGTCGCAATCCGAACGGTGCCGCACTGCAGACCGCCGAATCTTTCCGATCCCTGCAGAATCGATGGGGCCTGATTTCCTTCGCCGGCATCGGAGCAGTGGCGATCTGGGCGCTCGCGGCGGCCGATGTTCTGTCACACTGGTCGTTCTTCGTGACCGGCGTGGTGTGGTTCCTGGCCGTCACTCCCAACCTCGCCGCCATCGCCGACTCCACACACCCGGCTCGACGGGCGAGCACGATCGTGTATCTGGTCGCCGGACTCGTGCTGTGCGGGGCCGTCGACTGGGGCACGGCGCTCGACGTGACCGGTCAACGATTGATCGCCGTCATCATCCTGGTGGCCGTCATCGGCCTCGGTGCTCAACGAATGATCGAGAACGAACCGCGCGTTCACAAGGACTCCCCCGACGTACTCGGACTCGACCGGTCCTTCACCGGTGACGAGATCGAGCGAGCCGAACGAGAACTGCGGGTGAGTATCTGATGTCTCTCCTCTACGTCGACCAGGTCATGGTTCGTTTCGGTGGTGTGATGGCCGTGAGCGGGGCCACCCTCATGGCTCGGGCCGGACAGGTCACCGGCCTGATCGGCCCGAACGGAGCCGGCAAGACCACGTTGTTCAACGTGATCAGCGGAATCCAGGAGCCGACGGCCGGTTCGGTGAGTATCGACGGCGAGGACGTGACCCGTCTGGCACCGCACAAACGGGCCCAGCGCGGTGTGGCCCGTACCTTCCAACGACTCGAACTCTTCTCGTCACTCACGGTTCGCGACAACATTCGCGTCGCCGCCGAGCTCGCCATGCTCACCAACGTGACGTCGACGGTTGAGAAGTTGATCGCGCGTGTCGGTCTGGCCGACGTCGCCGACCGAATCGCCGGCGACCTCCCCACCGGATCGGCTCGACTGGTCGAAATCGCTCGCGCACTCGCCACCAAGCCCAAACTGCTGTTGCTCGACGAGCCGGCATCGGGCCTCTCCGACATCGAGAGCGAACACCTCGGACACCTCCTGCGCTCACTCGCCGACGAAGGGCTCGGCGTCCTCCTCGTCGAACACGACATGGACCTCGTGATGCGCGTGTGCGACCACATCTTCGTCCTCGATCTCGGCGTCGTGATCGCCGAAGGATCCCCGACCGAGATCCGCCAGGACGCACGCGTCCTCGAGGCCTATCTGGGGGCGTCGTGAACCGGCCGATTCTCGAACTACGAGGAATTCGTGCCGGCTACGGCGCGATCGAAGTTCTGCACGACGTGTCGTTCGACGTGGGTACCGGACAGGTCGTGGCCCTTCTCGGTCCGAACGGGGCCGGTAAGAGCACGACCATCAAAGTGGTGAGCGGTCTCTTGCGCCCAGCGTCGGGTCAACTCGTGGTGGCCGGACGCGACGTGACGGGCGCGTCCGCCGATGCGTTGTCGCGTGCCGGAGTGTGCACCATCCCCGAGGGTCGAGGAATCTTCCCCAATCTCACCGTCCGTGAGAACCTCGTGATGGCCACCTTCAGTGGTCGCTCTCTCGATCGCATCGAACACGACGCCTACACGCGGTTCCCCCGACTCGCCGAACGACGTTCGCAGTTGGCCGGCACCATGTCGGGTGGCGAACAACAGATGCTCTCGCTCGCTCGCGCCCTCGCTGTCGACCCGGCCGTTCTGCTCATCGACGAGTTGTCGATGGGTCTGGCCCCCAAGATCGTGAGTGAGCTCTACGAACAGGTCGCCCGCATCGCCACCGAGGGTGTGTCGGTGCTCGTCGTCGAACAATTCGCCCGCACCGTTCTGGGCGTGGCCGACTGGGCGGTCGTTCTGTCGCACGGCATCGTCCAGGTGTCCGGTCCGGCCCACGAGATCGGCGAAGATGTACTCGCCGGCGCATATCTCGGCGACCGGAGCGACACATGAGCCAGACGGACATCATCTGGTCCATCAGCACGACGCATCGTTCGATGCATCACACAGGAGAGAGAACATGAACGAGGATCGAGTCCAGGCCTTCACCGATGAGATCGGCGAGATGAAACTGCGCGGGGCCAAGGGCGACCGTGAGCGAATCCTGCTCGTCGTCGGCGCGCTGGCGATCGTCGTCGGAGTCGTCCTCGCCGTCCTCGGTGGCTTTCAGGCCAGTGGTACCAGCGATCTCGGAGATCAGGTGGCCTTCCTGGCCACGGGCACTCTCATCGGTCTCGCTCTCGTGATCGCCGGAACAGCCTTGTTCATTCGCTACTCGATGGCTCGCTTCATGCGCTTCTGGTTGGTCCGTCTGGTGCACGAACACCGAAGCGAGACCGATCGACTGATCGCCGCCATCGAGAAGAATCGCGGCAGCTGACCGTCGCTCGACGATTCAGCGGGCGCGGTACGTGCCGCCCGACACCGAACTCGCGTCCTTGTTGAGGCGCTTCGACAGATGCAGTCCCTCGAGGACGAACTCGACGGCGGCCGCCACCGCTGCCGCACTCGTGTCACCACCCGTGAGTTCACCGATGGCAGGTTGCAGAGCCGGAATCTGATCGGCGAGTGCGGCTTGAGTGGCCGACGGGACGTCTTCACCGGTGCTCACGACGGCACCCTCCTCGAACGCAGTCACGATGTCGACCGAGTACTGGGGACTCACCGTGTCACGGAAAACCGTGAGTACCGCCGACTTCACGAGATCGCGCAGGACCTGACCCTCTCGGCCGTCCTCCAGAGCTTCGACTTCGATCTTGCCACCTGACGCGGCGGCGAAGGCGTCGAGATCGCACACACGCGGCACCACGTAGGTCTCACCGATTCGAAGTCCGCGACGAAGTGCGTTGGCCGCCATCACCTCGTAGTTCGACACGCTGAGACGAACGCTCACACCACTGCGCTGGTTGACCTGGCTGCTACTACGAGCCAATTGGCTGAACGTGGCCACCACTCGTTCCATGTAGTGCGGAACCGCCACGGTGATGTCGCCCACCGACGGCGGACGAGCTTCCTGGCGAACGATCTCGACTTCGGTGTCGGCATCGAGCGGATAGTGCGTGCGGATCTGACTTCCGAAACGGTCCTTCAGCGGCGTGATGATGCGGCCGCGGTTGGTGTAGTCCTCGGGGTTGGCCGAAGCGACGAGCAACACGTCGAGAGGTAGGCGGATCTTGTAGCCGCGAATCTGAACGTCTCGTTCCTCGAGAACGTTGAGCAGACCGACCTGGATGCGCTCGGAGAGATCGGGAAGCTCGTTGATGGCGAAGATGCCGCGGTTGGTGCGAGGAACGAGTCCGTAATGGAGCGTGAGTTCGTCACTCAGATAGCGACCCTCGGCCACCTTGATCGGGTCGACTTCACCGATCAGATCGGCGATCGACGTGTCGGGGGTGGCCAACTTCTCGCCGAAACGCGTGTCTCGGTGCACCCAGGCGATCGGCGTGTCGTCACCGCGGTCGGCCACGAGATCACGCGCGTGTTTCGAAATCGGCTCGTAGGGATCGTCGTTGATCTCGCTGCCGGCGACGATGGGCATCCACTCGTCGAGAAGTCCGGTCAGGCTGCGAATCATGCGGGTCTTGGCCTGACCGCGCTCACCCAGGAAGATCACGTCGTGTCCGGCGAGGATCGCATTCTCGAGGAGGGGCATGACGGTGTCCTCGTAGCCGAGCACACCTTCGAACAGCGGCTGTCCGGCCGAGATACGAGCCACCGCATTGAGGCGCATCTCTTCTTTCACCGGACGGGAAACCCAGCCCGAAGCTCGGAGTTCACGCAGTGTGGTGGGACGGGAATCGGCAGCCATGTCTCGACAGTACTTGCCACCGGAAGGGATCCACCACCGGCTCCGACGAGGTGACCCACTACCGTCGTCGTCGTGAGCTCCACTGACCGCGATGCACGAACGCACGATCGTTGGACGAGCCTCGACTTCACGGGCCAGTGGCGACTCGCGCCGGCCGACGATTCATTGCTTCGAGACGGTGTGGGCCTCGAGTTCGACGACGACGAATGGGCGATCACTCACGTGCCGGCGCATTGGCAGAACAACACCGAGTTCGCCGCTCACGACGGACCCTTTCTGTACCGACGTGACTTCGACATCGCACCACCCTCCGATGATCAGCGTCGTTTCGTCGTGTTCGACGGACTCTTCTACCAAGGCGACGTCTGGCTGGACGGTGCGTACCTCGGTGATCCAGAGGGCTACTTCTTTCCCCACGCCTACGACGTGACCGCACTCTCCCGACTCGACTCCGAGCACGTGCTCGCCGTGTCGGTCACATGCTCTCCTCAACGTGACAAGAAGTCGAAGCGCAACATCACCGGAGTTTTCCAGCACTGGGACTGCATCGCTCCGTCGTTCAATCCGGGAGGCATCTGGCGGCCCGTTCGTCTCGAGACGACCGGCCCGGTGCGTATCGATGCGTGGCGCGTGACGTGCCGGGACGCCAACGAATCGCGTGCCAATCTCCGCCTGCACGCCCGTCTCGACAGCGACCACGAACGCTCGGTGAAACTGCGAACCTTGGTCGACGGTCGAGCGGTCGACGAGCGAGTTCGCACCATGGCCGTCGGCATCAACGACGTCGACTGGAACGTCGACATCGACGATCCGAAACTGTGGTGGCCGTGGAGTCTCGGCGAACAACCGCTCAGTGACGTGACTCTCGAAGTGCTCGTCGACGGAGATCTGAGCCACGACAGCACACGCCGCACCGGATTGCGCGAGGTCTCGGTGAGTGAGTGGGTGTTCTCGGTGAATGGCGAACGCCTCTTCGTGAAAGGTGCCAATCTCGCACCGACTCGCGCCGATCTGGCCGCCGCCACCCCCGACGATCTTCGCCGCGACATCGCCCTCGCCAAGGAAGCCGGCCTCGATCTGGTGAGGGTGCACGGCCACGTGTCGCGGCCCGAGCTGTACGACGCGGCCGACGAAATGGGTGTGCTCGTCTGGCAGGACTTCCCTCTGCAGTGGGGATACGCCCGTCAGATCCGTCGACAGGCGGTCCGTCAGGCCGAAGAAGCCGTCAACGTCCTCGGTCATCATCCGTCGATCGCACTGTGGTGCGCACACAACGAACCGTTCTCGCTCAGTATCGGTGACGGTGAGGAGTTCGACGCCAAGAAGTTGGCCATCCCCTTCCTCGTGGGTCATCAACTCCCCAGCTGGAACAAGAGTGTTCTCGACCGCTGGGTCAAGCGTTCGTTCGAGAAGGCCGACGAGACCCGCACCACCATCGCTCACAGTGGAGTTCTCCCCCACTTCCCGCAACTCGACGGAACCGACTCGCATCTCTACTTCGGGTGGTATCACGGCAACGAGCGTGATCTCCCCGATTTTGCAGCTCGTCTTCCTCGTCTCACGCGCTTCGTGAGCGAGTTCGGCGCCCAGGCCGTGCCGGAGTCGAGCGACTTCGTCGACGCGAGCAATTGGCCCAACCTCGACTGGGATCACTTGCGCCGAGAGCACGGCCTCCAGAAGGAGATCTTCGATCGGCACGTTCCGCCCGCCGCATTCGACTCCTTCGAGGAGTGGCGACTGGCGACTCAGCTGTACCAAGCCGAACTGTTGAAGCATCACATCGAGACGTTGCGACGCTTGAAGTACCGACCCACCGGTGGCTTCTGTCTGTTCGCCCTCAACGATGCCATGCCCATGGTGTCGTGGAGCGTGCTCGACCATCAGCGGGTGCCGAAAGTCGGATACACAGCGGTGGCCGAAGCGTGCCGACCGGTGATCGTCGTGGCCGACCGCCCACCGCTGACACTCGTTCCTGGCGACGAGATCTCACTCGATGTGCACGTGGTGAGTGATCTGCACCACGAACTCGAGGACGTGGAAGTGACAGCAGTCGTGATCGACGCCACTGGGTCGCGCCGGGAATGGAAGTGGGAAGGTGACGTGGGAGCCGACGAGTGCAGTTACGTCGGGACCGTGACGTTGATGGCCCCGTACACGGCGGGAGACATCACGCTCGACCTCACTCTGCAATGCGGCGACGTGGTAGCCACGAACCGCTACACGACCTCTGTCCGTTAGAGGTGCTGATCAGTTGCGGGCGAGTTCCTTGCGGTTCTTGAACTTCGCGGCCCGATAGTCCTTGTTCATGAGAGCGATCATGTCGATCGAGATCTCCTTCGGACAGGCCGCCTCGCACTCACCGTGGTTGGTGCACGAACCGAAATGCTCGTTCATCGTCTCGACCATGGCCTCGACACGCTTGTAACGCTCGGCCTGACCCTGCGGGAGCAGGTTGAGATGCGAGATCTTGGCCGACGTGAACAAGTTGGCGGCACCATTCGGGCACGCGGCCACGCACGCTCCACAACCGATGCAGGCCGCGCCATCCATGGCGGCGTCGGCAACCGGCTTCGGGATCGGAATGAGGTTGGCGTCGGGAGCACCACCGGTAGGAGCCGTGATGTAACCACCCGATTCGATGATGCGGTCGAAGGCCGAACGATCGACCATGAGGTCCTTCACGATCGGGAACGCCGTGGCGCGCCACGGTTCGATCACGATCTGGTCGCCGCTCTCGAACTTGCGCATGTGCAACTGACACGTGGCCGTGGCCCGTTCGGGACCATGGGCCTGACCGTTGATCATGAGCGAGCAGGTTCCGCAGATGCCCTCACGACAGTCGTGATCGAACGTGACCGGCTCCTTGTTCTCGCCGATCAACTTCTCGTTCAGGACGTCGAGCATCTCGAGGAACGAGGCCTCGTCGGAAATCGAGTCGATCGCGTACGTCTCAAAGTGACCGCTGTCGTCAGGACCCGACTGACGCCAGATCTTGAGGGTGAGGTTCGAAAGATGAGTGCTCACTTGTAGCTCCGGGTGGCGAGGTGGACGGCTTTGAATTCGAGGTCTTCGGCGTGTCGCGTGGACTTGGTGGGATCACCGGTCCACTCCCAGGCCGCGACGTGAGCGAAGTTGTCGTCGTCGCGCAGGGCCTCGCCGTCGTCGGTCTGGTATTCGGCTCGGAAGTGACCGCCGCAGCTCTCGTTGCGTTCGAGAGCGTCTCGGCACATCAACATTCCGAGTTGGAAGAAGTCGTCGACACGACCGGCCTTCTCGAGGGTCTGGTTGAGGCTCGTTCCGTCGCCGGTGACTCGCAGATCCTTGCGGAACTCCTCGTAGAGAGCCGGGAGTTCCGACAGGGCCTTCTCGAGACCCTGCTGGGTGCGCTCCATACCGCAGTAGTCCCAGATGATCTTGCCGAGTTCACGGTGGAACCAATCGGGGGAACGAGTGCCACCGATGTCGAGGTAACCCTGGAAACGCTCACGAGCGGCCTGCTCGGCCACCTTGAACGCATCGTGATCGGTACCCGGAATCGGCTTGTTGAGCATGGGAGCCAGGTAGTTGCCGATCGTGTAGGGCAACACGAAGTATCCGTCGGCCAGTCCCTGCATGAGAGCGGAGGCACCGAGACGGTTGGCGCCGTGATCGGAGAAGTTCGCCTCTCCGGCGGCGTACAGACCAGGAATGGTGGTCATGAGTTCGTAGTCGACCCATAGACCGCCCATCGTGTAGTGCGAGGCCGGGTAGATACGCATCGGCACGTCGTACGGATTCTCACCGGCGATGCGCTCGTACATCTCGAAGAGGTTGCCGTAGCGCTCGGCGACCACGTTCTTGCCGAGTCGATTGATGGCGTCACTGAAGTCGAGGTACACGCCGTTCTTCAACGGACCGACACCGCGCCCCGAGTCGACCGAACGCTTCGCCGCACGCGACGAGATGTCACGTGGGGCGAGGTTGCCGTAGCTCGGATACAGACGCTCGAGGATGTAATCGCGCTCTTCCTCGGGAATCTGATCGGCCGGACGGTTGTCGTCGGGATTCTTCGGCACCCACACCCGGCCGTCGTTACGGAGCGACTCCGACATGAGGGTGAGCTTCGACTGCGTCTCGTCACTCTGCGGGATGCACGTCGGGTGGATCTGCGTGTAGCAGGGGTTGGCGAAGTACGCGCCCTGACGATGCGCCCGCCAGGCCGCCGTGACGTTGCACGCCATGGCGTTGGTGGACAGGAAGAAGACGTTTCCGTAACCACCGGTGGCGAGCACCACGGCGTGGGCGGCGTGCGAGGACACTTCACCGGTCATGAGGTCGCGGGTGACGATGCCGGCGCATCGACCGTCGATCGTGACGACGTCGACGAGTTCGGTGCGGTTGAAGAGGCGCACGTTGCCGAGGCCGATCTGGCGCGCCAGCTGCTGGTAGGCGCCGAGTAACAACTGCTGCCCGGTCTGGCCACGCGCGTAGAACGTACGGCTCACCTGAGCGCCACCGAACGAACGGTTGTCGAGCAGGCCGCCGTACTCACGAGCGAAGGGAACACCCTGAGCGACCATCTGGTCGATGATGTTCACCGACACTTCGGCCAGACGGTGCACGTTGCCTTCACGCGCTCGGAAATCGCCGCCCTTCACGGTGTCGTAGAACAAGCGATGAACACTGTCGCCGTCACCCTGATAGTTCTTGGCGGCGTTGATTCCGCCCTGCGCAGCGATGGAGTGCGCACGTCGCGGTGAATCGTGGAACGTGAACGCATCGACCTGATAGCCGAGTTCGGCGAGTGTGGCGGCGGCCGACGCACCGGCCAGACCGGTGCCGACGACGATCACCTTGAACTTGCGCTTGTTGTTGGGTGCGACGAGTTTGACGTCGGACTTGTAGGTGTTCCAGGCGTCCTCGACCGGAACGTCGGGAATCTTGGAGTCGAGAGTGATGCTCATCTTCATGGTCTCCTTGGGTCAGCCGACGATTCCGGCCATGGCTGCGACGGGGAACGACACGTTGCCGACCACCACGATCGTGGCGATGCCGGCGGCGATCTGACGACGCCACTTGTTGAAACGAGGATTGTTCCAGCCCATCGACTGGAAGAGGCTCCACACACCGTGGAAGAGGTGGACACCGAGAGCGATGTTGGCCAGCACGTAGAAGAGCGCCACGGGGATGCGATCGAACGAGTAGACGACGGCGCCGTAGACGTCCTTCAGACCGTCGGCGTCCTTGGTGCCGGTGTAACTGTTGACGGTTCCGAACGTGAGGTCGAGTAGGTGCCACACGATGAAGAGCAGAACCACCACACCGGTGATGCGCATCGAACGACTGGCGAAACTCGCCACTTCGTAGTCACGTGCACTCTGGTACTTGACCGAACGAGCCTTGCGATTGAGAACCGTCAGCGAATACGCGGCGTGTACGTGCAACACGGCCATGGCGACGAGACCGGCCCGCAGGATCCAGAGCATGACCGTCTTGGGCAGGATCGGGTAGAGCAACTTCTCGAGGAAGTGGGCGTACTCGTTGAGATCGCTCGGGCCGAAGTACATCTTCAGGTTTCCGATCATGTGGAACACCACGAAGCCGATCAGGCCGATTCCGGTGATGGCCATCGCGTACTTCTTGCCGACCGCCGTGCTGTAGAGGTCGAGAAGGAACGGCTTCCGTTTCCGGACTCCCTTGGCGGTTCCGGTCACCGGACCGCGGGCCTGTCTCATGAGGGTCTGAGCCATGCTGTGAGCACCTTTCTGGCGAAGCCGATGGGCCGACTTCTCGGTCCACCCCTCGGCGAACCGTCATTGACGCTACTCCTGGGCCTGGAAAGACCCCGAAACCAGCCCTGTGAAAACGGTTGCAGATCGAGTCCGGCCCGGCTCCGGCCCAAATGTGCCGAGAGGAGCCCTTTTTCTCTACACTCTCGGAAGCCCCGAACGGGCGGCAACCGGCCGCCCCATCTGTCTCGAGGAGTTTTCTGGTGACTTCACTCATTGCCGCAGAAGGCGGTTGGCAGGACTTCACGCTCAAGGGAGGTGAGTGGGCCGTCCTCTGGTTGTCAGCAGCGGCCGCTCTGCTCGCTCTCGGCGTCGGTTTCTACCTCGTCAAGAAGGTCATGGCGGAGGACGAAGGTTCGCCGAAGATGCGCGAAATCGCCAAGGCCATCCAGGAAGGCGCCCTCGCCTACCTGAGGCGCCAGTTCAAGACGATCGCCGTGATCCTCGTCCCGCTGGCGATCATCGTCTTCGTGACCTCGACGGCCATCGACAAGACCTCGGGCGAAGAGGCCCTCTCGTTCGGCCAGTCCGGACTCTGGCGAACCCTCGCTTTCGTCCTCGGATGTCTGGCCTCGGGCTTCACCGGGTACATCGGCATGACCCTCGCCACCCGCGGCAACGTTCGAACCGCTGCGGCGGCGCTGTCGGGCTCGATGCCCCGAGCCCTCACCGTGGCCTTCCGCACCGGTGGTGTCGCCGGCATGTTCACGGTCGGCCTCGGTCTGCTCGGTGCCACGGCGATCATCATGCTGTTCCAGAACACCTCGTCGGTGATCCTGGTCGGCTTCGGCTTCGGCGGATCGCTCCTCGCTCTCTTCCTGCGCGTCGGCGGTGGCATCTTCACCAAGGCCGCTGACGTGGGTGCCGACCTGGTCGGCAAAGTCGAAGCCGGCATCCCCGAAGACGATCCGCGCAACCCCGCCACCATCGCCGACAACGTGGGCGACAACGTGGGCGACTGCGCCGGGATGGCCGCCGACCTCTTCGAGTCGTACGAAGTCACCCTCGTGGCCTCGATCATTCTCGGTGTGGCGGCGTTCAACTCGATCGGCGCCAACCCGGCTCTCGGCCTCATCTTCCCGCTCGCCGCTCGCGCGATCGGCGTGATCGCCTCCATCGCCGGCGTGTTCGCCGTGAAGGCCCGCGCCAACGAGACCGACCCGATCAAGCCGATCAACCGTGGCTTCCTCGTGGCCGGAGTGCTCACACTCATCGGCACGCTCGTCGTGTCGCTCGGCTACGTGGGCAACGAGTACTCGAATGCCGGCTGGAAGTGCTTCGGTGCCGTGGCCATCGGCCTCGTGCTCGCGCAGCTCGTGAGCCGTCTCACCGAGTACTACACGGGAACGCACTACGCCCCGGTGAAGGAAATCGCCGAGTCGGCCGAGACCGGTCCGGCCACCGTGGTTCTCTCGGGTACGTCGGCTGGTCTCGAGAGCTCGGTGTATGCAGTGGTCGCCATCGCGATCGCCATCGGTGCCGCTCTCGCTCTCGGCGACGGCAACCTCACGTTCTCGCTCTACCTCGTCGCACTGTGCGGCATGGGAATGCTCGCCACCACTGGTGTGATCGTGTCCGAAGACACCTTCGGCCCGGTGTCGGACAACGCAGCCGGTATCGCCGAGATGTCGGGTGAGTTCCACGGTGAGCCCGAGCGCATCATGGTGAGCCTCGACGCAGTGGGTAACACCACCAAGGCCGTCACCAAGGGCTTCGCCATCGGTTCGGCTGTGATCGCGGCCGTGGCCCTCTTCGCTTCGTACATCGAAATCGCCGGCGCCGAGCTCGGCGTGATCGCCGACAACCTGAAAGACGGCGTGTTCAAGGAGCTCGAACTCCAGATCAACGTGGCCGATCCGAAGGTGTTCATCGGTCTCCTGATCGGCGGTGCGGTGCCGTTCCTCTTCTCGGCTCTGGCCATTCGCGCGGTGGGTCGCACCGCCGGAGTGGTGGTGCAAGAAGTGCGTAACCAGTTCGCCGACGGCGGAATCATGGCCGGCACCAAGCAGCCCGACTACGGCCCGGTGATCGACATCTGCACCAAGGCCTCGTTGCGTGAACTCACCACGCCGGCTCTGCTCGCCGTCCTCACTCCGGTGATCATCGGATTCGGAATCGGTTGGCAGGCGCTCGGCGCCTTCCTGGCTGCCGTGATCCTCGTCGGTCAGTTGATGGCCAACTACTTGAGCAACGCCGGTGGCGCCTGGGACAACTCGAAGAAATACATCGAGGACGGTCACCACGGTGGCAAGGGCAGCGATGCGCACAAGGCCGCCGTCATCGGCGACACCGTGGGCGACCCGTTCAAGGACACCGCTGGTCCGGCTCTCAACCCGCTCATCAAGGTGATGAACCTGGTGTCGTTGCTCGTGTTGCCGGCGATCATCAACTTGAAGGACGACGATGGTCCGCGACTTCTCATCTCGGCCGCGGCGCTCGTGGTGTTGATCGGTTCGATCGCCTTCTCGAGTCGCAAGACCGAGGGCATCGCATCGCAGGCCGCATCGGCCGCCGCCTCGCGCTGATCCTCTTTGGCGATTCTGGTGGCAGATTCGTCACGGGTTTCGTGCTGATCTGCCACCAGAACGCTCATTTCTGAGCAGTTCTCGACTCCGGTCGGTGGACTCTCGCTGTCATCAAGGTCCTTCGGATGCGGATCTCTTTCACACACGATCGAGACGTGACCATCATGACGATGCGAAAGTGAGCCCGAATTCCACCGGGTAAGTTCTCCACCTGTTTCGCCTCCGCCCTTCGGTTGCCATTGCGCTAGCCCTTGCCGCATCCCTGTCGAGCCTTCCGGTCTCGGCCGTCGAGTCGCTGAACCCACTCTCGGTGTCGACGCCGTCGTGTGACGTTCTCGTCACGCGCGATGGCTCCTGGAACGGGCTCTACAAGATCGCGACCGACGGCACGACGTCCGAGGTGACGTTGGGAGACTTTCCGATCGACGTCGTCACGTCGAGTGACGGGCGCACGGCCTACGTCGCCGGCCACGGCACCGGAGAGTTGTTCGTCGTCGACGTGATGAACATGAAGAAGCTGGCCACGATCGACACGGAGGAAGCTCCGATCGATCTGGCACTTTCGGCCGACGACGGAACCGTGTACGTCGCAGCGACTGGCGGAGTGAACGTGGTCGACACAGCGACCCGCCGTCAGAGCCGGTTCATCGAGCTCGACTCCAGTCCGTTTGCTGTCGAACTCTCACCGGACGGAACGATTCTTTACGCATTGCTCACCTACGACGACGAGATGGAGGTGGTCGACCTCGTCTCGAACACTCGCCGGACCGTGGCGATTCCCGACAGCGCGGAGTCGAGTGCGATCACTCCCGACGGTCGTTACCTCTTCGTGTCCCACCACACGATCGACAAGATTTCACGAATCAGTACCGCAGATCTTCGCGTCGATACCGTTGCCGTCGGTGATGCACCGCGCGGGCTCGCAATCCTGCCGAATGGTTCGGCGGTGTACGTGGTGAACCAAGACGCCCACACCGTGTCGGTCGTCGACGTTCAGTCTCTCGCTTCGACGACCATCGCGGTCGGGGACGGCGCATACGACGTCACGATCGACGACGAGGGCAAACGCGCATACGTGAACAACTACTGGGAAGACTCGATGTCGATCATCGACACCGCAACCCGAACGGTGATCGGATCCTTGCCTCTCGGATCGGTGAACGCCTCATGGGGCATCGACACCGCTTGCCGATCGACCACCGCATTGGCCCGTCCCAAGGACGTGAAGGATCTGTTCATCTTCGCCAACTTCTTCTGCGGACCTTGCACCACCGCATGGATCCTCTTCACCCGACCGGCCGGCACCACCGACTTCTCGGTGTTCGTCGACGGACGTCGTGTCACCTGCACGCAGAAGGGCTACTTCTTCGATCTGGCCCTCTGCGAACTGACCGGTCTCGTGCCCGGATCGACAACGACGTTCAGTGTGATCCCGACCAACGGATCGGTCTCAGGACGCACGGCCGCGACAACGATGACTCTGCGCCGCTAACGACGCGTCGACCACCCGTCCGGCGTGAGAACGAGGTCGAGGCGCGAGTCGTCGTCGAACCGGAACGCGACGCGTCGACCGAGATGGGCGACGGCGCCGCCATCGAAGAGCGACGGGAGGTCACCGTCGGTGGTCCACCGATGGGTGCGTACCGACCGCATCTCGGGAACCGTGACCACTCCCCTCTCCGTCTCGATGTCACCGACGATCACACCCGTCTGCGCATAACCGCACGGCACGGCGATCGCTCTCTCGGTGGCGTACCACTCGAGATCACTGGCCATCGGTACGGTGTCGCCGTAGGCCCGACCGAGAGCATCGCTCGGATCGCTGAGAGCAACTGCGTGCATCTCGTTGCCGAGGGTCCACTGTTCGAAGGGTGACTCACACGTGAACTCGGCCCAGAAGGCCTCGGCCTTGGCGATCATCGGATCGCGTCGAACCGACAGATCACTCTCCACCACTTGAACGAACGGCTGGCCGACTCGACTGAGACCCCAGCAGTACCAGGCTCGCCGTCGACCGAACAATCGGTACATCGCGAAGCCGGCCGTCGATGCATCGCTCGACCACCACGAGAACGTCCACTCCTCCACCGCGGCGTCGGTGTGGGCACGATCGTCGCGACGAGTCAGACCGTCGGGCGGCTGGGAAATCGTGGAGTCAGAGGTGATCACGGCAGACTAGAAGCGTGAACGAACCCCGAGTCCGTTACCTCAGCCTCGAATGGATCGACGCCTTGTCGGCCGAGGTCGCAGCGAGCGCCGCGCTCTCCGAACTCGCCGGCTCCCACGAGGTCGGTATCACCCAGGTCGTCGACGGTGGGCCCGAAGGCAAGGTCGTCTACCACTTGCAGGTCGGCGACGGACGCGCCGCTTTCGGGCCCGGTGCGGCCGACCCCGAGCACGTTCGTTTCGAACAGGAATGGGAAACCGCAGTCGCCGTGGCCACCGAGAAGTTGAACGCTCAGCAGGCTTTCATCACCGGTCGCATCCGACTCTTCGGCGATCAATCGAAATTGCAGGAATCGACGCCCGTCTTCGCGGCGCTGGACACCGTGTTCTCGACGGTGCGCAACCGCACCGACTACGTCTGAACCCCGCCAAACACTCAGCGGCGGACGGTGGTGCCGGCTTTGGTGGTCTCGACGATCCACCCGTCGGCCTGCAGTTCGGCTCGCAGTGCATCAGCAGTAGCGAAATCCTTGGCGGTCCGCGCCGCATCGAGAGCGGCCGCCTTGGCAGCCACCTCCTCGGGAACGTCAGCCGCACCCTTCAGGACCAGTCCGAACGCCCGACAGATCTCGTGAACCGCGGCTGCCAGTGCCGGAGCCTCCGAGGACCCAGCGTCGATCGCGGCGTTCGCCCGTCGAACCGTGTCGAAGAGCAGAGCGGTTGCGGCCGGGGTGTCGAGGTCGTCGTCCATCCGCTCACGGAACGACGCCATCACCTCGTCGTCGGCGGGTGCATCGGCGAGTGACGCGGCTCGCGCGGCGAACGCGTCGAGTCCGGCGAGGGCACTCACCGCGGCGTCGATGTTGTCGGCCCCCACCCGCACCGGGCTTCGGTAATGGGTCTGGAGCAGCACCATGCGATACGCCCGGGGGTCGTAGTGCTCCATGAGATCGAGCAGATTGGCCACGTTGCCGAGACTCTTCGACATCTTCTCGCCCTCGGCATCGACCACGAAACCGTTGTGCATCCAGTGGTTGGCGAAGTCCTTGCCGAGAGCCACCGCCTGGGCCCGCTCGTTCTCGTGATGAGGGAACTTGAGATCCATTCCGCCGCAGTGCAGGTCGAAACCCTCACCCAATAACTCGAGGCTCATGACCACACATTCGCTGTGCCAGCCGGGTCGGCCATCACCCCACGGTGAGGGCCACGACGGTTCACCGGGCTTGGAGAACTTCCACAGGGCGAAGTCGGCCGGATGCCGTTTGTTGTCGGCTCCGAACACCTCACGCTCGCCGCCTCCCGACAGCATGTCGTCGAGACTCTGATGAGCGAGGAGGCCGTAGCGATCGATCCCCTCGACCGAGAGATACACACCGTCTCCGGTCACGTAGGCCCGATCGTTCGCGACGAGTGTGGAGATCATGTCGACCATCTGATCGACGTATTCGGTGGCGTGCGGAACGTCGGTGGGGCGAGCCACATTGAGCTTTTCCATGGCGCGGAACCACACGTCTTCGCACTTGTGGGTGATCTCCTGCCACGGACGACCCTCGCGGTTGGCGCGATCGATGATCTTGTCGTCGATGTCGGTGATGTTCGACACGAGCCGAACTTCGAGCCCCGACCACTCGAGGTAACGACGAAGGATGTCGTACACCAGAGTGGCGCGACCGTGTCCGAGATGCGGGGGTCCATAGACGGTGGGACCGCACAGGTAGATCCCGACCCGACCGGGTGTGCGCAGACGCAGTTCGCGGACCTCCGAAGTCGCACTGTCGTAGAGCCGGAACATAGGTGTCCAGCCTACGCTCGCCTAGCCTGGCGACCCATGGCAGAGATCCCCGAGAAGCCCAGCCTCGACGGAATCGAGGAACTCTGGATCGAGACCTGGGAATCCGAGGGCGTCTATCGATTCGACCGTTCGGCCACCCGCGAGCAGGTGTACGCGATCGACACTCCCCCGCCCACGGTGTCGGGTTCGCTCCACATGGGTCACGTCTTCTCGTACACCCACACCGACACCATTGCGCGCCATCAACGTATGCGCGGCAAGTCGGTGTTCTATCCGATGGGCTGGGACGACAACGGGCTGCCCACCGAGCGCCGTGTGCAGAACTACTTCGGCGTTCGTTGCGACCCGTCGGTGCCGTATCAACCGGATTTCCAGCCTCCGTTCCGCGGTGACCCTCCGAAGGATCATCAAGCGGTCTCGATCTCACGCCCCAACTTCATCGAGCTCTGCGAGGAGCTCACCCACCAGGACGAGAAGATTTTCGAAGATCTCTTCCGCCGTCTCGGACTCTCGGTCGACTGGACCTACCTCTACGCCACCATCGACGAGCGCAGTCGTCGGGTGAGTCAACGAGCCTTCCTGCGCAATCTCGCTCGCGGCGAGGCTTACACCCAAGAGGCCCCCACGTTGTGGGACGTCGACTTCAAGACTGCGGTCGCTCAGGCCGAGCTCGAAGATCGTGAACGGCCCGGCGCCTATCACCAGGTGCGCTTCGCGCGCACCGACGGCTCGGGCGACGTCGTCATCGACACCACCCGTCCGGTGTTGATCGCCGCCTGCGTGGCCCTCGTCGCCCACCCCGACGACGAGCGCTATCAGCCGCTCTTCGGCACCACCGTGCACACTCCGTTGTACGGCGTCGAGGTTCCAGTGGTCGCCCATCCGCTCGCCCAACCCGACAAGGGCACGGGTATCGCCATGATCTGTACGTTCGGCGACACCACCGACGTCACGTGGTGGCGCGAACTGAATCTCCCCACTCGGGCCATCATCGGTCGAGACGGTCGTATCGTCGCCACACCACCGAACGGTCTCGACTCGGCCGCTGGGATCGCGGCTTTCGAACACATCGCCGGGCTGTACGTGAATCAGGCCCAGAACAAGGTCGTCGAGATGCTGCGCGAATCGGGCGCGATGATCGGCGATCCGCGCCCGATCACTCACCCCGTGAAGTTCTTCGAGAAGGGTGATCGTCCGCTCGAGATCGTGACCAGCCGTCAGTGGTACATCCGAAACGGCGGCCGTGGTGACGAGTTACGTCGCGACCTTCTGGCTCGCGGCGAGAGTCTCACGTGGCATCCCGATCACATGCGACACCGCTATTCCAATTGGGTCGAGGGTCTGAACGGCGACTGGCTCATCAGCCGACAGCGCTACTTCGGTGTGCCGATCCCGGTCTGGTATCCACTCGATGCCAACGGCGAGATCGATCACGACCATCCGATCGTTCCCGACGAGACGATTCTCCCGATCGACCCGTCGACCGACGTGCCACCCGGTCACTCGGCCGATCAACGCGATCAACCGAACGGTTTCACGGGCGATCCCGACGTGATGGACACCTGGGCGACCTCGTCACTGTCACCGCAGATCGCCGGTCAATGGGAAGAGGACCCCGACCTCTTCGCCCGACTCTTCCCCATGGATCTGCGACCGCAGGCCCACGACATCATCCGCACGTGGCTCTTCAGCACCGTCGTGCGCGCGCACTTCGAACACGACTCGCTTCCATGGACGAACACTGCGTTGTCGGGTTGGATCCTCGACCCCGACCGCAAGAAGATGTCGAAGTCGAAGGGCAACGTCGTCACCCCACTCGACCTGTTCGACAAGTTCGGATCCGACGCCGTTCGCTATTGGGCCGCCTCGGCTCGTCCGGGTATCGACACCGCCTTCAGCGAAGAACAGATGAAGGTGGGCCGAAAGCTGGCCACCAAACTTCTCAACGCCTCGAAGTTCGTCCTCGGCTTCGGCGAGCCGCCCGGTGGTGCGACACCCACCTCACCTCTCGATCTCGCCATGCTCGCCCGCATCGCTCACACCGTCGACGAAGCGACTCGAGCCTTCGACGAATACGATTACGCCCGCGCTCTCGAGCGCACCGAAGCCACGTTCTGGTGGTTCTGCGACGACTACGTCGAACTGGTGAAGGGTCGTGCGTACGGCGTGCACGGCGACGAGGGTGCGGCTTCGGCGCAGGTGTCACTGCGTCTCGCTCTCTCGGCCCTTCAGCGACTTCTCGCACCGTTCATTCCCTTCGCGACCGAGTCGGTGTGGCGCTGGTGGCAACCGGGATCGGTGCACACGGCGTCGTGGCCGAAGGCCGAGGAGTACCCCTCCACGGGTGACGCATCCATGCTCGATCCCGTCGGTGAGGTGTTGGCGCAGATCCGCCGATCGAAGACCGAAGCGAAGACGTCGCAGAAGACTCCGGTGTCTCTCGCCACCGTTCGTGCATCGGCCGCTCACTGCGCGGCGATCGAACTCGGTCGCGCCGAACTCGCCGACGCCGGAAGCGTCGAGTCATGGGAGACGATCACCGACGACTCGGTGTCGACCCCATCGGTGTCGGTGCAGTTGGCCGTCGATTCCACCTCCTGACCCGAGCCGACACGGGCCGACCGGTAACTTGGCAGGGCTGTGAAGGACCGACCCCGCCGCCGACGACGAACCTGGCCACAACGCCTCGTCCTGGTCCTGAACGTGGGGGTGGCTCTCGCCTGCTTCGTCGCCGCCGTGGCGATCTTCTACGGCAGCGAGAAAGCGAACGACCGCAAGGTCGTGACTCTGGCGAGCGCCTCGGGTCCGCGTCTCACGCTGCCCACGGCCACTCAACCCGACGGCACTCCCGACGAGACCACCGAGGTCACCCTGGTGTCCGGACCGGTCGACATGTCGGCTCGCAACTTCCTCATCACAGGCAGCGACAACGGCGCCTGTGTCGATCCCGACTCGCCGTACGCCGATGCCTTCGGGAATCGCAACGGACTCGGAGAACGCGCCGACACGATCATGATCCTGCGTCTCGATCCCAACACCAATGCGTCGGCGGTGTTGTCGTTCCCACGCGACCTGTGGGTCAAGATCGCCGGTCGTTCGTCGAGCAGTCGCATCAACAGCGCTTTCAACCGTGACGATCCCAACACCCTCGTACTCACCATCTGGGAGAACTTCGGCGTCCCGGTCGATCACTACGTGAACGTCGACTTCTGCGCGTTCAAGCAGATCGTCGACGCCGTCGGTGGTGTGCGAGTTCCCTTCACCACCGGAATTCGTGACCGCAACACCGGACTCCTCATCGAAGAACCCGGTTGCCACACCTTCCTCGGGGAAGAAGGACTCGCCTACGTTCGGTCGCGCAAACTTCAATACTTCGACGAGGACTCGCGCAAGTGGAAGAGTGACCCGGCCGCCGATCGCGGTCGTATCTCGCGTCAGCAGGACTTCCTTCGCCGAGCACTCCAGAAGGCCCTCGACGTCGGAGCCGGGAGTCCGACCGTGGCCAAACAACTCATCGACGCTGCTCTCGAATACGTGATCCTCGACGATCAGCTGACTCCCGGCAAGCTTCTCGAACTCGCCCAAGCGATGCGAGATCTCGATCCCGACACGATGAAGACCTATCAGATCGAGGGAACCGGCAAGATGATCAACGGCAACGCTGTCATCGAACCCAACATCAAGAGCGAGAGCATGAAGGCCGTGCTCGCCGTGTTCAAGGGTGAGGCTCGGTTGGTCGATGCACCTGCACAACTCGTCGAGGATCCCACGTCGACGACCACGACCACTCGCGCACCGTCGGGGTCCACGACTTCGGTGAGCGGAACCACGACGTCGACCTCCACCCTGCCTCCGGTGTTCGTCGAATCCGACGAGATCGGTGTTCTGCCGACCGACGACCCCGCCTGTCGCTAGTCGCCGAGCACCGACTGCAACGCCGCCGGCACATCACTCGGCCCGGCCACGATCGCGACTCGCGCGCCGATCTGCGCTGCCAGAGCGCGGGCTTCCAGATCGTCCTCGGCCGGGGCGATGATCACCACCTCGTCGAGACCGCGGGCCGCCGCCACCACGTCGCCCTCCACGGTGGCCCGACAATCGCTCAACACCACGGCGATTCGACGACCCGCTCTCGATCGAGACAATTGTTCGTTCGCCGTGCGAAGAGCTCCGGCCAGGTCGGTGGTTCCGAATCCACGGAGCGCGAGTACGTCGTTCACGACCAACTCACTCCCCTTCGAGGATTCCTGACTCTTCACGACCACCACGTCCTTGCCGAACGTGATGACGCTGTAGTCCTCGGGACTGCGCCAGGCCACCGCCGCCGTGGCCACGGCCGACGTGGCGAGGGGTTCGCCGCCCATCGATCCACTGCGATCGACACACAACGCAATGGCGGTTCCCGGTCGCACCCAGGTGCGCACCTTCAACTCCTCGGGATCGATTGCCGATCGGGCTGCTCGCGACTCGACGACGGCACTCATGGACGCGTCGAGATCGATGTCACCGGCATCGGGGCGATACGGCAACGTGGCCATCTTGCCGATCCCGCGTGGGCGGATCGGACCACGCTTGGCGAGGTCGAGGAACAAACGACCGGCCAAGCGTTTGGCCAGATCGCGCAACTTCGGATCGGTGGCTCCGGTGAGATCGGCCAGCAAGGCGAGCATGGCATCAGGGTCGTCGTCCATGGCGTCGTCGACGGCACTCTCGTCGAGTTCACCCACCTCGGGCGAGACCTGTTCGAACTGATCGTGCTTGGCCAGATCACGCCGGGACAGCGTGCGCTTCGAAGCCTCCGACACAGCCTCGTCGGCGGCGGCCCCTTCCTTGGCTAGTGGGTCGCCCCCGTCGGGGCGCTCACTTTTCCCCCGCCGGCCTCGGTGGTTGGGACGAACACCTCGTTCCAGAGTTCGGTCACCACGTCTTCACTCGTACGCGTACTGCCTTCGCGCAGACGAACTCGGCCCGACAGCGCCACGAGAGCCGCATCGAGCGACACTCCACTGTCGTGGACCGTGCTCCCGCGCACTGACGCGAGCGACCGAGCGACGGCGGCCATGTCGATCGCCCCGCGCACCGACGACCCCACCCGCAGATCGGGATGAGTTCGCGTGCGTCGCACGAGATCGACGACCTTGTCGAGCCAACCGCTCGGAAGATCGTCACCAGCTCTCGATGCGATGCGGACCTCGTCGGCCGCCGATTGATAGCCCATCGACACTCGACACACGCGGTCGTACACCGCACCCGAGATACGCGCCGTTCCGACGGCGTCGAACGGGTTCATGGCGGCCACGAGGCGGAAACCGTCAGTTGCCACCACCCGACCGAAACGAGGCACGTTGAGTTCGCCTTCGCTCATCACCGTGATGAGAACGTTCAAAGTCTCTTCGGGAATACGGTTGATCTCCTCGACGTACAGCAACGAACCATCACGCATGGCCGTCACGAGCGGTCCGTCGACGAACACGTCGGGTTCGTAGCCCTCGTTCAGTACACGCGCCGGGTCGAAGTGTCCGACCAGACGGGCCGGCGTGAGCTCGGCGTTGCCCTCCACGAACACGAAACCGATCCCGAGTCCTTCGGCGACTGCTCGCAACAACGTGCTCTTGCCCGTACCCGGAGGGCCCTCGAGCAAGACGTGTCGATCGGCATCGAGCGCAGCGACGACCAGTTCGACCTCACGACGACGTCCGACGACCGAACCGTCGAGCGCGTCGAGCAGAGAGCGACGAGACGTGGTCACGCGTTGACGATCACACCACGGATGTTGGTGCCGTCGCGCATCGCCTGATAGCCCTCGTTGATCTGGTCGAGGCTGTAGGTCTTGGTGATGAGCTCATCGAGCTTCAACTGACCGGCGCGATACATGTCGAGAAGGGCCGGGATGTCGGCACGCGGGTTGAGCGAACCGAAGATCGTTCCCTTGATCTCCTTGTTCCACATGGCCAACTGGAAGAGGTTGACCGACGCGGTCTCCGACGTCATCGGCGAAATGGCGGTGACCACCACCGTGCCGCCCTTGCCGGCCAGATTCATACCGTCGGCCATCATCTCGCCCTCGAGAACACCGGGGGTCATGATGACGCGGTCGGCCATCTGTCCGTACGTCATCTCCATGACCGGCATCATCGCTTCGGCCATCGACGAATAGGTGTGCGTGGCACCGAACTCCATCGCCTTCTCACGCTTGAACTCGACGGGATCGACGGCGATGATGCGCTTCGCACCCGCCATACGCGCGCCCTGAACGGCGTTCATTCCGATACCGCCGCATCCGACCACCACCACGGTGTCACCGGCCTGGGTGCCGGCTCGATTGGCGGCCGAACCCCATCCGGTGGCCACACCGCACGACACGAGTGCGACGCATTCGAGTGGAATGTCCTTTTCGACCTTGATGATCGACTGCTCGGCGACACACGCGAATTCACTGAAGGTGCCGAGTTTGGCCATGAGCGTGACCGGCTTGCCCTTCACGAAGTGACGGTGCGTGTCGTCGGTGATCATGCCGCCGATGAACGTCTTGGCGCCGTTGTCGCACAGGTTCTGGCGTCCGGTCGAGCAGTAGCGGCAGCGACCACACGACGGCACGAACGATGCCGACACGTGATCGCCCACCTGGACCGACGTGACACCGGGCCCGACTTCCACCACGACACCAGCACCTTCGTGACCGCCGATGATCGGGAAGAAGTCCTCGATGCCCATCAGTTCGAACATCTCGGACGGTGGGACCATGTCACCGGTGACGAGGTGCTCGTCGGAATGGCACATGCCAGCCGCTCTCCAGTGCACGATGACCTCACCGGCCTTCGGTGGATGAACCTCGATCTCTTCGACCGACCATTCCTGGTTCAGACCCCACAGAACCGCAGCTTTCGACTTGCGAACTTCCGACATCTCGTCTCCCCCTGATCCGGCGTCGCGCGCTCGATGCGACACGACGTGTACCCCTCGCCCGAAACGCTAGCGACCTGGCCGTTGTGAGCGGAACTCAGTCGTAGACGAGGACACCGCGGATGTTCTCACCCTTGCGCATGGCCTCGTAGCCCTCGTTGATCCCCTCCAAGGGGTAGGTCCGGGTCACGAGTCCGTCGAGGTCGAGTTGCCCCTCTCGGTAGAGGTTGGCGAGCTTCGGAATGTCGGCCCGCGGGTTACCCGAACCGAAGAGAGAGCCGACGATCTGCTTCTCCATGAGGGTCACGTCGAGGAGGTTCACGTTGGCCGTCATCTCGAGCGCCGGGTGGATGTTGGTCACCACCACACGGCCTCGCTTCGAGGCCATGGCCATGGCCTCGGCCAACACCTGACCGTCGCCCACACCCATCGTCATGATCACCTTGTTGGCCATCGTTCCCCACGTGATGTCCTGCAGGAGCGGCAACGCCTCGGCCATCGACGAAGCCGTGTGCGTGGCTCCGAAGTCCATCGCCTTCTCGCGCTTGAACTCGACCGGATCGATGGCGACGATGCGCTTGGCGCCCGCCAGTCGCGCACCCTGGATCGCGTTGGCGCCGATACCACCCACACCGACGACGGCGACCGTGTCGCCGGGTCGTACCTGCGCGGCGTACACCGACGAACCCCAACCGGTCACCACACCGCAACCGAGGAGGCACATCTTGTCGAGCGGTAGATCGGGTTCGACCTTGATGCACGACGCCTCGTTCACGACCGTGTGGAGAGCGAAGGTACCGAGCAGACACATGAGTCCGAGGTCCTGACCGTTGGCGTGGTGTCGCGCACCACCGTCGGTGATCTGACGACCACCACCCATGAGGGCACCGAGGTCGCACAGGTTCTGATGACCGGTCGAACAACTCGGACACCGTCCGCACGACGGAATGAAACCGAAGACCACGTGGTCACCGGGAGCCAGCCAACTCACACCCTCTCCGACTTCACGAACGATTCCGGCGCCCTCGTGGCCGCCGATGATCGGCAGCGCGAACGGCAGGTCTCCGGTCACGAGATGCTCGTCGGAATGGCACATTCCCGACGCCTTCATCTCGACGAGCACTTCACCGGCCTTCGGTGCATCGAGCTCGATCTCCTCGATGCTCCACGGTGCACCCAACTCCCACAACACTGCTGCCTTGGTCTTCACGAGATCCCCATTTCCCCAGGGCCACCGGGTGGCCGAACCATCGAAGAGAACGGTAGTCCCCGACGGCCGGGGCAGTTGTACGCTTGTCGTATGGACAGCACCGTGACCCCCACCGTGACCCCCTCCGTGACGTCAGCCGACGACATCACCGCTGACCACGGCGTCATCGAATCGTCCGCCACGACGCCCGCCTCCGCCGACGAACTCCTCATCGAAGAGATCTCGATCGACGGCATGTGCGGGGTCTACTGATCCCGCCTCGCCCCGTGGCCGTCGCGCTCGACTCGAGCCTCGAACTCCACCCCCAGGTGGCGGTCCGGCCCGAACCCTTCGGCGCCCTGGCCTACCACTACGGCAATCGACGCCTGATCTTCCTGAAGCACCCCGACGTGGTCTCGGTCGTGAACAGTCTCGACCAGCACGCCACCCTGGCCGACACCCTCGACGCCTGCGGTGTCGACCCCGAACGCTGGTCGTCGTTCGTCTCGGCCCTGTCGTCCCTCGAATCCTCGGAGATCGTCCGTGAGCGTGCAACCACTCGTTGAGCAATTGAAAGGTGGGCTCGACGCCCCCATCTGTCTCACGTGGGAACTCACCTACGCGTGCAACCTGCAGTGCGTGCACTGTCTGTCGTCGAGTGGACAACGAGATCCGCGCGAACTCACGACGGCCGAAGCGATGCACGTCCTCGACGAATTACGCGACCTGCAGGTCTTCTACATCAACATCGGCGGCGGCGAACCGATGGTACGGCGCGACTTCTTCGATCTCGTCGAATACTCGGTCGGCAACGGCATCGGTGTGAAGTTCTCGACCAATGGTGCCTTCATCGACGCCGAGAAGGCACGACGACTGGCGGCCATGGATTATCTCGACATCCAGATCAGCCTCGACGGAGTCGACGAGGCCACGAACGACGCCGTGCGCGGAGCCGGCTCGTATCGCATGGCGCGCACCGCCATGGACGAACTGGCCGCGGCGGGATTCGGTCCGTTCAAGATCTCGGTGGTCGTCACCCGACACAACGTGGCGCAGCTCGACCAGTTCAAGGCCCTCGCCGACTCGTACGGCGCGCAACTGCGTGTCACTCGTCTGCGTCCGTCCGGACGCGGTGCCGACTCGTGGCACGAACTGCATCCGACACTCAGCCAACAACGTCAGATCTACGACTGGCTCATGGCCAACGGCGAGAACGTTCTCACCGGTGACTCCTTCTTCCATCTCAACGCTCTCGGCGATCCGCTGCCCGGACTCAACATGTGCGGAGCCGGACGGGTGGTGTGTCTCATCGATCCGATCGGTGAGGTGTATGCGTGTCCGTTCGTCATTCACGACGAGTTCCGGGCCGGCAACGTGCGAGACGCCGGCGGTTTCGCCAAGGTCTGGAAAGAGAGCGACTTGTTCCGCTCACTGCGCGAACCGCAGTCGGCGGGTGCCTGCGCGTCGTGCGGTTCCTACGACGCGTGTCAGGGCGGATGCATGGCGGCCAAGTTCTTCACCGGTCTCCCCCTCGACGGTCCCGATCCCGAATGTGTGGGCGGTGACGGTGAGCACGCACTGCAGTCGGTCGTTCCCGGATCGGCTCCCAAACCGGCCATGGATCACACCAAGCCGGTACGACTCGTCCGCAAACCGGTCAGCACTTCCTGATGCGCCTCACCGAGTCGTTGTCACTCGGCGCGCGCACGGCGCCGAATCGAGTCATGTTCGGTCCGCACGTCACCAACCTGGGCGACGACGACCGACGATTCACCGACCGACACGTCGCGTATTACGAGCGTCGGGCCCGCGGTGGTTGCGGTGTGATCGTGGTCGAGGGCGCGAGTGTTCACGAGAGCGACTGGCCCTACGAGCGCGCTCCCCTGGCGCCGCTTTGTGGTGAGGGTTGGCGGACGATCTCCGACGCCTGTCATCGACATGGTTCCCTCGTGATCGCCTCACTCGATCACGCGGGTGGCCAGGGTTCGTCGGCCTATTCGCAACTCCCGCTGTGGGCGCCGTCACGCGTTCCCGAGGTGAACTCCCGGGAGGTTCCGAAGTGGATGGAGGCCGACGACGTTCGAGCCGTGATCGACGGCTTCATCGCTGCGGCACGTCTCGCCGTTGCGTCGGGCGTCGACGGAATCGAGATCAACGCCGGCCAGCACAGTCTCGTGCGTCAGTTCATGTCGGGCCTCACCAACCAACGCGGTGACGAGTGGGCCGACCGAACCGCCTTCGCCCGACGAGTGATCGACTCGGTACGCGCCGAGGTGGGTGACGCGATCGTCGGCCTTCGTCTGTCGTGCGACGAACTCGCGCCGTGGGCCGGTATCACTCCGGAAATGGCTCCGGCGATCGCCGCCGAACTCGCCGCCTGTGGCCTCGACTACGTCGTCGTCGTGCGTGGCGCGATCTTCTCGGCCGAAAAGACACGACCTGATTTCCACGAGCCCACCGGATTCAACATCGACGTGTGCCGGGCCGTGCGCACCGCCGTTCCCGCGGCGGTCACGGTGTTCTTGCAGGGTTCGATCGTCGACATGGGTCAGGCCGAGTGGGCGATCGGAGACGGCGTGTGCGACGGCGTCGAGATGACGCGCGCACAGATCGCCGATCCCGATCTGGTGGCGAAGGTCCGCGCCGACGAGATCGATCGCATTCGACCTTGCCTCCGCTGCAACCAGACGTGTCAGGTGCGTGACGCGCGTAATCCGATCGTGTCGTGCGTGGGTGAACCGTCGTCGGGTCACGAGAGCGACGATCCCGATTGGTATCGAACGGCAACGAACTCCCGACGGGTGCTGGTGATCGGAGGGGGTCCGGCCGGGCTCGAAGCGGCCCGAATCGCCGCGATCCGCGGACATTCGGTGACCGTCGTCGACACGGCGGCCGAGCTCGGCGGTCTGGCTCGGGTGGCTGGTCCCGGCGTACCACTGGTCGACTGGCTCGAACGCGAGTGCCGTCGTTCGAACGTGACGCTCGAGACCGGAGTCGACGAGTCGTCGATCGCCGCACGTCTCCCCGACTTCGACGTCGTGGTGCAAGCCACCGGGTCGCGACGCGGCCTTCCCGAGTACACCGCCGACACCGACGTCATCGACATCGCCGATCTCCGTCGTGGCACGTCGACCCTTCCCGCTTCCGGAACGGTGATCGTCCTCGATCCGATCGGCGGACCCATCGGAGTTGCGCTAGCCGAAGAACTCGGCGATCGGGCCGTTCTCGTCACCCCCGACAACATCGCCGGCAACGAGCTGTCACGAACCGGCGATCTTGCCCCGGCCAATGTCCGACTCGCTCAGCGAGGCGCGACTGTCGTCAAACGCGCCGTGGTCCGCAACGTCGAACGGGCCGATGACGGAGTGCGCGTCCGAATTCAGGACCGTTTCTCCGGAGAGATCTCACATCTCGACGCGGTCGCCGTGGTCGACGCCGGTTTCCGTCTGCCCACCGAACCTCTCCCGGGCACCCACCACGTCATCGGCGACGCCGTGGCCCCGCGCACGTTGCTCGAAGCGGTTCTCGAGGGACGACGCGCCGCCCACCAGATCTAGACGATCGACTCGATTCGTTCGACCACATCGGACGCGAGCACGTCGACGACGGCTCTCACCGCTCCGTCGTTCACCACCGCGTCGAGTGCGGCCCCACCGCTCGCCCGTTCGGGCAATCCGGAGGTGAACACCACGAGTCCTCGTCCGGTCACCGCTTTCACGGCCGCCGCTCGGCCGAGTGTTCGCCACACCAGTTCACCGCGCTGCAACCCGGGTCGAACCGTGGTGTGTCCTCCGGCCAGATCGAACAGGATCTCGCGCCCGTCGGCCGAACGGGCTCGTCCCGACACCTCGAGACCCGGCGTGATCTTCACGCCCCAGTCGATCGATCCGAAACCTGCCGCCCGAAGAGACGCGTCGACGATGTCGCGCAGAGTGCGGATGTCGTCACGACCGTTCTCATCACTTCTCGCGTCACCCTCGTGACGTAGTCGTTCGTGCGCCAGGTCGACGTAGGCCGGATCGGTGTCGTACCCCACGAAATGGCGGCCGGTTCGTCGAGCCGCCACGGCTGTGGAACCCGAACCCATGAACGGGTCGAGCACCAGATCGCCGGCGAACGAATAGAGATGAATGCACCGCTCGACGAGTGACACCGGGAACGGCGCCGGGTGATTCACCCGGGTCGCGCTCTCGGGAGCGATCTCCCAGACGTCGAGAGTCGCTTCCATGAATTCGTCACCAGTCACGGTCGACTCGAAAGGAAGACCGCGCTTCTCGCGCTTGCTCACCGGAACGGCCCGGTCGAAACGCCCCTTGCTCGCGATCACGAGACGTTCGGTCGTGTCACGAAGCACCGGATTGGTTGGCGAACGGTACGAACCCCACGCGCAACTCCCCGACGACCCACGCTGTTTCATCCACACGACTTCACCTCGGAGCAACAGACCGAGATCGTCCTGGAGGATGTCGGTCACGTCGGCGGCGAGCGATCGGAACGGCCGTCGTCCGAGATTGGCCACGTTGACGACCATGCGACCACCCGGTTCGAGCACGCGAACGCATTCGGCGAACACGTCACGCAGCATGGCCAGATAGTCGACGTAGTCGGACGGTATGTGGTCGTGTCCGAGTGCTTCCTCGTAGGCCTTCCCGGCGAAATACGGAGGTGAGGTGACGACGAGACCCACCGACGAATCGGGAATCGCGCTCATGTCACGTGAATCACCGACGAAGATACGGTCGGACACCGACGCCACGAGTGATGGATCGGCGAGGGTGTCGTCGTCGGAAACCTCGGGTGCCCGGAAACGAGCGTAGAACGCGCTCGAGTCGTGCCCCTCTCGACGTGACGCCCCGAACGACGACGTCGCCGTGGTGCGACGCGTGCGCGTCGCGCGATGCGGGGTGTCGTCCGGCATGCACGGCAGGGTACCGAGGCATGGGTAAAGATGGGACGGTGATCGTCTCGCTCGTGCTGCTTCCCCTCGCCTACCTGCTCGGAACCTTTCCGAGCGCGGTGCTCATCGCGCGGGCACGCGGCATCGACATCACCACCGCCGGTTCGGGTAATCCCGGCGCGTCGAACGTGAGCCGTCTGCTCGGACGAAAGTTGGGAGTTCTCGTCTTCGTCCTCGACGGTCTGAAAGGCGCGCTGTCGGTACTGGCCGGCTTCCTCGCCTTCGAGTACGCGGGCGCGTTGATGCTCGCCTGCGCCGCTGTCGTCGGACACGTCTTCCCGATCACTCGCCGCTTCAAGGGTGGCAAAGGTGTGGCCACGGCCGGGGGCGCGATGCTCGCGCTCTACCCGCTCGTGAGCGTCGGCCTGCTCGTGTTGTGGCTCGCTGTCGTCAAACTCACCAAGAAGGCATCACTGGCCTCGCTGGCAATCGTGGTGGGTCTGCCCATCGGTCTCGTGATCGTCGGACGGCCCGTCACCGAGATCGTCACGACGATCGGTCTCGGCGTGTTCGTGATCTGGCGACATTGGCCCAACCTGAAGAGGTTGTTCCGCGGCGAAGAACTCTCGTCGCGTCGCAACGCCTGATCAGCCGAGCCCCGGATTCTCCTGAGCGGCGGCTCGCTTCATGCGCTCGACCGCTAGCTCACGCATGTCCTCGTGCGTGAGGATCCAAAAACGCGAATTCACGATGGCATCCATCACCTGATCGGCCACCTCGGTGGCCGGAATGCCACCCTCCACACCGTCGTGAAGCACCTGGTTCATCATAGCGCTGATCGGATCGACGATGTTCTTCGGTTGTTCGCCCAACCGATCCGTCCAGTGAACGTTGCGCATGAGGTCGGTCTTCACGAATCCCGGACACAGCACACTGCACGAGACGTTCGTGCCCTTGGCCTGCAACTCGAGATACAAGCCCTCACTGATCGCGACGACGGCATGTTTGGTCGCGTTGTACGGTCCGAAACCGGGCATCGCGGTGAGCCCCGCCATCGACGCCGTGTTCACGATGTGTCCCTCGTTCTGGTCGAGCATGATCGGAAGGAACGAACGAATACCGTGCACCACTCCGTAGAGATTGATGTTGACGACCCATTCCCAGACGCTCATCGGGCCGGTCCATTGATCGCCCACTCCGGCGACTCCGGCGTTGTTGCACAGCACGTGAGCGGCGCCGTATTTCTCGAGGGTTCGACGGGCCAGCTCCTCCATGCTCTCGCCGAGCGAGACGTCGGCCACCACCGGCAGCACGTCGGCTCCACCCTCGGCGAGTTCGGCCTCGGCCGCTCGCAGACGCACCTCGTCCATGTCGGCCAACACGACTTTCATCCCGGCGGCCACGAAGCGGTCAGTGAGCGCCCGTCCGATTCCGCTGGCGGCACCCGTGACCACGGCGACTTTCCCGTTCAGACCTCGCATAGCCGCACACCCTAGGCGCGCCGTAAGGTCTGTGTTCGTGGCCCACAAGTACCTCTGGACTCCGTTGCAACTGGGTCCGGTGACCACCCGTAACCGCATCGTCTTCTCGGCGCACCTCACCAACTACGCCCGCGACGGCCGACCCACCGAGCAGCACGCGGCCTACTACGCCGCCCGGGCCGCCGGTGGTGCGGGCCTCATCATCACCGAGGAACACTCCACTCACCCGACCGACTGGCCCTACGAGAAGTTGATCCACGGCTTCCATCGCGACGTGATTCCCGGTTACCGGCGCATCACCGACGCCGTGCACCGACATCGCGTACCGATCTTCGCCCAGATCAATCACAACGGCGGTCAGGCCAGTTCGATGTTCAGTCGCCTTCCGGTCTGGGCGCCGTCGCCGGTTGCCGATCCTTTGTTCCGCGAAGTTCCGAAAGCGGTGACCCTCGCCGAGATCGATGAAATCGTCGCCGGATACGCGCTGGTGGCCGAACACTGTGCCGAAGGTGGGTTCGACGGCATCGAACTGCAGTGCAGTCATTCGTCGATCGTGCGCGGATTCCTCTCCCCGGCCACCAACAAGCGCACCGACGAGTACGGAGGCTCGCTCGAGAACCGAGCTCGGCTCCTCGTGCAGATCGTCGAAGCCGTTCGACGAGTGATCGGCAATCGACTGGCGCTCGGTGTGCGCCTCTGCGGTGACGAACTCATCGAGAACGGCACCACCATCGACGAGGCGGTGCGGGTCGCCGAGATCGTGGAAGCCACCGGACACGTCGACTACATCAACACCTCGATCGGTGTCGCCACGGCGAGCCTCTTCATGATCGAAGCGAGTATGCACATTCCGCCCGGCTACGCGATGTTCATTCCGAGTGCCATTCGCAAGGCCGTCGATCTCCCCGTGGTGGGCGTGGGTCGTTTCAAGGATCCGTTGCAGGCCGAGCGTGCTCTCGCCGAAGGACACTGCGATCTGGTCGGTGTGGTGCGCGGGCAAATCGCCGATCCCGATTTCGCCGTGAAGGCACGCGCCGGTTCCACCGACGAAATACGTCTCTGCTTGTCGTGCAATCAGGAATGCGTCGGTCGAATGGGACTCAATCGCTGGCTCGGTTGTATCGAGAATCCTCGCACCGGCCGCGAGCACGAGTGGGCCACCACCCAACACGTCTCCATCTCACCGACTCCGAAGAACGTCATGGTGGTCGGAGCCGGACCGGCCGGTCTGCAGGCCGCCATCGCTGCAGCTCGTAACGGACACCGTGTCACGGTGTACGAGAAGGAATCGGTGGCCGGAGGCCAAGTGCGTTGGGCGGCGAGTGTTCCCAACCGAGCCGAGTTCGGCGACATGATCCGCAACCAACTGAACGAATGCAAACGACTCGGTGTCGAGTTGGTCTACGACACCGGTGTGTGGCCCGGACTGGTCGACGAGAAGCGACCCGATCACGTGATCGTGGCCACCGGAGCCGAACCGGCCCGCCCGTGGTGGGTCGCCGACCCCGACACCGACGAGTCGGCGCGCCGAGTCGTCGACGTGCGCGCCGTTCTCGACGGCACTGCACCACTCGGTGGTCCGCAATCGGGTGAATCGGTCGTCGTCATCGACGAGATCGGATTCCACCACGCCACATCGGTCGCCGAGTTACTCGCCGATCGCGGTTGCACCGTCGAGATCACCACACCCGGAATGGTCGTCGGTCAGGATCTCGGCATCACACTCGACATGGAGAACTGGTGGATACGCGCCGGTGCCAAGGGAATCGTCCAGTCCACCGATCTCGTTCCGATGGGTTTCGCGAACGGTGAGCTCACGCTGTTGCATCACCCGACCGGCGCCAACCAATCACGTCGACCCGACTGGGTGGTGCTCGCAGTGCCACCTCATCCGGTCGAGTGGTTGTTCGACCAGTTGAAGGAAGCCGGAACGAGTGTCGAACGCGTCGGCGATTGTGTCGCACCGCGTCGTGCTCACGCGGCCGTCGTCGACGGTGAGCGGGCCGGTTCCACCGTCTGACCGACGCCGGTCCGATCGACTCCGACGCGAACCATCACTGCACTAGAGTTCGTTCGTGCTGGCGGCCTGGGGACCCATCGACGATCTCACCGGTTGGCTGAAGGACATCTCGGGTAACTGGTGGTTCCTCGCTCTCGTCCTCGTGATCGCGTTGCTCGACTCGGTGCTCCCGGTCGTGCCGAGTGAGACCACCGTGATCATCGGAGGTGTGGCGGCCAGCGCCGCTGGTGACGGTCCGTATCCGGTGATCCTCGTGATCGTGGCCGGCGCGATCGGCGCCTTCCTCGGCGACAACTTGTCGTACGCGATCGGATTCAGCTTCAGCGACAACGTGCAGAGGCGAGCCGAGAAGAAACCGGCCACGGCCCGTCGACTCGAGTGGGCCGCCGATCAGATCGAAGAACGCGGTGGACTGCTCCTCATCACGGCCCGTTTCATCCCCGGTGGTCGCACCGCGCTCACCTTGTCGAGCGGGCTCACCCGTCAACCTCGCCGATGGTTCGCCGGCTGGGTGGCTGTCGCGGCGTGCATCTGGGCCACCTACGCCGCCGTTCTCGGATTCGCCTTCGGCGAACGTTTCGAAGACGACCACACACTCGCCTTCGTCCTCGCTTTCGTGGCGGCGCTGTCGATCACCCTTCTCATCGAGGTGGTTCGCTGGTATCGCAAGCGGCGACGCAAGGTGGCCGCCGAACGAACCGCTGTCTGATCGGTCGCCGGACTCTCGAGCAGCCGGTTCCGACCGGCCCTAGTCGGGGAAGACTGACCTAACCTGACGGTGATGAACTCGCAGGCCACGAGCACCCAGGCCGGCCTGATCGCCGTGATCCCGGTTCGCGACGGTGTCGTGCCCGCTGGAGGTCTCGAGGCCGTGGCCGAAGCGGCCGGACATGCCGTGCTGGTGGGCACCGACCTCGACGCCGCCCTCGACGCCACGATGGGGGTCGGCCGGCGCCTGATCCTCGCCCCGACCGAGTCGTGTTCTCCGCGCACCCTCGCCGACGCCGCTGCCACCGCCGTCGTCGCTCACGCCGCTGATTCGGCCGTCGTCGTTCCGGCCTCACCCGACGGACGCGACATGGCTCCGCTCCTCGCGCGCCGTCTCGGTCGTCTTCTCGTCGCCGGTGCGACCGAGATCGACACTCATCGCGTTCGCGCCGCTCGTCACGGTGGACTTTCGATCGCCGAGTTCGAAGTTCACGAACCGTTCGTGGCCACTCTGCAACCCGGGGTGCGCGGTGTCGAGGTGCTCGAATCATCACCAGCCGACATCGTGCGCCTCGCCGTCACGGCCGACACGAGTTCGTGCGTCACCACTGTCGAGGTGCAACCACCCGACGTCTCCACCATGGATCTCGCCGAGGCCCCTCGCATCGTGGGTGGTGGAGCCGGCCTCGACGGTGAGTCGCGTTTCGCACTGCTCGCCGAGGTGTCAGCGGCTCTCGACGCGTCGATGGGCGTCACTCGTGTGATCACCGACCGCGGTTGGGTCTCGCACGAGCGACAGATCGGAACCACCGGAGTGGTCGTCGATCCGCGTCTGTACATCTCGTTCGGAATCAGTGGAGCCGTCCAACACACGAGTGGACTCGGGCAACCCGATCACATCGTGAGCGTGAACACCGACGCCCACTGCCCGATGATGCAGATGTCCGATCTCGCAGTGGTCGCCGACGCCAACGCCGTTCTCGATGCGCTCGCCGTCCGTTTGGCGGAACGTACCGAGCGAGGTGTGGCATGAGTTCGGGGCGTGATCACGACGCCGACGTGATCGTGGTGGGCGCCGGCCCGGCCGGCTCGTGCGCCGCACTGCAACTCGCTCGGTCCGGTCGGCAGGTCATCCTCGTCGAACGTGGTCCGTTCCCCGGCGCCAAGAACATGTACGGCGGCGTGGTGTATCCGCGCATTCTCGACGAACTCGTTCCGTCGTGGTGGGAGACCGCGCCCGTGCAGCGTTGGGTCGTTCGACGGTCGACGATGATCCTCTCCGAGACCGGAGCCCTCACCGTCGACTATCGCAATCCGGCCTGGGGGGCGCCTCCGTACAACGGGGCCACCGCCTACCGACCCGACTTCGACAACTGGTTGGCCCAGCGGGCCGTCGACGCCGGTGCCGTCCTCGTCACGTCGACCACCGTCACCGGACTCCTGCGCGATGCGGGCGGACGCGTGAACGGCGTGCGCACCGATCGACCCGACGGTGATCTCACCGCTCCGATCGTCATCGCGTGCGACGGCGTCAACAGTTTTCTCGCCAAGGAAGCCGGCCTCTACCCGCACACCGACCCGGCGAACTTCACGTTGGGTGTGAAAGAGACCCTGGCTCTGCCCAAGCACGTGATCGACGAACGATTCAACGTCCGTGACGACCAAGGTGTCGACATCGAGATCCTCGGTGGAACCTCGGGAGTCAACGGTGGCGGTTTCGTCTACACCAACCTCGACACCGTGTCGCTCGGCGCAGTTCTGAAACTGCCCAAACTGGCCGCTCAATCGAAGCGACCCGAGGAGATCATCGCGGGCCTGAAGAGTCATCCGGCCATCGCACCGCTCGTGGAAGGGGCCGAGGTGAAGGAGTACTCGGCCCATGTCATTCCCGAGGCCGGCTTGTCGATGATGCCCACGATGGTGGCCGACGGCTTGTTGGTGGCCGGTGACGCCGCCGCACTGTGTCTGGCCGCCGGCATCTGGCTCGAGGGTGTCAACTTCGCCATGGCGAGTGGCATGTACGCCGCTGAAGCCGCCCACGACGCACTCACGCGCAACGACGTGACGGCGCGCGGTCTCGGCTCGTACACCGATCGTCTGAACGCCACCTTCGTTCTGCGCGATCACAAGAAACTCCGCAAGATTCCTGGTCTGGTGTTGTCCGACCGCGTGCAACAGAAGTATCCGAGTTTCGTCACCGGGGTGGTCGATCGCGTGTTCCGCGTCGACAACCCCTCCCCCAAGCCCGGGCTGCGTCGTATCGTTCGAGAAGAACGCAAGAAGGCCGGCATCGGACTCCTCGATCTTCTGAAGGACGGCTGGACCGGCATGAGAGGATTCGGCTGATGCAGATCGCTCGTGACACCACCTGGCCCGAGATCTCCTTCGAGGAAAGAATCGGCACCGCCGAGTTCCGTATCCACGAACGCGCTCACATCGTCGTCGACGGAGACACGTGTCGCGGCTGCTCCACCCGTGAATGCGTGACCGCGTGTCCGGCGAATCTGTTCGTGCCGACGAGTGACGGTGGCATCCTCTTCAACTACGAGAACTGCTTCGAATGCGGCACGTGCTACATGGTGTGCAACAAGGAAGGGGCGATCAGTTGGTCGTATCCCGAGGGCGGTTTCGGCATCGTCTTCCATCGGACGTGATCTCGTGACGATCGCGGTCTGTCTGAAGTGGGTCACACCGATCGGTGCGAGTGACGATCGATTCGCTGGCGTGTCGGCGGCCGACCAAGCCGCACTCGAATCGGCCCTCGTCTGGGCCGAACACCGTGACACCGAGGTGATCGTGGTGACGCTCGGCCCCATCGGTGCCGAGCGAGCCCTTCGTGACGCGCTGGCGTGCGGTGCCGCTCGTGCGGTTCGTATCGATGCCGACCCGAACGCCGCGAGTGTCGACGTGGCCCGGACCGTGGCCCCACATGTCGCATCGGCCGAACTGATCGTGTGCGGCGACTATTCCCTCGATCGTGGCTCCGGCTCGTTTCCGGCCCACCTGGCCGATGAACTCGGCATCGAACAGGCACTCGGTCTCATCGGTCTCGACGTCGGTCGAGTCGAGGGTTCGATACGAGCGGTACGGCGACTCGACGGTGGTCGACGCGAGATCTTGTCGATCACACCGCGCGCAGTGCTCTCGCTCGAGGGATCAGTCGCTCGCCTTCGCCGCGCGCCACTTCGCGCACTATTGGCCGCCGATCGACTCTCGATCGACGTGCACACGGCCGCCCTGCACAGCGACGAACTGGTCGTCGTTCCCTACCGTCCTCGGGCACGCGTGCTCGCGGCACCCTCAGGTTCGTCGGCTCTCGATCGCGTGCGGGTCCTCACCGACGCCGGAACCGCCACTGCTCGTGCCGAAACCGTCGAGCTGCCACCCGACGAAGCGGCCGATCGCATTCTCGACGCATTGCGCGACTGGGGCTACCTGACATGACCTCGGCCGAGGTCGCCGCCCTCGCCGCGCCGATCCTCCTCGTGCCGGTCGGGTCGTTCGAACAACACGGCCCCCACCTGCCTCTCGACACCGACACTCTCATCGCCGTGCAGTTGGCATGGGAAGCCCAACGACGACTCGACCTCGACTCGATGATCGGCCCGCCGATCACGGTGTCGGCGAGTGGTGAACATCAGGGTTTCGCCGGCACGTTGTCGATCGGCACCGAGACGACGGCGGCCGTTCTGGTGGAGATCGTGCGTTCAGCCGAGTGGGCTCGTGGTGTCGTGTTCGTGAACGGCCACGGTGGAAACGTCGCTGCCTTCGACCGAGCGGGTGCCGTGTTCACGAGTGAAGGTCGCAACGTTCTGGTGTGGTCGCCGTCGGCCGCTCCCGACGACGACGCGCACGCCGGACGGACCGAGACATCGGTCATCGCCCATCTCCATCCCCACACCGTTGACTGGAGTGCTGTGGCTCCCGGCAACACCTCTCCGCTCGTCGACCTTCTGCCGTCGATGCGAGCCGGTGGTGTGCGAGCGGTCAGCGACTCGGGAGTCCTCGGCGACCCCACTGGTTCGAGCGCCGAACTTGGGGCGCGCATCTTCGAACGTTGGTGTGACGATCTGGTGAGTGCCGTCGTCGTGTGGAGTGCTCACCGATGACGACCCGGACGGTTCGCTTCCGACTCGATTCGTCATGGTGGCGACATCGTTCGTCCTCGGCCGACGGTACACACGACACGGTGGTGGCCGGATCACCACTGCGGCTGTTCCGACTCGGCACCGCTGGCTCTCGCCTGGCCGACGTGCTCGAATCGGACGGCACCGTCCCGGCCGGCACCGAATCCCTCGCCGAACGCTTCGTGAGTGCCGGCGCGATCCATCCGATCGTCGAACCCGACCCGGCCCCCGGCTTCGATCACACGACGGTCGTCGTACCCACTCACGGTGAACGGCACACCGATCTGACCGCTCTGGTCGCCGAACTACGTCGACAGGGATTCGACGAGATCGTCGTAGTCGACGACGGGACACGCTTCCCCCTCGCCCCGATCGAAGGCGCCATGGTGATCAGGCGGGACGTCGTCGGAGGGCCAGCCGCCGCTCGTAACACCGGCGCTTCCACGAGCACTCGCGACGTGATCGTCTTTCTCGACGCCGATACCCGACCGACACCCGACTTCTTCGCCACTTTGTGGCCGCACTTCGATGACGAACGCATCGCAGCCGTCGCGCCCCGTGTGATGAGCGCACCCGGTCCGGGAATCGTCGCCGCGTACGAAGTCGACTCCTCACCACTCGATCTCGGTGACGTACCGGCTCGCGTTCGTCCCGGTACTCGGGTGTCGTACGTACCGGCCGCCGCGATCGCAGTACGCCGTTCGATCTTCGAAGAGGTCGGGGGTTTCGACGAGAGCATGCGCTTCGGTGAGGACGTCGACTTCGTGTGGCGCGTGACGGCAACCGAACGATCCGTTCGCTACGAACCGTCGTCGGTCGTGCATCACGTACCACGCTCGTCACTCGGCCAACTCACCCGTCAACGATTCGGATACGGAACCGCGGCGGCCCGCCTCGAGGCCCGCCATCCGGGTTCGGTACGGCCACTGCGGATCAACCGATGGAGTGCGATCGGCTGGGCGCTCGTCGGACTCGGCCATCCCTTCCTCGGAGTGACGGTGGGCGCCGGATCGACGGCGGCTCTCGCCGACAAGATGCGGTCGGCTCCCGATCGCAGGGTCGTGGCCGGTCGCTTGGCCGGTCTCGGCAATCTGCACGCAGGTCGCCTGATCGCGTCCGCTGTCACCCGCACCTGGTGGCCGATCGCAGTGACACTGTCACTCGTGTCGAGGCGAGCTCGCCGAGTGCTGTTGGTGTCGGCCATCGTCCCGAATCTCTGGCGATGGAATCGCCGACGCTCCTCCACCACCGCCGACATCGATCCGTTGCGCTACGTCGCCCTACGACTGATCGACGACGCGAGTTACGGAGCAGGTGTCTGGAGTGGTGCGAATCGCGAAGGTCGTTGGGAAGCGATCACGCCGCGCTTCGACTGAGCCGACCGGTGATGTCGGCGCACTCGGCGCACACGCTCTCGGGAACCACACCGAGGCGGATCAGACCACTGAACACGACGCAGCCGAGGCAGAAACCGGCGAAGGCTTCCAGACTCGCCGCCACGAGCAACATGGCGATCACCACGACCGCCGCCGTGTCGGCACCGACCAGTTCGAGCACCAGCGCCGTGACCGAGAAGGCGACGCCGATTCCCTGAGCGAAGCGCTTCGGAGGTCCGGGTACCCACGACGGCTCACGATCGAGCGTCGGCACGATGACCTGGGTGACCAATCGACCGAGCGGGCTGAAACGTGGACCGCTCGCCACTCGAGCCACGAATCCGTAGGCCAGCGGAACGAGCACCCACCATTCTCGAATCACGAGGAAGAGAACCGCCTGGACGACCACCCCGGTGGCCACCAAACGGGCCGAGAGTTCGTTGACCGGATGGGGGAACGAGAAGAGGCGGGACGACATGGGGCCGAGGCTAGATCCGAATTCCCGACCAAACAACTCGTATTTATCCCGACCCCTCCATCCCTTGGAGTTCTGTTGGTGGTGTTCTGTTGGTGGTGTTCTGTTGGTGTTCTGGGTGAAGGATCCGTCGAAAATCGACGGATCCTTCACCCAGAACGCCCCTGCTCGCCTCGTCGGTAGGGTCGCAGTGTGGCCCTGGTCCTCGAGGTCGATCGTTCCCGCTGGGACTCCCACGTCTCGGCCGTTGCCGAACGGGTGCCGCAGCTCATCCCGGTGGTCAAGGGCAACGGCTACGGCCTCGGCCGGGACTGGCTGGCCGCCCGGGCGTCGAGTCTCGCCCCGGCCATCGCCGTCGGCACGGTCCACGAAGTCGCATCGGTTCCCCTCGGCCGGACCGCCATCGTCCTCACCCCGACCCTCGAACCAGCATCGCTTCCCGATCACGACGACGTGATCCTCACCATCGGCTCCACCGAACACCTCGCCGCCCTCGGATCACCACACCGGGTGATCGTGAAAGTCCGCTCGTCGATGCATCGCTACGGGATTCCGATCGCCGAACTCGCCCCACTCGTCGACACGGTTCGATCCGCCGGACACACCGTCGAGGCGGTGTCGATTCATCTTCCGCTCGGCGGCGACCCGAACGAAGCATCGTCACTCATCGAACGAGTGGACGCGTCGCTTCCCGTTCACCTCAGCCATGTGACGATCGAACAACACACCATGCTCACGGCTCGACACTCGTCGCATCGTCTGCACTTGCGTCTCGGCACGCATCTCTGGCACGGCGACAAGTCGATGTTCGTGTTGCGCGCCGACGTACTCGACACCGAACGCGTCACTGCTGGCACCCCGGTCGGCTATCGATCGACACCCACCGCCTCCGACGGAACACTCGTGATGATCGGCTGCGGTTCTTCGCACGGTGTGGCTCCCCTCGCCGACGGTCGCAGCCCTTTCCACTTCTCGCGTCGGCGCCTCGATCTCGTCGAACCGCCGCACATGCACACGTCGATGACTCTCGTTCCCGACGGTGCCGCCACACCGAAGGTGGGTGACTGGGTCGACGTTCAGCGTCCGCTCACCACCACGGCACCCGACGTGGTCGAGTGGATCTGACTCGTGACCTCTCCACGATCACTGAGTGATCGATTCGATCGACCCGCTTCGTCGCTCACCTCGAGCGGGAAGCCCCGACTGGTCGGACTCGACGTCGCTCGCGCCGTGGCACTCATCGGTGTCGTCGCCATGAACTACGCCGGATCGTTGGTGATTCCCGGAACCGACCGACGGTTCTGGGGTCGCGTGTTCGATCCGTACACCGGTGTGCTCTCGACCCGATACGCCGCCGCGTTCGTGGTCGTGGCCGGTATCGGCGTCTCTCTTCTCACCGAACGAGCCCGACTCGGCGGAGATTCACACGACGTTTCCCGCGCCCGACTTCGACTGGCCCGGCGCGGCCTCTTGCTCTACGGAGTCGGATATTTCCTCGACTTCACCTGGCCGGGAACGATCATCTTCTTCTACGGCGCGTACTTCGTGATCGCCGCCCTCCTGCTGCGCGTGGCCACGAGGTGGCTGGTGATCATCGGAGTCGGTTCGGGAATCGCGGCGACGACGGTCGCCACCTGGTCGTCGTGGCGCTGGCAACGGGGCGAACCCGTCCGCTGGTTGAACGTCGCTGACGTCGATTCACTGCAGGATCTGGCCGTCCGAACCTTCCTCACCTACACGCATCCCGTTCTGCCCTGGATCGCGTTCTTGTGCGCCGGCATGATCATCGGCCGACATCTCGACACGATCGATGTTTGGCGACGGTCGGTTCTCGCCGCTTCGGCTGGCGTAACCGTTGCGATTTATCTCGTCGCCACGATTCTCGACCGCACGTCGTCGCGAGATGGCACGATCGTGAAGAGCCTCACGTCCCTGCAGACGTACGACCGCAGTCTCTCGTACCTCGTGTCGACTCTCGCGATCGCAGTGTTCGCCGTACTCGTGATCATGCGGCTCGCCGATCGATACTCGACGTCGCCGATCACGATCTCGTTCCATCGAGCGGGGCAACTCAGCCTGAGTCTTTACCTGTTGCACATTCTGGTGTTCTCGATGTTCGTCAACTGGTTCGGCTGGATCGACGGAGGATCACTCTCGACCGCGCTGGTTTTCGCCGGCTGCTTCTGGGTGGTGGGCATCGCAGCTGCTTCGTGGTGGCATCATCGAATCGGACCCGGTCCGGCCGAGACCTTGTACCGCGCCTTCGGCGGTTGATCTCGTCGTCAAGTGTGTCGGTTCAGACCGCGCCAACCGATCGCTGCTGCACCCACGAGTGGCCCTTGATCGCCGAGACGGGCCGGCACGATCCGTGATCCGCGCGAGAACGACAAACGGCATTCCCGGTCGAGCACTTCTTGGGCAGCGGCGAAGAACGTCGGGCCGAAACCGAGCGCAACCGAGCCGCCGACCACTGCCAGATCGAGATCGAACAGATTGCACGTGCTCGCCACGGCGATTCCGACCAGTCGGCCCGTTCGCTGCATGGTTTCGTACGTCGGTTCGGTGGGTGGTCGACCCGTGATCGCTTCGATGGCCGTTCCACTGGCCTCGGCTTCCAGACATCCACGGGCCCCGCATCCGCACCGGTGGCCGTCCGGATCGACGATCACATGACCGATGTGTCCGGCGTTGCCGGTCGCCCCGTCGAGCAGTTGACCGTCGACCACGATGCCACCACCGATACCGGTACTCACGACCATCCCGATGAAGTTCGAGGATCCCCGGGCCGCACCGAGCCAGCCTTCGGCGAGGGCGAAGGCCTTGGCGTCTAGGTCGCCGAACACCGGAACCGGAGCTCCTACGGCCTGGCCGACCACGTCGACCACCGCCTCACGCAACGGGAACCTCTGCCAGGCCGGGATGTTGATGGGTGAGATCGACTCACAGTCGGACTCGATCGGTCCGGCCGAACCGATGCCGACCACCGCGATTCGAGAGCCGTGCCGTTCGACGCCCCGTTGGATCTGACGGACGATCAGGGCCCCGAGTGACTCGAAGAGATCGTTGGCTCGCTTGTCGCGGTCGGTGCGGACCGACTCGCGATCAATCAACGTCCCCCGGCGGTCGACGAGGCCGACCTCCATCTTGGTACCACCGATGTCGACGGCGAGGGCGAGCTCGCGCACGTCGATCGAATCGGACATCGGCCCGAGGCTAATGGGGTGCGTTCAGATGTTCTCAAGAAGAGTCGAGTATCGACGTTCCGATGTCAGCCACGGGCTCCCTTCAGCCGTGCGGTTCCCACGGGCCGACCCGGTCCGGCCGCAGCAAGGAAACGTGAACACGATGATGAGCAAGTTTGGTTCCTTCATGAAGACCGGTGCCGTGATCGCCAGCCTCGCGCTGGTGGGCGCCGCGTGTGGTGGAGACGATGGCGGCGACAACGGTGGAGGCGGCAACGACGAAGCGCGTGCAGCACTCATCGAGTTGATCGACGAAGAGGGTATGCCCGAAGAAGTCCTCAACTGTCTGGTGGACGCTGCGCTCGACACCTTCGACGACGCCGACCTCGAGTCGGTGCTCGCTGGTGGCGACCCGAGCCAGGCCGCCGAAGACGCCTTCAGCGAGAAGGCTATGAAGTGCGCCGGCTGATCGACGTTTCGTCGATCAATCGGTGACCCGCCGCGCGTCCTCGATGAGGTTGATCTGATAGAGAACCTCGTCGAGGGCGTCGGCGGCACTGATGGCCGAGTAACGCTGAGGCGACTCGGGACCACAACACGACGGCACGGGCGACAGAATCGTCCAGGGCCGCGGATGCAAGAACTGCACCACGCTGTAGCGCTCCCCTTCGAAATCGGGTGAAGCAACGACTCGATGCCAACCGACGGGAATCACACCGTTGGTGAGACGCTCGAGCATGATGCCGGTGTTGATGATCACCTTGCCATCGGGTGGAATGGCGTCGATCCAGGTTCCGTCGACCTCGACCTGCAGTCCGGGAGCGGTGGCTCGCGGCAAGGCCGTGATCAGGTTGATGTCACCGTGTGCACCGGCCCAGATGTGACCACCCTCCGGAGCTTCGGTCATGGCCGGATAACGAATGGCCCGAGTGAGCGTCGGGCCACTGTCGACCATGTCGTCGAAGAAGGTCTCGGCGCAACCGATACCGAGAGCGATGACGCGCAGGAATCGTCGCTGGAGATCGGCGATGGCGTCGTGGAACGCGTACAGAACCTTCGAGATTCCGGGGACCACGGCGTCGGGTAGGAGCTGATCGGGGTACGAGCCGGGGAAGTTTCGGCGCAACGGATGACCCGACGGAATGGGTGACGCCCAGTTGAGCATTTCCTTCCAGTCGGGTTTGTCGCTCGAGGCCGCCGTCTCGACGAGCAGTCCGGTGTAGCCGGTCTGACCGTGCGAACCTTCCGACACGAACTTTTGCTTCACATCGGGAGCCATCTGGAAGAACTCGGCGAGCATTCCGTAGGCCTCGTCGAGCAACGACTCGGGAAGATCGGAACTGGTGTAGACGAAACCGGTGACGAGACTGCGTCGTACACCGTCGACCACGGCCCGCCGGGTGGACTCGGAACCCTTTTCGAAGGCGAGAAGATCGACGTCGAGAATCTGGTCGGCCATGACTCGAACGCTAACGGCTCGCGGCCAACGCCACTTCGATGTCGGCCCACAAGTCGTCGACCGACTCGAGGCCCACGCTCATCCGAACGAGCGCCGGATCGACGTGGGCGTCCCCGGGATACTTGTTGCGTCGTTCCCAGGTGGATTCGACACCACCGAGACTCGTCGCCTCCACGATCACCTGCGACGACGCACACACGGCATCGGCCCGGGACGTCCCACCGGCCACCACGAAGCTGATCATCGGCCCGATCTGTCGAACCGATTCCACCGCCGAGTGCCCTCGCAATCGCGCGGCCAGTTCGGCGGCCGTACGCGACGAGGCCTCGTAGCGAATCGGCAGCGTGCGCAGACCGCGTAGGGCGAGGAACGCCTCGAGTGCACCGGGAGTCGCTCCGTGAACCACCCGCACTCGCTCGAGAGACGTCATGATCGTCTCGTCACGAGTGCAGACGAGTCCGATCAGAAGATCGCTGTGTCCACCGATGAACTTGGTTCCCGAGTGGAACACCACGTCGGCACCACTCGACAGCGGCTGTGCACCCATGGGGCTGGCGAAGGTCGAATCGACCACCGTGCGAATGCCGCGCGCCGACGCCTCACGACACAAGCGCGGGAGATCGGCTTCGTCGAGGGTCGGGTTGGTGGGTGTTTCGATCCAGAGGATCACTCCGTCGGCGCCACGGGTCGCCGTACGTTCGGCACGCTCGAGAGCCCCGACGACGTCGAGAGTGTTCTCGATCGATACTTCGACGGTCGTCAGAGTTCCGGCGTCGGACAGATCGCCGAGCAGGGACCGCACACCGAGGTAACTCACGTTCGGAACGACGACGATCTGCGGGCGAAGTGCGTGGACGATTGCCGATGCGGCGGCCATTCCCGAAGCGAACGACAGACAACGACCGCCCTCGAGTGCGCCGACGGCGCTCTCGAGCGCGCGCCAGGTCTCGGTTCCGTGGGTGCGTGCGTAGTCACCCGAGCCGCGGAAATTCGACGCCAGTGTGATGGGGGTGTTCAGTGACTCCCCCGTCGCCGACGGACGTCCGGCGGTGACAGCGATCGTGTGTGGTGACAGTTCTCGTTCAGTCATGTCGCACGAACACCTCCGGATGACCACCCGTGTGGACGAAGACCACGTGATCTCCGGGCGACCAGCGTTCGACGTTACCGAGCAGACCGGCCATGCCCTTGGCCGTGTACACGCCGTCGAGCACCCAGGCTCCGTGGCGAGCCGCCCACTCGGCGGCGGCGACCGAAGCCTCGGTCGGAATCGCATAGTCGTCACCCAGCCAACGACCGTCGATCTCGACGTCGTCGGGTTCGACCCGACCCGGTAATCCGGCGATCTCGAGGGCTCGCTCGGCAAGCTCGCCCACGTCGGGAATCTGCTTCACCACACCTTTGGCCACTCCGATCGCCACGACCGGCGGAGCCGCTTTGCCGAGTGCACGTCGCCAGGCCCGACCGGCCACGAGTCCGGCGTGAGTTCCACCACTCGACGAGGTGACCACGATCGCAGCCGGTTCCCTTTCGCACTGCTCGACCAATTCGTCGTACGCCGACACGTATCCGAGGGCACCCACAGCAGTCGATCCACCGATCGGGATCGAGTATGGACGACGTCCCGCCGAGATCAATTCGTTCGTGAGTCGTTCTCGCTCCCGTTCGAGCATCGCCCAGTCGGCCGGACCGGCACCGGTGAAATGCATGTCGGCGCCGAACAGATCACTCAACAGCTGATTACCTTCGAGCACCGTCGGGCGATCGCCGGCGAGAACGAGGTGTGTCTCCCAACCGAGCAATGCACCAGCCGCCGCCGTCATCCGACAGTGATTGGACTGACCCGCTCCGACCGTCACCAATGTGTCGGCACCGGATGCCGATGCATCACCGCACAGGAATTCGAGTTTGCGCGCTTTGTTGCCGCCCATTCCGAGTCCGGTCAGATCGTCTCGCTTGACCCACAACGTTACGTCGTCACCGATCACCGGACCGCGTTCGAGAGGTGTGGGCAACGTCGCGAGTCGCACTCGTGGCACACCGTTCCAGAGGTCGGTGCGATGGTCGGCGTTCGACGTCATGACTCGAGAGGTTACGGTTGCCCCGTGGCGACGACCGACTGGAATCCACTCCTCCGGTCCGAATTCGACGAGCCGTACTGGCACGAACTCCAACGATTCGTGGCCGACGAACGTCGGAACGGACCGGTGTTCCCGCCGGCCGACGACGTGTTCACCGCACTCCATCTCACTCCGTATGCCGACGTGAAGGTGGTGATCCTCGGTCAGGATCCGTACCACGGACCCGGTCAGGCCCACGGCTTGTGCTTCTCGGTCCGACGTGGGGTCACGATTCCACCCTCGTTACGCAACGTGTACCAAGAATTACGCAACGACCTCGGAGTTCCGACACCGTCGCATGGCAACCTCGAACACTGGGCACGTCGAGGAGTACTACTCCTCAACACCACTCTCACCGTGCGGTCGGGCCAGGCGGCCTCGCATCAGGGCAAGGGGTGGGAACGATTCACCGACCGTGTGATCTCGACGGTCAACGACAAACACGAACGCGTCGTGTTCCTTCTGTGGGGTGCACCATCACGGAAGAAGAAGGTACTGGTCGACGGCTCGCGACACACCGTGATCGAGTCGGCTCACCCGTCGCCCTTGTCGGCCCACAACGGCTTCTTCGGATCCCGGCCGTTCTCGCGCACCAACGATGCGTTACGCGAGGCCGGCCGGGACCCGATCGACTGGCAACTCCCCGACTAACTACCGGCTGGACTCGGGAAGTCGCGTGGTTCCTCGCCGGGCGGCGCGGTCTCGTACACGTCGACAGCGCCGTCGCGCACGAACAACCTGTCGACACTCGGCCACTCGCCGGGCAGATAGCGCTGGCCACCATCCACGTAGAAGAGCATGCCGGCGCCTTCCTTGCGATTTTCGTCGGGTCCGGTTGCTTCGGCATCCCACCAGAACAAAGTCGCATCGTCGATACCCGCATAGTCGGCCTCGTCCCAGATGCCGTGATCACCCCAGGTGAGCCATGGCTGGCTGATGGCCGGAGTGGTCTCGAAGCTGCGAATGGCACCGGTGAGAGACTCATGAGTGAGATCGGGTCCAGCACTTTGCAGGGCCGACATCAGCAACATGAACGGCGGCATGTACACGCCGATCGACTCGTCGGCTGCGGGGTCCTGACCGGTCCACCACTCGTACAGCGCCCAATAGCCGCTGATCTCCGGATTCACATGTACGGCAAGGCTCGTGACACCGAAGGCATTCGCCCATTGCTCTTGGTCGTACGAACGTCCAAAGGCCGTGGTGTCGGTGAGCGTGGCCGCGGCCACGATCCACTCCGGGAAGTATTCCTGGGACGTGGCTTCACGGGTGAAGTCACGCGGCGCGACCGGATCGGTCGAGAGGATCACCGAAGTGACACCGCTCGCCTTCAACTTGGCGATCACTTGGGTCGCGGTCTGCTGAATCGACCCCGGATCGAGAACGTACGGGATCACTTCGGCCGGGGCGGCACCCGCTTCGGTGAGGCGCGAGACCATGAGATCGGCCAACACCTTCGACTCGGCGCTGCTCTCGATGTAGACGAGTCCGAACTTTCGCACTGTCTCTTGGAACTGCTCACCGGCATGGGTGGCTGGCTTGCCAGCCAACTGCTTTCCGATGAACTCGACCACGTGAACCTGCTTCTGCTCGGAACTGCCGTCGATTCCCCACACGTACGGATCACGTTCGGCGTACCACTCCGGCGATCCGCTGCCGCACGAGATGCACAAGGTGTCGCGTGCGGCCAGCTCGTCACCGAAGGCGTTGGTCAAGTCCGGCCCACCGATCACCGCGAACGGTGAGTACTCCTCGACGATCCGCTGAGCATCGGCACGGGCGGTCACGGCATCGTTCGCCAGACCGGAACTCTCGTAAGTCACGAGGTTGATCGAACGGCCGTAGAACTCGTAGTAGCGCTCGAAGTATTCGACGAAGTCGGCCACCACTTCTCTCTCCTGCGCGTTGGTGTCGTCGACCGCGATCGCATCGGTGATGTAGTTGATGATCGGATCGCCGTCGGGACCCATGTAATGAACGATGGTGATCTCGTCGGCGCTCACACCCTGATCGGTGGCTCCACCGTTGTCTCCGTCGAACGGTGCCATGCAGAACGGTGCGAAGTAATCGATCACGGCGATTCGTCCGACCGATGTGTCGCAACGATCACCCCAGTCGATGTTGCCTTCCACTCCGAGTTCTTCGGCCTGCGGGTACGACAACGGATACGTCCACGACGGTGACCCGTCACCGTCACCCGATGTGTCGGGTGATTCGGTCGTGTCGGTCGGCGCCGTGGTTGCGACAGGTGCGGTCGTGGACGACGAGTCGTCGTCACCACCGCCTCCCGACGCGATCACCACGATCACGACGGCCACCACTGCGATGATCGCGACGAGCGGGCCCCACTTCTTCAGTGCACCGGAACTTCCTCCGCCACCACTGCTGCTTGCTGGTTGCATGACCTACCCCCCTTGCCCGGATCGGGCGATCGCGGCACTCGACGTGCCCAGATACGACTCGACGACGTGCGGGTGCACGAGGACCTCCCCCGGTGGTCCACTCGTGACCACTCTTCCCTGGTCCATCGCCACCAGCCGATCGGCGACCGATGACACGAATGGTATATCGTGTTCGACCACCAGAAGTGCAGCGCCCATCTCGTCCCGCAAACGGCGGACGACCGGGGCCAGCGCCTCGACCTCGCGCTGAGCCAGACCCGAGGTCGGTTCGTCGAGCAGGATCACCGTCGGCCGATGTGCCACGAGGCAGGCCAGGTCGACGATCCGGCGTGTTCCGGTGGAGAGCTCACGGACGAACTTGCGCTCGTAGTCGCCGAGGCCGAGGAGTTCGATCAACTCGTCGACCCGCTGACGAACGGCCTGTTCGGAGTCGAAGACCGGTGGCAGGTACATCGACGCCGCCAAGGCACTGCGATTGGCGACCCACCGCTCGAGGGAAACAGCGAGGGTTTCGGCCACCGTCAACTCGGGAAAGAGGCGGGCGTCCTGGAACGATCGACCGAGACCGGCTCGTGCTCGTCCGTTCGGACTGGCCGAACTCACGTCGACACCACCGACGTGGACCGAACCGGCGAAGAGCGGAGCGAAGCCCGAGATCACGTCGAACAGGGTCGTCTTTCCGGCTCCGTTCGGACCGATCACTCCGACGATCTCACGGGCGTGCACGTCGAGGCTCACACCGTCGACGGCTCGGATGCCGCCGAAACTCGTCACCACGTCTCGTGTCGAGAGCACGATGTCGTGATCGACGACCGAACCGTTCGAATCGGACGTCGTTGACGCGTCGCCGACCGATGCACCCGACAGGAAGACCGAGCGCAAGACGTCGGGGCGTTCGAGAAGTTCGGCCGTCGGTCCGCTGAATCGCACTTCACCCCGTTCGAGGAAATACGCCCGCTCGGCGACCGTGAGAGCGACGTTCACGCTCTGCTCGACCAGAGCGACGGTGACACCCTCCTGCGACATACGTTTCACGATCGGCAACATCTGACCCACCACCACCGGAGCGAGTCCGAGCGAGAGTTCGTCGATGAGCAGAACCCGAGGTCGCATCACGAAACTCATACCCAGTGCGAGCATCTGCTGTTGTCCGCCCGACAGATTGGCCGCCGGTTGATCGAGACGTTCGCCGAGGATCGGGAACATCTCCAGCACCTCGTGACGGGCTCGCTTCACGGACTCGGCGTCTCGTCGTTGCGTCCAACCGGCCAGATCGAGATTTTCGGAAACGGTGAGCGAACCGAAGACACCGGCTCCACCAGGCATCTGAACGATTCCGAAGGCGGCGATCTCATGAGGGGGCGCGTGTGTGATGTCTCGACCATCGAAGATCACGGCACCTCGGTCGGCCTCCACCACACCGCTGATGGTCTTCAGGAGGGTGCTCTTGCCGGCACCGTTGGTTCCGAGCAACGCGATGATCTCACCTTCGTCGAGATCGAGGTCGATGCCGTGAAGGATCTCGACACCGTCGTACCCCGAACGCACGCCGCGCAGGACCAACAACTTCGATCGACCTTGTCGACGTTCGTACAGAGACTCCGACCGCGCCGCCGCCGACTGCCACACTTGAGCGATGTCGTCGACGATCACGTTGCCGATGGTGCGCTGAATGAGTCCTCCGATGAGGAAGAGCGGGATCATGACGAGCATTCCCACACGGATCGAGATCTCATCGGCGATCCAGCCGATGATCGGTAGCACCCCGAGTCCCGGGATGATCCAGAGTGATGCGACCGAGAAGCCGGTGGCTCGCGCGCGTGGCGGGATGGCGAGTGACAGAGCCGAGAAGATCGCGGGTGCAAGGACGGCGAGGGCGGCCGAGATCACGCAGTTGATCGCCACGGCCACGACGATGTTCGGTGAGAGGGCGAAGGCTCCGGCCAACACCGCCGCCGCCAAGGCGATGTTGGCGCCCACGCGAGCGAGCCCGGCCACGTTGCCGGCGTAACGCTTGGCGATGAATCGAGCGCCGAGCACCAATCCCACCAACTGGAACGGCTCGGCGATGGCGGCGGCCACACCGCGTGCGCGTTCGTCGAGTCCGAACTCCTGGTCGTACAGAAGTGATGCCAAGGTGACGAAGCCGATGAGTCCGGTGGCGAGAAAGGGAAGGCTGTACCAGATGCGTCGGAGCGACTGAACCTTGTGCACCGTTCGCCAACTCTCCGAGAACGACGGCGCCTCTTCTTCGGTGAGTGCGACTTCGTCCGACACACCGGTGGCCTGTCGCTCCCAACGGCCGCGAATGGGTTCACTCAACCTCATGGCGAGCACGGCGAAGATCACCGTCGGGACCATGAACACGACGAACGGCGTACGCCAGCCGAAGTAGAAGGCCAGCAGACCGGCCGACAATGGCCCGAGGAAGGCGCCGACCGCGTTGGCGGCGCGATGAACAGAGAACACCTTGGTGCGAGATTCGATCGGGTAGTAGTCGGAGATCAATGAGTTGTGGGTCGGATCGATCACCGCCTTGCCGAGGGCCGACCCGCTGCGGGCAATGGTGAGAACCACGATTCCGGTCGCGAAACCGGTGAGTCCCGAAAAGAGCGCCCACACGAGAGCGCCGGCCACTGCCAGCGGGACGCGCTTGCGACGGTCGGCGATCTGGGCGATGGGAACCTGCAAGGCCAGCGCCGCCACACTGGCCAGTCCCACGAGTCCGAGCATCGTCGAGAAGTCGAGATCGAAATGTTCACGAATCTCGGGCAGAAGAATTCCGAAAGCCGCTCGATCGAACTCGTCGACGGCATTGAGTCCGAAGAGCACGACGATCGGGAACACGGCTTCGCCCCCGCACAGGTCGCGTAGCCATCGGCTCGGATGCCGAACTCCGAACCAGAAGCGAGACCAGAGCGTCGTGCTCATGACGTCTCCTCCCGCCGTCGTGCTCGTCGATCGACGAGGAATGCCAGTTGGTCGCGCACCCTGATCACCAGAGCCCCGAGTCCTCCCGGAACGATGAGCAACACGATGAGAACTCCGGCGGCCGACGACACGAATCGCCACTCCTCGGCCGTCACGAACCATTCGGTGCCCCGCAGGTACACCGCGCCCAGAATCGCTCCGAACATCGAGCCGAGACCCCCGACGACCGAGGCCGTGAACACGTCGAGACTCTGGTTCACCCGATAACTCGACAGGTCGAAGCTGTAGTTGAGGTGGGCGAAGAGGCCACCAGCGACTCCGGCCACCGCGCCTGAAATGGTGAAGGCCGTGAGTTTCAACCACGTGGCCGAGAGCCCGTAGCTCTGCGCTGCCCGTTCGTTGTCGCGAAGAGCCAGGATCGCCCGACCCGTGCGACTTCGCCGGATCCCGCGTATGGCGAGCATCGTGACCGCCAGGATCACGAGTGTGTAGGTGTAGAAGCGGGTGGGTGTGTCGATGTCGAGCCGACCGAACAACGGTGGTCGACCGAATCGGCGACTGCCCGGCACCCACGAGAAGAAGCGGTCGTTCAGAAGCCACGACGTGACCGACAACGCGAACACCAGCGTGGTCACGGCGAGATAGAGACCTCGTAAGCGAAGAGCCGGGAGTCCGACCACGAAGGCAGCGACTGCGCCGGCCACCGCTCCGATCACGAGAGCCAACGTGAGGTCGACGTTCCACTCCGACGTGAACTTCGCGCTCACGGCGGCGCCGATCGCCACGAATCCGAATTGTCCGAGTGAGATCTGGCCGGCCCAGCCGGTGAGCACCACGAGCGAGAGTCCGATGATCGCGTAGATCGCGATCGCCGTGATCTTCACCACCTGATCGGAACGCAACACCAACGGGATCAACATCAGTCCGGCTGCGATCAACACATAGGTGGTCGAACGCATGAGGAACACCAGATCGTGCTTCTTCAGATGTGGTTCGAGTTCGCGTACCTCGTCGGCCAGACGCCATGACGCCGTCGTGTCCTGATCGAGTCGAGAGGTGCTGCGGCGTTGCAACAAAAGCGCGGCCATCACAGCGGCACCGATGAAGGGCGCGACGAGGAGAGGACTGTCGGCATTCCATGACACGCCGTATTCGAGAACCCCGAGCGCCACCGCCGCCACGGTGATGGTGACCAGATTGCGAAGCCGACCGATCACGAGGGCGGCGAGAGCCTGCACGAGGGTGCCGATCGCCAAGGCCGAGCCGAGAGGGATTCCGAGGATGCCGGCGCGGAGGAACAGCGCGAGGAACGACAGCGCAGCCGCAATGGTCCAGACGACGGTCGACAGCCCACCCACCGGAATGCCGAGCAGTGACGCCCGCTCGCTACGTTCGGCCGCCGCGCGCACGGCCGTACCGAGGCGGGTGCGGGTGAGGAAGAGACCGACACCGAGCATGGCGATCGGCGCGACGACCACGGCGATGAAGTCGTTGGCGTTCAGGATGAACGATCCCACGGTGAGCTTCCAGTCGAGTGGCGGCGCAATGCGCTGTGAGGCTGCGTTCTCGTCCCACAATCTCGGCAGACGAATCGCGAACACCGCCAACAGTTGGGTGATCCCGATCGTGGCGACGGTGAGCACGAGACGTGGTGACCGGGAGAACCGCCTGATGATCGCCAACTCGACGATGGCTCCGAGAACGATCGCCGATGCCAGACCCACCCCGAGCCCCACCAGATACGGCAGGCCCGAGAACACGATGAGTCCGACGGCCAGAGTGGCGGGAACGAATCCGAGATCGGCCTGCGCGAAATTGAGCACCCGATTGGCTCGGTACACGAGGGCCATTCCCATGGCGAGCAGCGCCGTGAGGAGACCGATCACCACTCCGCGCAACCAGGCGCCGAGCGGCACCCCGAAGAAGATCAGCTGGACGACGACGAGAGCGATGGCGGGCGTGAGAGGCGCGAGGGATCGTCGCAACGACGACAGCCTCGATGGCTCTCTCGCCATGCCCCCTCCTCGTGTTGTCCCCCCACGGACCCCACGTTTCTAGCAGGTCGACCGAGACCCTCGGGACGGTTCCGAGACGGTCAGGAGGCGGCCATCACACCCACGAGTCGCGCTGCGAACTCTTCGGTGTGCGCGGCCAACTTCGACCGATGCAGAGCCATTCCACCGATCACGTCAGCACCGAGGCCGGCCACCGCCGATTCCATGGCACCAAGAGTCTTGCCGGGGTTGAGCGCATACGTGCAGAACGTGACCGCCCGCTTGCCTCGCAGGGCCGGAAGCGCGCGGATCGCACCGATGTTCCACGGGGCTTGTCCGATGATGAACGCGCCGTGCACCCACGTACCGATCATCACGAGGTCGGCGTCCTGAATCGACGCGTGGTCGGGACTTCGCATGTTCGACAACCCGGTGATCGACCAACCTTCTTGTTGAAGGCTGGTGGCCACCATCTCGGCGGCGCGCCAGGTGTTTCCGGTGAGACTTTCGATCAACAGAGAGGCTTTCACGAGCACATTCTGCTCCCCGATCCGATGACGACCAAGTATCTGCTGCGGGATCTTCACCCAAACGGTGGAAAATCCTCACCAGAACACCGGATCGTCCGTTCACCCACCTGAACTGGGTGATCTCGCTTCGAACTCGACATTTTTCTCGAGCGCGGCTGCTTCGACGTTCAGGAATCTTTCGTACCGCTCGTCCCCGATGAGGTGGCACTTCATAAATGCAACTGAGTAAAGGTTTTGCAGCCGAACCGCCGACTCGATCGGAAAGGCGTTGGGTCCGCACGTCGTCCGATACGGCTCGACGAGTTCACTTGCGCCGATTCCCGCCCATTGGTCTTCTTGCAGTCCCAAGTCGAGAAGTAGTTCGCCGAACGTGCATACGGCGGCGAAGTGATTGTGGGTGGCACCAACGATCGACACCTTGTTGACGATCGGTGCCTGGCTCAGCCGTTCGAAGGCGAGGTCGTTATTGGCGATCGGCACGTTCACGTCCTCGGTGCCACCCATCAGCATGACCGGAATCGTCACGTCTGCGAGTTGCGCTGCGCTGAATCCCGCGTTGGGTCCTTCACGCTCGCTCAGCTGGAGATCTCCATCGATCACACCTGAAATTGCGACAATTGCCACGACACGAGGATCAGGCACCGCACCAGCCCAGCCCGCCGCGGTCCCGAGTGCGGTCATCGCACCGAAGGAGTGCCCGATGACACCGACTCGGCCAACATCGATTCGACCGCCGAACGGATCGGATTCATCGGCGCTCTTGATGGCCATCGTGTCGATCAGAAACGAGACATCAGGAACGCGATTCGACGCGGCGACGTCGAAGTCGTCACCCGGCTCGAACAAGCTGTTGCCGACGTGGTCGGGTGCCGCCACCACGAAGCCATGGCTCGCCAGCACCTCCATCAACTCGACCGATGACTTGTTGGTGCCCTCGTAACCATGAGAAAAGATCACGAGGGGCTGCTTGCGGCGATCGGACACCGGGGGATTCTCGAGCGAAACAGCCGATCGAAGCTCGATACCAGGGGCGAGGACGAGTGAGGTGTTCGCGACTCCTGTTCCGGACCCCGGATCGACGGGGTACCAGACGTCCACGGGTAACGCCCTATCCCCGCGATCGGAATCGACGGCGACGAACGACGTATGTCCAACCTCGAAAGGGCCCAATTCGGCCGGCGCTTCGACCTCGACGTCCGTGTCGACGTCGGAGGTCTCGACGGGATCGCCTTCGTCAATCACGGTCATGTCGACGGAAGTCACCGTCTCCGGAACGGTGGTCGGCTCGTTCTCAGCCGATTCGCCGCCACAACCCGCCATCACCACCGCCACGAGAACGGAAACAACCGATGAGACGCGACGAGACCACTGACGAATCACCAACGACTCACTTCGACGGCGAGTTGATCTCGAGAAGGTTGCCCATACCGAAGGCACTATAGATCCCGGCCGTCATCTGCTCGGCACTGTCGTTGAACGGTGCGAAGGCATCGGCCATTCCCAGGAAGTCGACGACGGTTCGGAAGGGACGTCGGCCCGCCGGTGTGTCGAGCAGGGTGACGATGGCTTCGGCGACGTACCGAGGGTCTTGGGCAGGATTCGATGCCATGACATTTTCGAAGGTCGCCACCAGGTTGCGGGGAGCGTCGATCATGTCGCCGTATCCCGCGTCTCGGCTCCGATCGCTCGACTGCATCAATCCGTCGATGAAATGCGTGGGAAAGGCTCCTGCTTCGACGACACAAGTTTCGATTCCCAGGACGGAGAGTTCACTGCGATAGGTCTCCGCCAGGCCTTCGACGGCGAACTTCGCCGCGTTGTACGGCCCGAAGAAGGGAAGGGCCATTCGCCCGACGACACTCGAGATCATCACCAGTAAACCGGAGCCCTGCGCCCGCATGGCGGGCAGAACTGCACGATTCACTCGATGAACACCGAAGACATTGACATCGAAACTCTTCTGCCAATCGGCGGAGGTGAACGTTTCCATGAGTCCGTTCGATCCGACGCCGGCGTTGTTGATCACCACGTCGAGACCGCCGACTGCGTCGAGCGCTTGGGCCACCCCGCTGTCGACGCTCCGGTCGTCGGTGACGTCGAGTTCCACGACTCGCGCCCCGGCTTCCCGTAGCGCCGTGGCCGCCTCGGAGTTGCGGGTCTCGGGTTCGCGCATGGTGGCCACGACCGTGTGACCGGCATCGAGAAGTCTCGAGGCGATCAGGCGACCGAACCCAGCGCTGGATCCGGTGATGAGAACTTTGAGGGACATGAACCACTCTCCTGACTGGTGACCCGGGATCGGGCGGGGCGAACCCTTTTTCGTACCGACCGGTATTTTTCACCACATGCCTCGTGACTGTCAAATTTGAGTACCGATTGGTCCGAAACCTTGTCAGACTGGCCCCGTCATGGCCGACGATCCCACCACACGCCCTCGCGGACGACCGAAGACCTTCGATCGCTCCCGCACACTCGAGACGGCCATCGACAGCTACTGGCGACACGACTTCGACGCGGTCTCCGTGAACGAAATCTGCCGACGAGCCGGCGTTTCAAAACCCGGCCTCTATCGAGAGTTCGGCAACGAGGATCAACTCATGGATGCGGTCCTCACCCGCTACAGCGAGATAGTGCTCGGTCCCGTGATGGCGACCCTCGCCGAGGACCGCCCGTTTCGCGAGACACTGAATGCTCTGATCGAATTCGTCACGCGTGAAGAAACCCCGGAATCCCCGGCCGGTTGCCTCTTCGTCAAGATGCGGAGTCTTCGTTGGCGACTGGGTCCGATCACGCGTGGACACGTCGACAGGCTCCGGGATCAAACCGTGGCGGCATACGCGGCGTGGCTCGAACGCGCGACTCGACGTGACGAGATCTCGCTCCCCGCTTCACTCGATGCCACCGCCCGATACGTCGATGCGCAATTCACGATGTTGCTGACCCAGATGGCGGCTGGCGAGGATCCGACCGCAGTTCGAAGCCACGCTGCTTTGGCGTTTTCCGTTCTCACCAACACGATCCACGAGGAGTGATCGATCGTCTATCACCTCGACCTCCCAACCAGAACACCGAGTGAGACTCCTGTGGAATCAGAGTTTCTTGAGGGGGGCCCAGGCGAGCAGGAGGTGTTTTGTCCCCTTGGCCGAGAAGTTGATGACGGCCTGGGTGTCGTCACCCGAACCCGAGATGTCGATGATGATGCCCTCACCGAACGATCCGTGCTCGACTCGGTCGCCCACTCGCAGACCGAGGGTATGACTGTTGGTCGGTTCGGCGACTCGGCCAGCCGCCAAGGCTTGATCGACGATGCGCTCCCGTCGCTCTCGCGCCGCAGCACGATCGTCGTCGTCGATGTCGAACGACGACACGGCACGTCGAGGGCGAATCGACCAGTCGTCATCTCGTGTCGAGCGCCTCTTCGCAGCGACGTTTCCTTCGTGATCGACGAGTTCTTCGGGTATCTCGTCGAGGAAGCGTGACGGCGGGTTGTACTGCGTGGTGCCGAACTGAGCGCGCGACCACGCGTGACACAGGAACAGCTTCTCCTGGGCGCGGGTGATACCCACGTAGGCCAACCGCCGCTCCTCTTCGAGCTCGTCAGGATCGGTGAGAGCTCGAATGTGCGGGAAGAGCCCTTCCTCGACACCCACGATGAACACCACCGGGAACTCGAGTCCCTTGGCGGCGTGCATGGTCATGAGCACCACGCGATCGTCGTCGGTGAGTTCATCGGTGTCGGCCACCAAGGCGACCTGTTCGAGGAATTCGTCGATTCGGGCGAACTCTCGCGCCGACCCCACCAATTCGGCCAGGTTCTCGATACGTCCCTCGGCCTCGATCGAATGCTCGGCTTCGAGTTCGCGCAGGTAACCGGATCGATCGAGCAGAGCCTGCAGCACGTCACCCGGTCCGTCATCGAGACGGCTGGCGAATTCGTCGACGACGGCGAGGAACGACTCGATCCCCTTGCGCGCCGCACCACTCACTCCGGCCTCGCTGGAGTGACGAAGGGCGTCGACGAAACTCATGGCGTTGTCGCGAGCGAACAGATCGACACGCGCGATGCTCGTGTCACCCACGCCTCGTTTGGGAACGTTGATCACTCGCTTCACGTTGACTTCGTCGAGCGGATTGGCGATCACACGCAGATACGCAATGGCGTCCTTGACTTCCTTGCGATCGTAGAAGCGCGTGCCACCCACGACCTTGTAGGGAATGGAATACCGCATGAGCGCTTCTTCGACGGCGCGGCTCTGCGGATTGGTCCGGTAGAAGACCGCCATCGAGCCCCACGACTGACCGTTGCGCTGCAGACGTTCGAGCGTTCGGCCCACGAAGTTGGCTTCGTCGCTCTCGTCGTCGGCGTGGAATCGCACGATCTTGTCGCCGGCACCCGTTTCGGTCCAGAGATCCTTCGGACGGCGGCCGAGATTCTGCGAGATCACGGCATTGGCGGCGTCGAGAATGTTCTGGGTGCTGCGATAGTTCTGCTCGAGAACGACGACCGACACGTCGTCGAAAGCATCCTGGAACTGCATGATGTTTCGGTAGTCGGCACCGCGGAACTTGTAGATCGACTGGTCGGTGTCCCCCACCACGCACACGTTGTGATGCGAGGCCGCCAACATGAGGACGATCTCGTTCTGGGCCAGGTTCGTGTCCTGATATTCGTCGACCAGGATGTACCGGAACTTGTCTTGATACTGCTGGAGAACATCGGGGTTGTTACGCAAGAGACGCACGGTCTCGACGAGCAGGTCGTCGAAATCCATCGCGCCGGCCCGTACCAAACGGGCCTGATATTCCTTGTAGATCTCGGCATGCTTGCGATCGAAGATGTGGGCCGCTCGATCAGCGGCGTCACCCGGACCGAGCAACTCGTTCTTCCAATTGGAGATGACGGCGTGTACGGCACGAGGCGTGAACCGCTTGGTGTCGAATCCGAGATCACGGATCACGTAGCCGGTCAGACGTTGAGCATCGGTCTGGTCGTAGATGCTGAAGGTCTTCGGATAGCCGAGCCGTTCGGCGTGCACGCGCAGGATGCGGACGCAGGCCGAGTGGAACGTGGAGATCCACATCGAGCGAGCCACCGGACCCACCAGGGCTTCGATACGGTGCTTCATCTCGCCGGCGGCCTTGTTGGTGAACGTGATGGCGAGGATGTTCGACGGGTGGACGCCGTGGGCGCCGATGAGATGCGCGATGCGATGGGTGAGGACTCGGGTCTTACCCGAGCCGGCTCCGGCCACCACCAGAAGCGGGCCGTCGACGTGTTCGGCCGCATCGCGCTGAGCAGGGTTCAGACCGCTCAGATCGATCGGCCCGGGCCGAAAGGAGGGGTCGTGAACACCGGAAGCCATGGAGCGTCCATCCTAGGAAACGGGTGTGGCCGTCCCCGGATGGGGACGGCCACTTCCGCGGGCGGAAACCAGTGTGTGAAGGTTCGACTCAGTTGGCCGGCGCCTCGGCCGGCGCGCCGGCCGGTCGGACACCGTTCACCATGTCGGTGATGCGCTGAGTCAGATTGCTCGACGCCTCGGCGACGAGCGCATCGATCACTGCCTGAGGATCGACACCGTTGGCAGTGGCCACGTCGGCGATCGACTGGCCGTTCTGCAGAGCTGTCTTCAGATCGTCAGCGGTCACACCGATCACGGAGGCGGCTGTCTCGAGATGTGCACCTCGGCCCGGTCCGCGTCGGCCACCACGGCCTTCACGTCCGCCACGCTCACCGTCGGCCGGCCGAGCGTCCTGCAGTGTCGTGACGACGGTGTCACGCTGCTCGGCCGTGAGTGTTCCGTCGTCGACGAGAGCCTGCAGACGGCTCGTCAACCTGGTCGCCGGATCGAGCCGCTCGGTGGGCGGCGTGTCGGGACGAGTGGTCAACGCCGTCACGATCGCATCGCGCTCGGCAGTGTCGATCACACCGAAGTCGACGAGTCCTTGCAGAACTTCCGTGAACTTGTCGGCGCGGGCTTCGGGGCCGAGGTGCGGCTGCCCGTGATGCTGGGCCGTGATTCCGTCGGTGTTCTCACCGTCGGCCGCAACGGCGACGACTGCCGTTCGGGCGGGTGATGCGCCCGCACCTCCGGGCACAGCCACCATGAAGCCAGCAGCACCGCCGGCCAGCAGACCGGCGCTCACACCGGCGATCGTCCACTTGCGTGCATTCATCGTTCTCTCCTTGTCCGGTGCGAGGCACCTGTCGTGAATTCGTTCCGGCCGTAGGGGGTGCGGCCGGAACAGTTCTCATGGTGCGACACCCAGGTGAGAAGCGAACCAGGTGCAGGTGAGAGGAAGGTGAGAATCTCGTTCACCCCTAATTCACCCATCTGAGCAGGATCGATGCTCGACACCGATCCAGAATGGCGAGGTGAGAGGTGCCGTTGCCGAGGTGTCGAAGCTGATGCTGAAGCTCGGGGTGCTGGGTTTCGGCGGACCGGCCGCCCACATCGCCATGATGCGCGACGAAACGGTGCGGCGTCGCGGTTGGTTGAGCGACGAGGAATTCATGGAGATGGTCGGGGCGACCAACCTCATCCCGGGTCCGAACTCCACCGAGATGGCGATGCACATCGGACTGAGGCGGGCCGGTGTCCGCGGACTCGTCGTCGCCGGTGCATCGTTCATCGTGCCGGCCGTCGTGATCGTGGGAGCGATCGCCTGGCTGTACGCCGAGTTCGGAACCGATCCACTGGTGTTCGACATTCGATACGGCGTGTTACCAGTGATCATCGCGATCATCGCCCACGCCGTGTGGGGTCTCGGTCGATCGAATCTTCGACATCCGGCCGCCTTCGTGACCGCGGCCGTCGCCTTCGGCACCTACCTTCTCGGTCTGCACGAACTCGTGATCATCGCGTCACTCGGTGTCGTGTGGAGTCTCTCGCACGTCGTGCGACAGGCGTCGCTTCGTGCGAATTCGGTCGCAACATTCACGGTCGTCGGACTTCTCGCTGCACAACCGTCACTCGCCCGATTGTTCCTCATCTTCCTCGAGGTGGGGTCGGTGCTCTACGGAAGCGGATACGTCCTCGTTGCATTCCTCGACAGTCGACTGGTGACCGACACCGGATATCTGACTGCCGAACAACTGCTCGATGCCATCGCGGTGGGCCAGATCACACCCGGACCGGTGTTCACTACGGCCACGTTCATCGGGTGGCAGATTCTCGGCGTGGCCGGTGCCGCACTGGCCACTCTCGGAATCTTCGGTCCGTCGTTCCTCTTCGTCGGCCTACTCGATCGATTCCTGCGCTGGCTTCGTGCTCGTCCGGCGGCCTCGGCTTTCCTCACCGGGGTCACCATGTCGTCTCTCGGACTGATGGCCGGTGTCCTCGTACGACTCGGCGACACGGCTCTGGTCGACCCACTCACCTGGATCGTGGCTGGCGTCGCTCTCGTGCTGTTGATCGCGACGAAGGTCGGTGCCGGTTGGCTCGTACCCGCTGGTGTGATCATTGGGCTGGTGCACGCCGCGGCAACGTGACGAGCGCAAGCGCACCGATCACCACTGTTGCACTCGCCAACACCAACCCCGTCCATGTCCTATCGGTCATATCGATCACGAATGCACCCACCAACGGCCCGATTCCCGACATGATCCCACCCACGAAATGCATCGATCCCATGAGCGTGCCGAGATCATGTGCGGGAAGAACCTCTCGTGCGTAGATCCCGTCGAGTGGCGAGACTGCCCCAACTCCTACGCCTCCAACGATGACGAAGAGAACAGCGACGATCACGTTGCCACTGAAGGCGAGCAATACCGCTCCGACTGCGACGAACAACTTGGCGCCGATCAAGACGTGGCGGGTCGACCACGCGTCGAGTACTCGGCCGAGCGGGAGTCGACCGAGAAGTTGTGCGAAACCTCGCGCTCCAGCCATCGAAGCGGCCGTCGAACGTTCGAGCCCACCCGCCACCATGGCCGGGATCTGTAACACCATGATGATCGACGTACCGAAAGACCCGGCGAGCGATGAGACCGCAAATCGCCGAACATGTTGATCCTGCCATGCACCGATCAACGCCAATCGCGACGAGACCGACGGTGAGACCGAGCGCGATTCTCCGTTGCGATCCACGAAGATGGCGGCGATAACGAGTACGACGCCCACGATCGACACCGAGACCCGCACGGTGTCGCGCCAACCGATCCAAGATCGAAGCAACTCCGTGATCGGGATGAGGACGGGTGACGAGAACGCGCCCCAAATCGTCAGCTGCGCAATAGCCCGGGCCTCACTGCCGGTTGACAGGCGTGCTGCGACGGTCTGGGTGAGGTGATAGAAGCTCGATGCGCCGATCACCCCTCCCCCGACACCGAAAGTCACGGCGAAAAGGCCCGGCGAATCGGTGAACGTCGATGCAATAACGATCATCGGGCCAACCATCGCTCCGACGGTGAAAGGAAGTCGTGCCCCATGACGATCGAGGGTGCGCCCCACCCACATGCCCAGAACACCCGTCAGGATCTGGGCAATCGTGTACCCGAGAGTCAGGATTCCGACTCCCGAGCCGAAATCGACCGCCATGTCGTCGAGGAGAACTCCGAATCCGTAGAACCACGAGCCGTAGGCGACGATGGTGAGGATTCCGAGAATTCCCACGCGCACGTAAGGAACGTTGGACACCATGGCAGACGAGTACGAGACGGTCAGTCGACCGGGCGACCTTCGAAGTCACCGATCAACGACAGCACGACACGTTCACCACGTTCGGCGGCGGCGAACCGCTCGAGTTTCTCGGCGTAGTACGCCTCACGAAGATCACCTTCCGAGAGGGCGTTGTAGGTGGGATAAAGCGCTCGACGGTCACGAGTCGAGCGGTTGGCGCCACTGCGGTGAGGTGTGAGTGAGTGAAACCACAGGGTCTGTCCGGCACGAATCGGTGCGAAATGCCACACCATGTCCTCGACGATCGATGCCACGATGCAGCCCCGCTCGTCCATGTCGAGCAGATGTTGATGTCGTCCACTCACGACCTCGAGACACCCGTTCTCCGGAGTGGCGTCATCGACGGCCACCATGCACGACACGTGTGAGTCGATGAAGGGGTAGGCCGGTGCGTCTTGGTGGGGCGAGAAGCCAGCACCACCGATCAACTTGTAGTTGACCTTTTCCTTGTAGAGAACGGCCGTCTCGCCGAGAAGTCGTGACGCCGTGGTGACGAGTCGGCGAGTGAGTAGGTTTCGCAGGCCCTCGTGCACCGGCACGAAGTTCTCACTACGAGCCAACTTGGGGCCGAAGTCGGTCATTTCACGATGGTGCAGGATGGAGGCCGAATCGCCGAACGTGGCCGCGACCTCGTCGACCCATCGTTGAAGTTCGACGACCTCGTCCGCATCGAGATCGTCGGTGAGCACCCATCCGTGTTCGTGGAAGTGATCCACGACGGCCGGATCATCGGGCGAAAAAGCAGTGCTCGTCACGACGTGGTTCACTTCGCCATGAAGCGGGAAGCCAGTTCGCGGATCGAATCCTCGTACGTCGACAATGCGGGCACGATCTTGCCCGGCACCTTTGCTCCATCGTCGGCGATCCGAAGATCGACCATCGCGTGAAAATCGGCATTCTGCTCAAATGCCGCGATCTCCTCGGCAGTCATCGGTCCTCCCTGTGCCGCCAGGGTCATCACGCTGTCAGGCGACAGGACCGAGGCATATTCGCGACGCGTCGCCACCAGATAACGCTTGGCTGGGACGTGGGAGAGGATCAAGTCGGCGATTCGATCACCCAGTACTTCACGAACCGCAATGGCACCCATCGTCGCGTGCCGTGGTTGACCCGGACCGTCCCAGGGATGAGCGAGATCGTGCACGAGTCCTGCGATCTGTAGCTCGACGTCCTCGGGAGCGATTTCGCGCAGGAGCGCCGCGGTTTGGAGTCCGTGTTCGAGTTCGGTGAAATGCTCTGCCTCGACGGACTCGACGTTGCCGAGATCCGCAAGGTGTTCGACGATTTCATCGACGTTTCGGAAACGACGGGCCGTGGAATTCACGGCGTCACCATAGCCACGGACGGTGAACGAAAGGTGACGTGGAGGCGTCCGTTATCTGACCAGCCCGCCGTTGTCAGAGTCCGTATCCGAGACTTCCTCGACTGTTGGCCAGTCGTTCATTCCGAGTAGTTGTCACGTCAACTTCGAGGGTTCACGATCGAGCCGTGTCGGAAACCTACATCTCGGTTGCGAACCAACTCGAGGGTCGTATTCGCGACCTCGATGTCGGAGACCGCGTCCCGTCCGAAAACGACGTCGTTCGCGAATTCGAAATCAGTCGTCCGACTGCGCGCGCCGCTCTGCAGGAACTCGAACGACGATTCGTGGTCCGACGGGTGAAGGGATCCGGAACGTTCGTCAATGAACGGATCCCGTATCCCATCGGACATCGCTTCCCGCCGAGTGTGAGCCAGACTCTCGCCTTGTCGGGGCGAACACCTCACTGGCGTCTTGTCACGGTGTCGGAGACGGAACCGGAGCCATGCGAGCTCCAAGCCTTCGCCCCCGGTCGTCCAGGGCGCCTCATCGAGATCGGCCGCGCCTTGGAAGTCGATGGAGACGTGATCGGCTTCGGTGTCAGCAAAATCGCAAATGCGATGGCCCTCGGGCTTCGGCGTCATCTGGATGACATCTCCTCGATTTGGAGAATTCTCGACACTCGATACGGAATTCGACTCGTTCGACGAACAGTCGAGGTTTCGCTCGATACTCCCCCACACCATGTGGGTCACATCATCGAGACACGAGAGCCGACATGGCATCTACGCAGTGTCAACGTCGATTCCTCGACACTCGCAGTCGTCGAATTGGGTGAGTCGTGGATACGCACGGACCGAGTCGCAGTGAGCGTTCACTTCGATCACTCCGATGACGAGTCCTTCGAAATTCATGGAGCCACGCAAGGAAGGAGTGAGCCTTGAACCGAAATCGACGAACGGAACTTCTGGCGCGAGCCGATGCCGACGAAGTTCGCATACTTGCCGAGTCATTTCTGTCTCGACGCGACGTCGCGGATGAGCTCGACATCATCGGCCCACCGGAGGTCGGAATGGTGATGATGCAAGTACGCGAACCCGTGTGCAAGGAACGCTTCCATCTGGGTGAAGTGGTCGTCACTCGTGCCGAGGTCGCTGTCGCGGGCGTCCGTGGTTGGGCCATGCGGGCCGGAGTCGATCGCGAAACGACGCTTGCCGCCGCTCTGCTCGACGCCTGTGCCGAGCACGACTCGTCTCTCCGTGTCCAGGTCGATCTGCTGTGCGAAGAAACGGACGAGCATCTCACTTCCTCTCAAAGACAGGAATGGAGCGATCTCCGGTCGACCACCGTCTCGTTCGAGGAGCTCGACTGAGATGATCGGTACCGATGCCCTGGAGTCCCGTCGCCTGCCCACTCGAATAGCAGCATGTCGACTCGACGCCCTCGAATCACAGCAGGTTTTTCGTTCGCTGCTCGACTCCATTTCGCGCCCTGGCTCCACCACTCATTTTTCTGATTCGATTTGGCGGCGACTACCCAGTGTTCTTGCACCTGTGCTGGTCCTCGCCGATGTCGAGACGACGATTCATGTCGTCGAAACCGAAACCTTCGTGTGGTCGGAAGCGGCTTCCGTAGCGACGGGTGCTCGATCATCGATCGTCTCCACTGCCGATTTGATCTGTGTTCCTTCGGACGGGCTCGACCGTCTCGAATCGATCCTTCAGCACGTGCGTCGAGGAACAGCTTTCGAACCCGAGATGGGTGCCCGCCTGTCGCTCGGTGTCCACGATCTACGTGATGGGGGCGCCGGAACACGTGCCGGAGTTCAGCTCGTACTTCGTGGACCGGGGATCGACGGAGATCGATCGATCTGTGTCGATGGACTCACTGCGGATCACATCGAAGCGTGGCGCCACGTCAACACCTCCTTTCCGGCAGGAATCGACGTCTGGATGACCACCCATGACGGACGAGTGGTCGGAATTCCCCGCTCGACCCGAATCGAACTGTCGGCGACGTGGCCGGACGAAGAGAGGAACTAGATGGGTTACGCAGCAGCACGTGGTGGACTGAAGGCAATCGAGGCTGCCGAGCGACTGGTTGCACGCGAACGAATTCTCGGCGAGAGCTCATGGCTCGAGTCGCGCCAGATGATCGAGAAATTGCGTCTTGCCGTGGACCGAGTGATGGGTGAAGGTGGTCTCTGGGACGAGCACCTCGCAGCATCCGCCCTTCGCCAAGCCGAGGGTGACCCGATCGAGGCCGCCCATCTTCTGCGGTCTTTTCGCTCGACTCTTCCCCGACTCGCCTACACCACGCCCGTCGACGTGGACGACATGGTGGTCCTACGACGAATCGTTCCGGCCTTCCGAAATCCTCCCGGACCTCAACTACTCGGGCGGACGACCGACTACACGGGCCGACTGCTTCATACGGCTGACGAAGACACCTTGCGAGAAGGCGCTGAGAAGACAGCCGCTCTCCTCAGGGAGGCCGTCGTGACCGACAGCGACCATGATGATCCGGGCGACAGTGAACGGCGGCCTCGACGACTTCTCGAGTTGCTCCGAGAGCTGGATGCTGTTGTCGACCGTCGTCGCTCCGACGATCCCGAACCCTTCGACATCACCCGTCATCCGGCTCGTCCACCTGCAACTCGATCGGCGCGCTTGGCCACGATGGCTCGCGCGGAGACAGGCGCCCTAGTAAACGTGTGGTATCGAAACATTCTCGGTCCGGATGGCTACTTGCACGAGATCACTCTCGGCGAGGTTCGTCATGGTCGACTCCCCGTGACGGTGATTCATCCGATCACCGGCGATGAGGTTTCCGTCACCGATGTACGGGTCACCGAGGTCGAAGCCATCGAGGATCTCGACGGTATCGAGGAGGACCGTGGTCGATTCGACGTCGGGTACGGCCTGTGTTTCGGCCACAACGAGAAGAAGGCGATCGCCATGGCCAATCTCGATATCGCTTGCGAACGCGACAAGGGTCGCAGCTTTCTCGAGCAGTCGATCCTCCTGACGACCGATGGCCTCGATGCGAGCGGATTTCTCGAGCACTTGAAATTGCCCCACTACGTGACCTTCAGGTCGATGATGGAACGCAAGGCGGCCATACGTCGACACAAGGAGTCGTCATGAACACATCGCTCCTGAAGCAGGTTCTCGGAGAGAACGTCGACGAGGAAGATTCCACTCACGTAGCCGACGTCAATTTCGGACTCCTCGACGAATACTCCAAACGAGAGATTCGACGAGCCATCCTCACTGCTGTCGCAGTACCCGGGTATCAAGTTCCATTCGGTTCGCGAGAGATGCCCGTCGCGCGCGGATGGGGATCCGGCGGTCTCCAGATCTCACTTGGGATCGTCGGCCCTGATGACGTCGTCAAAGTGATCGATCAGGGAGATGACGAGGGTGTGAATGCCGTCAACCTTCGACGATTGATCGTGTCATCGACTGGAATTCCCGAGTCGACCACACCCGAGGACAGCACACTCATCCAGACCCGACATCGCATTCCGGAGGATCCTCTCGACGAACGACACGTTCTGGTTCTTCAGGTTCCCGTACCCGAGCCGCTGCGTGGCGTCGAGCGCGACATGCGCGAACTCGCCCGAATGCACGCCGAAGCCGACTACGCGCGCATGTGGGTCAGTCTCTACGAGGACAAGGTCCGCAACGGTGTGATCACACGCACGACGGGCTATCCGTGTCTCGTGAACGGACGATACGTGATTGCCACCACGCCGATTCCTCGCTGGGACGTTCCTCGATTGCATCGATCTCGATTTCTCTCTTTGTTCGGCGCCGGTCGGGAGAAGCGGATCTATGCGGTGCCGCCTCACACCGACGTCGAACCTCTGACCTTCGAAGACGTGCCGTTCGAGGTCGAGATCACACCGGGCGCGACGTGCCGAACGTGCGGAAGTTCCGAATCTTTCCTGGTGGAAGTGCCGGCGAGCTCGGCCGACGATCGTGGCCACTGGGTGTGCAGTGACAGCGACTGGTGTCGTCGGCGACGAGAACGTTCGCTGCACCCATCGAGAGGAGTGAACACGTGAAGAACTCATGGGCACTGAAGGTGTCCTCACTCGGGAAGATCCACGGGGTTCCGGATCTCGAATCCCTGTCCGACACCGGACCCGACGCTGGCACGGCCAAGAGTGCGACCACGGGCTCCATCGTGGCCGCTTGGGACGTGTCTTTCGAGGTCTCGCCCGGAGAAGCCCTTGGTGTCATCGGAGAATCAGGTTCGGGCAAGTCGACCGTCATGCGTTGTGTCGCTGGTGACCAAACGTCGACCACCGGTGAAGTTTTCCTGCAATCGGTCGATCACGGACGAACGAACGTCCTCGATCTCGATCCCTCGAGACGACGCGGACTCCGAGTCGCGGACCTGTCGGTCGTCTATCAGGATCCAGCCGAAGGACTTCGCCTGAACGTCACGGCCGGAGGAAACATCGCCGAGGCTCTGACGGCGGCCGGATGGCGCCACTTCGGTCGCATACGAGAGCGAGCCGCCGAACTGCTGGAGCGGACCGAGGTCCCGCTGTCGCGGATGGACGATCTGGTCGGCACCTTCTCGGGTGGAATGCGACAACGTGTTCAACTCGCCAAGGCTCTGGCCAATGAACCTCCGGTCGTACTTCTCGACGAACCAACCACCGGACTCGACGCATCAGTTGCCGCTGGCGTCCTCGATCTGATCCGCAATCTTCTCGAAGAGACTGGCGTCGCTGCCGTGGTCGTCTCACACGACTTCGCCGTGATCGAGATGCTCACGACGCGCTGTGTGGTCATGAACCACGGTCGCATCGTCGAAGCAGGTCTGACCGATCGGCTTCTCGAGGATCCCCACCACCCCTACAGCCAACGTCTCGTCGGAGCCGCACGCGCATGAACGAGTACATCTTCTCTTGTCGTGGCCTGAGCAAAGATTTCGTCCTGCACACGATCGACGGGCGTCGCGTCGAGGCCCTTCGTGGTGTCGATCTCGACATTCTCCCCGGAGAGCACGTGGCGCTCGCCGGGTCGAGCGGTGCTGGGAAGTCGTCACTTCTCAAGTGCATCTACCGAACTTACGAACCGACATCGGGAACGGCACGTCTCAGACTTCGAACCGGGGAGCTCGTCGATCTGACCACCCTGAGCGACCAAGAGATGGCCCATCTGAGAGGGCGCGACATCGGATACGTCTCGCAATTCCTACGAGCCGAGCCTCGACGAGGCCCACTCGACATCGTGACACGCGCAGGAGTTTCGCGCGGGATGGACCGAGTCACGGCGCGGGAAGCCGCTGCTCATTCTCTTCGACGTCTCAACATCGACGAGAAGTTGTGGGACGTTCATGCATCAGTCCTATCGGGTGGCGAGAAGCAGCGCATCAATCTGGCTGCTGGAACCATCTCCTCTCCACAATTGCTCCTTCTCGACGAACCGGTCTCGGCTCTTGACCCGGCAAATCGCGAAGCCGCCCTCGATCTCATCGGCGATCTCACGACCCAAGGAGTCGCCGTTCTCGCCGTTTTCCACGATGTCGAAGCCATGGAGCGTCTGGCGAGCCGAATCGTTCTCATGCGCAAAGGGCGTATCGAAATGAGTGGAGATCCCACTCTGGTTCTCGAAGTTCTCACTCAAGGAGCACACGTATGAGCAGACTCGTCGTCACTAATGCAACCGCTGTCCTCTCCGGCCGAGTCCTGGACGACGCCACCATCGTGTGTGAGGACGGTCTCATCGTCGAGGTCGTCGACACTCGACGACCTCTGGCCTTCGAGCCTCACGTGGTCGATGCACGGGGTGCACTGTGCGTACCCGGACTGGTCGACACTCACAGTGATGGGCTCGAACGCGAACGCTTCCCACGGCCCGGTGTCGACCTTGGAGCTCGCTTCCCGGTTCGCTCCTTCGAGGGTCGTGTACGCGCCGCTGGAATCACCACGATGTTCCATGGAATCGGTTTCGAGGAGGACGAGAAGTACCACCGCAGCGTCGTCCTGGCCAATGAGTGGACCGAGGAACTCGAGGCGTATCGCGCTTCTGGTCGGGCTCTCGTCGATCACCGAATTCTCTATCGCCTCGATGCCCGAGACATCGACGGCTTTCATTGTCTCGTCGATCGACTACCTCGTCGAGCCGACGATGGATCACTTCCCCTCGTATCGTTCGAGGACCACACACCCGGCCAAGGTCAATACACCGATCGAACCGCTTTCGAGCGCTACATCGTCGGGACACAAGGAATCACTGAAGAGGAAGCCCGCCGACGAGTCGACGACCTGATCGCCGAACGGGATGCGACAGCGGCGTATCGCGATACCGCACTCGCCTGGCTCGTGGCACAGGCGAAAAATGGTGCCATTCGACTGATGGCCCACGATCCGGCCACCGCCGCGGACTCCGACGAGGCCAAGCGATGGAGCGCGTCGATCGCGGAGTTCCCGACGACCTTGGAGGCGGCTGTTCGCGCTCACGAACACGGCCTGCGGACGGTATGCGGTGCTCCGAATGTCATGCGCGGACGAAGCCACAGCGGCAACGTGAGTGCTCGCGACTTGATCGCTCGAGGACTCTGTGACGGATTGGCGAGCGATTATCTGCCGTCCACGATGCTCGGGGCCGTCGCCGTTCTCGTTCACGAGAAGGTGTGCGATCTTCCTTCTGCCGTTGCTCTCGTGACATCAGGGCCAGCGGCGACAGTGGGACTTCACGATCGAGGTGCGCTCTTGCCCGGACTTCTGGCCGACCTGGCGATCGTCGAACTGGACGGACCATTCGCCTGTGTACGACATGTCTTCCGAAGTGAAGATCTCCTGCCCGACTCCTCGGACCTCATGGTGGTCACGGCGTGAATCAGAGTCGTCGCGTCGTCCCCGACCTCCACCCTGCTCTGGTTGCCGCCGCCGCAGCGGCGCAAGCCGCCTACCTGACGGCCAAGTTGACGAAGTCCCGTCAGGAGCTCGCCGCCATCATCGGACTCGGTGGCGACGGCACACCGACGATGTTTCTCGATCAAATCGTCGATGAAGCAGTGGTGGCCGCAGTCGAGCCGTACAAGATCAACGTTCTGTCCGAGGAGATCGGCTGGGTCGATCGGGGCTCCTCGGTCACCTTGGTCATTGATCCGGTCGACGGGACCGCCAACGCGGTGGCCGGAGTGCCCGCCTGTGCCTTCGCGGGAGCCATCGTCATGGCCGGCACGATCACCGACGCCCACATCTTGTGGTTGGATTCTCAGCGCACGATCAGCGCACATCGACGACGAGATGGGAGTTTCGATGTCTCCGAACCTCTCGCCACCACTGGTCGACTCGAACTGGCCGGCGCATCGATCGCCATGCTTCGTCCGCGTGCCGAAACCAGATCGGCGTGGAACCGGATCGTCGAGCCCACCGAGAGGCTTCGGGTCATGGGCAGTTCGGTGATCGAAGGTTCGCTGGTCGCCATCGGTGCCGTCGATGCCTTCGTCGACGCCGGAGGTGACGTGCACCGATTGGTCGACCTGCTCCCCCTCGTGCCCTTCGTCGAACACGCCGGCGGTGTGGTCGTCGATGCGTTCGATCGACCACTCGAGTTCGACATCGACATGTCGAAGCGCTGGAGCGGAATCGTTGCCGCGACCCGACCTTTGGCCGAAGAAATTCGATCCTTGATCAGATGATTCGTTTGCGTACCCAGCCGGCGAGCAATTCGATCGAGTACACGATGACGAAGATGATGATCAGCAATCCACCGAGCATCTCCCACTTCAACAACTTCGCCCCTTGAAGGAGGGCGAACCCGATTCCTCCGCCACCCACGATTCCGAGAACCGCGGACGAGCGGATCGAGACATCGAGCAAGTAGAGCGAGTTGCCGACGATGGCCGGCATCACCTGAGGCAACACTCCTGAGAGCGACTCCTGCATACGGGTGGATCCCGTCGCCCTGATTCCGTCTCGGGGCCCCTCGATCGCTTCTTCGATTGCGTCGGCGAAGAGTTTGGTCGCGAAGCCGTACAGCCCGATGGCGAGAGCGAGTACCCCGGGCTTGGGTCCGAGACCCAGAGCAGCCACGAACACGACGGCCACCACCAGATCGGGTAGCGCACGCACACCGAGGATGAAAAGCCGCGACACCGTGTAGATCCATCGAGCTGGCGCAACGTTTCGGGCGGCGAAGAAACCGGTTGGAATGGCGAAAATGAGAGCGAGGAAGGTGGCTGCAAAGCCCATCAGAACTGTCTCGACGAGATCGTCGAAGAACATTCCCTGCCACCAGTCCATCGATCGTGGAACGAGTCTCCAGAGGACTTTCGGGATCTCCGGTAGTCCGGTGATCAGTTCTGGAAGTGACATGTCGGTGAGGGTGAACGACAACACCAACATCACGAGCGACACCAGGGCGAACACGTACATCGTGATGCGTTCCTTCGTCCACGGTGGAGTGAGACTGGCCGACGCCACGTCGATCTTGGTGGCTCGGTGTTCCGGAACGAAGTCGGCAGCCGTCGGTCCGCCGCGCAAACGCCTCCACAGGGACACACTCGTGCGATTGTGGCCGAGAATCGTCGAACGAACGTTGGTCGACACCGCCTCGACAACGACGATCAGGGCGATGATCAAGAGAGTCACACCGAGCAACTCGGGATAACGCAACCCTCCCTGATACGCCCGGATCTGCAGGCCGATACCGCCGGCCCCTACGAGACCCAGCAAGGTAGCCGAACGGAAATTGATGTCGAGGCGGTACAAGGCCGCCGCGATGAACGAGGGAATGATCTGCGGAAGGACCCCGGAGGCGATTTCCTGAAGGCGAGAGGCACCGGTCGCTGAGACACCTTCACGAGGACGACGGTCGATCTGCTCGATCGAATCGGCGAACAACTTCCCGAGCATGCCCACAGCATGCAGTCCGATGGCCAGAACCCCAGGCAGGACACCGATCGAGTACACGCGCACGAAGATCAAAGCGAAGATCAGGTCGGGAATGGCGCGAGTGAACACGATGATTCCGCGGGCCGCCCACCTGAGTGGAGCGAACTTGGTGATGTTCGCTGCCGCGAGAAAACCGAGAGGTATCGCCACCACCACGGCGATCGACGTGCCGACGAAAGCCATGAAGAAGGTGTCGAGCACCGAGTTCCACACCGGCCCGATTTCCTGGATCGTGGGCGGCCACATGCGCCCGAGCAAGTTTCCGATGTCGTCGCGCTCGAAATACAGGGTGAGAGGATTCACGCCGATGTCGTAGATCGAGTAGATCGCGACCATCACGAAGACGATGCCGACGATCCACATGATCGCGCGCTGAACGTTCCACGGTGTGGAGATCTGACGCTCACCGGGCGACGGTGTGCGGTTGACCTCGAGACGATGTTCGGATATCAGGGTCACGATCAGCTCGCCATCGAGGGGCGGTATTCGTCGACTTTCTGACCCGTCGGGTCGAGGCGTCGGTAGACCTCCATGACCCTGCTCTGATCGATTCCGGTATCGACTGGAGTGTCGAGCACGAGTTCGCCATCACGAAGTCCGATGAGTCGATTGGCCCAGCCGAGGGCCAGGTCGACCTGGTGGAGGGAGCAGAGAACGGTGATGTTGTCCTCCACGCACGACCGGAAGAGAACGTCCATGACCTGTCCGGAAATCTCCGGGTCGAGCGAAGCCACTGGTTCGTCGGCCAACACGATGCGGGGCTTCTGCATGAGTGTTCGAGCGATCGCCACTCGTTGCTGCTGCCCTCCTGACAGGGTGTCGGTCCGCTGGAAGGCTCGGTCACCAAGACCGACTCGGTCGAGCTGTTCGAGCGCCTCGCGCCGAAGACTCTTCGGGTAGCTCAAGACGCCGTACCGAGGTCCGCGAAGTCGACCGAGAGCACCGGTCAGCACGTTCTCGATGCACGTCATACGACCCACGATGTTGAAGGACTGGAAAACGAATCCGACGTTGCGGCGAAGTTCCCGCAGGGCCGATCCCGACAGGCCGACCACTCGTGTGCCGAGCACTTCGATGTCGCCGCTGTCGGGCTGGTGCATTCCGTTCAGGTGGCGCAGAAGTGTCGACTTGCCGGAACCGGACAATCCGATGATCACTGCCAGCTGACCTTCGGGCACCGAGAAACTCACGTCTCGCAATGCAGCGACTCGGCCGTTGTCGAATGTCTTGGTCACGCCGCGGATGTCGACCACCGCCGGATGCACCACTCCTGCTTCCATGTTCCACTACTCCTTTGATTGAAATGGTGGATCGGATGGTGCGACGGGGGAGTCGTCGCACCATCCGATCTGCATCAGCTCTGGGGGGAGATCAGAGCTTGCACTTGCTCGAACCCGTCAACTCACAGAGTTCACGGATGCCGTCGAAGTAGGAGTCGTCTCCCGCCAGGTAACCCCAGAACGGGCCGTCCGAAAGCGGACAATCGTCAGTCGACGAGCAATAGCCATTTGCGACCGCCCAATCGACGTTCACCTTGGTGGTGACGACTTCGATGATGGCGTCCTGCAACGACTGTGGCAGCCAGCGTCCGTACGCCAACGGAGGAGCGGCGATCGCGGTCGACTTCCAGATGATGTCGAGCGTGGCTGCCGACTCGTTCACGTTTTCGCCTTCACCAGTCGAGTCGATGATGCCGGGAATGTCACCCGACTCGATCAACTGCTGAGTGAGCATGGTGTCGTAGGCGAAGCCGGCATCGCAGTCGCCGTTGTTGACGGCGATGGCCGAGGCGTCATGACCACCGGCGAAGATCGCGGTGATGTCGGTGGAGTTCTCCGTGGGGTCGAGACCGACTTCGAGAAGGGCGGCCGACGGAAAGAGGAAGCCGGAGGTGGAACCCGGATCGACGAAGCACACCCGCTTACCAGCCAGATCGGCGGGTTCACGGATATCGGATCCGACCGGCACCACGAGGTACGAGCGGTAGTCACCGAATGCGTCCGGCGTCTCGGCTGCCCACAGTCCGGCCACGTCGATGTCGGCCCCGGCTCCGGTGGCGATCACGTACGAGAAACCTCCGAAGGAGCCGATGTCGACACGCTCGGCAACCATGCCTTCGATCACACCGGCGTAGTCAGCGGCCTGCACGAACTCCATCTTGATTCCGAGTTCGTCAGCGATGATCTGCGGTGTGACGTAATCGGCGATCTCGGACGCGTTCTCGGCCGGAACGGCGGCGAAGGTCAACGTGCTCGGCCAATCGGCCCGAGGATCAGCGGCCGGAGCCGCGGTCGAGTCGCTTCCCCCGGCGGCCGGAGCAGCCTTTGCCGGGGCGGGAGTGTCGGACGAGCTGGAGTCGCCGTCGTCGCCACCGCACGAAGCGATGAACGATGCCGACGCCAAGCCGATCGCCAGAGCTGTCCAGCGGCGTGATGCCTTGGAAATTCGCATTCTTCCTCCTGATGAGTGGCCTGTCGACCACGTTGTTCACGTAACGGTTCGAACGTAAGTGACGCACCTGAACACGGGGTCGGCTCAGAGCGAATGCGAGGTGAACATCAGGCGACGGTTCGCGACGCTGGTCGCGAATACCGAGAGAGTTGACAGGACAAGTCGATGATGAAGGCGAAATTCGTGCGATGGGCTCTATGCCAGCGGCAACGTGAATCCGATTTCGGCACCACCGCCGGTACGACGGCGGGCGAATGCGGTTCCGCCGTGCGACTGCGCGACATCAGCAACAATCGAAAGCCCGAGACCGGAACCAGGAAGTGTTCGGGCCGATGTCGCGCGATGGAATCGCTCGAAGATCACCGACTCCTCGCCGTCTTCGATACCAGGGCCCCGATCCGACACGGTGATCGTCCCTTTCGTGACGTCGACCTCGATCGGCCCACCCGACGCATCGAACTTCAGAGCGTTGTCGACCAGGTTCGACACCGCCCGCTCGAACAGTTGGGGTCGAACGATGCTCACCGAATCGTCGGCGGTGAGGTTCACCACTCGCCCACTGCGTCGGCTGGCTCTCTCGACGATGGTGATCACATGATCTCGCAACTCGGTCGGCTCGGGTAGTTCATCGGCATGGCGATCGGCGGCGAGTGCCACGACTTCCTCGACGAGCGACTCGAGATCAGCGACGTCCCGATCGATGTCGTCGACGATCTGCGCCCGCACGTCGGGATCGATGTCGGTGTGTCGACGCAGCACGTCGAGATTGGTTCGAAGGCTCGTGAGCGGCGTACGGAGTTCGTGACCGGCATCTTCGACCAGACGTTGCTGTTGATCCCGTGAACGCGCCAACGCCGAGAGCATGTCGGAGAAACGGCGACCGAGCCGCCCGGCCTCGTCGCTTCCCGACTGCGGTGCCTCGACGTCGAGACGACCGGTGCTCGCCACTTCGTCCACGGCGGTCGACAGTCGGCGCAGACGACTGGTCACGCCGCTCACCGTGATCCAACCGATCAGAGCGGCAACCGCCGCGACCACCACGGCCACGAGCACCATCCGCCGACGAAGATCTTCGAGGACGTTCAGGTTCTCACTCAGGTCGCGCCCCAGCTGAACGACTCCGGTCGACAACTGCACCGTTCTCACGCGGTAATCGATTCCTTCGGCAGTGGTCACACTTTCGTACACGGGTATCGACGAACCATCGGACCCGACGCCAGCCGAGGTGAGAGGCAGTGACACGCCGTCGGTCGAGGCGATCACGTTCCCGGAGAGATCGGATACCTGAACGACGAACTGCTCGACGCCGAGTGGACGTTCGGGAATGTTCACGACGGTCCGGCCCGGGATGTTCGGACGATTGCGACCGGGAAGCTGCAGCAGACGCTCGGTGGCCTGCACGAGTGACCGATCGACTTCCTCCATGAGTCGGGCATCGGTCGCCCGGTACGTCACGAGGCTCACGGCCGCAACCCCTACCGAGACGATCACGGCCAACAACAGCGCGACCTTCAGACGAAGACTCATGACACCCTCGCCGTGTAGCCGATACCGCGCACCGTGTGAACGAGTCGAGTCTCTCCGTCGAGATCGATCTTGCGGCGGATGTACCCGATGTACACCGCCAGGTTCTTCGAATCGGGTCCGAAGTCGTATCCCCAGATGCGGTCGTAGATGGTGGAGTGCTCCAGCACGATCCCGGCGTTGCGAACCAGGAGTTCGAGCAATTCGAATTCGGTCTTCGAGAGCTCGATCTCGATGTTGCTGCGCCACACACGGCGTGCACCGACATCGATACGCAAGGTGTCGAGAACGAGAACGTCGTCACCGTGCTCATCCGCTGCGAAGTCAGCGCGACGCAACAATGCACGTAGGCGGGCCAACAACTCTTCGAGAGCGAAGGGCTTCGGCAGATAGTCGTCGGCTCCGGCGTCGAGACCGGCCACCCGGTCGCTCGTTTCGGTGCGCGCCGTCAACATGAGGATCGGTACCCGGTTCTTCTCGGACCGCAGCACTCGACACACGGTGAGTCCGTCGACCGACGGCATCATCACGTCGAGCACGATCGCGTCCGGCTGCTCGTTCTTGACGGCGTCGAGTCCCTTGGCTCCATCGGCGGCCGCACTCACCTCGTATCCCTCGAGGCGAAGGGCGCGAACCAACGACTCACGAATCGACGTGTCGTCATCGACGACCAGAATTCGCGCCGAGGTGGACATTCGCTCAGTCTGCCGGTCGTACGTAAGAGAGCGGTGAGAATGGTCTGCCCACAGGCCTCATCGGTATGGTGGACCACGCATGAATCTGGTGAAAGCGGCGTTCCATCTGGTCTGGATGCTCGTGCTCGCCTGCTTCGTCGGGGTGGTCACCGGCTCGGCCTCCTGGGCCCTCTTCGAAGTTCTCGATCAGGTGACCGACGTTCGCGTCGAGAACGGCTGGATCGTCTGGCTCCTACCGGTCGCCGCTCTCGGTCTGGGCGCGGCGTATCACTACGGAGGAAAGACGGCCAACCAGGGAACATCACTCGTGGTGCGCGAGTCCTTGCCGCCTGCGCTCCACTATTCGTCGGAGAGTCCGCCTCGAATCCCCTACCGCATGGCGCCCATGATCTTCGGAGCCACGACGATCGCCCAACTCACCGGTGCGTCGGTCGGTCGTGAAGGGGCCGCTCTCCAACTCGGTGGATCACTCGTCAATTTCGTGATGCGTCCGTTCCGACTCGGCACCCACGAAATGCGACTCATGATCGTCTCGGCCGTAGCCGGCGCGTTCGGAGGTGCTTTCGGAGTACCAGTGGCCGGTGCGATCTTCGCCCTCGAGGTGCAGCAGACCGGACGCCTTCGTTACGAAGCCCTGGCTCCCGCTTTCGCGGCATCGATCACCGCTGATTATTTCGTCGAGTTCCTCGGCCGCGAAACACCACTGGTGAACGTGCCCGTGGCTCACGACTGGACCATGTTGTTGCGACTGGTCGTCGTCGGAATCGTCTGTGGTCTCGTCGCTCGTGCTTTCGTCAATTCGCTCCACCTCGTGAAAGAAACCGTGGCGTCCTACGTGCGTTGGATTCCGGCCCGCCCGGTCGTGGGTGCGGTCGCCACCCTCGGACTCATGTTGCTGTTCGGTCGTGACTATCTGGGATTGTCTCTTCCCCTCATCGATGGGGCGATCGCCGGCGAGCACATTGACTGGTGGGCTCCCGTTCTCAAATTCGTGTTCACGGTGGTGGCGCTCGGTTGTTCGATTCCGGGTGGTGAGGTGACTCCCCTCTTCGTCATCGGTGCCACGCTCGGCTCGGTGTTGTCGGGCGTGCTCGACATCGACGCCGCTCTCTGCGCCTCGGTGGCGGCAGCCGCCGTGTTCGGTGCGGCATCCAACACTCCGATCGCCTGCATCGTGCTCACCGTCGAACTGTTCGGAGCCGACATGGCGGTCCCGGCCGCGGTCGTCATCTTTCTCGCCTACACGTTGTCGCCGCGACAGGGCATCTACGAGGCCCAGCAGATGGGCTCTACGAAAGACCTCCGGGCCAGCGCAATACCACGACGTCAGTCATGAAGGCCGGCGGGTGATCCCGCAACCACGCTTCGATCTCGGCGTTGCGATCTCGGTGCAGGCACAACCGCAACCGCGCCGAGTCGACCAACTCGGCCGGATCGTCGGCGAAGCGCGACATCGGTGGGCGCGGCACGACCACCACTTCGGGTTGAAGGCCGAGAGCGCGTAGTACGGCGACCGCATCGTCGGCCGTCGGCCCATCGGGTCGTTTCAGGTTCCAGAAGTGCCGCCAACCTTCGTTCCATGCCGACTGCGGATGATGTTTGGGCAACACTGCGACCACACCGAGACGAGCCACGGCAGTGAGAGCGACCACGAACGGTTCGAGATCTTGCACGTTGTAGAAGACGTGATGACACACGGCGACGTCATGAGGTTCGATCGGCGTTCCGGCCTGTTCGGCGGCGATTGCCACGTCGGGCCAGCGGCCCTGAATCTCGCGATGTGTGCAACCGGCCGTGGCCGCTGCCTCGGCGAATCGCTCGAGCATTTTCGGGCTCTCGTCGACACCGGTGATGTGCGTGGCTCGAGGCGCGAGAGGGATCGACGAACGTCCACCGCCGCATCCGATGTCGATCACACTCCCACCTTCGGCCGGCAACAGTTCACGAGCCATCTCGAAGATCGGACTGTCGGGACGCAAAGTGTCGTCGACGGCGAAAGTCTTCGGATCGTGGGACCACGGTGGCACTTCGGCCTGCGCCACGATCTCGTCGGGCAGTGCCCAGGCGCGCAATTGCTCGGCCCAATGACGCCCGGCGTCCGTGAGCGATTCGTGAGCGTCGGTCATGCCGACAGCACGCGCACCGGCAGTTGGCGTGGCCCGCGGATCTGACCCACGCTCCAGACCACACCTTCCTCACCGTGAGCGAGTTCGAAGTCGGGGAACCGCTTGATGAATTCCTCGACGGCCACGCGCAACTCGAGACGAGCCAGGTTCGAACCGAGACACCGATGAATACCGAGACCGAACGCAGCGTGGCGGTTCTCGGCCCGATCGATGAGCACCTCGTCGGCATTCTCGAACTCGGTCGGGTCGAGATTGGCCGCCGGGAACGGCAGCAACACCCACTCGTCCTTCTTCATCGGGCACCCGTGGAAATCGTGATCCTTGGCCACCAGTCGAGCCATCGTGACCGGCGCGTAGGCCCGCAAGAACTCTTCGATCGCCGTACCCATGAGCTCGGGATTGTTCACGAGTCGCGCGCGATCGTCGGCGTGAGTGGCGAGGTGCCACAGACTCGATCCGATCGCACTCCAGGTGGTGTCGATTCCGGCCACGAGGAGCAGGAGGATGAATCCACCCACCATCTCGTGCGGCAACTTCTCGTCACCCAATTCGACGTCGAGGAGATAGCCCGTCAGATCGTCACGCGGGTTGGCGACGTGATCGTCGATCTGGGCCTTCAGATAGGCGTCGATGCGCTCGAAGGAACGAATCCGCTCCTCAGGGTCGCCGTTGATGTTCTCGAGGATGTCGTGCACGAATTCACGGAAAAGATCGTCGTCTTCCAGCGGGAATCCGAGCATGCGCGCGATCACGTTGACCGGTATGTGTTGCGCGTAGTCGATGGCGGCGTCGACAGTGAGACCACCGGACGCTTCGGCCTCCATGCGGTCGAGGAGTTCGTTGCAGAGACGGCGGATCTCGGGCTCCCATTCGGCGATCTTCTTCGGAGAGAACGGCGGAAGCACGAGACGACGGGCTTCGTGATGGAACGGCGGATCACTCGTGATCGGCGGTGCACCTCCGATGGGTGCCGGATCTTCAGGGACCACGGTGCTCACCACCACGGCGCGACTCGTGAAGTTCTCGGTGTCGTAGGCGATCTCACGCACGTACTCGTGCGTGACCGGAAGCCAGGTGCCGCCGTAACGATCGGAGTGGGCCACCGGGCACGTGCCGCGTAGTTCGGCCCAGATGGCGTGAGCGTGCCGGTTGTACTCGGGATCGCCGTGGTCGAAATCGGTGGCCCAGTCGGACACCGGACCGTAGATCGACTCGGGTGTGCTGTAGGACGTCATGATCGGGGGGTGCGACGGACCGAGTTCACTCGGTGATCGTGATCGCGAACTCGGGGCAATTGGCCACGGCGAGACGGGCCTTGTCCTCGAGACCGGCGGCGACGTCTCCGTCACCGATCACCACGGCGTTGCCGTAGTCGTCGACGTCGAACAGTTCGGGAGCGAGGGCGTAGCAGCGGTTGTGACCCTGGCACTTCTCGGAATCAACGTGAATGCGCATGTGACGAACTTAGTGGGGAAGAATCTCGATCATGGCTTCGCGACGCACATCTCGCTTGGCGATCCTGCTCCCTCCGTCGGAGGGCAAGGCCGAAGGTGGTCGCACTCCTCGCTGGAAGGCTGGTTCGGGGACGTTCGGCTCGTCGTTGCGCCGGCCCCGAGCCGATGTGGTGGCGGCGCTGTCGGCCGCCAAGGGTGGTGATGCCAAGTTGCTCGGTGTGAGCGGCAAACATCTGGCCCGAGCACAGGCTTCGAATCGCGAACTCGATGGTGCGCTGACGTTGCCGGCGTGCGAGCGCTACACGGGTGTGGTGTGGGGACATCTGTCTCCCGACAGCTTGTCGACCAAGGCTCGTACCCGAGCCCGCGACTCAGTGGTCGTGGTGTCGGGGTTGCTCGGGTTGGTGGGATTCGAGGATCCGGTTCCCGACTACCGAGTGAAGATGGGAGCGTCCCTCGCACCGTTGGGCAAATTGTCGACGTGGTGGCGGGAACCGTTGTCGTCAGCATTGAACGACTGGGCCGACGGCCGAGTGGTGATCGATCTACTGCCCAACGAACACCGAGCGGCGTGGACACCTGGTGACACGATGCGCGATCACCTCGTGGTCAGCTTCGTCGAGAAATCGGGGAAAGTGGCCGGTCACGACGCCAAGGCGGCCAAGGGTTTGCTCGCTCGCCATCTGCTCGAGAGTTCGGGAGATCCGATGGCCGCCCTCACCGCCTGGACACACCCCCGCTTCACCCTCACCTGGTGATACTGGCGTTCTGGGTGAAAAATTCGTCGCTCGTGCGCGCTTTTTTCACCCAGATCCACGAAGGACGGGTGCTTCAGCGCAACTTGTCGCGGAAGAACTGAATGACGTGGGCCACGCTCGCGTCGTCACGTTGTTCGGTGAGCACCGAGTGGTCGCTCTTCTTCGACGACGGCAGTTCGATCGCCACGAACTTGTCACCGATCAGATCACGCAAGGTGGCGAAGCGGTCACCCACCAAGCGGTCACCGGTGTAGCGGAGTCCGAGCACCTCACATCCGGCCGCCGCGCGCTCCTGAACCACGCGTTCGTCGTCGGGTGACAGATGCAGATTGGCGCCTCGCTTCTTCCCGAACGCGAACGGCATCGACGGTTGACTCAGAACCGGCGCCACCAGGTGATCGTCGATCATCATGCCGAGTGCGAATCCACCGCTGAAACACATGCCGAGTGCACCGATGCCCGCTCCACCGATTTCCTGATGAAGGTTGCGACCGAGAGCTCGCAACCAGGCGATGATCGGCGAGGTCTTGTTCATGGCCAGAGCCGAGAACTCCTTCGAGATGCACACCTTGGTGAGAGACGCCATCGCGTATCCGTTCGAGAATTCCTTGCCCGGAGACCCGACCAGACTCGGCATCACAACGGTGAAACCCGACTCGACGAGTTCGTTGGCGAATTCGGTGACCTTGGGCGTGATGCCCGGAACCTCGTGCACGACGATGATGCCCGGCCCCGACCCACGTCGATAGGTGTCGCGGGTGAAGCCGGCGGCGGTGAACGAACCCTTCTGCCAACCGGCCAGAACGTCGGTGCTCACGTCAGTCTCCTCACTGCTTCGAGTGCTCGCTCGGCCAGTCCTTCCGGTCCGAGTTTCATCGTGGCGAGGTCGATTCCCTCTTGTTTCCCCATCGCCCCGTGAAGGTAGCGCGCGTACACACCTTCACTGATCACGGCCAGACGCCAACAAGAGAAGGCGACGTAGTAATCGATCTGTGAGACGTCACGACCGGTCGTGCGCGCGTAACGCTCGACGAGCGACGCGTACGACGGGAAGCCACCGGCCGGTGTGGGGTCGTTGGCCCGCAGTGCGCTCGAGGGCCCGTCCGACCAGTAGACGCCGATGTAACCGACGTCGGCGAGAGGATCACCGAGCGTGCACAGTTCCCAATCGAGCACGGCGGCGATTCGGCCATTGATCACGTCGGTCAGACAGTTGCCGAATCGGAAGTCACCGTGCGCGATCACGACACCCTGCTGATCGGGGACGTGACGACTCAGCCGGGCTTCCACTTCGTCGATCGCCGGCAGTTCGCGCGTCTTCGAGTTCTCCCACTGCGTACGCCAACGTTTGAGCTGACGTTCGATGTATCCCTCACGGCGAGCGAGGTCACCAAGTCCGACCGAGTCGACGTCGACGGAGTGAAGTTCGGCGAGGACATCGATGAGGTGGTGCGACGTCTTTTCACGCAGTGACGGATCGAGGAGCGAAGCTTTGTCAGCATTGTCGAGAACCTCGCCGTCCACGTGGCTCATCACGTAGAAGGGGGCGCCGTTCACCTCGACATCGGCGCACAGACCGAGTGCCCGCGGTACCGGCACTCCGGTCGTTCCGACCGCCGCGATGATTCGATGCTCGCGTGCCATGTCGTGCGCAGTCGCGAGTACGTGTCCGAGCGGTGGCCGTCGAAGGACGAATCGACTTCCGTTCGCATCAGTGACCCGAAACGTGAGATTCGACCGGCCACCAGCAATCAGATCGAACCTGAACGGAGCCGTGGCGCCATCGATGTTGTCGACGAGCCACCGACTCACCTTGTCGTCATCGATCCCCTCGTGCATCAGTCGCCCTCCCCTGGCCCGCCAACGTAGTGGGACGAATCGGCTCCGACTCAGCCCGGGCGTGTGGCGCCGACGACCTTCGACCAGTTGACGGCCTTCAGACGAACGGTCCGGCCGACACCCGGCGCATCGACCATCATTCCTCCGCCCACGTACAAACTCACGTGGCTGATCGGGTTGTAGAAGAAGATGAGGTCTCCGGGCTCGATGTATTCGATGGGAATACGCGGTGACGACGAGAACTGCCGCCGTGATTGATGCGGCAGCGACACACCGGCCTGGGCCCAGGCCCACATGGTGAGACCCGAGCAGTCGAAAGCCACACCTTCAGTTGCGGCGGCGTATCGATACGGGACACCGATCTGACTACGAGCGGCGGCCACGGCGATTCCGGCGCGCGACGTGGTGGGTGGAATCGTCGACGGATCGAATCGGTTGCCACCCGACGACGAGCCCGATGACGAACCTGACGAACCCGATGAGCCGGAGGAGCCCGATGACGTTCCCGATGACGGACGCTGACTGGCGAGGTTTGCCGCCGCTGCAGCGGCGGCCGCTGCTGCCGCTCGAGCGCGTCGCTCACGTTCGTCGCGCAGAGCTTGGCCGAGTTCACGTTCGGCCTTGGCCTTGAGTTCGGTGTACTTGCCGATCTCGGACTCGGCGTCGACACGGGCCTTGCCGATGCTCTCGGCCAGATCCTTGGTGCGCTCCAGATCCTTGGCGAGTTTCTTCTCGAGATCACCGAGATCGTCGATCAGCGCGTCGAGTTGGTCGGTGTCAGCGAGTCCGGTGTTGAGAGCGATGTCGGTGAGGATCTGCTTCTGTACCGATTCGTTGGGTCCGCTCCCCACACTCAGGAGTCCCGTGATACTGCCGCCGCGGCCGCCACTCGTGAAGGCGATCACGGCGAGTTCGGCCAGAACGTCGCGCACACCGCCGAGTTCGGCTTCCTTGCGGTCGATCTCGGCCTGCGTGACCACGATTTCGTCGTCGAGGCGCATCTTGTCGTCTTCGGCGATGCGCAACTCTTCGGACAATCGGTCGACGTCGGCTTCGGCCTTTTCCAACTGGTCGGCCATCTGCTGCACTTTGCGGCGCGCGTCGTCGACGTTGTCGGCACGCGCGACCTGACTCGTGGACGTTGCCAGAACAACGAATGCAAGAGCCGCGAACCAGCGGGGCGACGGTCGAAACATGACCTCGTGAAGGCTAGTCAGGCGAATTCGAGGCCCGTCATCGGCTCCCGTTGCACCGGCCACACCCCGGCTACCTGGGGTGACGTCAGGTCATTCCCATTCGATCGTGCCGGGAGGCTTCGACGTGATGTCGTAGGCCACCCGATTGACACCGGCCACTTCGTTGATGATGCGACTGGCCATGCGCTCCAACAGTTCGTACGGCAGGCGGGCCCAGTCGGCCGTCATGGCATCGTCACTCGTGACGGCACGAATGATGACCGGATGCGCGTACGTTCGCTCGTCGCCCATCACACCGACCGAGCGAATGTCGGGAAGCACCGCGAAGGCCTGCCAGATGTCGCGTTCGAGTCCGGCGTTCTTGATCTCTTCGCGCACGATGGCGTCGGCTTCCTGGAGTATCGCGACCTTGTCGGGCGTGACTTCACCGATGATACGAACGCCGAGACCCGGGCCCGGAAAGGGCTGACGCCACACGATCTCGTCGGGAAGTCCGAGTTCGCTGCCGAGACGACGCACCTCGTCCTTGAACAACGACCGCAACGGTTCGACGAGTTTCAGCGTCATGTCGTCGGGAAGACCACCGACGTTGTGATGACTCTTGATGACCGACGCGGTGCCGTCGGCACCACCGCTCTCGATGACGTCGGGATAGAGAGTTCCTTGAACGAGGAACTCGGCATCGGTCACGCCACCGGTGTGTTGTTCGAAAATGCGTACGAACAACTCGCCGATGATCTTGCGCTTCGTCTCGGGTTCGACCACACCCGCAAGTCGCTCGAAGAACTGTGTTCCGGCGTCGACGTGGATGAGTTCGATTCCCATGTTGCGACGGAACGTCTCGACGACTTGATCGCTCTCGCCCTTGCGCATGAGTCCGGTGTCGACGTACACACAGGTGAGCTGGGCGCCGATCGCCCGATGCACGAGAGCCGCGGCGACACTCGAGTCGACGCCACCCGAGAGGCCGCAGATCACTCGCTTGTCACCAACTTGAGCGCGCACGAGATCGATCTGCTCGTCGATGATCGATCCCATCGTCCACGACGGATCGCATCCGGCCAGTTCGTGCAAGAACTTCTTCAAAACATCGGCACCGAAAGGTGAGTGCACGACTTCGGGGTGGTACTGCACTCCCCAGATTCGTCGCTCATCGTTCTCGAGAACGGCCACGGGCGCATCAGGCGTCGACGCCGTGGCCGAGAAACCTTCGGGCACGCACGAGATCGCATCGAAATGACTCATCCAGACGTCCTGGGTGTTCGGGAGACCAGCGAGCAACGACGACTCACCCGACCGAGTCATCACGGCTCGGCCGTATTCGCCCCTCGATCCACGTCCGACCTCACCACCCAGTTGATGGGCGATGAGTTGCGCGCCGTAACAGATGCCGAGGATCGGGACACCGGTGTCGTAGACGGCCGGATCGAGACGAGGCGCACCCTCGACGTGAACGCTCTTCGGCCCGCCCGACAGGATTACGGCCGAGGGCTGACGCTCGGCGATCTCGGCGGCGGTGATCGTGTGGGGAACGATCTCGGAGTAGACGTTGTGCTCGCGGACCCGGCGGGCGATCAACTGGGCGTACTGGGCCCCGAAGTCGACGACGAGGACTGCATGGCGGCCGGACACAGGTCGAGCGTAGTGCCAGGTGGCACGGGGGATCCTGCCCGCTGGGCGGTGGCGTCCGGCTCATGTCACGATGGCGGAGTGACGGGTGCGTCGAGAACTGTTCGAGCGATCGTGGTGGCACTGGTGCTGGCCGTGGGCCTCGGCACGCCGGCCGTGGCGACCGTTCCGCCGGACGTGCCCGAGGAGAACGTGTACCTCGATCTCGAGCGCAGCATGACCGAATGCATCAGCGCGCTACCGAAGCCCGGGTGTGGTCGCGATCCGGTCGACTCCGGCGATCGGGGTGGGTGGCAGCAACTGGTCGTGTTCGGTGTGTTGATGGCTGGGATGGCCGGGATCGGTGTGCGGGTCGCCTTCGCCACTCGAGCTCGCGCCCGAGCCGGTTCCCGCCCCCAACCCTGACGAAATTCGCCCACTCTGTAGCGCTCGCACCCAAAAACAGGGGGCTTCCGCTACAGAGTGGGCGATTTTGAAGGTTCCGTGATCAGAGGTGTCGGCGCAGATGCTCGTCGGCACACACTCGCCGTGCACCAAATTCCACGGAGGTCTACGATGCCCATCACCGAGGCCGACC
>JAQCIK010000041.1:0-11368 GCA_027592035.1 Actinomycetota bacterium | reverse complement strand
CACCCGCCACTCTCGACCAGAAACCCCGCCCTCGTGGCGGGGTTTCTGCATTGTCAGCCGTGACCGAATCGTGACGGAATATCGACCCTCGACCGTGCGCTGTCTGGCTACTCTCGAAGTCACTTCGATTCAGGGGGTTCCATGTTCCGTTCACGCAGCCATCTCGTCATCGCCGTCAGTGCGGCCCTCGTCCTGGCCGCCTGCGGTGGTGGAGGCGGCGATCCCGCTTCCAGCGAGGCCGAAGTCGAGGCTGAGGCCTTGCGCGAGCAACTGGCCGAGCTCGAAGCCCAGATCGAGGATCTCACCGACGATGCAGCGTCGACACCCACCGAATCCGAGTCGACCGACAACGGCGGCTTCACCGACGTTCCCGAACCGGTGGTCCTGTCGGATACCGGCCTCTACAACTCACCGGCCGAAGCAGAGACCGCTGCGGCGGCCATCGGCTGCGAGGGGTCCCACGAGATGGGGGGTCAGTACATGCCGTGTGCCGAACACGGCGAACTCGACGAGATCGAGATGGAGGTCGACGATGCTGCCGAACCGGCCGAAATCGAGGAGGTCACCGAGATCGTGACGTCCACGCTTGCTCCCACCTCGACGAGCGGCCCGACCACGTCGACCGACGCCACCACGAGCACGAGCACGAGCACGACCTCTCCCCCGATGGCCGAGATCGAGGTCGAGATCGAACAGCGATCGAAGCGTGGCGGTTTCCGTGTCGAGGTCGAGGCTGCGGTGGCTGGTGCAGCCGGAAAGTTCCGCGGCATCAAGGCGGTCTGCATCTATCAGTACAACGATCAGAACGCGTCGATCGACGGCAACCCCAGCAAACCGTGTTCGGACCGAGGAGGCCGCTACGCGACCTACGACGAATATTCGAGAGTCTGGAAGGTCGATGGCACCTGTGCGAGCAACAACCGGATCAAGGACTACTACGACATCGGTCTCGTGACCGAGGACGGACGTCGCCAGCTGATCCGCATCGCTGACTCACCCTGCTGAGGCTAAGTTCTCCCCATGGCCAAGCGCTCCCGACCCGTATCGAACGAAGTGGGCTACGGAGAATCGGGTCGCGCCATTCTGGAAGCAGTCACCGACGTCTTGGCGGCCAGCGGGCCCTCTGCGGTCATGGTCGGCGAGATCTGCCAAGAGATCGGCGTCGCCCCGAGCCTCGTGAACTACCACTTCGGCGGACGCGAGCGACTACTCGCTGCCGCCGTGGTTCACGCGTTTGAGAGCCTCGTCGCCGAGATGAACCGGATCACCTACGCCACGACCACATCGGCCGAGGATCAGTTGCGTCACCGAATTCGGTACCGCCTCGAGTGGACGGCTTCCCATCCGGGTATCGACTCGATGATCAACTACTCGCACATCATCGACCCGGTCGGCAAGGTGATGCAGGGTGAACTCGACACCCGCATCGGCCAGTCGACCATCTCCGACATGGTCGGCCTTCACACGTCGGTGTACGGCATGTACACCGATCAAGTACTCGATCGGCCGGTCACCTCCGACGAATCGGATCAATACCCCGAACTCTTCGAGATCACCGGCTACGTCGCTCTGTCGGCCCTCGGCCTCGCCACCTGGATGACCGGGCGCCACCCGGCGAACCGTTCAGTGGCGGATGAGCAACCCGAGACCACGACTCACCTGGCCCACACGTTCGTCGAGCGACTCCTTCGCAACGTCCGCCACGAACTCGACGACCTTCGAGCTCGACGCGCCGACGGGCGTTCAGTCACGCTCTGACGTCTTCGTCCTCGCGGGGGAACCAATGCCACGAGGCGCTCGCCACCCCTGATGGAGCGTCGCCGCCCGGCCGCCAACAGGTAAGCGACCCGCCATTCGACGTCGAGGACGTAGCGAGCCGCCACTGACACACCAGCGAAGGTGAGAACCGACCCGATCGTGAGCAGGGTGAGCGTGGTTCGACCGGCCGTGCGGATGCCGGCCACACCCATGGCCAGAGATCCTTCGAACAAGATGATGGCCACGGCGATGGCCACCGTCGGGAACAGAGCCTCACCGAAGACGTCGTCGGGGTGCACCAGATCGGTGATCGGTCCGGCCACCAAGCCGAAGGCCAGAAGGAACACGATGGCCGGTACGCGAAGTCGCCAGCCGAGGATCTGGGCGAGGAGGCCGGCACCCAACACGCCTGCGATCACGAGGGCGACATTCGAATGCATTCCTCTACCTCAGGTGAGCCTTCGACCCGAGTTCCTGGAACACTGAGACTCGATGTTGCTACAGAACTGGGGTGCGTCACCCGACGAGATCACAGGTGCCGTTGTCGGCGACGATCTGTGCACCGAAGCCCGTGTGATCGCCACGCGCTGCATCACGTTGAACGCACCACCTGCCGAGGTGTTCCCCTGGTTGCGACAGATGGGCTTCCGACGGGCCGGCTGGTACAGCTATGACTGGCTCGACAATCTCGGACGACGCAGCGCAACGTCGATCAACCCCGATTGGCAGGACGTCGAGACAGGATCGCATGTTCCGGCCGGACCCATGTCGTTCGAGGCCGCGATCGTCGAACCACCACATGCGTTCGCGTTGCGGGTCGGCAGAGGCGACACTTCGAAACGACGAGTCCAGTTCACGCTCGCCTACGAATTACGAACCGTTCCAGAGGGAACTCGCCTCGTGTCTCGCGTGCGCATTCGAGTGAACGTTCCCGGTGGACGACTGCTCGAACGATTCGTGTTGGGGCCGGGTGACGGAGTCATGGTGCGCAAACAACTCCTAAATCTGAGAGAGAGGCTCTCGTGACCCGCCGACCCTCCCCCGTTGTCGTCCTCGTGCACCTCATCGCCACCTGGTTCATGGTCGGTCTGATCTGGACCATTCACTTCGTGCACTATCCCCTCTTCGCCGAAGTCGGTGACGCCACCTACCTGGCGTTCCAGGCAGCCCACGTCGATCGCATCGGCAAACTCCTTCTTCTGCCGTGGGCGACCGAGGGAATCACGGTGGCGATGATTCTGCTCGTCGCTATCACCAATCGAGACCGGCGACTTCTCACCCCAGCCGTGATCGGCGCGCTCGCCATGGGAGTGGTCCTCGTCGTCAGTGGCTTCTGGTCGGCTCCGGCGCACGGTGAACTAGCGGATGGTTTCGATCCGGCCGTTCACGACCGGCTGATGACCGCCGACCTGGTGCGCACGCTCGCCTGGACCGTGCGTGGCGGCGTCGCCGTGTGGATCACGGTTCTCGTGTGGCGTTCGACGACGAGGCCAGCAGATCGTCCAAATCCGACAGCGCGCTGATCGGATCCCGAACGTGGAGGCCTCGGAGGCCGGCCGCTTCCGCTCCGGTCACGTTGTCGATGAAGTCGTCGAGGAAGACGACACTCCCCGGATCGTTCTCCTCCAAACGATCGAGAAGGACGCAGTAGATCTCGGGCTCGGGTTTCCGAGCACCGACCTCACTCGAATCGACGTACACGTCGAACAACGATGGCGGTGCATGTTGTTCGAGGGTCGGCCGGAATTCGTGAATGCTGTTCGACAGAAGTCCGGTGCGATAGCCCCGCTCCCGCAACGATTCGATGTATGCGAGAACGTGGTGATGAAGAACGAATTGGCCCGGGGAAAGCAGCCGTTCCACCTCGTCACCTCGCCATCGAAGGCCATGGGCTTCGGCGATCGGTGAGAGCAGGGACTGGAGATCTTCCTGGCGAATCTCACCGCGTTCGAGCCGGTGCCAGGGATGTGAACCCGACTCGTGCCGGGGACCCATCAGAACGTCGCGGAGCACGTCGACGGAACACTCGAGATCGGTGGCGATGGTCGAGATCTGGTTGGTGATGGGCGAGATGATCACTCCCCCGAAATCGAACACCACCGAGCGAATGCTTGACCCCACCCCTTCACCATAGAACGCAACCGACCTCGCGCTCCGAGGTACGGTGACTCCCGAGCGTCTCGTCGTTAGGGGGTCACGATGAACGAGAGTTTTCCGGGTGGAACCTTCTCGATCTCGTCGTCCGAGAACTTCCTCCTCTCCGATTGCACACGTGTCGTCGATCCCGACCCTCACTTCGTGCACCCCATCGCCCTCTTCCACGCCCCGATTCGTGGGGCGGGCACCTCGATCGCCGAACTCTTTCGCATGGCCGATGCCGGCGATCCGGGTTCAGTCGGCATCTGGGGCTACGACTGGACGATTCATCGACCACTCGTCGTCGGCCGTGAGTACCGGTGCGCGGGAGCAATCACACGACGGGAAATGCAGTCGGGATCCGACGCCTCGTGGGAGCTCCTCGAGTTCACGATCGACGTCACCTGTGCCGAACGTGACCGACCCACCACACGGATCGTCAATTCGTGGATCATTCGTCGTGATCCGTCAGCGCCGCGTTGGGCGCCTCCTACCGAGTCGACTCAGTGGTGCGATCTTCCCGCTCTCGACGATCCCTTCGTGGTCGATGCGGTCGACGCGTCGTTCATGAAGACCGCGGCCGCGATCTTTCGAGATCCGTACCCTGTGCATTTCGACCGTCGGGTGAGTCACGAGCTCGGACTCGGAGGTCGACTCGTCAATCAAGGACCGATCTCGCTCGGTTACGCACTCAACGGAATTCTCCGCCACGTTCCCGTCGAATCACTTCGCCGCATCGACGTGCGCTTCCATCGACCGGTGATCGAAGGCGACCGCGTCGAGTCGTACTCAGCCGTCGAGTCAGAGACCTCCGACCGCACACGTCACCGCATCGCACTCGTGCGCAGAGACGAGGTAGTGATTTCCGGGCACGTCGACGCCGCCAAGTGACCGACCGTCAGTCGACGATGGTGTAGGTGTTCTCGAACTCGTCCTGCAACACGACGGCCACTTTGCCCGTGGTATCGCTGACGGCATCATCATCCAGAACTCGCACCCGATACGACCAACCGTCGGGCAGAGCGAGGCGATCACCCAGAGAATCGAGGGCTCCGTCGTCGTTCATGGTGAAGTCGACACCGATGCACAACGCCTGCATCGTGTACACCGCGCCGTCGGCATCGACGAGTTCGTACACCTTCGACCCGGCGTCCCAGAAGAACTGCGCCCCACGATCGACGTGCCGGCGTGTGTAAGGAACCGAGCCCGACACCTGGCCGAGATCGACCACGGCGATCCGCCGCATGAGCAGTCCGTTGAATTCGCGCAGCACCGGCTCGATCGGCGCCACTTTCGATCCGAGACCGTCGAGCACCCAGTGGCGAGGTCCGTTCAACTTGACGTACAGCGCACCCATCTCGGCTGCGATGTCGTCGGCAACGAGCGTGTCCCACAATTCGGCCGGACAGTCGTTCAACAACTGCGTTCCGTACACCTCGGCCTGCAGACCACCGTCGCGTTCGAAGACGGCCAGGACCTCTCCGTAGCGCACGCCACGCATGTGATCGATCAACTTCACCGGCTTGTCGGAGGTCATTGTGACAGTGTAGGTGCCAAAAAACTCTGGGCTGGTCAGGACCTGTCAGCCCTGGTCACCCGCAGGTTCAGTTTCAGCGTGCCGAGCATGATCCCGGGCTGATGGCGCCAATCGTTGCCGTCGCCGTACTCGATCGATTCGAGCCGGTCGAGGAGCACTCCCCACGCCACCTGTTGTTCGATACGCGACAGGTTGGCCCCCGGACACACGCGCGGTCCGGCCGAGAACGCCAGATGTCGCGTGAGCCCGTCACGATCGAGGTCGAGATCGAACGGGCACTCGAATTCGTCGGGATCGACGTTGCCGGCCGCGAAGCGCAGGTGCAAGAGCGAACCGGCCGGAACCGACACACCGTGGAACACCTCGTCGCGCGAGGTCATGCGCGTCGAGAGTCCGTGCGTCGGCGATCGCAGACGCAACGCCTCCTCGGTGAAAGCCCGCACCTTCGATCGGTCGTCACGCAAGACCTCGAACAGACCGGGTGTCTCGCACAACAACTGGGCCTGTTCTTCGAGTGCGTACTGCGTGGTTTCCAGAGCACCGATGATCATGGCGTGCACGATCCCGGCGATCTCGAGGTCGGTGAGCTTGCGATCGAGAGCCTCGTAATGCACGTCGCACAGATAGCTCACCATGTCGTCTTGCGGGTCGGCACGTTTCGCGCGCACATGTTCGTAGATGTAGTCCTGGAACCCTTCCAGTCGACCGAGCATCTCCTGCGTCTGCTCGGGAGTGAGTTCGTGTTTCAGCCCGGTGCCGTGAACGAACGGAGTGACGATGGCATCGCCCCAGGCGGCCAGTTGCGGAATGTCGTCCAAGGGGAATCCGAGGATCGTGGCGAACACCCTTTGCGGCAGCGGTCGGGCGAAACGACTGATGAATTCCACCGACTCGTCGTCGATCCACTCGTCGATCAGATCGTTGGCCAGTCGAGCGATCATCTCGCGATGACGCGATGCTCCCGTTCCCACCCACGGGTCGGTGAGTTCCTTGCGATGTCTGATGTACATCTCCTGGGTGGGACGCAACGACACCATCGACGCCGTCATCAGATTGCGCGATCGCTCGTAGGCCTGCTCCACCGTCAAACCTTCGTCGGCCCAGTCGCCGACTCGTCGTTGACCCATCACGGTGAATCGCTCGGGATCCTTCACCACCATGGCGATGTCGGCGTGCTTGGTGAGAACGTAGGCATCGGTCCCGGGCTTCAGGCCACCACCGGGGATTCTCAACACCGGGGCATCACGGTGCAGGATCTCGTACATCTCGTACCAGTGCTCCTGCGCACCAGCACCGAAGAGATCGACCGAAGCCAGATCGACCGGGCACGTCATCGGCCCGAGTTCGTGATTGACGTGCTTCGGGTACGAACCCATGACTCCCCCACCCCTAGTCGGCCACCGACACAGATTAGGTGTCCCACCGGCGCCCTTTGACTGCAGGTGGCCCGTGGACTACACAGAGCGAATGAATCACTCCTCTGCTGGCGTGCCGTACCTTCGCACCCCCGAGAACAATTTCGCCGAAGTCACCGACTTTCCGTTCGACACCAACTACTTCGACGTCGACGGCTTGCGCATGCACTACGTGGACGAAGGGCCTCGTGATGCACCGGTTGCCCTGATGGTGCACGGCATGCCCACCTGGAGCTACCTCTACCGCACCATGATTCCACCGTTGTTGGCGGCCGGCTACCGCTGTGTCGTTCCCGACCACATCGGCTTCGGTCGCAGTGACAAGGTGACCGATCCCGACTGGTACGACATCTCTCGTCACACGGCGAACCTCGCATCACTGATCACGTCACTCGATCTGACCGACATCACGGTGTTCGTGCAGGACTGGGGTGGACCCATCGGCCTCGCGCAATACGCGACCATGCCCGAGCGCTTCTCGCGTCTCGTCATCATGAACACCTTTCTTCATCACGACGGCTACGAGTACTCGCCGGGCATTCTGCAGTGGATCGCTCAGAACTCTCCCGGTGGTCTCTTTCGTGACAACGTGCCCGGCTCGTTCAACTGGGGAACTCTGATGGCCATGGCGACCCAGCGCGTGACACCCCAAGAAAGTGTGTTCAAAGAGGTGACTGGCGAGCCCGGTGTGTACTCCGACGCAGCACGAGCCGTGAAGGACGCCTACGACGCTCCGTTCCGAGGTCTCGGTGACGAAGGTGTGACCGGACCACGTCGATTCCCGATGAGCATCCCGGCTCACGACCCGGTGGCCGGGAACGCAATCGAACAGGAACGACACTTCGCCATCGTCAATTCCACGTCGCTGCCGGTGCATTTCGTGTGGGCCACAGGGGACAACGTGTTCACGACCGAATGGGGACGACAGTGGCACGCCATGATTCCGCACTCCACCTGGAACGAAGTTCCTGCGGGCCACTTCCTTCAGGACACTCACGGGCCCGAGATCGTGTCGTACGTGCTCGCGCACTGCGGTTAGTCGGCGGCCGACACCACCGAGGCGAGATTGGGGTACCGTGACTCATGGATTTTCAGATCTGCGACCTCAACCCGAGGGATGTGGGTGCCGCAGTTCGACTACTCGAGGATCTCAAACAGGTCCCCGACAGCACGCCCATCGAGATCACCCAGTTCATCTCGGAGGTGAATGACGGGGCCGTGGTCGTTGTCGCCCTTGCCGATAGCGGGCTGGTCGGACTCGCAAGTGCTCGCGTTGCTGGTGACCGCGCCTGGACACAGCTGATCGCAATCACCCCGGATTGGCGCCGAAAGGGAATCGGATCAGCGCTCACCGACGGTCTCGAAACTCGTCTGCTCCATCTCGGGGTGAGGAAGGTCTCGGCTCTCGTCGCTCCCGGAAGGCTTGGCGAACAGGCTCTCGTGAACCGTGGCTTTACACCGACGACGGGAATGGTGCTCTACGAGAAGTCTCTCTCGTTCGAACCGAGCGAGGTCCAGATCATCGACCGTTGGGGCGGGCAGATCCTCGACGCCGATCTCTGGGACCAACTCGCCGGAATGGAACGCGAAAAGGAGCTCATCAACTCACGAATCGTGGCGCCTCTAGCCAACCCACGCGTGGCTTCCGAGGTGGGCCTACGTCTTCCCGGGACCGTGCTCATGTTCGGCCCGCCCGGTACGGGAAAGACGAGTTTCGCCCGAGCGCTCGCCAGCAGATTGGCTTGGCCGTTCATCGAGTTACTGCCGTCGAAACTCGCGAGCGGCGAGGGACCACTCGCCAATGAGTTGCGTGAAGCCTTGATGGAGCTCGGTCGCCTCGACCACGCAGTGATCTTCATCGATGAGTTCGACGAGATCGCTCCCGCCCGGGAGAGTCGACCCAACGCGGCTGGTGTGGTCAACGAACTGCTCAAATCGATACCGAGGCTTCGCTCACGACCTGGGAAACTGCTGGTATGCGCCACTAATTTCGTCGAAACGATCGACCCAGCGGTTCTCCGACCCGGACGGTTCGACCTCCTCATCGGAATCGGCCCACCGGACGGCAACGCCCTCGTCGCCCTGTGGCAGCAGGCACTCGCACCGATGAGGACCGAGGACGGGATCGACTTGGCGAGGATCGCCGCTCGGTGCACCGGGTTCACACCGGGTGATGTCGACCTAGCCGCTCAGCGAGCAGCCTCACGAGCCTTCACGCGCGCACATCTCGGCGGTTCACCTACCGTCACCGGTGAGGACATCGCCAACGCGCTGTCGAGGACGGCTCCCTCCGTGACGCAGGCGATGTTCGATCGCTTCACATCCGAGGTCGCAGCATTCGAACGGATCTGAGCGAAGGGTCAGGTGCGCGTCCGTCGGGTCAGAGCACTCGATACACGTCGTAGTCGACCGAGTTGGCTCCCGGCGCACCCACCGCAACGGCTTGCACACCGTTGAGCCACGTGTAGCGCTCGTCGCCAGCTTCGAACAGCGGCGCGGTGATGATGCGCGGCCCGGCTTCACCCGGCGTCATCACACCCAGGTAGTGCATGTGGATCGCCGCACCATCGTCGGTGGTGATGAGGGCTCGCACGTCGAGCTGCGCCGTGCCATCGGCGCGCATCGTGAGCCAGTCGGCGCCCAGATGGGCCACCGTGCCGTTGACCTTGGGGCCGGTCACGGTGCCGCCGTTGACCCCGACGATCACCCGGGTCCCGTGCGGCCCGTTCGGGATGACGACCGGGGCGTCGAGGGTGGCGTGCAGGTGAAACAGGAACTCGACGTTCAGGGCTGTGATGTCGCTCATGAGCAAAGAGTAGTGCCTGCTCAGGTATTTGTTGATGGAACATCATCCATGTAATGACCGCCTCCTCGTCGACCAAGGACCGTCATCGTGGAATCCGAACTTTGCGAACTGCCGGTCACCGGCGGCGACTCGACCTCTCTCATCATCGCCCTGTTCCTCCTCGTCTTCGGTGTGCTGGCCCTGCGGTCGATGCGGACATCCGCCAACCGGTTGTCGCTCGTCTCGGTGATTCCTCTCGCTCTTCTCGGCATCGTCAGTGTCGACTCTGCTGATCCTGATTGCGTGGTCGACATGCCGACCACGACGACGATCGTGTCGACGACCACGACGACCACGACGACGACAACGGCCGCTCCCGCAGCACCACAGGTTCCGCTCGGCCAGCGCCTCGCTCAGTGTTCAGCGGCCATCCAGGCCTGGCTGCCGAACGTGACCGACTATCAGCAACTGTCGCAAGCGAACTCCAAGTTCCAGGTCGTCACGATCGTCGAGCAACGCGCGCAGACCCAACTCCCCGACTGCGCAGGACTCAGCCTCGTCGAGAACGGAACAGCCGCGAGTCCGAACGCCGGACCCATCTTCGGTGTGGGCTTCACGTACACATCCATCACCGGCGCGTGCACGACGGCTCCCTGTGATGGCGGAAACGGAGGCGGACTGCTCGGTGACGGCGGTGATGGTTTCGCCGGAGGTGACGGTGGCGACGCCGGACTCGTGGGTAACGGCGGCGACGGTGGCACCGGAGTCGTCGGCGCGATGGGCGGAACCGGCGGCGTCGGCGGCATGGGTGGCCTCGGATTCAACCAATTCGACCCGACGACACCATCAGGCGACGGCGGTGCGGGCGGCGACGGCGGCAACGGTGGTGCTGGCGGAAGCCCAGGCCTTGCACCCGGCGCCGGCTCGATTGGTGCCAACGCTGATGGCGGCTCCGGCGGCAACAGCGGCAACGGCGGTGCCGGCGGAACCGGTGCCACAGGAACGAGCCAGAACCCGACCGGTGGCACCGGTGGAAATGGTGGTGTGCCCGGACTTCCCGGATTGGGCGGCGCAGCCGGTGCGGGCGGAGCGGGAGGTTCGGTCGGTTCGACCGGCGTCTCGGGCAACGGTGGAAATGGTGGTCATGGCGGCGACGGCCACACCGGAGATCCCGGCATGAATGCCACGGCGGGTGGAGGGGGACCGGCGACCGCCGGAGGTCATGGCGGCAACGGAGGACATGGTGGTGTCGGTGGCAACGCGAGCCACGGTGCGAACGGCGCAGCGGGTGGCCCGTCGTCGACCGACAACGTGCCAGCCGGCGACGGCGGACTCGGCGGTAGTGGCGGAGCATCCGGTGGAGTGGGAGGTGCGGCCGGTGCAGGTGTGGGTACGGCCGGCAACGCAGGCCTGAACGGCTTCGCCGGCAACGGTGGCAACGGTGGAGCCGGCGGAGCTGCGACCGTGCTCGGCGCGAACACGATCGCTCTCGGCGGCGATGGTGGACTCGGCGGGGCATCGACCAACGGCAACGGTGGCAACGGTGGCAACGGCGGTTCGGCCGGAGGATCCGGAGGCACACGCGGTATCGCAACGGCGATCGGTGGTGGCACGGCAACGAACGGAGCGAACGGAACTCCGTAGCGGATTGCGGGTTCGATCCCTGCTGGCGCCCCCGGCAGGGATCGAACCTGCGACCTGCGGTTTAGGAAACCTATTCAGGAGTTCGCTAGCGAT
>JAQCIK010000015.1:0-55752 GCA_027592035.1 Actinomycetota bacterium | reverse complement strand
TCCGGTGTGCCGGCGTGGGGTGGGCCGCCCATGTGACGAGACGGTGAGAACCGTCAGGGTTCGAGGACGACGTCGGATCCGACTCGAATCGTGCCGCAATTTGTCACGGTGGCATACACGCGACTCACGGCCACTCCGGTTTCGGCGGTGCGGTCGTGGTGAAGTCGTGAGAAGTCTCCGTCGTTCATCCATTGAGCGTTCTTCTTGCACGGAACCGCGTAGGCCCACACCTCGCATTCCACGTCGTCGAGACGCAACCGCACACCAGGCACGACCAGCTCCCAAGGAATGCCGCTGATCGTCACGTTCTCGCCGGCGGCGCCCGGAAAGATCGGATGACCGGCATCGGCCAGGCTCTGGATCACCTCAGCCGACCAGAGGCAGAGGGCTTGGAACGGACGACCGTGATGTTCGCGCGCCGCCTGTACGTCACCGTCGAGGCCGTCCCAGTCCACGTACGCCTCTTCGATGGGAGATTTCGGCACACCACCTCTGCTCGTGTGGATTCGGTCGATACGACCGACGGTTCGGGCTGGTGTGGCTCCGGCGGCGCGAAGTGTTGCCGGAGCCACGGCGAGAGTCGCCCACACCGACGCGAGGAGAGGTTCGAGTTCACCTCGTGACAGTTCGAGTGGATCGACCGAACCGAGAAGTTCATCGACGCGTGATCGGAGATGAGCGATGGTGTCGCCGACGTGCTGCCGGCTCATCATGTCGAGAATCGTGCTGGCGTTCAGAAGAGTCTTGCGGGCGTCACGTTCGGTGAATTGGTAGGGACCGACCGAGATTCGTGAGCTCATCACCGGTCACGGTACTTCCGGCCACGTCGGCTGTTCCTACACTTCGAGCATGAGCGAGATCACGGGTCAGTCGGAACTTCGGCTCACCGAGTGGACGAGTTGTGGAGGATGCGCCGCCAAATGGGGAAAGGATCTCCTGGCCGGCCTCGTCGACGATCTGCCCCGTTCGGTCGACCCCGGGCTACTCGTCGGGCTGGCGCCGTTCGACGACGCAGCCGTCTATCGGGTGAGCGACGACCTTGCCATCGTGAGCACCACCGACTTCTTCCCGCCCCTCGTCGACGACCCGGCCGACTTCGGCGCCATCGCCGCTGCCAATGCTTGCAGTGACGTGTTCGCCATGGGCGGGCGGGTGATCATGGCGGTGAACGTGGCGGCTTTCCCCGAACAATTCCCGCGTGAAGCCATCGTGACGATCTTCGCTGCGGCGGCCGACGTGGTGGCCGCCGCCGGTGGATCGGTGGCGGGAGGTCACACGATCCGCAATCCGGAGCCCATTTTCGGTCTCGCGGTACAAGGTGTGGTGCACCCCGAACGGATCTTCCGCAAGGAGGGGGCTCGGCCGGGCGACGTTCTCGTGCTGTCGAAGCCACTCGGCACGGGTGTGGCGCTCGCCTCCGATTCCAAAGCCGCTCGCACCGCGGCTGTCGCCGGAATGCGAACCCTCAATCGACGGGCGAGCGAGATTCTGAGTGAGACACCGGGAGTGCGCGCCGTCACCGACGTGACCGGGTTCGGTCTGGCCGGACACGGCTGGGAGATGGCCGAACGAGCCGATGCCACGTTCGTGATCGACTCTCGGTCACTTCCTCTCTACGCCGACGTTCTCGACGCGGCGCGCTCAGGAGTCAAGACCGGCGGTGACGCTCGTAATCGTCGAGCCGTCGAGCACCATGTTCGGCGGGACGAGTCGGTCGACGGGGCGTACGAAACGATCGTGTTCGACCCCCAGACGTCGGGCGGATTGTTGGCCGCCGTCGATCCAGCGAGAGTCGATTCGTTGATCGGGGCCGGGAGTCCGTTCGAGGTGATCGGTCGAGTCGACTCGGGTCTCGCCGGAATTCGGCTCGTCTAGGTGACCCGTACATCAGGTTCCCCGTCGTCGGAACGCGATCGCCCGACGCGCGAGTCCGAGCACGAGCTTCGTCGTGACGGTCATCGAACGATCGTCGGGATCGACGAGGTCGGAAAGGGAGCCTGGGCCGGCCCCTTGGCCGTCGGGGTTGCAGTCGTTCCGAGTGAGTCGTCATCACCTCACGATGTCGAAGCGATGATCCGGGATTCGAAGTCGATCTCGGAGAAGAAGCGCGAACGGATATTCGACGACGTGGTGTCGTGGGTGGGGGATTGGTCGGTGGGAATGGCATCTCCCATGGAGTGCGACGAGTTGGGTATGTCGCGCGCGCAACGATTGGCGACCGAACGCGCGCTGAGTGGCCTGAGGACGCCTCCCGATGCGGCGATCGTCGACGGATCGTGGGACTTCGTGACACCACTCGTTCCTCACGTCACCACGATGGTGAAGGGAGACACCCGATCTCTGTCGGTCGCTGCAGCGTCGATCCTCGCCAAGGTCACCCGTGATCGACTCATGCGCGAACTCGCCGACCAGCATCCGGCGTATCGATTCGAATCCAACAAGGGATATCCGTGCGCCTGGCATCGGGCCGGGCTCTTCGCCCTCGGTCCATCGGCGATTCATCGACGGTCGTGGGCCTTCATGGACGGCCTGGGTTTCTGGGGCGGACTCCGACGGCCTCACGAGAGTTGACGAGATACCCCCGGGGGTATAGAGTCCAACCGGCTCGATACCCAAGGGAGTATGAACATGACCACGACCGAGACCACATCATCCGGCGCCACACCTGCGTTCGGAACACCCGACACGGTCGTTCCGCACGACACGCCGATGCACGAACCGCCCGGTGGTCGGCGTCCGCTCTTCGATCGTTTGGCCCGTTTCGCCGTTCGGCGCCGGCGGCCGGTCATGCTCGTGTGGGCGGCCGTCGTCGTCCTGGCGGCACCACTCGCCATCGGAGTCTCGGGAGCCTTGTCGGGTGCGGGCTGGGAGGCCCAGGGTTCGACGGCCCAGAAGGTTCGCGACGAACTGCGCGTCGACTTCCCGATGGTGGGAGCCGAATCGGCGATCGTCGTGGTGAACCAACCCGTGTCCTTCGCCGACGACCCCTCGGTGGTGGCGGGTCTGGTGACGGCGTTGTCGGCCGAGGTTGGGGGCGACACGGTGGCGGCATTGGCCGATCCGACGCAATTGCCACCCGAGGCCGGTCTCGTGTCACCCGACGGGCGCACGATCATGATTCCGGTGTCACTCGCCTATGAACGAGACGCCGACCTTCCCGAAGCTGCCAGTGACTTGATCCACTTCGTCGAGAACCATGTCGAGGAGCGATCGTTGCCGAGCGGTGTGCAGGCCGACGTGACCGGTGAATGGCCGGTCTGGAGCGACTTCAATCATGCGAACGAAAAGGCATTGCACAAAGCCGAACTGTTGTCGGGCCTGCCCACTCTCGTGCTGTTGTTCGTGGCCTTCGGTGCTGCGCTCGCGGCCGGTATTCCGCTGATCCTCGCCGTCGCCGGAATCGCTGTCGGCTTCGCAAGCCTCAATCTCCTCACGTCGATCACCCCGTTGTCGGTCTGGTCGATGAACTTCTCGATGATGATCGGCTTGGCAGTCGGTATCGACTACTCACTCTTCATCGTCACTCGCTACCGCGAGGAACGAGAAGACGGACATTCGTGCGAGGACTCGATGGCCAACGCACTCATGTCGTCGGGCAAAGCGGTGTTCTTGTCGGCTCTCACGGTCATCATGTCGCTCGCGGCCATCTTCGTGGTGCCGATCATGGTGTTCCGCTCGATGGCCCTCGGCATGATCCTGTCGGTGACCGCGGTCGCTCTGGCATCGCTCACTCTTCTTCCGGCGGTTCTCGCGGCCATGGGTGATCGCGTCCTCGTGAAAAAGGGTGAGCCCGACATGGACCGCGCGGCCGAGGGTCGATGGGTGCGTTGGACCGGCGCCGCCCTGAAGCGTCCCGGGCTCACTCTGGTGCTCGGCCTCGTACTACTGCTCGGACTGGGTGCGCCAGCCATCGGTATGGACCTCGGTATGCCGGGTGCGCGAGTGGTCGACACGGGTGAATCGAGCCGCGACGGCTACGAGTTGGTCACGTCGGCCTTCGGAGAAGGCGCGGCGGCTCCACTTTTCGTCACCACGCAGACCGGTACCGAAGATCGAGTCATCGACGCCGTGCTCGCCGATCCGAACGTGATCGCCGCCCAGACGGTGGCCGTGAACGAATCGACCGGACGCTCGGTCGTGCGAGCCTTCGGGCAGACAGGTCCGGAGGACGCGCGTACGGGCCAGATGGTCGAGCGCATCCGGCAGTCACTCGAGACCTCGGTTCCCGGGGCCGAGGTGGGTGGACCGGCTTCACAGAACTACGACCTCACCGAAACCCTCACCGGGAAGGCGCCGCTCGCGGTGGTCCTCATCATGATCGTGGCGTTCGTCCTGCTGCTCCTCGTGTTCCGCAGTGTGGCGATCGCCGTGAGTTCGATCGTGCTCAATCTCATCGGTGTGGCGGCGAGTTTCGGGTTCGCGACGATCGTCTTCCAGCACGGAATCGGCGCCGGCCTGCTCGGAATCGAACACCAGGGTTTCGTCAATGCATGGGCGCCGATCTTCTTCTTCGCTCTCCTCTTCGGTCTGGCGATGGACTATCAGCTGTTCTTGTTGGCCGCCATCCGTGAGCGTTACGAGGCCACCGGCGACACACAACGCGCCATTCGAGAAGGAATTGCGATGACCGGTCGTCCCATCACCAATGCGGCGCTGATCATGATCGTGGTGTTCGTGGCCTTCGGTGTGACCGGACCGATTCCTCCCACCGAACTGGGTGTCACCCTCGCCTTGGCCGTGTTCCTCGATGCAACGGTCATCCGCATGATGCTCGTACCGTCGGTCATGAGTCTCCTCGGGCGTCACAACTGGTGGATCCCGAAGTGGCTCGACAAGCGTCTCCCCAAGGTCCACTTCTCGCACTGAGTCGTCGACCCGGGGCAGTGGCCGGTCTGCTCAGGACTTCTGCGTACCGACCTTCAAGTCCTTGAACGGACTCTTGGAGTCGATACCCGGATCCTTGGGCAGGCCGAGCACGCGTTCGGCGAGGATGTTGCGCATCACTTCGTCGGAACCACCGGCGATACGTCCACCCGGTGTGCCGAGGATGAGTTGGCTCCACGCGTAGGTGCCCCATTCCCCGCCATCGGCGACCAACTTGGTGCCGAGCAGATGGGACAGGAAATCGCCCATTCGACGGAGATTGTCGGTGCCCACGAGCTTGGCCATGCTGAGTTCGGGTCCGGGCATCTGACCGGCCTTGATCTTGTCGAGGGCGCGCTGATTGTTGTAGGCCGCGACCTTGTTGTTGATGATCAGGTTCGCCAGTTCGTCACGAAGAACCGGATCGTCGGACACTCCGTAGAACTTGGCCATCTCGATGAGGCGTGCGAAGAGGTTCACGCCTCCACCTCCACCACCACCGGCACCGATCGCGGCACGCTCGTTCATGAGTGTGGTGAGGGCCACGTTCCAGCCGTTGTTGACGTCACCGAGACGATGGTCGTCGGGAACGCGCACTTCGGTGAAGAACACCTCGTTGAACGACGCACCTCCGGTCATCTGTCGCAACGGCCGAATCTCGACACCGGGAGCCTTCATGTCGACGACGAAACCCGTGAGACCTTTGTGCTTCGGGAGGTTCACGTCGGTGCGAGCGATGATCTCTCCGATGTCGCTGTAGTGGGCCCCGCTCGTCCAGACCTTCTGACCGGTGATCACCCATTCGTCACCGTCGCGCTCGGCCTTCGTGGAGAGGCTGGCCAAATCGGATCCGGCCCCGGGTTCGCTGAACAGCTGGCAACCAATCACGTCACCGCGATACATCTTCTGGAGATAGGCGTTCCGAGCAGTGTCGGAACCGTGCGCCAGGATGGTCGGCGCCACCATGCCGAGTCCGATCGTGAAGCAACTCATGTTGGGCGTCTCGAATTTGGACTCGAGCGCGTCGTAGGCGCGCTGATACGGGCCGGGTAGTGCGCGTCCTCCGAAGTCGACGGGTCCGGTGATCCAACCGAAACCGGCATCGAAGCGCTTGCGACGCCATTCCTGAGCGCGAGCGACGTCGTCGCGCTCGCTCTCGCGATCCTTCTCCTCGAACATCGAGACCTTGTCGGAACCCTCGCCCCAGACGAACTTCTTCTCGGCCTGTTTGCGCGTGGCGTTGGCTTCGAGGAAGGCGAGTGCCTCGGCTTCGAAATCGGTCAGCGACGGGAGTCCGGATGTGGTCGACATGAGAAGAAACCGTACCGTCGACGCGATCCTGGGTTCGATTCGGACCCGATGACGTCGGCCCATGTCGATTCGGGTGGGGAGTCGAGGCCGCCACTAATGTGGCGCCATGGGTCAACCAGTTCTCGTCGTCGAGAAGCCGAGCCGCCGTCCGGGCATCGTTCGCTTCGAAGCCAATCGCAGTCTCTCGGGTATGGGACACGAATCGTTCTCGATCGACGACCGGTCGGCGCACGGGTCGGCCGACACCCCGTCAGCCGAATTGGCCCGTCGTCTCTTCGCCACGGGTCGCGTGGCAGGCGTGCACGTGTACCAGAACATGATCACCGTCGATCTCGAGAACGGTTTCGATTCCCAGGGTCTGGTCGACGTCGTCCGTGACCTGTATCAGTACTGGAAGCCCGGTATGGAGCCACCGGCCTTCGAGGATCTGGTCCCGGAAGCCGACGAATCGTCGGCGCCGGCTGTCGATGCAGGTGGTGATCCCAAATTGGCCGAGGCTCTGAAGAAAGTACCGGCCCATCTGCTCGAACGCAGTCGAGCCGCCCGTCAGCGTCTGAAAGGCTGATCGGGCCCGTCAACGGGCCAATCGCCTCTTTTCCACGAAAAAATCGACGTTTCGTGATTGTTCTCGAATTCAGGTCGCACGATCACGCAGGGTCGAACAGGCCCGTTTAGCCTGTCCCCGTGAGCTCCGAATCCATGTCGCTCGACGACGCAGCGAAGGTTCTCGGCGTGCACTACATGACCGCATATCGCTACGTGCGGCAGGGCAAGTTGGCCGGCTCTCGGGTGAAGGGAGTCTGGCAGGTCACTCCTCATGCCCTCGAGGAGTTCCGCAAGCGAGCGACCGAACGGGCGACCACTCCTCGGTCCGCCGTCGACGCCCGACGCACTGGCGACTACTCGGGTGAATTGCTGCGCTGTCTGGTCAACGCCGACGCGGGTGGAGCGTGGCAGGTGGTCCAGCGAGCCATCGATGCCGGCAGTGACATGGAAGAGGTGTACCTCGAGATCGTGTCGCCGGCTCTGGCCGACATCGGGGCCCAATGGTCCCGTGGCGAGATCGACATCTCGGTCGAACACCAGGCCACGGCCATCGTCACCCGTCTGGTCGGCCAGATGAGTCCACGATTCGTTCGACGCGGTCGGCGTCGCGGTGACGTTCTGATCGGTGGTCCGGCCGGGGAGCGCCATGCCCTCGCCTTGGCCATGCTGGCCGATCTCTTGCGACTCGAAGGATGGGAAGTCTTCGATCTCGGAGCCGACACACCCGCCAACTCTTTCGTTCATGCGGCGTCCCGTATGGACGGTCTGACGGCGGTCGGCGTCAGCGTGACCACACCGGTCGCCGTGCCGGGGGCGGTGGAAGTGGTGCAGGCCCTGCGTCGAGCCATCGGTGACGAGGTCCCGGTGGTGCTCGGTGGATCGGCGATCACCGATGCCGGTATGGCCCGTGAACTGGGGGCCGATTTCTACGCCGACGGAGCCCGTGGCTTCGTCGAGTTCCTGAACGAATTGTCCGGCCGGTCGAGCACGCGGCGCTCGGGATCGGGTCGGTCGAGTTCGGGCCGGTCGGGAGCCTCGGCCAGCGACAACTGACCCGACTGTATCGAACACCTGTTCGATACAGTCGGCACATGGCCTCGATTCCCTCGACCGCCCTCGCCGCTCAGCCACTCACGTTCGCTCATGAACGCACCGTGCCGGTGCATCCCGTGCTCGCGCCGGTCGTCGGATCGGGTCTGGTTCGCGGTCAGACCGTGATGTGTACCGGTCCGGCGTCCATGTCGTGTGCGATCGCCCTTCTCGTCGCGCCCACTCAGCGCGGATCGTGGGTGGCCGTCGTGGGGGCGCCATTCTTCGGTGTGCTCGCCGCCGCCGACATGGGTGTGGTCCTCGATCGCACCGTGTTCGTCGACGATCCGTTTCGTGTCGGAGCCGATCCGGCCAATGTGCTCGGCGCTCTCGTCGACGGCTTCGACATCGTCGTCACCTCGGCCGATTTCGTGTCATCGTTGGCTCCGTCGTTGGTTCGACGCTTCACGAGTCGTCTGCAGTCGCGTGGTGCGGTGTGCATCGTGGTCGATCACACGCGACTCGTATCGGCCGATCTGTGCGTCGACACCGATGTGCATTCGTGGAACGGAATCGGAGACGGTCACGGTCGGTTGTGTGCGCGCCGCGTGAGTATCGGTGTCGACGGCCGCCGCCATCGCCACGGTCGTGGAGATCGCCCGACCCGATGCGACGTCTGGCTTCCCGGTCCGAGCGGACGACTCGAAGAGGTTCACCCCGCGAGTGAAGAAAGTGACACCGCAGACGTCGCAGAGAACATCGTCGGCGATTCGGCCGTCAGGTTGCGCGTGGTGTCATGACTCCACCGCGGTGTGCCGTCGTCTGGTGTGCCGACTGGTCGGTCACGGCGGCCGTCCTGGCTGGTTCGCTCGGTCGCGGACCACAGTTCGATCCGGATGCACCTCTTGCCGTGGTACACGCCCGACGGGTGCAGGCCTGTTCGATCGCTGCGTCACGTGACGGGGTGCGAGTGGGCCAGACTCGACGTGAAGCACAGGGTGCATGTCCGCATCTCGTCCTCGTACCGCACGACACCGATCGTGACGCGCGCTTCTTCGAACCGGTGGTGCGGGCCGTCGGTGATCTGGTCCCACTCGTCGACGTCGAGGAGTCGGGTCGACTTCTCATGGCCACCCGTGGGCCGTCGCGTTACGTCGGTGGGGACGAACGTCTGGCCGAGCGATTGCTCGAACTCGCCGTTGGTGCGCTGAATCGAGCCCACGGTGTCGCGGCGATCGGGGTCGGGATCGCCGACGGACGAGTGGCGGCCATGCTCGCTGCCCGTCGATCGATCGCGGTCGGACGGCCGGTGGTGGTGCCCTCGTCGTCCACGCGCGAGTTCCTCGCCCCCCACCCGGTGTCAGCTCTCGTTCCGACCATCGGAGCCGATCCCGAGGTCGTCGATCTGCTCCGACGTCTCGGTCTCGGGACGTTCGGTCACGTGGCAGCACTCACATCGGTGCAGTTGTCCGATCGTTTCGGTCGGTGGGGTGAGGGTCTGTTCCGTGTGGTCACCGGCACCGACGACACACCTCCGGCAGCCGAGGCTCCTCCCGACGACCTCTCGGTGTCACGAGAGTTCGAGGATCCGATCGGTCAGGTCGATCACGTGGTGTTCGCGGCCAAGTCCCTGGCCGACACGATCGATGCGTCGTTGTCCGATCGCGGTCTGGTGTGCACACGCCTCGTCGTCGACATCGAGTCCGAACACGGTGAACGGTCGTCGCGTGCGTGGGTTCATGCCGACGGCCTCACGTGCTCAGCGATCGTCGATCGGGTTCGCTGGCAGCTCACTGGTTGGATCGACGGTGACGATCCTCCGTCGGCCGGTATCACTTCGTTGTCGCTCGCTCCGACCGACGTGCGTCACGACAGTGCACAACAGCGAGGCTTCTGGGGTGAACGCACGCGGGCCGATGACACGGCGACCCGTGCCATGACACGTCTCGTCGGACTGCTCGGTCCCGATGCCGTGACTCTCGCGTCGTGGCGGGGTGGGCGTCATCCGCACGACCAGTTCGAACTCGTCCCCTTCGCATCGCTCGGGGCCGACGACCGACGCTTGATCGCGCGACCTGCTGATCCGTCACCGTGGCCGGGAGCGCTTCCGGCACCGGCACCGTCGTTGGTGCGTCCCGAACCCTGTCCGATCGACGTCGTCGACGCCGACGGTCGGCGCGTCACCGTGAACGGACGAGGACTCATGAGCGCTGTACCCGCACGCGTGCTCATCGGCCGCGACGAGAGGCGAGTCGTGGCTTGGGCCGGTCCGTGGCCGTTCGAAGAGAAGTGGTGGACGTCGCAACGACGGCGGGCGGCTCGTTTTCAGTTCGTACTCGCCGGAGAGCGAGGTCCCGATGCCTACGGGATCTGGCTCGAGAACGGCCAGTGGACGATCGTCAGTGAGTACCGGTGACGTCTCGCCTGCCGACGTCTCGATTGCCGACGTCTCGATCGGTCAGCCGGCGCGACGTACGAGTGCTCCGGCTCGTTCGTCGGTACTCGTGTTCAGATCGTCCGAGAGTCGGAAGCCCACCCCGCGGACCGTGTGCCAGTAGTCGACGGCTGCGCATCGTTGGCGGAGTTTGCGCCGCAGATTCGACAGATGGACGTCGACCACGTGACTGTCACCGAACCAGTTCGGACCCCACACCGATTCGATGAGTTCGACGCGGGTCACCACCTGATCCGGAGTGCGGCAGATACGAGCGAACAGATCGAATTCGAGTCGAGTCGACGGAACCAGATGTCCGTTCACGTGAATCTGGCGTCGATTGACGTCGACCACGAGTGGTCCGAAGGTTCGCAAGGTCTCGACGGGGGGTGTTGCCACGCTCTCGTTGCACGAGACACGTGCGGCGATGTTGGTGCATCGCAGTGCGATCTCGTCGGCAGCGGTGTCGGTGGGCAGCACGTCGTCGGCGCCGAAACGCAAGGCGGCGAGCCGCTGATCGCGACTGTTCCCGCCGATCACCACCACACCGACCCGTGACGTTTCACGAAGCCGAGTGGCGAGCGGTGTCACGGCCGGATACACCTCACGCGCATCGATCAACACGACATCGGGCTCGTAGGACGTGAGCATGATCGATGTCGTCGACTCGTCAGCCGTTGATCGAACGGCGAGTCCGACGCGGTCGAGGGCGAGCTCGATCGAGCGTCGATCGGACGGGTGCGACAGTGCGACGAGGATGCGTCGTTCGGTCGCATCGCGCGTCGAATGCTGTCGGGAGCGGTTCGGTCGGATTTCGTGCAGGGTCATGGCGGTCCTCGTTTCGCGGTCGTGCCGGTTCGGCACGGCCACCGGCGGTGGCACTGGTCATGAGCCGGGGGGTGAGGCCATCTCGCGCTTTTTGGCGAAATTCGTCCGCTCGGTCGGGTTCGGGCTTGGTTGACTGTTGCGATGACCTCGGCCGACGAACCCCGACCGGAGACCCGCGCGGTCCGCGGTGGCCGCCCCCCGGGTGTTCGGGCCCTGGCTCCGGTGCTGTGGGCATCCACGACCTACGAGATCGACTCCCTCGCCGATGGTCGTCGCCTGGCGCACTCGTCACAGGCGGCCGAGTTCTACAGCCGTCACGGCAACCCCACGGTCAACGCGTTCGAGGAGGCGGTGGCCGAACTCGAAGGAGCCGAGGCGGCGCGTGCGTTCGCGTCCGGAATGGGTGCGATCGCCGGTGTGGTGCTCGGTCTGTGCAGCAAAGGCGACCATGTCGTCGCCCAGAAGCAGGCCTATGGCGGAACCACTCAGCTGCTGGCCGGTGTGTGTCCTCGTTTCGGGATCGACGTCACGTTCGTCGACGCCACGCGACCGGGTGCTTTCGCCGAGGCCGTGATTCCGGGTCGCACGATGCTCGTGCTCGCCGAGACTCCGGCCAATCCACTTCTCGATCTCGTCGATCTCGACGAATTGGGCGCGATCTCGGGACCGATCACGGCGGTCGACTCGACTCTCGCCACACCGCTCGGTGTTCGGCCACTCGATCACGGCGTGCAACTGACGATCCATTCGGCCACCAAGGCCATGGCCGGACACAACGACGCCACGTTGGGTGTGGTCACCGGTGAACGTGACCTGATCGATGCGCTGTGGGGATTCGCGGTGTTGCAAGGCGCGTGCGCGTCACCGTTCGACGCCATGAACGGTCTTCGCGGTCTGCGAACCCTCGGACCTCGTCTGCGTCAGCAGGAAGAGACGGCGATGGCGGTGGGGCGGATGCTCGAATCACACGCTGCGGTGTCGTGGGTGCGACACCCGCGTCTCGAGTCGCATCCCCAATTCGAACTCGGTCAGCGGCAGTACCAGCGCTTCGGGGGAGTGCTCTCGTTCGAGCTGGCCGATGGCTTCGACGCCGGAGCTCGTTTCGTCGATTCGGTGCGGCTGTGTCGGCAGGCCACGTCGATGGGTGGCCCCGAGACCCTGGTGACGCATCCAGCGTCCACGACTCACGCCGGACTCCTGCCCGAGGAGCTGGCGGCGGCCGGGATCACCCCGGGCACGGTGCGCATGAGCTGCGGTCTCGAGCACACCGATGACGTCATGGCCGACGTCTCCCACGCCCTCGCTTAGGCGTTCTGGTGGCGGAATCGTCACCTGTTTCGCACGTTTTTGCCACCAGTAAGTTTTTGCCATCAGTAAGGGGAGAGACGGCCCCTTGTGTGATCGAACATATGTTCGATAACGTCTCGTCATGGTACGAGCGAGCCAGTCCTGGGGTATGCAGGGTCCGTCCACGTGGGCCGAACTCGAGGCCCGTCTGTCCGGACGATCCCATCAGGGATCGGCTCCGGTCGTACCCCGTCCCCCTGGGCCGCCGGCGATGCCTCGGGTTCGTTCCCGTGTGCCGTACGCCGAGCTGCACTGTCACTCCAACTTCTCGTTCCTGGACGGGGCATCCGACCCCGATGAACTGGTGGCCGAAGCCGATCGACTCGATCTCACCGCTCTGGCTCTCACCGATCGCAATGGGCTGTACGGCATCGTGCGATTCGCCGAAGCGGCACGCGATGTCGGCTTGCCGACGGTGTTCGGCGCCGAACTCGTCGTGCAACACACCAAAGGTGAACGACAACTCGTCGTGCTCGCCGATGGTCCGACGGGATACGCGCGTCTCGCTCGTGCCGTCAGTCTGGCGCAGCTGAACGGATCGAAGAACGAGCCACGTTGCACGATCGCCGATCTGGCTGCGGAAGGGCGCGGTCATTGGTGGGTCCTCACCGGTACGCACGATGGAGTCGTGCCGCGCGCGCTCACCGACCATGGCCCGAGCGCGGCGACTCGTGAACTTCGTGATCTCGTCGACGTCTTCGGACGTGACCGTGTGGTGATCGAACTGTGGGATCAAGGCGATCCGCTCGACTCGGCCCGCAACGACGCCTTGGCCGAAATGGCGGCGCGTCACGACGTGCAGTGCATCGCAGCGACCGATGTTCGTTACGCATCACCGACCGGTCGCCGTCTGGCTTCGGCTCTGGCCGCCGTGCGACGGCGGTCGAGTCTGAGCGACGCCGACCCGTGGGCGGCGGTGTCGGGGGCCGCCCACCTACGCAGTGGTGACGAGCAGAGTCGGCGCTTCGCTCGCTATCCCGGAGTGGTCGAAGCCGCAGCCGAGATCGGTCGGGCGGCAGCCTTCGATCTCTCCCTCGTCGCTCCTCGTCTTCCCCCGTATCCGTGCCCCGACGGGTTGACCGAGATGCAGTTCTTGCGTCGTCTGGCCGAGGACGGGGCGGTCCGTCGTTACGGTCACCGACCCGCAGCGGGTGAAGATCTGAGTCTGCGGGCGCGAGCCTGGCGCGCCGTCGACCACGAGTTGTCGGTCATCGAGGCACTCGGTTTCGCCGGCTACTTCCTCGTGGTGTGGGACATCGTGCAGTTCTGCGCACGTTCCGACATCTATTGCCAGGGTCGAGGTAGTGCGGCCAACAGCGCCGTGTGTTATTCGCTCGGTATCACGAAGGCCGATGCGGTGTCGCTCGGTCTGCTCTTCGAACGATTCCTGTCCCCGGAACGAGACGGGCCACCCGACATCGATCTCGACATCGAGAGCGGTCGACGCGAAGAGGTCATCCAATACGTGTACGAGCGTTACGGCCGGCATCACACGGCCCAAGTCGCCAACGTGATCACGTATCGCGCTCGTTCGGCCGTACGCGACATGGCACGCGCTCTCGGATATGCCCCTGGTCAACAGGACGCCTGGTCGAAACAGATCGATCGATGGGGGCGGGTACAAAAGGTGGTCGAGCAGACCGGCCCGGACGGACGGCCCGATCACAGCATTCCGACCGACGTTCTCGAATTGGCGACACGCGTCGAAGACATGCCACGTCATCTCGGTGTTCATTCGGGCGGAATGGTGATCTGCGATCGACCGGTGATCGAGGTGTGTCCGGTCGAGTGGGCCACCATGCGCGATCGCAGTGTGTTGCAGTGGGACAAGGACGACTGCGCAGCGGCCGGGCTCGTGAAGTTCGACCTTCTCGGACTCGGTATGTTGTCGGCCCTGCACGGCGCAGTCGATCTCGTACGCGAGGTCGAAGGAATCGAACTCGATCTGGCGACACTCCCACAGGACGACGACGTGTACGCCATGTTGTGCCGAGCCGACACGGTCGGTGTGTTCCAGATCGAGTCGCGTGCTCAGATGGCCACACTGCCTCGGCTCAAACCGCGTCGTTTCTACGACTTGGTGGTGGAGGTCGCGCTCATCCGACCCGGACCCATTCAGGGTGGATCGGTACACCCCTACATCCGTCGACGTAATGGTCAGGAGCCGATCACCTATTTGCATCCTCTGCTCGAGAACAGTCTCGGCAAGACCCTCGGAGTCCCGTTGTTCCAGGAGCAGCTCATGCAAATGGCGATCGACGTCGCCGGTTTCACGCCATCCGAAGCCGATCAGCTGCGTCAGGCCATGGGGTCGAAGCGCAGTGCCGAACGTATGCGACGCCTTCGCGATCGCCTGTACGCCGGTATGGCCGAACGTGGGATCGTCGGTTCGATCGCCGATGAAATCTTCGACAAGATGGCGGCTTTCGCGAACTATGGATTCCCCGAGAGTCACTCGGTGTCGTTCGCCTATCTCGTGTACTCGTCGTCATGGTTGAAGTTACATCATCCGGCGGCCTTCTACGCCGGTTTGTTGAACGCACAGCCGATGGGTTTCTGGAGTCCCCATTCACTCGCCCAGGACGCCCGGCGACACGGGGTCGTGGTTCGCACTCCCGATCTGACGGCATCCGGTCGTGGCGCCACGCTCGAACCGTGCGTCGAGAGTCATGGACGTTTCGCCGTTCGCCTCGGTCTCGGTGAGGTACGCGGTATCGGTTCCGAATTGGCCACGTCGATCGTCGACGAGCGCCAGCAGAACGGCGCCTATGCATCGATCGAAGATCTCGTTCGACGGGTTCCATCGATCTCCCGAGAACACGTGGAAGCACTCTCGACCGCCGGCGCGTTCACTCAATGCTTGGGTGTGGGTCGTCGCGAGGCGTTGTGGGCGGCCGGTGCAGCCTCCGATTCCCGTCACGATCGCCTCGAGGGAGTGCTCACGGCGGCCAGTCCACCGCGACTTCCGGGAATGGAACCGATCGACGAGGCCGTCGCCGATCTGTGGGCCACCGGTATCGCACCCACCGGACATCCCACACAGTTCGTACGTGCCCGTCTCGACGAACTCGGGGTGGTCACCGCCGATCGTCTGGCCACCATCGATGCCGAACGGGTGTGGGTGGCCGGAGTCGTCACCCACCGTCAGCGTCCGGGTACGGCCCAGGGCACCACGTTCATGAATCTGGAGGACGAGACCGGACTCATCAACGTCGTGGTGTCGGTGGGGTGTTGGAAGCGATTTCGAGCCACGGCTCGCGGGGCGTCGTCACTTTTGGTGCGAGGGAGCCTGCAACGCACCGAGGGTGTGGTCAACATCGTCGCCGATCACCTCGCCCCATTACGCGGATCTGGTGAGGAAAATTCACCGTATGGGTCGAGAAGTCTCGCCAGGAACTGGAGGTAGTCGGTCGAGCAGGGTGTTTCTGGTGGTTGATTCCGGCGAAAACCACCACGATCTTGCCACCAGAACCACTAATGGCGCGAGGTGGTGGAGGCGAGGGCGCCGAGAGCGACGAACACCGTTCCGGCCACGTATCTCTGCACGAACGGCAAGGTTCGGCCCGAGAGCAGAACTTGTCGTAACGCACTCGCCGTGAACGCATAGGTTCCGTCGGTCAGACATCCGATCATCACGAAGATCGAGCCGAGTACCAACGACTGTGACCATGCCGCGCCGTTGTCGGGATCGATGAATTGCGGCAAGTACGACAAGAAGAACAGCGCAACTTTCGGATTGAGCGTGTTGACCACCACGCCCTGGCGGAAGGCGCGCCGACGGGACATCGAGGGAAGATCACTGGCAATCGTGTTCGGCACGATCATCAACGTCCGGATCCCGACGAACACGAGATAGCCGACCCCCAACCACTTGACCGCGTTGAACGCAGTCGCCGATGTGGCGAGCACTGCCGAGAGTCCGACCGATGCGGCGATCACGTGCACGAAGTTGCCGAGTTCGAGTCCGGCCACGGCGGCGAAACCCACTTCGCGACCATCCGACACACTGCGGTTCAGGACGTAGATCACCGCCGGACCAGGAATCACCAACAGCGCGAGAGACGCCACGGCGAAGGTGACGATGGACGACAGGTCGGGCACGGGTCGAATCTAGGGCGGCCGGCGTCACGGACGAACGTTCACGACGACCGAAGGTGGGCCGTTGTCGATCAGATCGTCGACGAGTGCGGCCAGGTCGACCGGGGCGAAACGTGACGAGGAACGTCGCAACTCGTCCGGTGTCCACCACCGGATCTCGTGGAGGTATTCGGCGCGCAATTGCTCCCACGAGAGAGCGGGAGTCGGTTCGAACTCGTCGTCGACCCGGACGAGATGGATGGACTCTCGTTGGCCGTCCCACGAACCGTCGAGGAACGGGAAGACGTGTTCACGAGACCAGATGTGGGGGCCGATCCGGGCATCGTGAAGCCCGACTTCCTCGTACAGTTCACGGCGAAGCGCGTCGACGGGTGATTCACCGGGTTCGAGTCCACCGCCGGGAAGGGCCCAACGCGTGCCGGCGGGAAACTCGAAGCGGACGAGAAGGATCGACGGACGTGCACTCAGCACGACGGCTCGTGAGGCCGGTCGGATCCGCAGGCCGTCGGACACGGGGTCAGTCGCCCGGCGTGTCGCGCAGGCCGTCGTTGAACGCCCGGTACATCTCGTAGACGTTCTTGCACTCCTCGCACACTGGCAGCTTCTTCGGGTCACGCGAGGGCACCCAGACGTATCCGCACAGGGCCTCGACCGGGGTCCCGGTGACTCGCGCTTCCAGGATCTTGGCCGCCGCGTTCTCGCCCGGACCGACCTTCACGATGTGGGCATGAGTGGGTTCGCCGGTCTCGGTGACGTTCTCTAGCTCGCGGTCGAGAACCGTTCCGAGGTCGGGTCGAGTGGGAGTCGGACTCACCATCTCAGTCAACCAGATCTACACTGTCGACCATGCCCGTGTACGAGTTCCGCTGCAAGACCTGCGACGCAACCTTCGACGAACGTCGATCGATGTCGGCGGCCAACGATCCGGCGACCTGTCCCGAGGGACATCCGAACGCCGTTCGACTTCTGTCGGTGTTCGCGTCAGTGGGTGGTGGGAGCGAGGCTCCGTCGACACCGGCGCCACGAGCCGGCGGAGGGTGCGGTTCGGGATGCGGGTGCGCTCACTGACCGAACGTCATCGAAGTTTCCACGGTCTCCGGCCGGCGTGGTCGGGGTCGAACGAGTAGGTTGATCTCGTGGCTTCCTGGATCGTGACCATCGTGGCGACGGCCGTCGGCATCGGTGCCGGCGTTCGAGTGCTCGGAGCACGTCCGAAGCCGATTCCGATTCGAGTTCGGCCGGAGCGTCGCCGCTGACTCTGTTCGTCGATGGTTCGCACTGGTGGTTCCGTGAACGACGCTGGTGCCACTTGGTGAGCGACACCAGTCACGACGAGTTGCACGATTTCGCCGCTGAGCTCGGAATGTCTCGACGAGCATTCCACCTCGACCACTACGACTTGCCCGACGAATATCGCCGACGAGCCGTCGAAGCCGGAGCACGTGAGGTCACGAGCCGTGAACTGGTGCGCGTATTGCGCGATGCGGGCCTACGGCGTCGTGTCGGACCCGACCAACGGCCACACGTCGTGGGCTGACTCCGCTCCGAAACGGACCCAGGCATCGAGACGTAGACCGTGGCGTGGCGCGTCGAGCACGTCGGCGACGATCGGATCCGACAGATCGAGAGGTCGCGCCGTGCGCTCGGCCAGAACGAGTCCGCGCAGATCGGAGTCTCGGGTCGCATCGTGAACCAGTTCGAACAGGTCGGCGATGCGCTCGTGTTCGAGATCGGCCGCCACGGTGAGCGAACCGACGAGGTGCGGGTCGACCAGGAAGATCAGTAGACGATCGCGAGGTGACATGAGAGCGGCGGCGAGCGCAGCGATGTCGCGTGGATCGACCAGGGGGTCGATACCGGCGCGGGGGAGCGGGTGACCGGGCATGGGAACTCCGTTCGTGAGGAACGGGGAAGTCGACGTGAGAGTAGGTGGGGGGTGTGGCGAAGGGGCGACTAGCCCACGACCTGCACGCTGGCCAGGACGGCGGCGACTCCGACGGCGAGCGGCGCGAGGTACGTGGCCCAGGTGGGAACGGGCTTCCAGGAGGGAGCGAGCATCACAGCGCCACACGCGGCACCGGCCACGGCGCCTCCCACGTGTCCGCCGATCGAAATACCCGGGATCGTGAAGGTCAACACGAGGTTGATGACGAGAAGGGCACCGATACCGGTCTGGAACACGTTGACACCTCGACGCTGCATGCCGATGGCCGCCGCTGCCATCAGACCGAACACGGCTCCGGATGCACCACCGTGCAAGCCACCACGATCGGCTTGGATCACGAGTGCGCCGAGTGAACCGCCGAGTAGTGACGCCATGTACAGCAGTCCGAAGCGAATACGTCCGAGCGGTGGCTCGAGCATCTGTCCGAGCTGGTACAAGAGCCACATGTTCATACCGATGTGGAGGATGCCGAAGTGGAGGAAGCCGGCGGTGACCAGTCGGTACCACTCGTCCGTGATCTGAAGGAGGAACTTGTTCAGACCGAGCTGGAACTCGCGCTCGGAGATCTGGCTTCCGAATCCGGCCGCACCGACGTCTCCGGACACGACCCAGAGAAAAACGCCAACGTTGATCACGATGAGTGTCATGGTGACGAGGATCGACTGACGGGCGTTCCAGTAGCGCACGCGAGTGGGGGCCGAGGGGCGAGCGCGACGCACGCAGTCGAGGCAATGACTCCCCACCGACATCTGCACGAGGCATTCACCGCACGCCGGGCGACCGCACCGGGTGCACGATCGACCGGTCACTCGGTCGGGATGACGTGTGCAGTGGGCGACGGCGGGAGGGGGGAACTCTGACATGTGGACGTCGGGTCGCGGGTCTCGAGGTACGAGAACCACCGTAGGGGAAACGGTATCCCCGATTGCTACGGTCGGAGCGGTCGGGGGACGGTTGTCCGCCACAGCGCGAAGGGGGAGTGCATGGCCTGGGATTTCGAAACCGAGCCCGAGTTCGAAGAGAAGTTGGCGTGGATGCGCGAGTTCGTACGCGACGAGATCATCCCGCTCGAGACCCTGGCCGACGTCTGGCGGGCGCCGGGAGGTCGTGAGAAGTTCGCGACCGTCACCCAACCATTGAAGGACGAAGTGAAAAAGCGCGGTCTCTGGGCCGCGCATCTTCCACCCGACATGGGAGGCCTCGGATTCGGTCAGGTGAAGCTCGGGCTCATGCACGAGATTCTCGGACAGTGCGGGTATGCGCCGAGCATCTTCGGCAACAACGCGCCCGACAGCGGGAATGCCGAATTGCTCGCCGTCGGCGGAACTCCCGAGCAACGTGAGACCTGGATGCAGCCCCTTCTCGACGGACGGCTCCGTTCGTGCTTCAGCATGACCGAACCCGGTGCCGGAGCCGATCCGACTCTCCTCAGCACCACGGCCATGCGAGACGGTGACGAGTGGGTGATCAACGGGCACAAGTGGTTCTCGTCGAATGCTTCGGTCAGCGACTTCCTGATCGTCATGGCCCGTACCGGTGATGCCGACACGAGTGCCTACAAGGCCTATTCGATGATCATCGTGCCCACGAGAACTCCGGGCGTGAACATCGTTCGCGACGTCCCGACCATGGGCGAGCCCGATCACCGGACCGGGGAGCCCGGTGGTCACGCCGAGATCGTGTACGACAACGTACGCGTTCCGTTCGCCAACGTCGTCGGTGGAGCCGAAGGGATCGGCCAAGGATTCGCGCTCGCCCAGAAGCGTCTCGGGCCCGGTCGAATTCATCATGCGATGAGGTGGCTCGGCCAGAGTCGACGCGCGTTCGACATGTTGTGCGAACGAGCGCTCACGCGGTTCACGCACGGAAGCATCCTCGCCGAGAAGCAGATGGTTCAGGACTGGATCGCCGAGAGCTACGCCGAGATGCAGGCGGCACGTCTGCTCACACTTCAGGCGGCGTGGAAGATGGACAAACTTCACGAGGCGGGCAAGCACTACAGCGATGCTCGAGTCGAGATCGGTGTCATCAAGTTCTGGGGAGCCAAAGTCCTCTACAACGTGATCGATCGCGCCATTCAGATTCACGGCAGCCTCGGTTACACGACCGACCTTCCGCTCGAGTCGATGTATCGAGCGGCGCGCGCGGCCCGTATCTACGACGGTCCGGACGAGGTGCACAAGGTGACGGTCGCCCGGCAGATCCTGAAGGGTTATCGACCGAGCGATCCACCGATCGAGCACGTTCCCACTCGACGCGCCGCTGCCGAGCAGAAGTTCGCGCACGTCCTCGACGCAGTGTCGATCAACGGCTGAGCCTCCGGTTCAATCGCGAACGCGAGGGACGATGGCCGTCGGATCGAAGTCGTCGGCCCGAACCGGGCGCGCCACGTGGAAGCCCTGGACGTGATCGCAGCCGAGGGCACGAAGTCTCTGCAGCTGATGATTCGACACGACCCACGATGCGATGACCGAGACGTCGAGTCCGTGGGCCAGTTGTACGAGTCCACGAACCATCGGATCGTCGCGATCGTCGACGTCGAGGGGACGTACGAACGAGCCGGCGAGCTTCACGTAGTGGGGTGAGCTGGTTCGCAGATCGGCCAATGACGATCGTCGGTCTCCGAAGTCGTCGATGGTCAGAACGAAACCCAATCGATGAAGGGAGCGCAAGGTGCGCGCTGCCTCGTCGTCGTCGAGAACACCCGAGTGGTACTCGATGGAGAGATTCGCCGGAGTGAGTCCGTGTCGGCGAACGGCGGCGGTCAGGCTCTCGACGAAACCGGTGTCGACCACCTGGTGGGTCGACACGTTCACGTGCATCCGAAAATGTCGGTCGGCGCGCCCGTCGGCGATCCACGATCCGAGGACGCGCAGAGCCTCGTCGACGACCCAGTCGCCGATCGGGACGACCAGACCCGTCTCGTCGGCCAGATCGACGAAATCGGCCGGAGTGAGGAGTCCCTCGGTCGGATGGTCCCACCTCAACAGCGCTTCGGCGGCCTCGACGCGACCGGTGTGGAGAGCGGCGATGGGTTGAAAAACCAGGTGCAGTTGTTGGTCGGCGAGGGCCCGTTCAAGATCGAGACGAAGACGGCCGCGACGTTCGACCTCATGACTCATGGCGTCGGTGAACGACTCGCATCGTCCCTTGCCCCGTGCCTTGGCCCGATACATCGCCGTGTCGGCGCGGCGCACCAACTCCAAGGCGATGTCGGGTGGTGAACCGTCCGGCGTGCTCGACCGATCGCTGGGCTTCCAGATGGCCACACCGATGCTCACTCCGGTCGCGATGCGACGTCCACGCAGCACGACGGGTTCGGCCGACGCCGAGATGATTCGCTCGGCGAGATCGAGGGCCGTGGTCTCGTCGCCGACCCGTTCGCAGAGGATCACGAATTCGTCGCCTCCCATTCGACCGATGACGTCGTCGGGTCGGGTGCTCGCCACCAGTCGGCGGCCGATCAGTGAGATGAAGTCGTCACCGTCGTCGTGTCCGAGGGTGTCGTTCACGACCTTCAGGTGATCGATGTCGACATAGAGCACGGCGAGGGAGTGTCCGTCGACTCGGGATCGCTCGACGGCCGCGGCCACCCGTCGGAGAAAGAGCGGACGGCTCGGAAGGCCGGTGAGCGCATCGTGGGTCGCCTGGTGCGCGAGTTCGGTGTGCAGGCGAGCCGACGAGGTGACATCACGCGACCACACGGTGAAGCCTCCATCGGGTGCCGTGACGACCGAGCAGTCGAGGGTTCGAGTGTCACCCGTCGTGTCGCGAACCACGATCTCGCCTCGCCAGGTCTCGATCGCTCCGGCGAGCAGGGCTCGTGGGAGTTGATCACGAAGTGTCGACGCCAGGTTGGGGACGCTGGCTTCGCCGACGAGACGGCGCGTCGCTTCGTTGAAGAACGTGACGGTCCCGTTGTCGTCGACCGACCACACGATGTCGTCGGTGCGACGAGCGACACGATGAAAAGGATCGTCGCGGTCGTCGACCACCACGGTGCCGAGATAGCCGAGCAACGTGCCGTCGGCACCCAGTCGGGGTGACATCACCACTCGTGCTCGGCGGACCTGATCCTCGATCCCGATGTCGAACTCGGTGTCGAACTCCTCGGTCGTGCGAGTCGACCAAGCGCGTTCGATCTCGGTCCGACTCGTCGCCGAGGCCGCCGACCACGGTGTCCGACCGAGGGTCGTGCCACCCGTGAGTCGCGTCATGACCGCATCGGCGACGACCAGACGGGCCGCCGGATCGGTCTCGAAGACACCGATCATCGCAGGGCGGGTCCGTCGACGGTGGAGGAGCGAGATGGGGCGAACATCTCCCGTCAGTGTGGCACGGGGTGGTCAGCCGAACGCGGAGGGTGGTCAGCTGGTGGCGATTCCGGTGACACCCGTCGAGGCCAGTGAGGCCAATTCGATGGCCCGTACCAGATCGGCGCCCGGGGTGCCGTCGAGGAGTTCGAGTCGTTGGCTGAGAGCGTGCAGGGAGAAGAGGTACGTGTGGGTCTCGCCACTCGGAGGACAAGGCGGAGACCAGCCGACGATCGGTACGTCGGGCCGACCCAGATCGTTGACTCCTTCGACGGCGCCGCTGACCGAACCACCGGTTCCGATGGTCGTGACGAAGGGGTCGATGTTGGCGACGACCCAATGCAGGAGTGGATCGCCGGTCGGTCCGAGCGCATCGAGATCGGTCACCACGAGGGCGAACGACTGGGTTTCGATCGGGGCTCCCGACCACACGAGGGGTGGTGACACGCCGTCACCGGAGCACGTGTGATCGATGGGAATCGGCTGTTCCGAGTTCCACGGCGCAGTGAGGGAGAAGACGTCGGCGAATGTCTCGGGAAGTTCGATCGATCCGTCGATGACGGGAGGAGCCGTGGTCCCGTCGATGATCGTCTGGACTTGATCGGCCCGGGGCGGTGTCATCTCGCGTCCATCCGTCGAACATGCGCCGAGCAGCAGCCCCATCGACACGCCGAGGAACACGATGGTGAAGCGTGTCGTGGGTCGTCGAGCATCGAACGTCACGACCGACACGCTATTGCGCCCCGGGGCCCGAGGTGGTGTCGGCAGTAGCGTGTGAGTCATGAGTTCCGCGGCCGTCGACGATCTCTGTGTGCTCACTGTTCATGCACACCCTGATGACGAAGCGTCGAAGGGTGCGCCCACTCTCGCCGCCTATCACCGCGCGGGTGTGCGCACGATTCTGGTGTGCTGCACCGGCGGAGAAGAGGGAGATCTTCAGAATCCGAGTCTGCGCGAACCTGGTCGCCCCTTTCACGATCTGACTCCCGAGCAGGAGCGTGAGGTGATGGCGAGAGTCCGGCCGGGGGAGTTGGCGGAGTCGGCGCGCATCATCGGTTTCGACGAGGTCGTCATGTTGGGTTACCGAGATTCGGGCATGCTCGATTCTCCGGCGAATGACGATCCGACGTCGTTTCACCGAGCCGATCTCGACGAAGCAGTGGGCCGACTCGTGGCGGTCATCCGACGGACCCGCCCTCAGGTGCTGATCACCTACAACGACGATCAACGTGGTTATCCGCATCCGGATCACGTGAAGGTGCACGACGTCTCGGTGTTGGCCTTCGAGCGAGCGGGCGATCCGACCTGGTACCCGTGGGCCGGTCCGGTGTTCCAGCCATCGAAGATGTACTACACCGTGTGGTCGAAGACTCGCATGATCCTCGTTCACGAAGCGATGTTGGCCAGAACCGGGTCGTCGCCGTTCGACGAGAAGTGGTTGGCCCGGCCGAGTCACGACGATCGCATCACGACGCGTCTTCACATCGGCGAGTACCTGTGGGCTCGCACGGGTGCCCTTCGCGCCCACGCCACGCAGGTCGACCCGAACGAGCCGTGGTGGTTCGGTCTGAGCGACGAGGAACTCGCCGAGGTGTATCCCTACGAGGACTGGATCCTCGCTCGTTCGACGGTGGGTGGACCGAGCGAAACGGAGGTCGAGATCGACCTCTTCGCCGGCGTCGCCGACGTGCTCCGCCTTCCTGACGGAGCAACGGCCCCCACCCGCCTCGTCGATCCGACTTCAGCGGTGGTGTCGTGACTGCCGTTCAGTATCGACTCGTGGTCGGGAAGAAAGACGAGCGAGTCGACGGACCCGACGACGCCGATGTCGTCGTCACCGTCGCGTCGGCCGACGCGGGGCTCGACCCTTCGGTCGCCTTCATGCTCGGGAAGCTGAAGTCGACCGGGCCCACGGGTCCCTTGTTCGACGATCTCTCGTCGGGTGAAGTCCGCCGTCGACTCGACGCGTTGATCGCCCGATCCTGATCAGGCGGCGCGCATCGCGTCGCGCAGGTGTCGGTAGCCGATCAGAATCGCTCCCGACTCGTCGACGAGACGTCGGAGTTCGCCATCGGTGGCGACCAACGCAAGGTCGTCGATCCATCCGTCGGCGGCCGCGCCGGCCAGGGCCCGCACCTCGGCAGTGTCGATCACGGGTTGCAGGTGGATCTCGGTGACTCCCGGCTTCAGGTCCTGAAAGGCACGTCGGACGCGCACTCGACTCCCGGCCGACCAGTCGTGATCGAAGTGATCGGGGAAGAGCACACCCTCATCGGCGGCCAGTCGACGGAAGGGGAATCCGGCCTGGGACTCCGAAATGGTCGAGGGGAGGCGGATCGGTAGGGCGAACTCGACCGCCAGGTCGAGGTACACGTCGAAGAATTCGGGTCGAAGTGTGATCGCCGTGAGATGAGGGGCGAGATGACTCACGTCGAATCCCCAGAGGATCGCCCGCTCGATCTGGGCGCGGCACTCTCGACGCACTTCGTCGGGATCCGCGTGTTCCCACAGGTCGTCGATGTCTCGTGGGAATCCTCCGTCACCCGACAGGAGCGACGGTGAGTGGGTGATCGGACCCCAGCGATAGGCGGGATGTTCGGCGTTCAAGGTGAGATGGACGCCGATGTCCTCGCCCGAGTATTCGAGGGCTGCATGACGAGCCCACGGTGCGGGCACCATGACCGATGCGCACGTGGCGAGTCCGTCGCGCAGGGCGCGGTAGACGCCGACGTTGGCGGCGTGGCACGACCCGAGGTCGTCGCACGAGACGATCACCAATTTCGCATCGGAGTCGTAGCCGAGACGTTCGACGAGTTCGGTCACGAGATCACGCTACCGCTCGACGTCACGAGCAGGCCGACCACAGCCCACGTCCCTCGGTGCGAGCCGAGCGTTCGGCTCGACGAATCTCGGTTTCGAGGCCGGTGTTGGGAGGGATGAAGAGTGTTCGGGCGAAACCTTCGCGAACGAGGATCTCGTTGACGAGAATTCGGTCCTCCGCTCGGTACACGTAGGCGAGAAGGCGGTCGTAGTCGTCGCGGGACTCGACGTCGCGCACGACGTCGACGAACGTTCCGATGGGAACGAGTTCGGCCAAGCGCTGCGATGCCTCGGGTCCGAAACATTCGATGGGTGCACCGGGCTTCTTGGTCTCGGGGGTGTCGATGCCGATGAGACGGATACGTTCGACGACGGCTCGGCCGTCCACGTCGAAGACGACGTCGAGGGTGTCGCCGTCGACGAGTCCGACCACTTCACCGTTGGCACCGTCGGGAAATTCGGGAGCCGACGAGCATGCCGCCAACAAAGCGATGACGGCGATGGCGCGCAGGAGACGACGGTCGGCCACGGCCGAGTGTGGGATCAGATGCGCTCGATGAGAGTGCCGGTGCCGAGGCCGCCACCGCAGCACATCGAGACGAGACCGTATTTTCCGCCGGTGCGCTCGAGTTCGTAGAGAGCCTTGGTCATGAGGATGGCACCCGTTCCACCGAGGGGATGGCCGAGGGCAATGGCGCCACCGTTCGGGTTGGTACGGGCCAGATCGGCTCCGACGGCCTTGGCCCAGGCGAGAACGACCGACGCGAAGGCTTCGTTGATCTCGAACGTGTCGATCTGGTCGATGGTGAGACCATTGCGTTCGAGAAGACGTTCGGTGGCATCGATCGGTCCGGTGAGCATGAGCACCGGGTCGACACCCACGAGGCAACTGTCGACGACGCGGGCTCGCGGCGTGAGTCCGAGTTCAGCGGCCTTCTCGGCGGTCATCATCAGAATTGCGGCCGCACCATCGGAGATCTGCGACGAGTTGCCTGCGGTGTGCACGCCGTTCTCACGTGCAACCGGCTTCAACGTCGCCAACTTGTCGAGGGTCGTCTCGCGGATTCCTTCGTCGCGAGAGACTCGATGAGTGGTGCCAGTGGGCTTGCCGTCCTCGTCGAGGTCGGGGGCGTCGACTTCGATGAATTGACCGTCGAAGCGTCCCTCGGCCCACGCTCGAGCGGCTCGTTCCTGTGATTCGAGTCCGAAGGCATCGGTGTCGGCGCGAGTGATCTTCCACTTGTCGGCGATTCGTTCGGCCCCTTCGAACTGCGAGGTGAACTCGTACTGTTCGAAGTACGACTTGGGGACGGGTACACCGAGGCCGAGAGCTTTCGACGAGTTGCTTCCGATCGGCACGCGACTCATCGATTCGACTCCGCAGGCCATGGCCACGTCGACGACCCCGGATGCCACGAGCGATGCCGCGAGTCCGGTGGCTTGCTGGCTCGACCCGCACTGAGTGTCGACCGTCGTGCAGGCCGTCGACAAGGGAAGGCCGGCCGACAGCCACGACGTGCGGGTGATGTTGAAGCTCTGCGCACCGACCTGACTCACGTTGCCGCCCACGACCTGCTCGACCACGGCCGGGTCGATACCGGTGCGGCGGATCACCTCTTTTTGGACCAGACCCAGCAGTTCGGCCGGATGGAGGGTCGAGAGACCACCGTTTCGGCGGCCGACCGGAGTGCGGACGGCTTCGACGATGACGACCTGGCGTGCGGAGGAGTTCGACATGACGGGCATCCTACGGTCACACTTCCAGGGTGCCCGAGTCGATCAGCCGTATCAGCCGCTTCCAGCCCGCCGTCGTTCCTCCCGCCGATCTCGATCAGCATTTCTACGTGCACGTCGTGGAATCGAGAGTCTGGATCCACGAGGAACAAGTGTCCCCGGAGTGGGGACGTCACTTCCTCGGAGTTCTGGACGGTCGGGCCTATTGGGGGGTCGACGTTCCGGCCCACGCGTCGGATCCGTCCGACGGAGCGTCACTCGATCTCTTCAGTCTGTTCGGCCGAACCTCGGAAGACGAGTGGTTGGCCGCCGGACGAGCGGTACAGATCGTCGACTGGGCGCGAACACATCGTTTCTGCGGTCGTTGTGGCACGCCCACCGAACTCGCCCACAACGAGAGAGCGATGCGGTGTCCGTCGTGTGGACACATGGCATTCCCGCGTTTGGCACCGGCCATGATCACCCTCGTGACTCGCGGTGAACCCGGACCGGACCAAGAAGCCCTTCTGGCGCGTGGGGTTCAGTTCCGCATGCCGATGTTCTCGTGTCTGGCCGGTTTCGTCGAACCGGGTGAGACGTTGGAGGGCGCCGTCATTCGCGAGGTTCGCGAGGAAGTCGGTGTGGTGGTGGATCGGGTTCGTTATCTCGGCAGTCAACCGTGGCCGTTCCCGCACAGCCTGATGCTCGGCTTCCGTGCCGATTGGGTGAGTGGTGACATCGTCTGCGATCCGACCGAGATCGTCGAGGCGAACTGGTATCGCAAGGACGAACTGCCACCGATTCCGCCCGGCATCTCGATCGCTCGGAAGCTGATCGATCACTGGCTGGCCGAGTGACCCCTTGTCAAGCGAGCTTCTCGGTGAACCAATCGAGAATGATCTCGAAGCGTTGACGGCGATGCACCGGTGAACCGGCGCGTGATAGTTCGTGAGTCTCGGCGGGGAATCGGTAGAACACGACGTCCTTGTCGAGGAGCCGAAGCGTGACGAAGAGCTCCTCGGCCTGACTGATCGGGCAACGCAGATCGTTCTCGCTGTGCACGATCAGGACGGGAACGTCGATGTCACGTGCAAGCGTGCTCGGCGACATGCGCAGGTACTCACCGGGATCCTGCACCGGATCGGGTCCGTGTTCGACTCGGAACATGGTGCCGATGTCACTCGACCATTCCTCGGTCAGAAGATTGTTGACCGATCGTTCGGTACAGACCGTGCGCAGACGTCCGCCGTGACGCGCCGCCAACAACGTGGCCATGTAACCGCCGTAACTCCCACCCTGCATACCGACTCGAGTTCGATCACAGAATTCGTATCGGTCGAGAGCGGCGTCGAGAACCGTGACGACGTCTTCGAAGTCGGCTGCACCCCAGCCGGTACCCGGCCGTTTCGGATGCTTCGGACCGAGAATGGCCTGACCCCAGGCCTCCTCCCGCCCTGACGAGCCACGTGGATTGCATGCGATCACGACGAATCCGGCCGCGGCCTGGGCCTGGAATTCGTCGAAGTAGTTCTCGCCGTACTGAGTGTGTGGTCCGCCGTGAACGTTCAGGACGACGGGGTACTTCTTCGTCGCGTCGAAGTTCTTCGGTCGCACGATCCAGGCATCGATGTGCGGATCGATACCAGGTGTGGGGTTGGTGACCGGCACCGAGAAACGCTCCCAGCCCACCGGTTCGACGGCGCGCACGTACTCACGGCTCACGTCGGTGAGAACGGTTTCGTTGCCCTGCCGCCACACGTGGATCTCGGCCGGGCGGGTCACGTGGGTGACCGCCGCGGCGATCACACCGGCGGCCGCGTCGAAGGTCTTCACACAACGCGCGCCCGAGGTGACCGCCACCGGAGGCGTGGCCCCGGTCGCATCGAGTCGGTAAAGGTGGCATTCACCGGCGTCCTCGGCCGTGGCGAGAATCGTTTCGTTCGACTCCCAGACCGGTGCGACGTTGCCCACCGTGGTCTCGAAGGTCCGATTGAGAGGCGACGAGACGAAGATGCTCTCGCGTGTCTCGAGATCGAGGACGCCCACTCGGACGTTCTGAGGATAGGTGCTGGCGTCATCGTGACCGAGGAAGGCGACCCGTCGTCCGTCGGGTGACACCGAGGGCTGCGAATACACGCCGGTTCGCTCGGTGAGAGCCGTGATGTCACCGTCGAGCGAGACGTGGAAGAGATCGGTCGAGAGGTCGCGATCCCAGTCGTCGTGCCGGGCCGACGAGAACACGAGACCACTCGAATCGGCACACCATGAGAAATCACCGGCCTCGCGTGGGCCGGGGGTGAGGTCCTTCGCAAGACCCGTGCCGTCGGCGGCCACGACCCACAAGTGGTTGGGGCGATCGAACACGAAGTCCTCACCGTTCAGACGGGTGAAGAAGGTGTCGATACGGCGCGGTGACTGCCACGATTCGTCCTCGGCCGAGTAGCGATCGTCGGGAACCCGAGACGTGAAGGCGATCCACCGCCCGTCGGGGGACCAACTCGGTGCGTCAAGACCGTCCTTGCGGACCGCAATGGTGCGAGTTTCGCCGGGCGTCGTCACGGGGATCACGTGGAGGGTTCGCTCACCTTTCTTGGCTCCTTGTGCGCCCTCCCGACCCGAGACGAACGCGAGATGGCGACCGTCGGGTGACCACGACGGTCGAGATTCTCCGGGATCGCCGGATGTCAAGGGCGTTGGGACGACCGAACCATCGGTGTGAGCGAGCCACACCTGGGAGAGGTACTTGTTCTTTCCGTGGTCGACGCGGGTCACCGCGAATGCGACGAGCCGACCATCGGGTGACACCACGGGAGTGCCGGCTTGGACGAAACCGTCGAGCAACGTCGTGGCGAGAGAAGTGTGGGGAGAGGTCGGTTGAGCAGAGGTCTGGTCGGTCACGATGGGCACGGTAGTTTCGATGACGGGGCCCGGCGATGCCTGACCTAGTTTCACCGCATGGCTCTCACCAAGGAATCTCTCGGCAAGCTCGGGCTCTGGACCTTCCAGCTCGACATGCAACCCATGCGCGAGGCGCAAAAGCACGTGGCTCGTCTCGAAGAACTCGGCTTCCGAACGGTGTGGGTTCCCGAGGCGGTCGGACGCGAGCCCTTCGCATCGACGTCACTGCTGTTGTCGGCGACCGATCGGATGATTCTCGCCACTGGTATCGCCAGTCTCCATGCGCGCTCACCGATGACCATGCAGGCGGGTTGGAAGACAGTGACCGAAGCTTTTCCCGACCGCTTCCTTCTCGGAATCGGAGTCAGCCATCAGCCGGCCGTGGAAGGATTCCACGGCGGAACGTACGACAAGCCTCTGTCGACGATGAAGAAGTATCTCGACGCCATGGACAACGGTTTCTTCTTCGCTGCACAACCGAGCACACCGCCGGCTCGTGCGTTGGCGGCCCTCGGTCCGAAGATGCTGCAGCTCGCCGCCGAACGTTCGCTCGGTGCCCATCCGTACTTCGTGCCGGTCGAGCACACGACGGTGGCCCGGGAAGCGCTCGGGCCCGACGCGCTCCTCGCCCCCGAACAGGCGGTGGTGTTCTCGACCGACCGGACCGAGGCACGGGCCGTGGCGCGCGGTTTCATGAAGACCTATCTCGGATTGCCCAACTACACGAACAATCTGCGGCGCCTCGGTTGGACCGACGCCGACCTGAGCGGAAACGACGGTGAACCGACCGATCGACTCGTCGATGCCATTGTGGCGTGGGGAAATCTCGACGACATCGCGGCGCGTATCAAGGACCATCTCTCACGAGGAGCCGACCACGTGTGCGTCCAGGTCCTCTCGGCCGATCCGAGTCGGGTCACGATGCCCGAGTTCGAGCAGTTGGCCTCGTTGATCCCGTCGTTGTGATCAGCCGCCGACGATCGTTCGGCTCAACAACGTGACGAGGGTGTCGCGAATCGAATCGCGTGACGAGCCACGCTTCGACATCTCGTTCTGGAATCCGAGCAGTCGTTCGATCATGGCGACGAGCGCGGCTCCAGTGGTGAAAGGATCGAGAGTACGAGGTAGACGACCGGTCGCGATGCCATCGGCGATCATGGTCTGGAATCCATCGATCACGAGAAGGTTCGCCTGAGAGCGCACGGCGCGAAACTCGCGGTCACCCTCCTCGGCCTTGACGTTACGGATTCGAAGGACGGCTGCGTGCTCGTCCCAGTACGACAGGTAGGCATCGACGAAAGCTGCCGCGCGGATGTGTGCGTCCTCGGGTGTCCAGCTCGGATGAAGATGCTCGACGAGCGGACGTTCGTCCTCCAAGGCTTCCTCGGCGAGCGCCAGGATCGCGGCGTCGGCGTCGTTGAAGTACTGGTAGAAGGTGGCCGCCGAGGTGCCCACTTCGCGGGTGATGTCGACCACGCGCAGATCGAACACGCCTTGTTCGGTCAACAACTTCTCAGTGGCATCGAGAAGGCGACGACGAGTCGCCTGCGCGCGCGATCCGATCACCCGACCATCGACCGAGCGAACCTTGCTCGGCATCAGCCGGCTCCGTACACGGCAGCCGGAGCCGGGGCTCGGGTGAGGAGGTCGGCGACCACGCCACCGACCTCCGACGGTACGTAGCGGTCGCCCTTGTCGGCGACTTCACCGTGCTGCCAACCATCGGCAACGGACAATTGGCCGCCGGCGGTCTCGAACATCTTGCCGGTCACGTCGCACGACGTGGATCCGAGCCACACGACCACCGGACTCACGTTCGCCGGGTCCATGGCGTCGAATCCCGAGTCGGGTCGCTTCATCATCTCGGCGAAGGCCTCCTCGGTCATGCGACTTCGCGCCGACGGAGCGATGCCGTTGATCTTCACGCCGTAACGAGAGAGTTCGACGGCCGAAACGATCGTGAAGGCGGCGATTCCGGCCTTGGCCGCCGAGTAGTTGGCCTGTGACACCGATCCGAACAGTCCGGCTCCTGACGACGTCGTCACGATGCGGGCGTCGACGGTCTCACCGGCCTTGGCTCGGGCTCGCCAATGATCGACTGCGTGACGGACCGGGCAGAACATGCCCCGTAGATGAACCTTCATGACGGCGTCCCACTCGTCGACCGACATGTTCACGATCATGCGGTCACGAACGATGCCGGCATTGCACACGAGAGTGTCGAGGCCTCCGAACGTCTCGATCGCCTCGGCGACCATGTGGCCGGCTCCGTCCCAGTCGCTGACGTCGTCGGCATTGACGATCGCCCGACCTCCCATGGCCACGATCTCGGCGACCACTTCGGCAGCCGGCCCGACGTCGTGTCCTTCACCGGTCAACGATGCACCGACGTCGTTGACCACGACGTTCGCACCTTCGGCCGCGAAAGCGAGGGCATGGGCACGACCGAGACCGCGTCCAGCCCCGGTCACGATGACGGTCCGACCGGCGCAGATGCCGTCTGGGTTGCGTTGGTTGCTCATGTCTTCCTCTCAGCAGGTGATGCCGCCGTCCATCACGACGATCGATCCGGTCATGTAGCGACCTTCGTCGGATGCGATGAACACGAACATGTTGGCGATCTCGTCGGGTTCGGCTTGATCCATGGGTGTCATGATCTTCGCCATCAACTTGTGGTCGGCACCCTCCGGCAGACTCATGAACGAGTGGATGATGTTCGTGTTGGTCCCACCGGGTGCGATGGCGTTCACCCGAACGCCCTTGCCGCGATATTCATAGGCGAGCGCTCGGGTGAGATTGACGACACCACCCTTGCTCGCGCAGTAGGCGGCGCTCCACGGGGCGCCCATGAGCCCCGAGGTGGAGGCGGTGTTGATCACGACTCCGTCACGGCCACTCTCGACGGAGCGCTTCAACAAGTGGGGGAGGGCGAATCGTGTGGCATAGAAGGTTCCGTTGAGATTGACCGACACGATGCGATCGAACCAGTCGGGCGTCTCTTCGTGGCTGTGAGCGAAATGCCCGATGCCGGCGATGTTGCACAGAACGTCGAGTCCGCCGAGCTCAGCGGCGGCGGTGTCGACGGTGCGCTCGACCGCCGCCGCATCGGTGACGTCGAGTTCGTAGGCGACCGCGCGACCACCGGTGGCCTGGATGTCGTTGGCCGTCTCGGCGGCTCCCTTCAGATCGACACATGCGACGGCGGCGCCTTCGGCGGCGAATCGGAGAGCGGTGGCTCGCCCGATACCCGATCCGGCACCGGTCACGAAGACCCGGAGGCCCGAGGCACGCGAGTGAGTGGGAATGGTGTCGGTCATGCCTGTCCTCCATAAGTGGCGCGGAGATCCTTTTTCAGAACCTTTCCGCTCGGGTTGCGAGGGAGTGCGTCGACGATCTCGAGGCGCTCGGGAATCTTGTGTCGTGACAACTCAGCGTCTTTCAAGAAGACGACCATGTCGTCGAAACCGAGAGTCGCACCAGCGTTGGTCACCACGACGGCGCAGGCGATCTCACCGCTCGCGGCATCGGGAAGTCCGACCACGGCGACGTCGGCGACGGCCGGGTGGGCGAACAACAGATCTTCGATCTCCTTGGCCGAGATGTTCTCACCCTTGCGAATGATGATGTCCTTCAGTCGTCCGGTGATGCTCACGAAACCATCGGCGTCGATGACTCCGAGATCACCGGTCCGGAACCATCCGTCCTCGTCGAAGGCATCGACGTCGAGGGTCGGGTCGAGATAGCCCTGACAGACCTGCCGTCCCTTCACCCTCAGCTCACCCTCTTCACCCGCTGCACATTCGTGATCGTCCATCACGACTCGGATGCTCACGCCGGGGCACGGACGTCCGTCGGTGGTGGCTTTCTTGTCGTCGGGGTCGTCGACGTGGACCATGGTGTTGATCGGAGCTTCGGTGAGACCCCACCCACCGATGAGTGGTGCTCCGAAGGCGTCCATCATCTCGGCGTGCAACGTCTTGGGTTTCGGCGCACCACCGCCGTTGAAAATGCGGACATTGGGCAGAAGTCGTTCACCGGTCGCGAGTTGACGCTGAGTGTTGAGATAGGTGAGCCAAAAGACGGTGCCCGCTCCGGCGCAGGTGCAGCCGTTGGCTCCGAGCCAGGCCGGTGTCGCCGACGCGTCGAAGGTCTCGACCATGAGAAGCTCGACTCCGGTCTGCATGGCGTTGAACAACCAGATGAGGCCGCCGACGTGCGTGATCGGAAACACGACGGCCGCCTTGTCGTCGGGGCCGACTTCCATGCTCCACTGCATTCCGTCGTTGGCGGCCGACATGCTGAAGTCGCTGTGCTTGGCGCCTTTCGGATCGGCCGTGGTGCCCGACGAGTAGAAGAGCCAGCGAAGTCCGTGCAGGTCGGCCTCGTACGGCGGAAGTTCGACCTCGGAGGGATCGGCCTCGGGAAGACCCGGATCGGCCACCAGGACCCGAACGTCGTGGTCGAGTTCGGCCGCCACTTCGCGCGCCATCGGCTCGTAGTCGAACCCCCGAAAGACTCCCGGCACCACGAGTACTCGGCACTGCGACTGTCGAGTGATGAACGAGACCTCTCGGTGTCGGTAGATGGGGAGGATCGGATTCTGGATGGCTCCGAGGCGCGAGAGCGCCCCGGTGAGTACGAGCGACTCGAAACGAGATGGTTGGATCCACGAGACGTTGGTGCCCGCTCCGACACCCATCTGCGCGAGTCCGGCGGCGACACGCTCGCACCATTCCTTGTATGCACCGAAGGTGAGCGTTCGTCCCGATTCGTCGCGAGCCATCTGCTTGTCGGGCGTGAGTGTGGCGCGTTCACAGACCAACTGCCACAACGTCTTGCCGTCCAGATCGAGGACGCCGGCGGGAGTAGTCATGACTTCGTGCGACCTCGGCTCAGAACGTGATGACCGCTCGGGCCACTGATCCGCTCTCGAGACCCTCGACGGCACTCTTCCAGTCGGCGATCGGGAAGGTCGCGCTCACGAGCTCGTCGAGAAGTACTTCGCCACGTCGATAGAGGTCGATGATGTAGGGGATGTCTCGCTGCGGACTCACCGATCCGTAGCGACAACCGATGATGCCGCGGTCGACCTGGGTGAGGCGTCCGTACAGACCGTGGAACTCGGCCGTCTGACCGGCCACTCCGATGACTACCACCGTGCCACCCCAGTCGAGGCACTCGAGGGCATTGTTCGTGACGACCGGGTGAGCCACGCAATCGAAGGCCCAATTGGCGCCCCCGGCATTGAACGGTCCGCGCGGCATGTCGTCTCGGTAGGGAAGGATGCTGACGATGGCCTCGACGATGTCGTCGCGTCGGCCGTCGAGGAAGTGTGTGGCTCCGAACTGGCGAGCCAAGGTCTCCTTCTCGGCCAAGGTGTCGACGGCGATGATCGTGGACGCTCCTTGCACCTTCAGCGCTTGGATGCAGTTCAGCCCGACACCGCCGACGCCGAACACGACCGCCGACTGGCCGCGCTTCACGTTGGCCCGGTTGAACACAGCGCCCATACCCGTGACCACACCGCATCCGACGAGAGCGGCCGAGGTGAGGGGAACGTCTTTCGGGATCTTCACGCATTGCACGTCGCGCACGATCGTGCGTTCGGCGAAGGCACTGGTGGCGGCGAAGTTGTAGATCGGTTGCCCGTCGAGAGTGAAGGGCTGGGTCCAGTTGCCGAGTGTCGATCGACAGAACGTGGGCTTGCCGTCCATGCAGAACTCGCAGAATCCGCAGGCGGCGAGAGTGGCGATGATGACGTGATCACCGGGTGCCACGTGGGTGACCGCATTGCCGACCGCTGCCACGACCCCGGCGGCCTCGTGACCGCACACTCCGGGCGACGGAACGGGGTAAAGCCCGTGCATGTAGGAGATGTCCGAGTGGCAGAGACCGGCGGCTGCGACGTCGACCCAGACCTCTCGGGGACCTGGTTCACGCACCGACAAGCCGTCGACCAGCGTCGCCGTGGATCCGTCGTAGACGATGCCTTTCATGATTCCCCCTCGTCGAGCCGAAACGTCGCGAGTCGGACTCTAGTCCGAGTGACCGGAGAATCTGACGGCCAGTCAGATCGGCGCGGGTCGGTTCAGGACAGGTGAGTGATGCCGAGCATCTTGATGGCGTTGCCGCGCAACACCTTGTAGACCTGCTCATCGGTGAGACCAAGGGTCTGCTCGTGGGCGATCTTGGCGGTGTGAGGCCACGTCGAGTCGGAGTGCGGGTAATCGCATTCGTAGGTGACGTTGTCCTCACCGATTTCGACGAGTGAACGCAGACCGTGCGGATCGTCGAAGAAGCAGCCGTACACGTGCTTCTTGAACAGCTGCGACGGCGGTTCGAGGACCTTGTCGGCCACACCACCCCAACCGCGGTTGTCTTCCCAGACCCGGTCGGCGCGCTCGAGGATGTAGGGGATCCAGCCGATCTGGCCCTCGCTGTAGGCGATCTTCAGATCGGGGAACTGCGTGAAGTGCCCGCTCATCAACCAGTCGACCATGCTGAAACAGCAGTTGGCGAAGGTGAGGGTCGAACCGACAGCGGCCGGCGCATCCGGTGAGGTGCTCGGCATCTTGGAACCCGACCCGATGTGCATGCAGATGACGGTGCCGGTTTCGTTGCAGGCTTCGAAGAAGGGCAACCAGTAACCGTCGGCATCGTGGATGCTCGGGAGATTCAGATTCGGCGGGATCTCGCTGAAGGCCACGGCGCGGAAACCGCGAGCGGCGTTCCGACGAATTTCGGCAGCGGCGGCCACCGGATCCCACAGCGGAATGAGGCCGAGCGGCAACATACGACCACCAGACTCTCCGCACCATTCCTCGTGCATCCAGTCGTTGTAGGCGTACACGCCGAGCATGGCGAGTTCCTTGTCCTGGGCCTCGTAGAACGTCTGGCCACAGAACCGCGGGAAAGTGGGGAAGCACAGTGACGCCTCGATGCCCGCCACATCCATGTCTTCCAAGCGATCCTTCAACTTGTACGAGCCCTGACGCATCTCGTCGTACGTGATGCCGGTGACGGTGACCTCGTCACGCTCGAAGCCGACTGCGGTGTCGAGACGCGTGAGCGGGCGGCGAAGGTCTTCGTAGAACCACCAGTCGGCGAGGGGTCCGTCCTCACCCTTTTCGCCGGGAATGGCCGTGAACTTGCCACCGACGAATGTCATCTCGCGCACGGGGAGGCGTTCGATACGCGGTCCGACGTCGTGGTACTTCTTCGGCAGGCGGTCGGTCCAGACGGTCGCCGGTTCCGTGACGTGGTCGTCGACCGAGATGATCTTGGGCAGTTCGCGCATGATTCGAGGGTAGCACCGAAATCTGACGCTGTGTCAGATTCTGCGTCGCCCCAGGTGAATTGCGGGATTCGGGGTCGGTCGGCGAGAGTGTGATCATGGAGCCCACCCCCCGGATGTCCGTCGGCGTCGCCCTGCCCCAGATGGCCACGGGTCTCGACCGTGACCGGCTGGTGGCCTGGTGTCGAGGGATCGACGACGGGCCTTTTTCGAGTGTGTCGGCCGGCGAGCGAATCACGTTCCACAATCTCGACGGCTTCACCTTGTGCTCGGCGGCCGCGGCCCTCACGTCGCGGGTTCGGGTTCTGGTGAACGTGGTGGTCCTGCCGTGGCATGCGCCGGCCATGGTCGCAAAGGAATTGGCGTCCCTCGACGTGGTGTCGGGCGGACGCGTCGACGTCGCCGTCGGTGTGGGTGGACGTCAGCAGGACTACGCCGCGCTCGGATCACCGTTCTCGGGTCGGCACGGACGTCTCGACGCGGCAGTCGACGAAGTGCGGCGCCTCTGGAGCGGTGGCGCGGCCGCGGACGGTGAACGGGTGGGGCCGGAGCCGATACAAGCGGGTGGACCGCCGATTCTCGCGTCGGCCATGGGTCCGAAGTCACTGGCCCGGGCGGCCAGGTGGGCGAGCGGCGTGAGCGGGTTCACTCTCCTCGGCGACGCGGGGGAGGCCGCTCGGTTGTTTCGCGCCACCGAAGCGGCATGGGTCGATGCGGGACGCGTCGATCAGCCACGTCTCGTCACCGGATCGTTCGTCGCCCTCGGCCACGATGCTCCCCGCACGTTGCACGACTTCGCCGAGACCTACCTACGTGTTTTCTCGCCCGATCTGGCGGCGTCACTGGCGTCGGCCATGCCGTTGCACGATGCGTCGCGACTCGTCGATCTCCTCGATGCGATCGAAGCCGAAGGGGCTCACGAGTTCATCGTGGTGCCAGCGACGAGCGATCCGCGGATGCTCGACGCACTCGCCGACGCAGTCGCGTCACGTCGCTGATTCGCGACGCAGGTCGAACAACATCTTGGCGGCGACCGTCAGCACGAGAGTGGCGAACAACGCGTTCGACAGGTCTTCGTTCATCACGTCGGCCACGAGTCCACCGAGGACGGCGGTCGGTATGCCAGCGAGACCGACGACTGCGGCAACGCGCAGATCGATGTTGTTGGCTCGAGCATTACGCCAGGTTCCGATGATCGCCGTCGGGATGATGACCGCCGCCGAGGTTCCCTTGGCGATGACCGGTATCTCGCTGAAGAAGACGATCATGATCGGGACCATGATGACGCCGCCACCGATTCCGAGGAGACCGGCGAGAACTCCGGTCAGGAACCCGATCAGGACCAGTGCGATGGCACCTCCGACTTCGATCACACCTCTGCCATTGGCCTCGGTGGGAACGTAGAGACGGATCGCCGTCAGGATCAACATCACGGTGAACAAGTAGCCGATCACCCGCCGCGGCAAGCGGTGGATCAGTTTCGTTCCGTACACGGCGCCGACCACGGCGCCGACCGACAACCAGAGTGCCATCGGCCAGTCGACGTTGTCCTGACTCCAGTACGTGACGAGGCTGGCGACCGAAATGGGGAAGACGGCGCCGAGAGAGGTTCCACTCGCCAGGCGACGGTCGAGTTTCAGGACCATGATGAGAGCCGGAACGACGAGAATGCCTCCTCCGACCCCGAAGAGTCCCGAGAGAATGCCGGCTCCCATCCCGACCAGAAGCGTCGGAGCGAGCCGTGTCGTGCGATCCATCGCATTCGTTCTAGCCGCTCGATGCCCCGACCTACAGTTTCTTTCATGCGCATCAGACACACGGCACTGTTGATCACCTCTCTTCTCATGGCGGCTCTCTCGGCCTGTGGCGGAGATGATGCGAGCGGAGTCGCGGCCGAATCAGTTGTCGCCACCAGCGCCGAGGTCATCACGACGACGGCGGCCCCGACCACGGTCGCTACGACCGAAGCGCCGACGACGACAACGGCGCCCGAGGTCTTGCGCATTCTCGTGACCAACGACGACGGGTACTTCGCCGAAGGAATCGACGCCTTGGTCGAAGGTCTGCTCACCTTGCCCGACGTCGAGATCACGGTCGTTGCACCCCTCGCAAATCAGAGTGGCACCGGAGGAAACACGTCATCGGGTGAGCTGGTCGCGGCAGAGGTCGAGTTGGCGAGCGGATACCCGGCCACATCGGTCGACGGCTTCCCGGCCGACTCGATCGTGTGGGCCCTGGAACGAGGAGGCGTCGCCGAACTTCCGCATCTCGTCGTCTCGGGTATCAACGAGGGGCAGAACATCGCACTCGAGATCGCCGGATTCTCGGGCACCGTGGGAGCGGCGCGTGCGGCTGCACTTCGAGGCGTTCCGTCGCTCGCAGTGAGCCACGGGGTCGGAGAGTCGATCGACTACTCGCCGGGTGTGGAGCTCGCCCTCGAATGGGTCCTCGAACATCGTGACGAGTTGTTGGCTCGCTCGAGCAGCGAACCGCTGGCGACGTTCACGAGCATCAACGTTCCGACGTGCGCCGACGGAACGGCGTTGCGTGGCCTCCTGGAAGTGTCGATCGAGTCGATCGGCGTGGGTGACTACGGGGTGCAGGACTGCGCGAGCACGGTCCCTGAATCGACGATCACCGGTGACGTCTCGGGATTCAACAACGGATTCGCCGTCGAAACGCTTTTGACGGTCGACGGACCGCCGTTCACCGACTGAGAACGTTCGAGCTCACGCGCCGGCGGTGCCACGTGGCGTCGCCATAGGCCCGTGACAGTGCCCAAGCCTTCTTCATGAAGAGTTGAAGATCGGCTTCCCACGTGTAGCCGATTCCGCCGTGCGTCTGCATGGAACCGCGACTCGCTCGGTAAGCAGCTTCGCTGGCGAGGGCCTTGGCCATGCTCACATCGCGCGCTGCTGTGGGTTCGCTGTTGGCGAGGCTCCAGGCAGCTCGATAGGTGGGGGCTTTGGCGAACTCGACTTTCAAGAGCGCGTCCGACATGAGGTGCTTCACGGCTTGGAAGGATCCGATCGGCTTGCCGAACTGTTCGCGCTGACGGGCGTATTCGGCGGCGATGTCGATCATTCGCTCACCGAGTCCGATCATGTACGCGGACGTGGCGACGGCCATGGTGTCGAACGCGAGATCGACCGCGACTTCGAGACGAGACACGTCACCACCTTCGACCGTCGAGATACGCCGTCCACCGTCGATGCCGTCCACGTCGTTCGTCGTGAAGCCGCTGAGCGCTCCGTCGGGGGTGACGATCACATCGGCGACTTCGGCATGGGCGACATAGGGCGACGCGTCGACGGCGAGGGTGGCCACCGTCGAACCGTCGACGACCCCGGAACGAGTCGACGCCAAGAGTGGCGCGGCGACCGCCATGTGTTCGAGAACCGGACCGGGAACGGCGGCCCGTCCGAGTTCTTGGAACAGCAGCACGGCATCGACGAGATCGCCACCCATACCACCGTGTTCTTCGGACACGAGGAGTCCGAGAACTCCCATGTCGCCGAGCTTCGACCAGAGCTCGGGGGAGTGGCCCGAGCCGTCCTCCCACGTGTGGCGAACGAGGGACGGCGGGCATTCGTTGTCGAGCAGATCGCGTAGACCTTCGGCGAAGAGGCGCTGGTCGTCGGTGAACGAGAACTTCACGGCTCAGGCTCCCTTTGGCAACTGCAGGACTCGATCGGCGATGATGTTCCGCTGGATCTCGTTGGTTCCGGCATAGATGGGGCCACTCAGGGAGAACAGGAAGCCGTCGACCCACCGTTCGTTCTCACCGCTCATTCGTTCGGCTTCGGGTCCGAGGATCTGCAGCGCGATCTCGTGGATGCGTACGTCCATTTCGCTCCAGAAGATCTTGTTGAGACTGGCTTCGGCTCCGATCGGACGTCCCTCCAGCATTCCGGTGACCGTTTGGTAGGTGTGAAGGCGATAGCCCTCGGCCTGCATCCAGGCATCGGTGACGGCATCGGCGAGAGCGGTGTCGGACGGATCGGCGTAGGTGTTCCAGAGATGAACGAGTCGCTTGGCCGCTTCGGAGAAGCGAGCCGGACTGCGCAGGCTCACCCCTCGCTCGAAACCGGCCGTCGCCATCGCCACACCCCAGCCTTTGTCGACCTCACCGAGAGTGTTTTCGATTGGAACTCGAACGTCATCGAAGAAGATCTCGGCGAACCCGGTGTCCCCGTCGAGTTGGGCGATCGGTCGAACGGTGATCCCGGGCAGATCGAGAGGACACAGGATGAACGTGAGGCCGCGGTGTCGTTCGGCGGCCGGATCGGTACGAAAGATGCCGAAACACCAGTCGGCCCAGACGGCACGACTCGCCCAGATCTTCTGTCCGTTCAGGATCCACTCGTCGCCGTCGCGTGTGGCCTTGCTGCGAATACCGGCCAGATCGCTGCCGGCGTTCGGCTCACTCCAGGCCTGGGCCCACACGATCTCGCTCGACGCCATGGTCGGGAGGAAGCGATCCTTCTGGGAGTCGGTTCCCACTTCCATGATGGTGGGTCCGAGGAGGAAGATGCCGTTCTGGTTCACGCGGCCCGGTGCACCGGAGCGGTAGTACTCCTCTTCGAAGATGAGCCAATGGATGTAGTCGGCCCCGCGTCCGCCGTATTTCTCGGGCCACGAGACCGCCGACCAGCGGCCTTCGGAAAGTCGACGCTCCCAGTCGCGGTGCTGCGCGAAGCCGATCTCGGTGTCGAAACTCTCGAGAGGCTCCGGCGGCACACTGGCCTCGAGCCACGCTCGGGCTTCGGCGCGGAACGCTGACTGTTCGGGTGTCTCACGCAGATCCATGGCGCATTGCACCCTAGTCGGAGGTTCGCCGAAATCTGACGCCCCGTCACATTCGCTCGGACGCTCCTGAAAGGTGCTCGTACACTGCTCGGAGGTGAAAAAGACGTGAGTGACACGACGACGAGTTCACGAGGTCTTCCTTATGTTGCCGGACTCGACGGGGTCCGTGGTCTGGCCCTCGTTCTCGTGGTCATGTACCACCTCGAATGGTCGATCGTCCCCGGAGGGATGCTGGCCGTCTCGCTCTTTTTCACGCTGTCGGGCTACCTGATCACTCAACTCGTCGTTCGGGAATTCGATCGGGACGGGCGCGTCGATCTGATCGGATTCTGGTCGCGTCGACTTCGGCGGCTCATGCCGGCGTCTCTGCTCGCGTTGGCGGTACTCGCCGTTCTCGGATTCACCACTTCGTTGTTCGACGGTCCGCGTCTTCGAGGAGATCTCTTGGCCTCGCTCGGTTACGCCGCCAACTGGAGATTCGCCTCCACCGGAAATTCGTACGAGGAGTTGTTCACGTCGTCGGCATCACCCGTCCAGCATTTCTGGTCGCTCGCCATCGAGGAACAGTTGTACGTCACTCTGCCATTGCTGTTCGCCGGACTACTCGCCCTGCGCCGCCGGTACGTCCTCGGTGTCGCACTGGGTGGCTTGGCCCTGGCGAGCCTCGTGGTCGGCCTCACCACCGACTCGCGCCTCGCCGTCTACTACGGAACACACATTCGGGCCTTCGAACTGTTGGTCGGATGCCTTCTCGCTCTCGCGATGCCGATCGGCAAGTCGATCAGCCGACCATCGGCCCGATCGTTGGCGTCGTTCTCATCGCTCGCGCTGATCGCAGTCCTGGTGGCCGTCGCGACGATCCGAACGAGTGACTCCATCGTGTACGAGGGAGGTCTGGCGGCCTTCTCACTCGTGTCCGCTCTCGTGATCCTCGGCACGCTCGTTCCCGGACCGGTCAACTCGATGATGTCATGGAAGCCACTCGTGTCGATCGGGAAGATCAGTTACGGCGCCTACGTGTATCACTGGCCGATCTTCATCGCGATGACACCCGAACGAATGAACGTCGACGGTTGGTTGCTCGACCTGATCCGACTCGTCACTGCCTTCACGGCTGCGGTGGCTTCGTATCGCTTCGTCGAACGGCCCGTGCGAACTCGTCACCTGCTTCGTCGCCCGGCCTTGGCGGGCTCGTTCGCGCTCGCCTCGATGCTCGTCGTGGCGACGACGATCGCCCTCGTTCCTCGAACGGCGCCGATCGTCCTTGCCGGACTCGATGCTCCGGAGCGAGTGGTCGAATTCGACAGCGAACCGACCAGCGGCTCGTCGAGTCAGTGGCCGACCGACGAGCAGCTGAACCCCTCGGCGATCCGTGTCGTCGTGGTGGGATCCGACACGGCCCTGCCCGATCTGTTCGCAGATCGGGCGTCGATCGATCTCGTCGACCGAACGACGGCCGGGTGCACCATGAGGCTCACCGGTGGCACGCGAGCCGGATGTCCGTCCGTCGATCAGTTGCTCGAGCTGTCCGATTCGGATGTCGTCGTCATCGGATTCGGACAACTCGAGAGACGAATGATCGACGACTTGATCGGCGAATCCACTCCTCGTCAGCGGACCGAGTTTCCTGAACTCCTCGACCGGCGCTTCACGGTTCCACTTCGTTACGCCGAACGACTGGCCGCTCTTCTCGAAGGTCGTCCGACACTTCTGCTCGACGGTTTCCCGGGTGACGAACTCGGCAATCGCGTCGCTGACATCGGTGCACGACGCGCCGATGTCGCGTACGTCGATGCGACCCGAACGTCAGAAGTCCTCGAGGAATTCGACCTTCTGGTGGCCGGACTCGAAGAGCGCGACTCTCGTCGGCGCGTGACGGTGATCGGCGACAGCGTCTCGTACGGTGTGGCGGAGTCGTTGAACGCCGTGGCGCGCGATCGATACTCGGTCGTCTGGGCCGGAGGTCGGAACTGCCCGTTGGTCGAGGCGCGCGAGGTTCGATGGTCGCAAGGGGTCGAATTCGACATGACCAGCTGTCCGGCTCTCGACGAGTGGCTTCCGATGGTCGCGAACTCCGACGTGGTCGTGGTGGTGGTTTCGGTGCCCGAACAATCCGAGCAGAGATACGAACCCGATGGTGAGTGGTTCACCGTCGACGACGACGAGTTCGTGACCCGACACGAGAACGCGGTCGAACGTCTCGTCGGGTCGGCCGAGGCCTCTCGCGCCCGTCTCGTCTTCTTCAGCAGTCCACTCATTCATGGAGGAGCACTCGGCGGAGCGAAGTTCGCCGAGCCAACGCGGGTCGCCGGCTGGAACGAGTTGATGCTCGGTTACGCCGAACGTTGGCCGTCGGTCGAAATCTTCGACTGGGCGTCGATCGTGGCTCGGTACGAGATCGAATACGAGGGGCCGGGGAGTCTGCGCGGTGACGGCGTCCACATGGATTCGAAAGACCTGACCACCATCGTCGCATCGGAGTTGATTCCGTTCCTCGACGGCGCTGGTGGCGATGAACCGTCCGCCGACGACGCTGATTAGTCTGACCCCGTGACGAACACTCCCCGAATCACGAGAGTTGCCGCCGTCGACGGCTGGTTCACACTCGACGACGATGCTCACCTCATCGGTGCCCAGTGCGACGGATGCGGAACGTACGTGTTCCCTCCTCGAGCCGAGAATTGTCCGAACCCGGCCTGCGATTCGAGTGCGCTGTCGCCGACTCCGCTCAGCCGTCGTGGAACCGTGTGGAGTTACGTCGAGAATCGCTACGCCCCGCCACCACCCTTCAAGGCCAGCGATCCTTTCGAGCCCTACGCACTCGTGGCGGTCCAGTTGGAGAAAGAAGGCATCATCGTTCTCGGCCAGGCACCCAAAGGGGTTCTTGCCGCTGATCTCCGAGTGGGGATGACGATGCAGCTCGAGACCGACGTTCTCTATCGCGACGACAACGAGGACGGAACCGTGACCGAGCACATGATCTACGTGTGGGCTCCGGCTGCCGAAGGGAGTCAGTGATGTCCGATCGCGATCTCGTGGTGATGGGGGTGGGGATGCACCCCTGGGGGAAGTGGGGCAACGACTTCACCGAGTACGGAATGGTGGCGGCCCGTGCCGCCTTGGCCGATGCCGGCCTCGAATGGCGAGACATCCAGTTCGTCGCTGGTGCCGACACGATCCGCAACGGTTACCCGGGTTTCATCGCCGGTTCGACGTTCGCTCAGAAACTCGGCTGGACCGGAGTCAGCGTGTCGTCGAGCTATGCGGCCTGCGCGAGCGGTGCTCAGGCATTGCAGTCGGCTCGAGCCTCGATCCTCGCCGGATTCAGCGACGTCGCGCTCGTGATCGGTGCCGACACGACCCCGAAGGGTTTCTTCGCGCCGGTCGGAGGCGACCGCAAGAACGACCCCGACTGGTTGCGCTTCCATCTGCTCGGCGCCACCAATCCCGTGTACTTCGCGTTGTTCGCTCGTCGTCGTATGGACCTCTACGGTGCGACCGCCGAGGACTTCGCCATGGTGAAGGTGAAGAATTCCCGTCACGGACTGCACAATCCGAACGCGCGATTCCGCAAGGAGAACACGATCGACGACGTGGTGAAGAGTCCGGTCGTCTCCGATCCGTTGCGACTCCTCGACATCTGTGCGACCTCCGACGGTGCGGCGGCCATGATCGTCGCCTCGCGCGAATTCGCCGAGAAGCGTCTCGGTTCCCTGAAAGGGGTGCCGCGAATCCGCGCCGTCAGCACGGTGACGCCCACCTACCCGCAGACGATTCTCGAGTTGCCCGACTTCGCGACCGATTCGTCAGCGGTGGTCTCACCTCCGGTCCGTGGCTTCAAGGACTCGATCTGCTGGAACGCCTACGAGGAAGCGGGAGTCGGTCCGTCCGACATGTCGTTGGCCGAGGTCTACGACCTCTCGACGGCACTCGAACTCGATTGGTACGAGCATCTGGGTCTGTGTGCGCCGGGTGAAGCCGAGGGTCTGCTCCGATCCGGTGCGACGACGATCGGAGGGCGAGTTCCGGTGAACCCGAGTGGCGGGCTGTCCTGCTTCGGTGAGGCGATTCCCGCTCAGGCCATCGCCCAGGTGTGTGAGGTCGTGTGGCAGCTGCGCGGCCAAGCCTCCGGACGTCAGGTGGAAGGTGCTCGCACCGGTATCACGGCCAACCAGGGCCTGTTCGGCCACGGGTCGTCCGTGATCGTGTCGACCTGAGTCACTCGAGTTCGAGGAGGCCCGACGATCCGGGGCCGAGTGTGCCGGCCGACCGGTAGACGTCGAGTTTGGCTCGACTGTCCTCGATGTCGAGGTTGCGCATCGTCAACTGACCGATGCGATCGAGTGGTCCGAAAGCCTGATCCTCCACGCGCTCCATGCTGAGGCGGTCGGGCGCGTACGTGAGGTGAGGTCCGGTCGTGTCGAGGATCGTGTAGTCGTCGCCCCGTCGCAGTCGCAGGGTGACTTCTCCGGTCACCGCCGAACCGACCCACCTCATGATCGGCTCCCGCAGCATCAGGCTCTGGGGGTCGAACCATCGTCCCTCGTACAGGAGGCGCCCGAGTCGGCGACCCATGGTCCGGTAGTTCTCGATCGTGCCCTCGTTGTGGATGGCGGTGACGAGTCGCTCGTACGCGATGTGGAAGAGGGCGAGTCCGGGCGACTCGTAGATGCCGCGGCTCTTGGCTTCGATGATGCGATTCTCGATCTGATCCGACATACCGAGTCCGTGTCGCCCACCGATGCGATTGGCCTCGTGCACCATCTCGACCTGATCGTCGAATTCTCGGCCGTTGAGTGCCACGGGCCAACCCTCATGGAAGCGAACCGAGACGACTTCGGGTGCGATGGACACGTCGTCGCGCCAATGTGCGACACCCATGATCGGCTCGACGATGTCCATGGGAGTGGAGAGTTCTTCGAGGAGCTTGGCCTCGTGGGTGGCTCCCCAGATATTGGCGTCGGTGCTGTAGGCCTTCTCGGTGCTGTCGCGATAGGGGAGATCGTTGGCCTTCAGGAACTCGCTCATCTCGGTTCGCCCACCGAGTTCGGCGACGAAGGTTTCGTCGAGCCACGGCTTGTAGATGCGGAGCTTGGGATTCACGAGCAGTCCGTACCGGTAGAAGCGCTCGATGTCGTTGCCCTTGTACGTGGATCCGTCACCCCAGATGTCGACACCGTCGGACTGCATGGCTCGCACCAGCAAGGTGCCGGTGACGGCCCGTCCGAGGGGAGTCGTGTTGAAGTAGGTCTTGCCGGCCGTGGTCACGTGGAAGGCTCCACATTGCAGCGCCATGAGTCCCTCGCGCACGAGCTCGGACCGGCAGTCGACGAGTCGGGCCTCTTCGGCACCGTATTGACGGGCCCGTCCCGGAACCTGGTCGAGCTCGGGTTCGTCGGGTTGGCCGAGGTCAGCGGTGTATGCGTACGGCACGGCACCCTTGTTGCGCATCCAGGCAACGGCGGCCGACGTGTCGAGGCCGCCGGAGAAGGCGATCCCCACCCGTTCCCCGACCGGGAGTGACGTGAGGACACGTTGCGACGGCTGTGAACTGGACATGCGCTGAACGCTATCGGCGGTGACAACAGGCGATCTGTATGGTCGGTGCGTGAACCTCGACGGTGGTGTCGATCGCGTGGACTTACGGCTCGACCCCGGTTCTTTGTGGATCTGCGGGAAGCATGCGATCGCTCCCGACCCCGCCACCTTGTTCCGACGGATCGCCCTCCACTCGTCGGACGTCGACGTCGTCTGTTTGGTCGAGGAGCACGAGATCGCCGATCGCTATCCCGACTACGTGCACTGGTTACGCGCTTCGTCCACTGCTCTTTGGTTTCCGACACCCGATCTGTCGTCACCCGACATCGAGCGAGCGGCCGAGACGTACGCGATCGTGTGGGAACGACTTCGTCGCGGTCGCCACGTCGTGGCTCACTGCGGAGCGGGCATGGGACGTGCCGGAACCTTGGCGGTCGCGATGTGTCTTCACGACGGTCGAACTCTCGACGACGCGCTCGAGCACGTTCGGCGTTCGCGCCCCGGAGCCGGTCCGGAGGTCGGTGCTCAGTCGGCCGTGTTGGCCGAGCTCGCGGTTCGATTGGCCGCGTCATCGGGCTGACGTCGGCCGGAGAGCGATCCGATTCCGAGCAGAAGCGCGCTCGCGGCCAGAGCTCCGGTGACGACGGCACCACCGGGTGACGAGTGCCGATCGACGAATGCGCTCACGGCGAGGAGTGAACCGGCGACGATCGATGCTTGGGGAACGAAGGGTCCGCCGAGAAACGACCAGACAGCGACACTTGTGCAGAGTGCGAACACGACGAAGACGGCGACGACGACTCCGATTGTTCCCCAACGGATGTCATCGGCCCACCACACCGGACGACCGATCACCTGAGACGATGCCCCGACACTCGCCAGTGCGAGTGTGAGTCCGACCCATCCGGCGCCCACCACGCGCGACCAAGCGCGTGACAGCCGATGGTTGCGACCTCGATCGGCCAGTAGGGCCCGTCGTTCGACGGATTGCTCGAGACGAGGAGGGGGGAGCACGAGTACACGCTACGTGACCTGCGTGGTGACTCGACATCGCGTCGAACGTCGTCGAGGTCACCGCTAGCGTGACGGCGTGGATTCGCACTCCGCTCACTTCGAGAAGCTGACCCTTTTCTTCCCGATGTGGAACGAAGAGGACTACATCGACCGTACGTTGCAGGCGGCGCGAGAGGCCGCGACGGCGCTGATGGAAGCGGGAGAGGTGGCCGACTACGAGATCGTGGTCGTCGACGACGCGTCGACCGATGCCACTGGGCAGTTGGCCGACGAGGCGGCGGCCGCTGACCCGCGGGTCCGGGTCGTTCACCATCCGAAGAATCGCAAACTCGGGGGTTCGATCAAGACCGGGTTCGCCCACGCGACCGGGGATCTCGTTCTGTACACCGATGCCGATCTTCCCTTCGACATGGACGAACTCCAGAAGGCCTGTCGTCTCATGCGTCATTACGAGGCCGACGTGGTGAGTGCGTATCGCCTCGACCGAACGGGTGAGGGATACGTCCGAACGGTGTACTCGTTCTTCTACAACGCGTTGGTACGCGTCTTCTTCGGCCTGAAGATGCGAGACGTCAACTTCGCGTTCAAGCTCTGTCGTCGTCGCATCTTCGAGCACGTCGAACTGAAGTCGGAAGGCTCTTTCATCGATGCCGAGCTGGTGATCCGTGCCCACAAATTCGGCTATCACATCGTTCAGTTCGGAGTCGATTACTTCCCCCGTACGCGAGGGGTGTCGACGCTGTCGTCCCCTTCGGTGATCGTGAAGATCCTGCGCGAGATGTGGCAGTTGAGGCGAGAACTGCGGGCCATCCAGCCGGTCGACGTCAGGTGAACGAGTTCCGACCAGTCACGAGGTGAACGACACACGGGTCCGACTCCGGGGTCGAGAGCCGTGAAGGTAGCCTCAGCGCCGTGAAACAGGGCTCCCCTCGGCGAAGGTCGACCCGACCGGAGAACCGCGTTCCATCGGAACTCAATCGCTGGTATCCGGCGATCGGAGCGGCTGCAGTGCTGGTGGCGGTGGTGGCCGTCGGAGTGGTGGCCGATGGCGACGACGATCGCGGTTCGGCCGCTCCCGTCGTCACGAACACGACGATCTCGCAGGTCGTCACCGAGAACACGGAAACGCCGGTCGTGAAGTTGCCCCTGTCGCAGACGTTCGGCCGCGGAGCGGCCGGGCCCGAAGTGAAGCTGATCCAGGACCGTCTACTGGCTCTGAAGTTCGATCCGGGAGTGGCCGACGGAGTGTTCGGTGAGCGCACGCAACAAGCCGTGTGGGCATTCGAGAAATTGGTGATGGGAGTGCCGCGCGACCAGGTGACCGGTCGGGTGACTCCCGAGATGTGGAGTCGGATGCAGGACCCCATCGTGATCACTCCTCGGCGTCCCGATTCGACCCCCAACCACACCGAGATCTACCTACCCGAGCAAGTGCTGGCCGTGTTCCAGCGAGATCAGGCCGTTCTGGTGACTCACGTGTCGTCGGGCGACGATCAAGAATGGTGCGAAGAAGTCACGATCGATCCGGGTGAGCGTGGCAACGAGGACGGAGTCGAGCCCATCAAGGAAGGCTGGTGCGGACTGTCGTGGACTCCTGGGGGCGTGTATCGCTACGACCGCTTGGTCGAAGGTCGTCGCGAAAGTCAACTCGGTGGCCTCTACAACCCGGTGTATTTCAACTACGGCATCGCTGTGCACGGGGCTCATGAGGTTCCCCTGTACCCGGCTTCGCACGGATGCATCCGCATCCCGATGCACATCTCGGACTACTACCAGTCGCTCGTGACTCTCGGTGATCAAGTGTTCGTGTGGGACGGCGTGAAAGAACCCGAGGCGTACGGGTCGCCGCCACCGCGCTTCAACTGGCGCGACCCCAACTACACGACCACGACCTCGACCACATCGACGACCACGACCACGTCGACCACCACGACGACGACCACGACGACGCTGGCACCCTCGACCCCTGCGCCTGCATCATCGACACCCTGAAAGCGGAGCTCAGCCGAGGCAGGCCGAGGCGCCGTTGAACACGCCTTGACGAAAGGCGTCCACCTTTTCGAAGGGACTTCCCAGTTCGTCGAGATCGGCCGAGACGTCACCGATGGTGATCATGGTTCGGATCGCCTCGTCGAGATCGCCGGGTGACAGCGAGATCCGAGGCGTCTCCTCACTCGGAGGGACCACGGGGTCGAGGTTCAGAGGCAGGATGTCACCTGACCAGGCGCCGGCGAGACAGTCGTTGAGGAGGTGCCCGATCTCGCCGTCGAGTTCGAGGTCGAGCGTATTCTGGACGAGTTCTCCGTAGCCGACGGCCAGTAGGTAGCCGACGGCGAAATCGCCTGGTGTGCTGCGATACACGTCGAGCATGAGATCAGTGTCGACGACGATCGTCGGCGGCGATGTGCACACGGTCACGCCGAGAGTGGCCGGTCGTGGGTCCCGGCAGGGTTCGTCGTCGAAAGCAACGGTCGGCGAGTTCCACTCCGGCAAGAGTGCACTCCAGTACAGGTCGAGATCGTCGGTCAAGAGTTCGAACATGTCGGCGTCGAACGGGAAATCACTCGGATTGAGTCGCGAGAGTTCCTCCACCGTGAAGCCGAACTGAAGCGGAATCGGTTCGACGAATTCGTACTCGGCGCACGGCGCAGTCCCGCCGAGATAGCCGTCTTGGAAGGCACTCACTCGGTCGAAGGCCGATCCGTGGGCGGCCGGATCGTCGGGACGGTCACCGGGTCGATCGCCGAGTTGGACGAGTCCGAGCAGCGAAGCCGTGATGTCGCGATCGGTGACGGGACGACCACCGACTCCGTCGCGGCGAGCGCGTGCGGTCCACGCGCCAGCGAAGCAGTCGGCCTGAAGTTCGAGAGTGGTGTTGACGTGACTGTCGAGAATGTCGTTGCGCAACGGTGACTGGATCACGTGCCCCCACTCGTGGGCCATGATCACGCCCACCACGACGATTCCGAACTCGTCGGCGAAGGAAGGAAAGAGGATCTCGTCGTCGAACACGATGAAGTCGCCGTCGTCGCAGAAGAACGCGTTCTCCTCGACGTCGGCGTAATCGCCGTCGAACGAGCAGCCCGAAGGCAGGGGCGTTCTCCGGTCGCGGCGATGTCCGTGCACCCCTCCGACGAGAGGTACGTAAGCGTCGCCGTAGGTGATCGGATACTCCTCGGTCCAGAAATCCTCGATGTCATCGAGGGCGGCGGCGAGAAACGCCGAGTAGTCGTTCTCGTCACTCCATCGGTCGGAACGCATCGATGACGAACCATCGGTGTTGCGACCTTCGAGGAGGGTCAGGTCGGCACCCCCACAGGCGGTGAGCAGGCCGAGAAGGATCGCGATGAAGCGTCTCAGCCCGTCAACTCCTGCAGCACGGCCGAGATCTCGGCGACTTCACCCGTCTGTCCACGAATCATCGAGTCGGCGAGGACTCGCACCGATGGGTTCCGACCGGCGTCGCGCACGTATTCGGCCATGTGGATTCCGCCCAGATGGTGATCGAGCATCAGGGTCGCGAACGCAATCGATGCATCGAGGCCCCGAGCGCGGGCGTACTCGTTCAATTTGTCCTGACTGGCGAGGCCGTCCATGTCGTCGAGCGGAACGGGAGTTCCCATCCAGGTCATGGCGGTTCCGGTGTCGTTGGCCTCGGCCTGGCCGAAACTTCGCAACAACTCGATCATGAGTCCGACCTCGAGTTGCTGGGTGTAGAGAATCTCTTGGGCGTACAACTCGAGTCGGGGGAGCGGTTCGTCGACCGAGGTGAGGTAGAAGAAGGCCATGTCGACCGCCTGTTCGTGGTGGTAGCGCATGTCCTGGAGGAATCCGACGTCGGCATCGTTGTACGAGACCGACGCGTTGCGATCACCGACGAAGTAGCCGATTCCGATGCCCAAGATGAGCGAGGCCAGTCCGAGAGCGATGAAATTGAGGGGGTTCTGCCACCACGGCAGAACGATGACGTCGTCAGTGTCGTCGACGTCGATCTCGTCGGGGCCGTCGTCGAGTGAGGTGTCTCCGTCTGCGTTCACGTTTCAAGCGTGGCACATGGGTGGAGCGTCCGTCCCGGCACACTCGGACCTGCGGGTGCTACTTTCTGCCGGCGCGGGGCGACCCGTCGTGTCATGTCCCGGGGGTCAAGTCTCGTGAGTTCCGTACCCGAAAATGCAGCCGATCGACTCCTCGCCGTGGATGGCATCACGGTGCGATTCGGGGGCATCGTGGCCCTCGACGGGCTGTCCTTCGGTATCGATCGCGGTCAGATCTGCGGACTGATCGGACCGAACGGTGCCGGAAAGACGACCATGTTCAACGTGGTCAGCCGCATCTATCAGCCCTCGGAGGGAAGCATCGTCTACGACGGGACCGATCTGCTCACGGTGCCCGCCCATGGCATCGCCAGGTTGGGTATCGCCCGTACCTTTCAGAACTTGGCCTTGTTCCCCACCATGTCGGTACTCGACAACGTGATGGTGGGTGCCCACAGTCAGGGACGGGTCGGATTCGTCCGCTCGATTCTTCGCTTGGGCGCGGCCCGAGAGAACAAAGAACTACGCAACTGGGCCGGTGATCTGCTCAACCAACTCGGTCTCGGCGCGATCGCCTTTCGACCGGCCATGGGTTTGCCCTTCGGCACCCTGAAGCGCCTCGAGATCGCGCGAGCGCTGGCGGCTCGGCCCCGTTTCTTGCTCATGGACGAACCAGCTGCGGGCCTCACGCACGCCGAAGTCGACGAACTCGCCGACACGGTGGTCGACATTCGCAACCAGTTCGACCTCACCGTGTTGTTGGTCGAACACCACATGTCGATGGTGATGAAGATCTCCGATCACGTGGTCGCCATGGAGTTCGGTCGCAAGATCGCCGAGGGAACACCGGCCGAGGTTCAGAACGACCCACAGGTGATCCAGGCCTACCTGGGGGTGAGCTCGTGAGTCTGTTGAGTCTGAACGACGTCCGGGCCGGTTACGGTCCGCTCGAAGTTCTGCACGGCGTTTCGCTCGATGTCGAAGCGGGTGAGATCGTCGTCATTCTCGGCGCGAACGGAGCCGGGAAGACCACCACCATGCGCGCCGTCTCGGGAATGATCGCTCGGCAGGGACGCATCGCTTTCGAAGGTGCCGACATCTCGAACACGAGCGCCGAGAAGATCGTTCGGCTCGGCGTCGCGCAGGTTCCACAAGGCCGGGGCACCTTCGCCGAATTGACGGTCGAGGACAATCTTCGGAGCGGCGCCTATGTGCGTCGCGACGCCATCGACGACGACATCGCTCGTTGGTACGAGGTGTTCCCCCGGCTCGCCGAGCGGCGTTCACAGAAGGCCGGCAGTCTGTCGGGTGGCGAACAGCAGATGTTGGCGATCGCCCGGGCGCTCATGAGCCGACCCAAGTTGTTGCTCTGTGACGAACCGAGTCTCGGACTCGCTCCTCTCATCACGCAGGAATTGTTCGAGGTGTTGAAGCGTCTGAACGCCGAGGAGGGTCTGTCGATCCTGTTGGTCGAACAGAACGCCAACCTGGCGCTGAAGGTCGCCCATCGGGTGTACTTGCTCGAGACCGGCAACGTGGTGGCATCGGGGACGGCGGCCGAGATCGCCGCCGACGACAGCATTCGCAAGGCGTACCTGGGGGCCTGACATGGATCGTTTCTTCCAATACGTCTTCGACGGTCTGAGCTTCGGTGCGATCTATGCGCTGTTGGCGCTCGGGCTCGTGGTGGTGTTCCGGGGGACCGGCCACCTCAACTTCGCCCAGGGCGAGATGGCCATGTTCTGCACGTTCCTCACGTGGCAGTACAACGCCTGGGGCGCGCCCCTCGTCGTGGCCGTCCTGCTCGGAATGCTGACCGGTTTCGTTCTGGGTGCTGGCACCGAGGTGTCACTCATTCGCAGCGTGGCCAAGAAGTCCGAGGCCGGGGTGTTCGTCGTGTCGATCGCGCTCTTTCTCGGTCTCAACTCGCTCGCCGCGATGATCTGGGGCAATCTTCCACCCGAACAGATGCCGAGTCTGTTCCCTGATCAACCCGCCGACTTCGCCCGCATTTTCGGCGCCGTGTGGCGCTACGAGTACATGGGCATCTTGTTGGTGGCTCTCGTTCTGATGGGTCTGCTGTTCCTTCTGTTCTCCAAGACCAAGTTCGGACTCGCCATGCGGTCGGTGGCCAGTAACCCTGAGTCGGCTCGCCTGGTTGGGATCCCGAGTGGTGTGGTTCTGGCCTCGTCGTGGGGTATTGCCGGGGCCATGGGTGCCTTGGCCGGCACATTGTTCGGTGCCACCACCGGCGAGCTCACCGCCGGCCTCATGTTCACGGTGTTCATCTACGCAGCCGCCTCGGCCACCCTTGGCGGGTTCGACAGTCCTGGAGGAGCGGTGATCGCCGGACTCTCGATCGGTGTCGGTGAGCAATTGGCCGCTGGGTACGCGCCCGGCTGGATCGGTCAGGAACTACGGCTCGGCGTGGCTCTTGTGACCATCTTCGTGGTGTTGCTGTTCAAGCCGTCCGGACTCTTCGGTTCGGTCAAGGTGCAAAGGGTCTGATCATGTGGAAGATCAAGGAAGGTTCTCCTCAGCACTGGGCCTTGCGTCTGCTCGGTGTCGCCGTCATCGCCATCGCCGTGGTGTGGGTTCCCACGCAGCTGTCGACGTCACGAATCGGTCAGTTTTCCGACGCTTTCGTCCTCATCATCGCCGCCATGTCGCTCAACCTGGTGCTCGGTTTCACCGGCATGATCTCGATCGGACACTCGGCCTTTTTCGGCATCGGCGGTTACACGGCGGCGATCCTCATCAAGGATCACGGTTGGAGTCCGGGCTACACGTTCTACGCGGCGGCCGCAGTCGCGTTCGTGGTGGGATGTCTCATCGCGTTGCCTGCGCTACGCATCAAAGGGATTTATCTGGCTCTCGTGACTCTGGCCGTGGCGGTGCTCTTCCCGGTACTCGTGAAG
>JAQCIK010000014.1:0-55871 GCA_027592035.1 Actinomycetota bacterium | reverse complement strand
GCTCGACGCGATGGGGGCGAATCCTCCGTTGTGGGACGAGGTGTTGATCACATGACCCTCGTCGCCTCGGTCGAGCATGGTGGGAACGAAGGCCTTGATGCCGTTGATCACGCCGTACACGTGCACGCTGAAGGCGAATCGCCAGTCGTTCACCTCGTGTTCCCAGATACGTCCGTAGGCGCCTGACGCCACTCCGGCGTTGTTGCACACCACGTGCACTCCGCCGAAGGTCTCGAGGGTCCGGTCGCGCAGGGCTTCGACCGATTCGAGACGCGATACGTCGGTCGGGACGCCGATGACGTCACCACCCTTCGTCGCGAGTTCGGCGACGGCCGTGGCGAGCAGGGTCTCGTCGATGTCGGCGACGACGACTTTCATGCCCTCGTCGAGGAAGCGTTCGACCATGGCCCGTCCGATTCCGCCGGCACCCCCGGTCACCACGGCGACACGATCCTTCAGTTCTTTCACGAGTCCCTCCATCGGGTGAACGTCATCGGTTCGTGGCGAACCTAGCAGTGGACCTTTTCGCTCGTCCCCACGACTGGTACGGTCATCGTGTCGTGTACGAACGAAGAGGGGGTTCTCGTCGTGACAAGACCAGCCGTGGTCACCGATGCCGCAGGAGACGATCGATACATCGTGGTGTCGTCGGACGGGCACGCCGGAGGAGACATTCCGGACTATCGGCCGTACCTCGAGAGGAAATGGCTGGACGACTTCGACGACTGGGCCGCCACATTCGAGAATCCGTATCCCGATCTCGAAGGTGATCTCGGACCCCGGAACTGGAACTCGGCGCGGCGGGACGGCGATCTTCTGCAGGACGGAATCGTCGCTGAGGTGATCTTCCCCAACACGGTGCCGCCGTTCTACCCCAAGTCGTCACTGACCACGCAACCGCCGGCCATGACGAAAGCCGACGCCGAACGCCGTTGGGCCGGACTGCGCGCTCACAACCGTTGGCTCGCCGACTTCTGCAACGAGACTCCTGGCCGTCGGGCCGGCGTGGCGCAGATCAACATGCTCGACATGGACGCGACCGTCGCCGAGGTGAAATGGGCGCGCGAGAACGGTTTGCGTGGAGGTGTGTTGCTTCCCGGAACCCCTCCGGGTGGCGAGGCGCCGCAGTTGTACGAGTCGTACTACGAACCGCTCTGGCAGGTCTGTGACGAACTCGGTATGCCGCTCAACCATCACACGGGCTCGGCATCTCCGCCGATGGGTCCCGACGACATCGATGCCGTGATCTTCATGCTCGAGGTGTCGTGGTTCGCCCATCGTGCTCTCACCCATCTCATCGTCGGTGGAGCGCTCGATCGTCATCCGAATCTGCAACTCGTGTTCACCGAACAGGGCACGGCCTGGGTGCCCGATGAGTTGAAGCGCCTCGACTTCTTCTTCGACCGTATGGCCACCGCCACCGGTTCGCAGGAAGCCGAATGGGGCCGAGCCATCGTGACCGGACTGTCGGCCAAGCCGAGTGAATACTGGGCTCGGCAGTGCAACATCGGTGCCAGTTTCATTCGTCCGAGTGAAGTGCTGTTGCGTCACGAGGTCGGTATCGATCGCATCATGTGGGGGAGTGACTACCCGCACAAGGAGGCGAGTACTCCGTACTCCGAATTGGCACTTCGACTCGCCTTCGGTCCGGTCTCGGTCGACGAAACGGCGATGATGGTGGGTGGAAACGCCGCCCGGCTCTACGGCTTCGATCTCGACGCGTTGGCGCCGGTGGCCGCGCAATACGGCCCGAAAGTGGCCGACGTGCATCAACTGGTCGATCGAGCCGAAATTCCACTCGAGGCCTACAAGTGTCCGGCATTCGCTCCGCAGAACGCGGCTTAGGAGGTTCATCATGACCGTCACCGAGAATCGACCCACGACCGTCGACCACGGTTCCACCAACGATCCGTACGTGATCATCGCGGCCGACAGCCACGCCGGACTGCCGACGGCTCAGTACCGCACGTACCTCGAGAAGAAGTACTGGCCGCAACTCGACGAGTTCCTCCTGCAACAGCAAGAACTCATCGAGGCGTCGACGAAGCTCGGGGTGCGTGACTCGAAGTTCGCGCAGAACTGGTTCGACGAGCACGGTGAAGAGCTCGCCGGCGGCTGGGATGCCGACCGCCGCGACCTCACACTCGATGCCGACGGTGTTGCGGCCGAAGTGGTGTACCCCGATGCCGATGCGGTCGAGAGTCGCACGGCGGTTCCGTTCGGGGCCGGACTCGGGCTGTCGGGTGATCTCGATCCCGAACTCGGTCTGGCCGGGTCGAAGGCGCACAATCGTTGGTTGAGTGAACTGGTCGCCACGAGCCCGGGCCGTCGCTGTGGTGTGGCGCTCGTCCCGATCACGGGTGAGCTCGACGACGTACTGGCCGAGATCGATTGGGCGAAAGAGCACGGACTCGGCGCGGTGATGATTCCTGCTCGGTGGTGCAATCAGGCGCCGTATCACGATCGCAAGTACGACCCGGTGTGGGCGCGTTGTGAGGAATACCAGATGCCGATCGTCACCCACTCGGGCTCGGCCGAGCGCGATCTGTACGGCGATCACCTCGGCATCTACGTGACCGAAGTGACGTGGTTCCCGGCTCGTCCCATGTGGTTCATGTTGTGGTCGGGCGTCTTCACGCGTTTTCCGGGTCTGAAGTTCTGCGCGACCGAAGGTGGTTGCTGGTGGCTGCCTCAACTTCTCTGGTCGTGGGATCGACTCTGGATGGGGCAAAAGGGTGCCGAGAAACTGGGCAAGGGCGCCTTCACCGGCAAGGTCGACATGCTCCCGAGCGAGATCGTCGATCGCAACTGTTTCACCGGACTCGCCAACGTGAAGCGTCGTGAACTCGGCATGCGTTACGAGATCGGAATCGACAACATGTTGTGGGGAACCGACTTCCCGCATCCGGAAGGAACCTGGCCGGCGACCTTCGAGGCCTTGAAGTCGACGTTCCACGACATCCCGGTGCACGAGACGCGTCGCATGCTCGGTGAGTCGGCGGCCGAAGTGTTCGGATTCGATGTGGATGCGCTCAAGCCGCTCGCCGAACGAATCGGACATCGTCCGACCGATCTCGGACAGCTCACCGACGAGCGAACCGAAGACGATCTGGTCGCTCGTTGGGCTTCGGCCAAAGAAGTCGGTCGGCACTGGTTGACCGGCCACGACTTCCCACTCCATCCGTTCTGACCCCATTCGACCGAATCCACGAGGAGAGACATGGCGACCACCGTCGGGCAGTACTGCATCTACGTCGAGGACATCGAGAGATCGGAACGCTTCTACACCGAGGCGGTCGGACTCAAGGTGCAGAGCCGCACCGAGATACCGGACGTGCACGAGATCGTTCTGGCGGCCGACAAAGGGGGTGGGCGACTGCAGCTCGCCGAACGCTACGAAGGACGTCAGCCGATCGACCACGGATTCGCCCTCTGGAAGATCTACATGAACGTGGACGACTGCCAGGAGATCTACGACCGGTGCATCGCCGCCGGCGCGACCTCCCAGATGGAGCCCACCCGCCTCGAACGCTGGCCGGTGACCGTGGCCTTCGTGATCGATCTCGACGGCTACGTGGTCGAACTGATCGAGACCCACATCGACAATCGCACCGGCGCCGTCTGAGCCAGGGCGTCTCGCCGTCCCGGGTCGACATTGAGTGAGCGGGGTCGATCTGCGAAACTCGTCCTGTCGCCGGTCGGGGGACCGATGACAGGGGGTACGAGGGGTATGGCCGAGAACGATGTCGACGTCGTGGTGGTGGGAGCCGGATTCGCCGGGATGTACTTGCTCCACGAACTGCGCGAGCATGGCTTCTCGTCGCGGGTACTCGAGACCGGCAAGGACGTAGGCGGAACCTGGTACTGGAATCGATACCCAGGCGCGCGTTGCGACATCGCCACGACCGACTACCAGTACACCTGGGACCCGGAGTTGCACGAGCAGTGGACCTGGTCGGAAAAGCACGCCGCCCAGCCCGAGATCCTCGAGTATGCGCAGTTCGTGGCGAAGAAGCACGATCTGTATTCGGGTATCGACTTCGAAGTGAAGGTCGAGAGTGCGGAATGGGACGAGGTTGCCAAACGGTGGCACGTGCGCACCTCGACGGGGGAGACGATCACGTGTCGTCACTACGTCATGGCCACGGGGTGCCTGTCCGTTCCCAAGGATCCCGATATCGCCGGCACCGATCGATACCAGGGCCCGGTGTACGTGACCGGCCGCTGGCCTCACGAAGGTGTCGACTTCACTGGCCAGCGAGTGGCGGTGATCGGCACCGGTTCGTCGGCCATTCAGTCGATCCCCCACATCGCCGAACAGGCGAAGGAACTCGTGATCTTCCAGCGCACTCCCAACTTCTCGGTACCGGCGTTGAACGGTCCGCAACCAGCCGATCGAGTGGCTCGATTGAAGGCCGACCGCGCGACCTACGAAGACGAAGCGCGACTGTCGTACTCGGGTGTGCCGATTCCTCCGTCGACCTTCTCGGCGCTCGCCACCCCGCGTGACGAGGCCAATGCTCTGCTCGAGCAGTCGTGGCAGCGCGGTGAGTTGTTGTCGGTCGGAGCCACGTTCATGGACGCCGGAACCAGTCGCGACGCGAACGAAGTGGTGGCCGAGTTCGTGCGATCGAAGGTTCGCTCGGTCGTGAAGGATCCCGAGACTGCTGAACTCCTCAGCCCACGCGGCTATCCGTACGGAACGAAGCGGCCGTGCATGGACACGAACTACTACCAGACGTTCAATCTGCCTCACGTGCGACTGGTCGATCTGAACACCAAGTCCATTCGGTCGATCACTGAGACCGGTATCGACTTCGGTGACGAGTCCAAAGAATTCGACTCGATCGTCTACGCAACGGGATTCGACGCCATGACCGGAGCGATCGTCGCGGTCGACATCACTGGCAAGGATGGGCTCACCCTCAAGCAGAAATGGGAGAACGGACCGCTCACGTATCTCGGTCTCACGTCGGTGGGATTCCCCAACTTGTACATGATCACCGGACCGGGCAGCCCATCGGTGCTGTCGAACATGATGGTGTCGATCGAGCAGCACGTGGAATGGATCCGCGACACGTTGATCGATATGCGTGCGAAGGGCCTCGACACCATCGAACCCACGGCGATGGCCGAAGAAGGGTGGCGTCAGCATTGCGCCGATTGTGCCGACATCACACTTTTCCAGGACACCAACTCGTGGTACATGGGAGCCAACGTTCCAGGCAAACCGCGAGTGCTCTTCCCGTACATCGGTGGAGTAGGCCGCTACCGCAGGATCTGCGATGAGGTACGCGAACGCGATTATCTCGGTTTCGAACTGGCGGGCTCGGGCAAGTCGTCGACGAACGACGGTTTGGTGCGTGAGATCCAGCCCGACGTCGAAATGCTTCTCGACGCCATGGCCATGCTGAACCTGCCGCCCATCGAATCGATGTCGCCGCCGGACGCGCGCATGTTCATGGAGATGTCGTCAGCTGTTCGGCCTCCCGGACCTGAGGTGGGGGAGATCATCGACGGGATGCTTCCCGGCGCCGACGGCCCCATCGAGTACCGGCTCTACCGTCCGCCCACACCAGGACCGCACCCAGTGGTCGTCTACTACCACGGTGGCGGTTGGGTCATCGGCAGTCACACTTCGGACGATCCTCTGTGCCGCGAACTGTGTGTGAAGTCGAACGTTGTGATCGTGTCGGTGAACTATCGGCACGCGCCCGAGCATCGTTTCCCGGCCGCGGCCGACGACTCCTTTGCCGCACTTCAGTGGGTGGCAGCGAATGCGGCGTCGCTTGGTGGTGATCCGACGCGTCTCGCTGTGGCCGGATGGAGCGCCGGCGGCAACGTGGCCGCGGTGGCCGCGCAACTAGCACGGGACAACGGCGGGCCGTCACTCAAGGGACAGTTGCTCCTCACGCCGGCCGTCGACGGATCGAAGGAGTACTCGTCGAAGCGCGAGAACGCCGAGGGCTATGTACTCACGAAGTCGTTGATGGACTGGTTCTGGGATCACTACGCCGATCCGTCGGATCGGTCGCATCCGAAGGCCTCCCCGCTCCTCGCCGAATCTCTGGCGAATTTGCCACCGGCTGTCGTCGTCACCGGTCAGTACGACCCGCTGCGTGACGAGGGTGATGCTTACGCCGCAGCACTGAAGGCGGCCGGTGTGCCGGTGCAGCACATCCAGGCCCGTGGACACACCCATACGTCGGTCGGCATGGTCGACGTGCTTCCGTCTGGAAGGCCGGTGCGCGATCAGATGGCTGCAGCCTTGCGCGGGTTCTTCGTCTGATCGAGGGGTCAGCGAGGTAGATCTCGAAATGGCGTTTCGCGATCGTGCGATGGTTCGCGTGGCAGACCGAGAATGTTCTCGCCGATGATGTTGCGCTGAATCTCGTCCGTACCACCAGCGATCGACTGAGCCGGAGTCGACACGAGAACCTCGGCGACAGTCGACTGAGCGCCGTCATCGAGCATGCCGTGCGCCCCGGAGATCTGTCCATGTGTCTTCGCGCTTCGACGCGCCAGTTCGGAAGCAGCGAGTTTCCCGATCGAACCTTCAGGGCCTGGAGGACGTCCGAGAGCTCTGGCTGAGCGGGCGCGAAGTGCAGTCCATTCGTTTGCGCGTTGGAATCCCGCCACACGGCCGATCGCATCACGGATTCGCGGGTCGGTGTCGAGCCCGAATTCCTGAGCACGGGGGATCAACAGATCGGCTCGCCCCGCCCTTTGCGGATACCAGACATAGGTTGCGAAATGTTCATCGGCTTCGGCCTCGGCCTCTCTCACGGCTCGGCCCGGAGGTGCGGAGTCCGTCCGATAGGAAGGCCGCCGAAGAGTCGCGAAGGATCGCTCATGGGCAAGGGTGGTGCGCGCGATCCTCCAGCCGTCTCCACGGTCGCCGACCAAAAAATGAGCAGGTAGGCGAGCGTCGGTCAAGAACACTTCGTTGAAGGATGCATGGCGGTTCATCTGTTTGATTCCTCGAACTTCTACTCCCGCTTGACCCATGGGGAGAACGAAATACGAGATCCCGCGATGTTTGGGAGCATCCCAGTCGGAACGAGCGACCACGATCGCGAAGTCGGCGTGATGAGCACTTGTGTTCCAGACCTTCTGTCCGTTCAGCACCCATTCGTCACCATCGAGGGTCGCAGTGGTGGACAGCGAGGCTAGATCAGAGCCCGCTCCCGGCTCGCTGAAAAGCTGGCACCATGTGATTGCTCCGGTGATCGTCGGACGAATCAGATCTCTGTTGAGCTGATCGCTGGCGTGCTCGAGAAGTGTGGGGGCGGCGAGGCTCATACCGCTTCCGATGGGAGCCCCCGGGGCACCTCGATCGCGAAGAGCGTCGGCAACGATCCGGTCAGCCGAGGCGGCGAGGCCTCGTCCGAACCACTTCGTCGGCCAGGACGGGACCATCCAACCCGAAGTGACGAGTCGCTCGCGCCACTCCAGAAGTGGTAGTTCGGGGTCCCAATTCGTATCGATCCAGGCATCAACCTCGTTACGAACCGATCGAGAATCGAACGTTGAGTGCTGACTCATGATCCGGCCCGCCGACGACGAGTGAGACCGCAGGTCGAGATCCAGACGTTCGTGATGACATCGACGACGCTCAATTCATCGCGCTCTTGTCCTTGTGTGTACATCATCTGTGCGATTCCGGACTGCATGGTGACGAGCACGGCAGCAACCGTTTCGGCATCGACGTTCGAATCGGCGTGACCCGAGGTCTGCCATTTTCGGATCTGCTTGGCCACCCGACTGACGTGGCGCGACCGAGACCGGAGCCGGGCCTCGTTGATCTCCGGATCATTGGCAGAAGCTTGGTCGACCAGCCGGTAGAGATCAGCGTGAGAGCGGACGAGAGCTAGATAGTTGGCGGTCGATACTCGCAGATTGGTGATCGGGTCGGAGTCGGGGGATCGTTCGAAGCCGACGACATCGGTGGCCACCTGGCGGTCGATGGCCGAGCACAAGTGCCGGAAAATGTCCGTCTTCGATTCGAAGTACGTGTAGAAACTTCCCCGAGCGACACCGGCCCGATTCACGATGTGTTCGACGGTGGTATCGGCGTAACCGTGTTGGTCGAATGCCGCGCGTGCTGCATCGAGAAGGTTCTGGCGTGCCTTCGCAGCCCGCTTGCCGGGCGATCGTCCGAGATCGGATCGACGATCGGCCGATGTACCGGTCGCCTCCCATCCACCTCGGGTGATCGGCGTCGAACTCTTCATGACTCTTCGAAGGTGACACCGGCGCGGGCCATCAGCCCGGCTAGCGCCTCGATCGATCGCAGGTAGTCGTCCATGTTTCGTTGTCGTGGTTCGGGGACAACGTGTGTCACGCCGGCTGCGATGTAGTCGTCGAGCTCACCGAGAATCGTGTCGAAGTCGTCGGTGAGGGCATCCCAGCGGGTACGCATCGAAATCGGGAATTCTGGCTCGGGTCTGCTTCGACGTAGGTACTCCACCCTCCAGGCCGTTTGAGCGGGAGATAGGAACGCTCCATGCCAACCATCTCCCACCCGGACCGCGCGATCGAGAGCTACCTTCGCGTGTCCACCGATCCAAATAGGAAGGTGACGATCGGGCTGAGGGAGAGCTCGCATCGACGTGTAACTCGACGAGTGGATCGGAAAATCATCGGTGATGTGGTCGTCGGTCCAGAGCCGTCTCAGCATGGCGACACCTTCGTCGGTTCGAGGTCCTCGCTCGTCGAAAGGAACACCGAGTGCTTCGAATTCAGCCTCGAGCCATCCCGCAGCAAGGCCGAGAATCATGCGTCCGTTGCTCAATCGATCGATCGAGGCGACCGATTTCGCCGTGACGAGAGGATGGCGCATCGGAAGAACGAGAACGGTCGTTCCGAGTCCGACGCGCGATGTCGCCGCTGCCGCCCAGGTAAGAGTGATGAGGGGTTCGTAGATCCATGGCGATGGGGGATACGACGCTCCGGTCGGCACCGCAAGATGGTCGCTGACCCACACGTCGGCGTAACCCAGTTCTTCGGCGAGGTGGGCGGCTCGTTGGATGGCGACACCCGAGGACGCAGGTCCGGCCTGGGGGAGATGAATCCCGGCGGTGATGGTGCTCGACCCAGCCACGACGGGGATCGTAGCCGAGCATTTCGCTTAGTCGACATACATGTCGACTAAGTCTTGTCAGGCGACTATGGTGCCGCCCATGGGCTTGAGCGTCGTCGATGACCACCTGGAGATCGAAACCGACGAGGGAGTCATGGGGACGTATTCGGTCCGCCCGGCGGCTGGCGCTCGCTCACCTCTCGTCTTGTTTTTGATGGATGCGCCTGGCAAGCGGCCACTTCTGCACCGCATGGCGGCTCGAATCGCAGGATGGGGCTTTCACGTCTTGCTTCCCAATCTGTATTACCGGAGCACCCCGGAATTCGAACTCGATTTCTCGAGTCGTGCATCGTTCGAGCGGATGCGAGAACTCATGACGAACGTTGGCAATGCGATGGTAGGACGCGATGCGGGAACACTGATTGAGTACGCCGACGGCGATCCGTCCATCGATGCGTCTCGAATCGGAGTGGTTGGGTACTGCATGAGCGGACCCTTTGCCGTATGGGCGGCCGCCGAGCACGCGGCGAGAGTACGAGCGGCGGCGTCGTTCTACGGAGTACGACTGCACGTCGACGCCAAAGATTCTCCTCACCTCCGTCTTCCGGAGATCTCGGGCGAGATCTACGTCGCAGCGGCCGAGCACGACGATTACGTGCCTCTCGACATGGTCGACCGATTCGAGGCGTCGATGCAGGAGTGTGAGGTCCGTGGACGAGTCGAACGCTATTGGGGAAAGCACCATGGTTTCGCGTTCTCCGATCGTCCACAGCACGATCAACGATCGGAGGATCGACATTGGCGTGCGCTCGGCGATCTCTTCGGCCGGAACCTTCTCGAGAGCCCGATCGAACCGTGACTCGAGTGGCCCATGTTCGGGTCGGGCCCACGACTCAGTTTCGGACCGACGTCGTTCTGTGTCGTCCACCGAACAACTTCTTCTCGGCGACGATGATTTCCGAGCTGGCATCGGTCTGGGAGGAACTCGATCGGGACGATTCGACTCGAGTGATCGTGTTGTCCGCAGAAGGAAAGCACTTCTGCGCGGGTGCCGACTTCTCCGGTGGGGGGACATCGGACGAGACAGAAGACTTGTACGCGGCGGCAGTTCGACTTTTCCGAACCCGAAAGCCCATCGTGGCCGCGATCCAGGGTGCGGCGATAGGCGGAGGTCTCGGAGTAGCACTGGCGTGTGATTTCAGGGTTGCCTCATCTTCGGCGCGGCTGAGCGCGAACTTTGCTCTTCTCGGCTTCCACCATGGTTTCGGCCTGTCGGTCACCTTGCCGCGTTTGGTCGGTGAACAACGAGCTGCCGAGTTGCTTATGACCGGGCGGCGGCTCGATGGGGACGCGTCTTTGTCGATCGGACTCGTCGATCGATGCGTCCCACCGGACGAGCTTCTCGCGACGGCACACGAGCTGGCGCGAGAGATCTCAGGAGCTGCGCCGTTGGCAGTCGAAGCGATCCGGGCCACCCTCCGAGGAGATCTGGCCGATCGTGTCAGTGCGGCTACTGACTTGGAACGACGTGAGCAGATGCGTCTGCGAGTGACTCGTGACTTCTCCGAGGGAATTCGAGCCTCGGCCGAACGTCGCGAACCCAAGTTCGAACGAAACTGACAAACAAGGAGGAGTGGAGATGGTCTCTCCCGTCGTCGGAATCATGACGCCAGCAGATTTCTTCTCGCCGGCGCAGCTTGTCGAGCATGTTCAGAGGCTCGAGTCGATCGGTCATCGTTCAGTATGGCTTCCCGACATCTTCGGTCGAGAGGTCTACGTGTCGGCCGGATTCATTCTAAACAACACCGACAAGCTGAAGGTCGCGTCGGGTGTCGCTCATATGTACGGACGTGATCCGATTGCCTCGGCACAAGCGGCGCGAACATTGGCCGATTTCTCGGGAGGACGGTTCATCCACGGCCTCGGAGTCTCTCATCCTCCGGCTGCCGAGATGCGTGGACTGCAATGGCAAGATCCGGTCGAATTGGCGCGAACACACATCTCAGGGGTCCGAAACGTTTCGATACTGCACACTCCAGCGGTCCCCCCGGAGATTCCCATCTTTCTGGCTGCACACGGACCCAAAATGGTCGCAGTCGCCCGAGAGGTGGCCGATGGCATCACTTCGTACATGCAGACGCCGAATCACACCGCCGAATCGCGTCGAATTCTCGGACCCGACAAGGAGCTCTACGTGGTTCTTCCGTCGTGTATCTCGACGGATCCGGTGGCGGCCAGGGCGGCTGGTCGCATGGCGATTTCGATCTATCTGCCCCTTCCCGCGTACCACCGACAGTGGCGAAAGCAAGGATTCGACGAATCCGACTGGAGTGGAAACGGTAGTGATCGACTCGTCGACTCGTACACGGCGTGGGGCACCGAAGAGCAGGTGCGTGCCCGCATGCAGGAACACCTCGACGCCGGTGCCACCGGCGTCTTGTTATCGGCCCTGAATTCACGACCCGAGTTGGGTTGGCCCTGGGAGACGTTGGAGGCTTTGGCGCCTGGGGAGGCCTGAGTCGGTTCAACCAGTCGTCAGCACTGGCAGGATGCGCGGGCCGCGAACTTGACCGTTCGCCCAGGTGACCTTCTTCGACGCGTCGAGTGAATAGTTCGGGAAGGCGCGTAGCCATTCCTGGAACGCCACGATCATTTCGAGACGAGCGAGGTTCGAGCCGGCGCAGCGGTGGATACCCAACCCGAAAGCGACGTGTCTGTTGTTCTTGCGGTCGAGCACGAACTCGTGGGCGCGTTCGAATTCGGCCGGATCGTGATTGGCGGCCGGGAACGTCACGAGAGTCTGATCGCCGCTGTGCATCGGACAGCCGCTCACCTCGACGTCTTTCACGACTTTGCGGGCCATCGTGACCGGCGCGTAGTAGCGGAGCACTTCCTCGGTCGCCTCCGACCACAACTCGTGGTCGTTCGGGACAGCGATCAGCCGCTGCACTTGATCGTTGTGCTGGGCAAAGTGCCAGAGTCCCGATCCGATCGCACTCCATGTGGTGTCGATACCCGCCACGATCTGCAGTCGTATGTAGCCGACTTTCACGTCCCAGTCGACGTCCTTGCCGTCGATTTCGGCGTTGGCCACCACCGTCAACAGGTCGTCTTGCGGATTCTTCAGACGATCCTTGAGCAGAGCATCGATGTACTGAGTCATCTCGGTCAGCACTTGTAGTCGAACCGTGTTGTCTTTCGGGCCCAGCTGAAAATTCTTGTAGATCCAATCGCGAAAGAGATCGGCGTCTGCCTCCGGGAGTCCGGTGATGATGCAGATGCCGTGGACCGGAATGTGTTGGCTGTATTGCTCGGCGGCGTCAGCGGTGGGGGATTCTCCGATGTCGGCGATCAGGCGACGGCAAAACGCTCGCAATTCGGGTTCGATGGCGGCGATGGCTTTGGGGTTGAAGGCGGGCAGTATGAGCCGACGGTGCCCGTGGTGTTCGGGGGGATCACTCGTGATCGGCGGTGCAGGTGCCCGCGGAGCATCAGGCCGAGAGACGTTGACCCAGATCGACGAGAAGTGCTCGGTGTCGTTGGCGATGGTGCGCACGGCCTCCATGGTCACCGGCATGAAGGCGCGACCGTAACGCTCCGTGCTGGCGATTGGACACTGTTCGCGCACATCGTTCCAGATGTCGATTGCGTTCTCTCCCCAGCCATCGTCGAGCCAGTCCCAGTCGGTGAGCCAACTCTTCACTGGCTCACTGTCGATACGTTCACTGCCGTACGTCATGACGCCCCTTGCCTCACACCGTTTCCCCCGAAAGGTGTGCCCGAACCATACCCCAATCGACTCGCACACCCCTTTGGTACCGTCGCCCCGTGAGCGGTACGAACCAACGATCGACCCGAGAGACCCGGCGTCGTTTCGAGCAGTGGGCCCGTAATCCGCAGTGTCGCGCCAACGTGGTGTCAGCTGTGCACAACGTGAAGATGGGAGCGGTCGCTCGTCGCGAGAATCCGTCCGCTCCCCGTGAAGGGCAATCAGTTTTCGCCCTGGCTCGTGGTCGAACCTTCGAAGACGGACTCGTGCGAGACGGGGGAGAGCGCCTTCTCGACGCACTCGTTCGTGCCGACGTGATCTCGGAAAAGTCGTCTGACTTCGTCGATCACCGTACGAGCGCCAACGGCGGCTCACTGGTCGATCTCGACGATGCCGTTCGCTGCGGCCACGACTTCCTGACCACTCTGGCCGAGGGTCGCCGTTTCGACGGTGTCGTCTCCAGTCTCACCGTGCGTATTCCCCGCGGCATCATGCTGCCCGAAGCCATTCTCATCATCGACGTTCTTGCCGTGCAGACCTCGGGCTCCATGCCGGTGATCGCCGTCGGCGAGATCAAGACCTACGCCGATCAGGGTGGCCACACCGGTCGCCACGATCTCGCCTCGGCCCGCGCCCAGATGGGTCTGTACGTCCACGCGCTCGACGTCACGTTGGCCGGCCTCGGACTGTCCGACCGAATTCACGTGTCGCGTACTGGTTTCCTCGTCCTCACCTATCCAGGTTCCAATCAGCCGAGCGTGCGCAGCGGTGAAGACCTCACCTATCAGCTTGCTCGTGCCGAACGGGGCTTCGAACTCATGGAGGAGTCGGCCCACTTGCTCGACGGCCAGTACGGCTCGGGTGACGACGACGATCCTGATTCACTCCTCGATCTCGTGAGTCACGCCGACACGTATTTCCAGGATTCGTGTCTCACATTCTGTGAACGGGCCGAATACTGCTACGACCGCGCTCGCGAAGGCGGACGAGGTGTGGTGCTCGGCGACGACGTCGAGAAGTTCTTGAACGGAGTGACGCTGTCACGAGTCGACGAACTTCTCGCCGGTGTCATGCCCGCAACTCGTGCCGAGAGCGACCTGCTCGCCCGACTCGACGATGGCCTACCGGAGCTTCCGTGAGCGGCGATCTCGAGACCATCCGCCGTATCCACGCTTGGCACATCGGCCGGCCCACCGAGCGCGGGGCCGCGATCAATCGTCACCTAGCCGATGACGACGATGTTCTCATTGCGGCGTTTCTCCGCATGGGCGGCGAATCCCGCCCGTGGGGCCTGGCTGTCGGAACCTTGGCCGAGGGCCCGACCGTGGTCACGATTCCCGAAGCTCGTAACCGTGATCTGGTGGCCGACATGATGATCGATGTCGCCCCCATCTTCTTGCGCCACTTTCGACATCCCCAGTGGCACGCTTCCGGTCCAGGAGGTTTCCAGACACAGTCGTTGCGTCAACTCTGGCTACCTGGAGCAACTCACCTCGAGATGATCCAGTTCCTCGCCGCCGCCTATGCGCGTACACGCTGGGAACGTTCCGATGTCGTCTCGTTACGAGCACTCGGCAACCTGTGCAACGCGCTCTTTCTCGAGGCGCAACGACCGGGTCAGCAAGTAGTCGCTACGGCTACCGATGCTCTGCGTTCGGCATACGTGTTCCCAACGTCACCCGTGCGTCAGTCACATGTGGGTCACCTGTTGGCTTGGTTGCAAGCGGAAGGTTCACGCGACGACCGTTGGGCCGCCGCGCACGAAGCCGAACGCCTGTCGGTGTCGACTGTGGTCGAACCCGAAACCGAACGGCGCGACCTCCAGCCGCTGGTGTCGTCGTGGAGCGACGGCCGTTCCGAGGCGACGGCCCGCTCCATTCACCAAGTGCTGGCGGCCGAACTCGAACGTCGTTGGAAGCTCACCGCGTCGGCGATCACCCTGCTGCGGTCCGACCGCCGACGATCGAACGTCGGCCTCACCAAACTCGTGGCGTCCAGTGCCAAGTCGTTCTACGTGGCGTGGGGTGAACGAGCCATGAACGAGGCAGCCGGTCAGCCTCCGTTCTGGCCCAACGTTTTCACCGATCACAATGCGCGCGCGGCGGCCGGCTCGTATCACGCTCGCGTGGCCGATCACGACGAAGCGCGTTTTTTGCTGGTGCACGGCGATCGCGAACTTCAACGGGAGGAGTTGGCGGCCGGAAAGGGCGTGATCGCCCACGTGACCTCGGCTGCAGGCGATCAGTGGGAAGCCACCTACACCTACCCCGACCTCACCACGATCGAATCAGGACGGACGCTGACCATTGCCGGTCATCCGAAGATGTGTCTTCAGGTGACCGACGTCGACCTCGACGAACGTCGTCTGGTGCTCGTTCCGCAATGGAAGAAAGCCAAGTCGTCGGCCCAGCACGAGTGGGCGTCGGGCGATGCGAAGTGGCTCGGTTGCACTCTTGTATTGCTTCCCGACGTTCCCGCCGGCCTGATGCGCAAGAAGATCAGATCGGCTCGAGTGCAAGTCGACCGCGATATCACCTCGTTCCTTCTGTCGCCGCCGTCTCGACACGCGGCCTACGACGACGACGGAGTCGTTCTCGAGTCGGTCGAGGCCGATCTGTGAGCGTCGTCGACGACCTCCGGTCGTTCCTCGTGTCCGACGGACGTCTGTGCGTGGTGAAGGCGCCACCTGGTTCGGGCAAGTCGTTCAACCTCGTGCGATCGTTGGCCGCCGTCGTCGACTCCGAACTACGTGTGGTCGTGGCTGCTCAGACCAACAACCAGGTCGACGACCTGTGCGAGCAGATCGCTACTGCCTATCCGCAGGCCGACATCGTACGGTTCTCGTCGTCGCGCTACCGGGGTGAACTGCCCCCGAACGTATTCGTGACCTCCGATCGCACGGCACTTCCCGATGGTGCATCCATCGTCGTCGGAACGGTGTCGAAGTGGGCCATCACCGATGACGACCAGTCGTACGACATGGTGTTCATCGACGAGGCATGGCAGATGACCTGGGCCGACTTGCTCACTCTGCGCGACGTCGCGGCTCGTTTCGTTCTCATCGGCGATCCGGGCCAGATTCCGCCGGTCGTGTCGGTCGACGTCGATCGATGGGAGGTTTCGCCGGTGGCACCGCATCGACCGGCACCCGATGTGATCCTCTCGAATCCTGAACTGCAGGCGGTCACGACCGAATTGTTCCTCGACACCTGCTGGCGACTTCCGCACGATTCGGTCGAACTTGTACGTGGTTTCTACGACTTCGCCTTCGATCCAGTCGCCGCTCCCGGGGAGCGGTTCCTTCGTCCGACCAAGTCTCTCGATCTCGAGTCACCCGTCGATCGCGCTGTTCGGGCGATCGACAGGTCATCCACGGTCGTGCTTGCCCATCCCTCCGACATGTCGGGAGCAGTGGTCGATCCCGATTCCGATCTCGCCGAGTTGGTGGCTCGCCTCGCCGAGCGGTTGATCGAATTGCGATGTGTGTATGCATCCGAGCCTGGTGAACGCGATGATCCACGATCTCTCACTCCGGACGACATCGGTATCACCTCGACGCACAACCTCATGAATTCGGCCATCGAGCGAGCGTTGCCGTCTCACCTTCGGGGGTCCGGAGGCATTCGGGTGACCACACCCGAGCGCTGGCAGGGTCTGCAACGCCCAGTCATGATCGCCGTGCATCCGCTGTCAGGAGTTCTCGTTCCGAGTTCGTTCGATCTGGAGACCGGCCGACTCTGTGTGATGGCGTCGCGTCATCGATCGGCGTGCTTCTTCGTGACCCGAGACGGTGTGGGACACACTCTCGATACCCACCTTCCAGCCGCCGATCAAGCCCTCGGTCGCGACGACGTGGTGGGCCGAGGTCACGCTCAGCACACCAAATTCTGGAAGTATCACGAAGACCATGGCCTTGTCGTCCGCTGACCACTTCGATTCCTCGCAGCTCGAGGCGGACGACCTCGGTGGATCGCGTTTCGTGGTGGGGTGCGCCCATCGTGAGGTCAACGATCGCAACGAGAGGTATGACGGTCTGGCGCTCCTTCCCGTCGACGACCAACAGCAGATGCGATTCGACGAGGGTCTCGACTTCGAGTCGGAGGTCTTCGACGAGCTGTCGCGTCGGCACGGTGTCTCGTCGATGCGATCCTTCGACGATGTCGACCAGGCCACGGCATCGGCCATGGCCCGCGGAGACAGGTTGATCATCGGTGCGTCGTTGCCGGTGGTCGGTCATCGAGGTGGTCGTCCCGACGTTCTCGTTCGCTTCGGCGATCAGCCCATGCCGAACGGTCGATGGGCCTATCTCCCTGTCGACGTGAAGAACTCCAAACCGCTCGAGGGTTCGGCCAAGGCCAAACAGTGGGCGGTGTCGACGATCGATACTCCATGGTTCGACATGGCGGTTCCTCTCGATCTCGGAGTCGGCAAGCCCAAGACCGACCACGGCCTGCAGTTGGCGCATTACTGGTTCCTCCTGTCCGATCTCGGACACACTCCCGACATCGACGCCGTCGGAGGCACGATCAATCCCGACGGTGAGGGTGGGTTGCTCGGCATCACGTGGCGCCTTCTCGACGACGGCAAGGACTCGTTGCTCGACGTGGCCCGACGCGAATGGAACGAGCGTTGGTCGGCGGTGTTGGCCATGCGCAACGGTGAACGTCCGCACACCCGGCCGGTGTATCGAGACGAATGCAAGACGTGTCGCTGGCACGACGTCTGCGAATCCGAACTCGTCGCCGAACAGCACGTCTCGTTGCTGCAAGGTGTCGGAGTCCTCGCGGTGCGCAAACTGGCCGAAGGAGGAGTGGAAACGATTCCGCAGCTGGCGGCCCTCGATCCGCTTCATGTCGAGTCGAGTTCGGTTCCGACGTACTCACAACTCGCCACTCACATCGACACCGCTCGAGTGTTCTTGTGCGACGACGGTCGTCCATATCTCAAACGCAACAGCGAACAGATCGTCGTCCCGCGTGCCGACGTCGAGATCGATTTCGACATCGAGAACGACGATCTGGTCTACATGTACGGCTGCTGGATCTCCGAACGCACGTCCGGCGACGAGTGGAGCGATGGTGAATACCTGTCCTTCCACTCTTACGATCGTGCCGATCCCACGACCGAAGCTCGCCTGCTCACCGAGTTCTGGACCTGGCTGCACGATCTGGTCGACCGCACGCACGCCCAAGGTCGGTCGATCGCTGTCTACTGCTACTCGGGAGGATTCGCCGAGATTCCCCGTATGAAGGAAGCGTCGATCCGTGCCAATGGCGTCGCCGGTGTGCCGACGGTCGAGCAGATCGGTGCTCTACCCGCCAATGACTGGTGGGTCGACATGCACGATCTGGCCAAGCGCTTCCTCTGGCCCACCCGCCGGCTCGGGCTGAAAGACCTGGCGCCGCTCTCCGGATTCGAATGGGATGCCGATGACGCCGGCGGGGCCAATTCGATCCTGTGGTATCGCATGGCCTGTGATCCGGGTCATCCCGATCGAGAGGTGATGGCCGAGAAGTTGTTGCGCTACAACGCCGACGACGTGAGGGCAACGTTGGCCCTTCGTCGATGGCTCGACGACGGTCTGAACGGTCGAGGGTGGCACGTGGAGTCGGTGACCGTTCTCGACGGAGGCTGAGGACCGGTCGACGAGGCGTCCCACGTTGCCGAACACGTGTGTCATCGGCCACGATGGGGGGTGTGATCGACCATTACATCGCCGCCCGCCAGGAACTGGAGGGCCCTGGCTCTCCGTTCGCCGTCACCACCACGACCGTGAGGGGAGTGGAGGTCAAGACCTTCGCCGCCGCCCCACCCAACATGCGGGTGGTCTGGGAGATGACTGCCGCTCACGGCGACAAGAAGTACGTCGTGTACGAAGACGAGTCGTACACCTACAACGAGATCCATGCGCAGGTGCGCAAACTCGCTCAGTTCCTCGTCGACAACGGGGTGAAGCGTGGCGAGCGGGTCGCCATTTCCACGCGCAACTATCCCGAGTGGGTCGTCACCTACTGGGCGTGCGTGTCGATCGGCGTGGCGTGTGTGGGTATGAACGCCTGGTGGACTCCGGTCGAGATGGAGTACGCCCTCAACGACAGTCAGCCGAAGATGTTGATCGTCGACGACGAGCGTCTCGAGCGGTTCACCCAGATGTCGAATTCGTTCGATGTCCCCGTGATCGCGGTGCGCACCGATCGGTCGTTGCCGGCGGGCGGTGTGCGCTGGACCGACGTCATGGCCGCCGCCGACCCCGGTGTGTTGCCACCGGTCGAGATCGACCCCGACGACGATGCGACCATCTTCTACACCTCGGGAACGACCGGATTCCCGAAGGGAGCTCAGCTCCACCATCGCGGCTCGGTCGACAACGTGATGAACATCGCCGCCATGACCGGTGCGGCATCGGCCGGAATCGCCAAGGCCGTCGCCGCCGGTGATCTGGCCGAAGCGCCGCCGGCCCCACCCGCGCTGTCGCCGGTGTTCATGGCGCCCACGCCGTTGTTCCACGTCACCGCCTGCAACTGCATCCTGCACCCGGCCACGCTCGTCGGTGGCGCCGTCGTTCTCATGTACAAGTGGGATCCGGCTCGGGCGATCGAACTCATCGAACGCGAAAAGGCCACCAACTTCTCGGGTGTGCCCACCATGGGCCGTGAACTCATCATGCACCCCGATTGGAAGAAGCGTGACGTGTCGTCGCTCGGCGCGATCAGCGGTGGCGGAGCCGCCGTGCAGCCCGATCTGGTCGAGAAGATCGACAAGGAGCTCGAGAAGGGCACACCCACCACCGGTTACGGCATGACCGAGACGCACGGCATCATCACGGCCAACACGTCGCTCTGGTACACGAGCAAGCCGTCTTCCTGCGGTCCGATCGTTCCCACGCTCGAGGCCAAGTTGGTCGACGAAGAAGGCAATGACCTCCCGCGCGATCCCAACATCACCGGAATCCTGTGCGTCAAGGGATCGATCACCATCAAGGGCTATCTCAATCGCCCGGATGCGACGGCCGAAACCATCAAGGACGGCTGGCTCAACACCGGTGACATCGCTCGTATCGATCAGGACGGTTTCGTGTACATTGTCGACCGTGCGAAGGACATGGTGATCCGTGGCGGCGAGAACGTGTACTGCTCGGAAGTCGAAGCGGTGATCTACCGTCACGACGCCATCGCCGAAGCCGCCGTGTTCGGCATCCCCGATGAACGTCTCGGTGAAGAAGTTGCGGCCTGCATCGTGCTGGCGCCGGGTAAGACGGTGTCGGAGGACGAGCTGCGCACGTTCCTCGGTGCCTCGCTCGCCAAGCACAAGATTCCGTCGAAGCTCTGGTTCCGTGACGAGGCCATCCCGCGCAACGCGAGTGGCAAGTTCCTGAAGCGCGAATTGCGCAAAGAACTCATCGGGGAGTGATCGTGGCTGCACTCGTTTCCGTCACCCGGGATGTCTCCGCACCCGTCGACACCGTCTGGGCCATGGTCACCGATCTTCCCCGCATGGGGGAGTGGTCGCCCGAGAACAAGGGTGGCGAGTGGATCAAAGGCGCGACCGGCCCGGCCGTCGGCGCCAAGTTCAAGGGTCGCAACTCGAACGGTAAGAAGTCGTGGTCGACGATGGTGGAAGTCAACCACTTCGACGCGCCGCGCAAGTTCTCGTTCGGACTGATGGTGTTCGGCAAGAACTGGTGCGACTGGGTGTACGAAGTCGAACCCACTGCCTCGGGCTGTCGGGTCATTCATTCGTGGGTCGACCATCGCAGCGGCTTCTCGTCGAAGTTGGGCAAGATCGTGAGTGGTGTCGCCGATCGTGCCGAACACAATCGTCGCAACATGGAAGTGACCCTCGACAACCTGGTGCGAGCGGTCGAGAAGTAGTCCTTGGTGACCCGACTCGATTTTCCCGACGGGCGCTGGTCGGGTCGTTGGATCTGGCCCCATCGCTCGACGAATTGGGAGTTCGAGACCCGGCGCCGGACGGCGGCCCTGCGAACCTCGTTCGACCTCGAACGTGTACCCGCCGTGGTGCCGGCGCGAGTGGCGGTGGTGGGTCGGGTCACGTGGTACGTGAACGGCCACGAAGTCGGTCGTGGGCCGGTGCGGATCAATCCGCGTCGTATGCGTTGGGACGATGCCGACATCGCGCCGTTCCTTCGGGTCGGGCGCAATGACATCGCGTTGTTGGTGACGGCCGACGTCGACGCAACTGCCTGGTCGATGCCGTTGCCGGATTCGGTCGATCTCCGGAACGGAGCAGCGGTGTTCGAAGCCCACCTCGGTGACGGTCACGTCGTGGTGTCGGACGCGTCCTGGCACGGAACGATCCTGTCGGGATGGTCGGCCACGCCGAGTTTCAGTCTCCTGAAACGGGGTGACGAACTCGTCGACCTCAGATCTCTTCCATCCGACTGGATCGCCGGAGAGAAAGCGTTCGAGTCGTGGCCACTGGTGCGTGAGCAACGCGCCACCGTGTTCGGTGGATCGGGTCGCAAGGAACCACCCACCTACCCAGTGGGGCCGTGGGGGGGTCGTCCCACCTCACGACCCGTCCCGACACCGATCGCTCTGCGTGAAACCGCTCCCGGTGAGTTCGTGGCCGACCGTATCGTCGTCGGCACCCTCGTCGTCGACGTCGAAGGGCCGGCCGGTACGACCGTTCAGTTCCATGGTGCCGAACGACTCGACGACGGCCGACCGGCCAACGAGGCCTACGACTCGTCGCTGTTCGTGACCCTCGACGGAACGCATCGAACCGTCGAATCGGTCGACTTGTTCGGCGTGCACGGCGTGCGGGTGATCGGTGATGGAGCCTCCGTGCACGGTGTCTCGATCGTCGAGCGTCTGCATCCGGTCGTGGGCGATCATGGGTTCCGATCCTCGGATTTGCGCCTCGATGAGATCGTCGCGGTGGGTCGACGAACGGCATCGATCAGTTCCCTCGATTCGTACGTCGATTGTCCGACCCGTGAACAGCGGGCCTGGACCGGGGACTCGGTGGTGCATCAACTGGTCGATCTCACGACCAACGACGACTGGACGCTTGCTCGTTGGCATCCGGTGCTGGCGGCTTCACCGCGAGCCGACGGCATGATCCCCATGTCGGTGGCCGGCGAAATCGAACACGACGACATGTCGATCGTTCCCGACTGGGCTCTGCACTGGATTCATTCGGTCCACAATCTCTACCGCTACGTGGGTGACCGCGACGAGATCACTGCGTTGCTCCCGGTGGTCGAAGGTGTGTTGCGCTGGTTCGCCGATCGGACCGATCGCTCCGGACTTCCGGTCGAGATGCCGGGTTGGGTCCTCATCGACTGGAGTGCGGTCCACAGTGACGGCGCCAATTCGACGATCGCAGGATTGTGGGCTCGATCCCTTCTCGAATTCGCCGAGATGAGTGAGTGGCTGGGTGATTCTGGTCGGGCCGCGTGGGCACGGTCGTGGCACGTGCGACTCACCGAAGCCTTCGAACGCTTCTGGGATCCGCGTCGGCAGGTGTACGTCGACTCGGTGGTCGGCGACTCGCAGCGACCGATGGTGTCACAACACGGGCAGTCGGCGGCGATCGTCGGTCAACTGGCGCCTCGTGAACGCTGGGACCGACTCGTGCAGGTGATCACCGACGAGGAGAATCTCGTACACGCCGCATTCGCGAGTGCCGACGGACCGAGTGATCCGGGCACCGAGACCGAATTGGGCGGTGTGTATTTGTATCAAGGTCATCCCGAACCGTGGTGGGACACCGAACGACAGGTCGTGCGCGCGCAGCCGTTCTTTCGCTACGTGGTGCACGATGCGCTCGCCACAGCAGGTCGGGCCGATCTCCTGTCCGACCTGTTGCTCGACTGGGAGGATCTGCTCACTCGATGCGCGACCTCGTTCGGTGAGACCTGGTACGGAGGGACGCGCTGTCACGGTTGGTCGAGCACCCCCACTCGAGACGTCGTTCAACACGTGTTGGGCGTCGTTCCCGACGAACCCGGTTTCGCATCGGCTCGCATCGAGCCCTCTCTCGGCCGACTCACATGGGTCGAAGCTTCGTGCCCCACACCTTCGGGTCGATTGTCGCTGCGGGTCGATACGAACGGCATCGACGTGTCCACACCGATACCTGCGACAGTTGTCATCGAGGGTGTCGAAACCATCGTGGCTCCCGGCGAGCATCATATTTCGGGTCGAGGTTCCGGCCGCTGATCGATCCGACCTAACCTCGGGGTCGTGGGGGAGCAGTTACGCAAGAGGTCGGACGGTCTGGCGACCATCCAAGTGGTGCTGCGTCACGCACGGGCCGAGATGGAATCGAGTGGTCCGGTCAAGTTCAATCTCGATCGGGTGATCGAATCGTCCGGAGTGGCTCGCAGTTCGGTGTACCACCATTTCGGAAGTCGGGCCGGCCTCGTCGCCACGCTCGAACTCGAGCACTGGGTCGAGAGTCAAGCGTCCGAGTTGCGGGGGATGCGCAAATTCCTCCTCGAAGCATCCGACGTGAACGAGGTGCTGGCTGCGGTCGAGTTCGCCTTGAAGATCGACGGGGATCGTGCCGGCCGGGAACGGCGTCTGCGTCGGATCACTTCTCTCGTGGCGGCGGATGGTATTCCAGCATTGGCGACCACATTGCGCGAGCAGCAGGTTCGAGGGACCAATCACCTCGCCGAGACGCTTCGTATGATGAGCGACCGCGGTGTCATCTCACCGGAGCTCGACCTCGTTGCGATCGCTTACTTCATTCAGTCCAATCTGGTGGGCCGTGTGCTCGTCGACGTCGGCGACGAGCCGGGTGTCGACGACAAGTGGGTCGATGTGGTGGTGTCGACTCTTCGGTATCTCTTGTCTCCGAAAGGTTGATCGATCATGAACTCATCCGTCGAATCCAACAAGGCCGTGGTGGCTCGGCACTGGGACATGATGTACGCCAAGGACTGGAGCGGAGTCGCGCGACAGTTCGCTGACGACGCCGAGTACATGGACGTCGGGGCGGTTCCTCCCGTGGTTGGTGGGGTGGCCATCGCCGAGCGTCTCGAATTGGGGCTCGGTCCGACGGCGAAAATGGTGCACGTACCGGGTGTGGTTCTGGCCGAGGGTGACGTGGTGATCACCGAACACAAGGAAGAGTGGCATTTCCCGACCGGTGAGGTGATCGTTCATCCCTTCACCTCGGTCATGGAGGTCCGCGACGGCCTGATCCGTCGCTGGCACGATTACTCACATCTCGGCAACCTGCTCGACAACGCGCCGAGTTGGTGGATCGAATACATCATGAGCGGTGGCACGACCGAGGTGCCGTCGAGCTGATTCGAACTGTGCGCGGATCCGCTCAGAGCGACGTGGTCAGAGTGGCCACACTCAGCCCGAGCATGATCAGTGCTGGGATCGTCTCGGTGAGCGCATCCTTCACACGAAGGTGTGCTCCGACCTTGAGGACGAAATAGATCGACAGGCACAGTGTTGTGAAGGTGCCGAGTCGATCGATGCCGAGTCCGATGAGGAGGCCTCCGGCCGCCGCCAGCTTGGCGACTCCGAGAGCCGGAACGATTCGGACCGGCATCCGTAGTCGCTCCATCGTCTGCAGGATCTGAGGAACGCCGCGGAAATCGGCCAGGGCCGACGTGGCGCACAAGAACGCCAGACCGACGGCCAGAACGGTGTTGGCGACAGTCATGGTCAGAGCACCTTCCGGAAGATCTTGGCCTTGCGATCGGTGTAGGGCGGATAGGCGAGCGACGGATCGACTCTGGTACTGCGATGGAGCACTGGCTTGCGATGCTGGAAGATTCGCACTCCGGTCTCACCGTGGTACGCACCCATACCGCTCTCGCCGACGCCACCGAAGGGGAGATACGGACTCGTGAGATGCATGAGGGTCCCGTTCACGGTCACTCCGCCCGCCGTCGTGTGGGAGAGAACGTCGTCGATGATCGATTTCTTCTCGGCGAACACGTAGAGGGCGAGAGGATGAGGTCGGGAATTGACGAAGGCGATGGCCTCCTTGATCGAAGCGACCGGCACGATCGGAAGGATGGGTCCGAAGATTTCGTCGTTCATCAGCGGTGAGGTCATGTCGACGTCGGTGACGATCGTGGGAGAGATGTATCGCTCGGCTCGATCGGTGTCGCCGCCGACGATCACCCGACCTCCGGTCAGGAGTCCGTTCAGTCGATCGAAGTGCCGTTCCGACACGATGCGTCCGAAGCTGCCGCTCGACCGTGGGTCGTCACCGTAGAACTCGGTGATCGCACGACGGAGGTGATCGACCAATTCGGACTCGACCGACTTCTCCACCAGGACGTAGTCGGGAGCGACACAGGTCTGACCGGCGTTCAGCCATTTGCCCCAGGCGATCCGCCGGGCGGTGACCTCGAGGTCGGCCGACGAGTGAACGATGGTCGGGCTCTTACCGCCCAGTTCGAGAGTCACCGGGGTCAGATGCTCGGCTGCGGCTCGCATCACCACTCGTCCCACAGTTCCGTTGCCGGTGTAGAAGATGTGATCGAACCGTTCGGCGAGAAGGGCGGTCGTTTCAGGGACACCTCCCTCGACGAGAGCGACGGCCGAGGTGTCGAGATACTTCGGGACCAGTCGAGCGAGCAGAGTCGAGGTCGCCGACGACACCTCCGAGGGCTTCATGACGACTGCGTTCCCGGCGGCGATCGCGCCGGCTGCCGGAACGAGCAGCAATTGCACCGGGTAGTTCCACGGCGCAATCACGAGCACGACGCCGAGCGGCTCGGGGATTCGTTTCGAGGTGGCCGGCATGGCGACGATCGGGGTCCGAACCCGCTCGGGTCGGTTCCAGCGGCGCAGGTTCTTCAACATCAACTTCACTTCACCGATGACGAAAGCGATGTCGGTGACGTATCCCTCGATGGCTGGCTTGCCGAGATCGGCAGCGAGCGCCTCGGAGAACTCGGCTTCGTTCTCTTCGAGCATCGCGATCATGCGCTCGAGTTGCTTCTTGCGCCACGAGAGCGGACGGGTGACGCGACTCCCGAATGTGTGGCGTACTCCGGCCACGATTCCAGGAATCGCAGCGACTGCGGTCGATCGGGTGGGGTTCTCGGCCAATGACGTCATTCCCCCATTCAACCGCCTCGTGATCGGTGTTCTGGGTGAATAAAACGCCGGAAACTGACACATTTTTCACCCAGAACACCATCGACAGGTAAGGGGGGTGGGGGTGAGTTCAGGGTTCGACGATGGTGAAGCCGCCCATGAAGACGTCGAGATTGCCGAAGACCGTCAGCAGTGCGCCGGCATCTCCGTCGAGCGCGATGTTGCCGGCTGCGATCTCGTCGACGAAGGACGTTTCCTGAGTGATGATCCGAATCAGCAGCGAACGATCGAGTCGGAGAGTGGCGACTGCGGTGTCGTCCTGGCGGCCACGGATCGAGTACATCGTGCGATTGGACACTGCGAGTACCCATCTCTCGTCGGGTGTTCCGGCGAGATCGGGGAACGTCCAGTTGACACAGAGCTTGATGCCGACGACAGCTTCGGCCTTCAGTCGTACGGCGAGGGTGTCGAAGATCTGTTCGATCGTCATCGCGGCGAGGATTCCTCGACCACGCACGGTCGAGTTGCCGAGTTGGGGCGGACCGTGTCGGAGTTCTTGGGCTCCCATCAGATAAGCGTTGCGGAAGGTGGTCGATTCGCTCTGATAGCCCAGCTGCTCGAGCGTGTCGGCCTGAAGCGAACGCGCGTCCTCGTGCGAGGGATCGGCGAACACGAGGTGGTTCACCAATTCGGCGACCCAGCGATATTCGCCCGCGTCGTACGCACGGCGAGCCGCAGCGAGCAGAGCCTCCGGACCGCCCGCCAGTTCCACGTAACGGCGTCCGACGTCGGCCGGCGGGAGTTTGTTCAGATTGGCGGGGTTGGCGTCGTACCAGCTGAGGTACCGCTGGTAGACCGCCTTCGAGTTGTGCACCAGATCGCCGTAGTAGCCCCGAGTGTGGGTCTCGGCGAGGAATTCCTCGGGCAACGTCAGATGATCGGCGATCTCGAGCGGTGTGAATCCGAGATTCGCGTGTCGCATGGTCTGATCGTGGATCCATCGATACATGTCGCGTTGAAGTGACAGGAATCCGTGAACGTCGTCGGTTCCCCAACGAGGCCAGTTGTGCGAAGTGAACATCACTTCGGTTCGCGAACCGAACAGCTCGATCGCCTCGTTGATGTACTTCGACCACGAGAGAGAGTCGCGAACCAGAGCTCCGCGGATGGGCACGAGGTTGTGCATCGTGTGCGAACAGTTCTCGGCCATGCACAACCAGCCCTGGTCGGGGAAGAAGAAGTTCATCTCGGCCGGCGCTTCGGTTTCCGGAGTGAGCTGGAATTCGATGCGCACACCGTCGACCACGCGTCCCTCTCCGGTTTCGGTCACGTCTTCGGTGGGGGCGATGAGTCCGGGTGGTCCGACCGGAATCGAGAGTCCGAGTCCGCAGTTCACGTGACCCTTCGGGCCGCTCGGAAGCAACGGCCCGAACTGATAGGTGGCCCGCCGGCCCATGGCGACACCAGCGATCACGTTCTCGCCGACGGTCTCGTGCAAGAAGCCGACCGGCGCGATCACCCGACACCTTCCGGCATCGACCTCGGCTTGAGACGTCACACCGAGGACGCCACCGAAATGGTCGGCGTGGGAATGGGTGTAGATCACGGCCGTGACCGGTCGATGTCCGAGGTGTTCGGTCACGAGGTCGTAAGCCGCCCGCGCCGTCGCCTCCACCGTGAGGGGATCGATCACGATCCAGCCGGTCTCACCACGTACGAAGGTGATGTTGGAGATGTCGTAGCCGCGTACTTGCCAGACACCTTCGGCGACTTCGAAGAGTCCGTGATGGGCGTTGAGTCGGGCCTGTCGCCACAGACTCGGGTGAACGGTGTCGGGGCACTCGTCGTCGAGAAACGAGTAGCGGCCGATGTCGCTCACCGTTCGACCCTGGGCGTCACGCACGTGGACATCGGGGAGCGAGGCGATCCAGCCCCGCTTCGCTCGATCGAAGTCGGCCGGGTCGAGATCGAACTCCTGGGAGCGGTTGAACGTCGCAGTGTGCGGCGTTGCATCTTTTGGGCTGATGTCGAGAGTCACGGCCGAACGGTAACAGAGCCCGGTGATGAGTGATTCCGTAGGCTCGTCCCAGGACCGAGGAGGTACTCATGTCGACGATCGACCCGACATCGCAATCGAGACTGCAACGACTCAACATCGGAGCCGCTCTCCTCCATGCCGTTCAAGGAATCGTCGTCCTGGTGACGGCGAACGATTTCACCCTTCCGGTCACCAGCTTCTTCTGGAACGACGCGCCGAACGGACGACTCGACGTCGAGCGACTCGATCGTCTCTTCGACGTTCGTATGGCGTACGGCGTGTTCGCCTTCCTCGCTCTCTCGGCGATCTTTCACTTGCTCGTCGCTTCCCCGTGGGGTCGGCCGCGTTATCTCGCCGGCCTGACCCGGGAACGGAATCTCTTCCGTTGGGTCGAATACTCCCTGTCGTCGACCCTCATGATCCTTCTGATCGCCATGATCTTCGGAATCGGCGACGTGGCTGGACTCATCGGTATCGCGGGGGCCAACGTTGCCATGATCTTGTTCGGTTGGCTGATGGAAGTCGTGAACGAGCCGGGGAAGAAGGTGTGGTGGACGCCGTTCTGGTTCGGCTGCATCGCGGGAATCGCACCGTGGATCGGACTCTTTTTGTATCTGATCGGACCCGGTAGCGAGATGCCGAATTTCGTCTACGGGATCTTCGTCAGCATCTTCATCTTCTTCAATTGCTTCGCTCTGAATCAGTGGCTTCAGTACAAGCGCATCGGTAGGTGGGCCGATTATCTCTTCGGTGAGCGGGTGTATCTGATCCTGAGCCTCACGGCGAAGTCGGCATTGGCCTGGCAGATCTTCATCAACACACTCACCGTCTGAGTGAATCCTCGATCACTCCGATCGTTCGGGCGTGAACCAATCGGCGAGAGCGAATTCGGTCGGTTGATCGAAGAAGGCGCGCACGTGCACGATGAGACCTTGGTGATCGGTGGTGAAGATCTCGATGCTGTTCACTTCGACGTGCTGGTCACCGAGTTCGCCCACGTTGTGCATCACGACCGCAGCCTCATCACTCCCGGCCACGATCTGACGGGGACGAAGGGTCCAGCGTCGACCGGGAGTGAATGAGCGATCCCATGTCTTGTGGACGGCGTCGACACCGACCTTGGGAGGCGCGCCGACCGGATCCTCGAACACGACATCGGGTGAGAAGAGACCGACCCATCGGTCACGATCCATCGTGTTCCAGGCGTCGACGTGAGCGCGAACGGCGGCGGCGGCCGGATGCTCGCCGCTCACGAGTCGAGTCGATCGACGAAGGCGCGAATGGCCGAATTGGTCGGTTCGGGGTGAGTGAGGTTGGCAGCGTGGGTCCCACCAGAAATCACGACGAGCTCGGTGGGTCCGGCAATACGGTCACGTAGAACTTCGGCCTTGCTCACGGGAATCGCAGCGTCGGCATCTCCGTGGACGATGAGCGTCGGGGCGGTGATCTCGCCGAGACGATCGGTGATGTCGTCTCGAGTCATCAGACAATCGAACGCGTGAGTGAACTGGTCGGTCGGGAGCACGGCCCATTTGTCGAACCATGACTGCCAGTCACCCGCACCGAGGATGATGCCGGCGATCACGTCTTGTACGGCCGACGAACCATGAGCCACCCACGCCGCGTGGAGTTGGCCGTATCCCTCGACGTTGGCCGGGTCCTCGGTGCCGGCCTGAGTGTCGATCAGGATCAGTCCCCGCACTCGCTCGGGCGCGAGCAGCGCGACTCGCATCGAGAGAAATCCGCCCTGAGACATTCCGCCGACGATCGCCGACTCGATACCGAGGTGATCCATGAGTCCGAGGACGTCGCGGGCCGAGTCCCAGTAGTCGAACGCTCCGGTGGCTCTGGTGCCTCCGAATCCACGTTCGTCCCATGTGATCACACGGTGAGTCGATCGAAGTTCGGCCACTTGCGGATCGAACATGGAGTGGTCCATGAGGAAGCCGTGGCTGAGGATCACTGCGGGCCCCGAGCCGCCGTGGTCGACGTGGAAGATGTCAGTTCCGTTGATTCGTGCCGTTGCCATGCACGAATAGTAGTGGCGGAAAATCAGCCGTCAGGCCGTGGCCCAGACCAGTACTTCTGCTCCGTCGTCGCCGGCCGCGAGCGACAGATCGCCGACCGAGAACAGGCGGGCTGCGTCGCCGGTCGCCAATTCGCCCGCGTGCTCGAGGGCCGCCGAGCCTCGGGCGACGAACACGTGCACGTGTCGGTCATCGGGAAGTCGCACCGATTCGGCGGCCGACAGACGACCACCCCAGAGCACGGCGTCGCGCTGACGGATACTGATCGCAGCATCGTGACCCTGACCCGACGCAATGGGAACCAGGCCACCACGCGCGAGTTCACCGTTGATGTCGAGTTGTTGGTAGCTCGGATCGATGCGTTCGGTGTCGGGCATCACCCACATCTGCACGAAATGCACGTCGGTGTCACCGCTCGGGTTCATCTCGGAGTGCCAGATACCGGTTCCGGCCGACATGCGTTGAGCGAGACCGGGGTAGAGGATGCCGCGATTGCCCTCGCTGTCCTTGTGCTCGAGTTCGCCATCGAGGACCCAGGTGACGATCTCCATGTCCTGATGGGGATGAGTCGAGAAGCCACTGCCGGCGCGAACCACGTCGTCGTTGTTCACGACGAGCAGCCCGTGGCCGGTGTTGTTCGGATCCCAGTGCGATCCGAAACTGAACGAGTGTCGGCTGTCGAGCCAGGAGATCTGAGTGTGGGGTCGCTGATCGGCGCGCTGCACCACGATGCGGGGAGAGGTCATGTCGACGACAACAGTCTCGGGTGAGTTCTCATTCCCATGGATCAGTGACGTCGGTCCCAGCTGACGATCCAGCCGGCGATTCAGCCGACGATGGAGATACCGAGACTGGCCGATGCCTCCTCGACGCTGCCGGCATTGCTCACGTCGGTGAATCCCATGTCGAGCATCTGGGCCATGGCCACACCCGATCGGTTGCCACTTCGGCAGTAGACGACGTAGGAGCTCGAGCGCTCGAGTTCGCCGATGCGGCTGACGAAGTCGGCGGACTGGATGTCGATGTTGACGGCGCCGTCGAGATGGCCGGTGGCGAATTCGGCGGGCGTGCGTACGTCGATGATCATGCGAGTGTCCTTTGCGGGTGAGTCGGTGACGGTGTCGGCACGAGCGGCCTGGTCGGACGTCGACGAATCCCCTCCGGAGCAGCCGATCACGGGGGAGAGGGCGAGGGTGAAGCCGGCCAGGGCGAGAACGGTGCGGTGACGTGCCATACCTGAACGATACATACCCTTGGGGGTATCTTTCAAATCTCCGATGAAGGCCTGTGAGCAGGGACGCGGTACGTTCCGCACCCATGTTGCGTCGCGTGTTTCCCATTGCCCTCCTCGTTCTGGCCGCGTGTGGCGGGGACGACGGTTCGACGACCGAACCACCGTCGTCGACGGGGGCGGCCCCAACCACGACCGTTTCCGCCACGACCACCAGCGCAGCCCCGACCACCGAAGCACCGGTCGAAACATCGCGACCGGCAGTAGCGGGCGTTGCCGAAGCATCGATCGAAGGTCCGGTGAGCGGTGGACTCGGTCAGGTCGTTCTCGGTGTCAGTCCGTTCGACGTGACGGCTTGGAACTACACCGAAACCGAGTACTTCGTACGTGGCACGGCGTCGAGTTACACCTCCGACACCGAACTGTCGAGCGATGGCGACTGGACGGTCGCTCCGTACGACACGGCCGACTTCGCCACGCGCATCGTGGTGCGCACGCCGAACGACGCCAGTCGTTTCGATGGTTCGGTGATCGTCGAATGGCTGAACGTCACGGCCGGTCTCGACGTGTCACCGTCGTTCGATCTGGCCAAGAACGAAATCCTGCGATCGGGCATGGTCTGGATCGGCGTGTCGGCACAACGCGTCGGCGTGGAGGGCGGCGGCAATCCGACGGGAGCGCCGCGCGTCCTGAAGATCGCCGATCCGGAACGGTACGGAACGTTGAGTCATCCTGGAGACGACTACAGCTACGACATGTTCAGTCAGATCGGTGCACTCGTCTGGAACGAGTCCTCGACATTGCTCGGTGGTCTGGTTCCCGAGCGGGTGATCGCGGCGGGTGAGTCGCAGTCGGCGTTCCGACTGACCAGTTACATCAACGCCCTTGCACCCGTTCACGACGTCTTCAGCGGCTACCTCGTGCACAGTCGCGGTGCCCGTGGAGCCGATCTGCTCACCGAGCCCCGGCCGGCCGTTCCCGGGCCTCAAGTGGCGCGGATTCGTGCGATCGAACGACCGGTTCTCGTGTTCTCGGCCGAAACCGACATCGTCGGTCAAGGACTCGGGTATCGCCGAGCCGAACAACCCGAGACCGATTTCTTCCGGAGTTGGGAAGTCGCCGGTACCGCTCACGCCGATGCGTACAGTCTCGGCATCGGAGAGACCGACATCGGTGACGGGGCCGGCGACGACGCCTTGTTCTCGGCGATGCTCGACGCTCCGACGGCGGTGTACTTCGGCATCATCACGTGCGAGAAGCCCATCAACGCCGGCCCACACACGTACGTTCTACGTGCCGCGGTGCGAGCTCTCGATTCCTGGATTCGCACCGGCGTCGCACCGCCCGTCACACCGAAGTTGCAGAACGATGCCGAACTCGTCGGGTTCGAACTCGACGGGTTCGGTAACGCTCTCGGTGGCATACGTACCCCGCACGTCGACGTGCCGGTTGCCGCTCTGTCCGGTGTCGGCCAATCCGGGGGCAGCTTCTGTGGGCTCTTCGGTACCACCGCGTCGTTCTCCGACGATCGGCTCGCCGCGTCGTACGTGGACCGTGCCGATTTTCGGGCCAAGTGGGATGCGTCGGTCGAAGCCGCCGTGGCCAGCGGTGCGATTCTCGCCGAGGACGCCGATGCCGTGAAGGCCTCAGCCGCGGGTTACCCGCTTCCGTAGGCGGGTTTCACGAATCACGGTTCGCCTCTACCCATGAGACGACTCGTGTGACACGATGTTTCGTATGACGACTGCCATCAACATCGGAAACCTTCTCGCCCGCCGGGCCCACGTCAACGCCAAGATGGAGGCCCTGTACGACGTGGCCGCCGACCGCCGTTACACGTATGCCGAGCTCAACGCCGAGACCAACAAGGCCGCGCAACTCCTGATTCGCGCCGGAGTGAAAAAGGGTGACCGAGTCGGTCTGTTGCTCATGAACTCGGCCGAGTATCTGACCTCGTTCTTCGCCACCGCCAAACTCGGGGCCGTCATCGTGCCTCTCAATTGGCGCCTCGTCGCCGACGAACTCGAGTTCATCCTGAAGGATTCGGGTACGACGGCACTGGTGTTCGGTGAGGAATTCGCTCCGGTCGCCGTCGATCTACAGTCTCGTGGAGCGAAGACCGATGTCAGCTCGTGGCTGTACGTCGGTTCGTCGGCGAACAAGCCCGCCTTCGCCCTCGACTACGTAGCCGAGTCGGCGAAGGAACAACCGATCGAGCCGCCGGTCACCGCGTCGGGTGACGACCTTCTCTACATCATGTACACCTCGGGTACCACGGGTCTGCCGAAGGGAGTGATGCACTCTCACGACACGCAGTACTGGGCACTGGCCACCATGTGCACCACCGCCGACCTCGGACAGGGCGATCGTTACATCAACCCGATGCCGATGTTCCACGTGGGTGCTCTCACTCCGGCTCTCGGAACGATCTTCATCGGCGGCACGCACGTTCTCATGCGAGCCTTCGATCCGACCAAGGTGTGGGAGTTGATCGACTCCGAGCGGATCAACAACGGTCTCCTCGTTCCGGCCATGCTGCAGTTCATGCTCCTCGTGCACGATCCCGAGAAGCACAAGCACGAACACGTGCGCTGGCTGTTGACGGGTGCCGCACCGGTGCCGGTTCCGTTGATCGAGGCCTACTACAAGATCGGTATCGAGATCAGTCAGGTGTACGGACTCACCGAAACCTGTGGTCCGGCCTGTGTGACGATGCCGGCTGACGCACTCGAGAAGGCAGGGTCGACCGGGAAGAGCTTCTTCCTGTCGGATGTGAAGGTCGTGCGCGACGACGGCTCGGAATGCGCCCCCAACGAGTCGGGAGAGGTGCTCGTTCGTGGCGGCCACATCATGCTCGGATACTGGAACCGCCCTGATGCCACCGCCGACGCTCTGAAGGACGGTTGGTTGCACACCGGTGACGGAGGAATCATGGACGAAGAGGGTTACGTCTTCATCCAGGACCGCATCAAAGACATGATCATCTCGGGTGGCGAGAACGTCTATCCGGCCGAGATCGAGAACGTGATCATGAGCCACCCCGGCGTGACCGAGACGGCCGTGATCGGAATTCCCTCGCAGAAGTGGGGTGAGTCGCCTCTCGCCGTCGTGGTGAAGAAGGACCCCGACCTGACCGAAGCCGACGTCCTGACACACTGCGAGGGCAAGTTGGCTCGTTTCAAGCAGCCGGTCGCGGTGCGCTTCGTCGACGTCGTCCCGCGCAACCCGTCGGGCAAGGCGTTGAAGAAGGATCTGCGCGTGCAGTTCGCCGACGTCGTCGGGCCCTGACACGACGATCGCACGACACGGAGGGGGAACGTGATCAGTGCCGCTGACATCGATCTGATCTCGCCCGAGGATTTCGCTCGACGTGGACATCCGTGGGAGCAGTACGAGTGGCTGCGAGCCAACGCGCCCGTGTTCCGACATCCCGAGCCACGCGAGAGTGGCCCGGGATTCTGGGCCCTCACCAAGTACGACGACGTGAAGATGGTGAGTCGGTCACCGAAGATCTTCAGTTCTTTCGAGAAGACGGCCATGCTTCCCGATCCCGACGAGGCGAACCTGTTCGCCGGGCGTCAGATGATGCTCAACATGGATCCACCCCAACACGATCGATTCAAGTTGCTCGTGAGCCGTGGTTTCACGCCGAAGAACGCGCCACTTCTTCGTCCCCGAATCGAGCAACTCGCGCGTGAGATCGTCGATGCGGTGATCGAGCGTGGAGAGTGCGACTTCGTGAGTGAGATCGCCGGACGACTTCCCTCGGGGCTGATCGCCGAACTCATGGGAATGCCGCGTGCCGATGGCGAGCGTCTGTACGACCTGACCGAGATCATGCACACCAACGACGACGCCGTTGCGCCACCCGAGGTCAAGATGGCGGCGATCGGAGAGATGCTCGGCTACGCACAGTCGGTGGCCGAGCACAAGCGGTCGAAACCCGGTGACGATCTGGCGACTCTGCTCGTCGAGGCCGAAATCGACGGAGATCGCCTCACCGATCTCGAATTTCAGTGGTTCTTCCTCCTTCTGGTGAACGCTGGAGGTGACACCACACGAAATCTTCTCGCCGCCGGCCTTCAGCTCCTTTTCGACCACCCCGATCAACGCCGAAAGTTGCTGGCCGATGTGGATGGCCTCCTGCCGACAGCGATCGAAGAGATGCTCCGGTTCACGAGTCCGGTCTCGCACTTCAAGCGCACCGTGATGGAAGACGTCGAGATCCGCGGTCAGCGGATTCCGAAAGGTGATCGGGTCGTGATGTTCTACGGATCGGCCAATCGTGACGAGGACGTGTTCGAGCGACCCGACGCCTTCGACGTCGCCCGCGACCCCAATCCCCATGTGGCGTTCGGAGCCGGTGGTCCCCATCTGTGCCTCGGTATGCACGTGGCCCGGGTGGAGCTGATGGTGATGTTCCGAGAACTTCTCACCCGGATGCCGCACCTCGAACCGAACGGCCCGGCCGAGCGTATGCACTCGAGTTTCATCGCCGGCATCCATGCGATGCCCGTGCGCTTCTGACCGGAGATCGGGCCGGGTCCGAGGCCCACGTCACGACGTCCGATGGGGTCGATCGGGGGTGCCCGGTGACAGAATTCCCGCATGAGCACCGCCACCGAAGAGACACTGTCACCGGCTGATGCCGAAGCCTTCCGAGCCAAGGTTCGTGAATTCCTCGCCCAGAACGCCACGGGCAGCGAACGTGGTGTCAACTCCATCGAGACCGGACGCGCCTTTCAGCAGAAACTCGCGGCGGCGGGACTGGCCGGATTGACCTACGCCGCCGAATACGGGGGTGCAGGTCTCACCAAGGCTCACGAGCGCATCTATCGCGAGGAGTACGCCCGGTTCCCCGACATGACGTACGAGTTGGTGATCAGTCACGGCATGTGCCTCCCGGTTCTCAATCAGTTCGGGACCGAAGAACAAAAGAAGCAGTTCATGCCCGACAACATCGCGGGGCGCACGATGTGGTGTCAGATGTTCTCCGAACCCGGTGCTGGCTCCGACGTGGCGAGTCTGCAGACCAAGGCCGAACTCGACGGTGACGAGTGGGTGTTGAACGGACAGAAGGTCTGGACCACCCTCGCTCACGTGTGCGAATACGGAGTGATCATCGCTCGCACCAACCCCGATGCACCGAAGCACGCCGGAATCTCGATGTTCATCATCGACATGAAGGCTCCGGGAGTCGAGATTCGCCCGATCCATCAGATCGACGGTGGCAAGCACTTCAACGAGATCTTCCTCACCGATGTTCGTATCCCGAAGTCGTGGCTCCTCGGCGAACTCAACAACGGTTGGAATCAGGCGACGGCCATGCTCATGTTCGAGCGGGTGGCGATCGGCACCGGCTCCACGAGTGGTGTCACGCACACGCTGGCCGATGGTCTGATCGAAGTGGCCAAGAAGAACGGAAAGATTTCCGACCCGGTCGTACGGCAGGATCTCATGAAGCTGTACAGCGAAGAGACCACCAAGTCGTTGGTGGCCATGCGCACGCGCGCCGAGATGAAGGCCGGCCGAGTTCCCGGCCCCGGCGGATCACTCGGCAAGTTGCACGGATCGCGCATCTCGTGGATGATGCGTCCTCTGATCAGCCGACTGGTCGGACCAGAGACCGACGCGTGGGAAGGTACGTCGAGTCGCGGCGAGGCCTGGGCCAAGCGACTCCTCAACAGTTTCCAGTCGGGAATCGCGGGCGGAACCGACGAGATCCAGAAGAACATCATCGGCGATCGAGTTCTCGGCCTGCCGCGTGAACCGATGGTCGACAAGGACATGCCCTTCAAGGATCTGAAGGTCGGCACTCAGCGCTGATCGAACATCTGTCGTGCACGTCTCCCAGATCTGGATCCACCCGGTCAAGTCGATGGTCGGAGGGACCGTCGAGTCGGCGACCCTCGACGACCTCGGTGTGGTCGGTGATCGCATCTGGGCCGTTCGTGATCTCGACAGCGGTGGTATTCGCGGTGCGAAGAAGATCGGCGGTCTCATGCGTCTGTCGGCGCGGCGAGTCGATTCGACGGCGCGCGGTGCCGACGATGTCGTCGAGATCGAGTTCCCCGACGGTCGTCGCCTCACGACCGACGACCTCGATGTCGATGCGGTTCTGAGCGAGGAACTCGGACGACGGGTCAGCCTCCAACATCTGCGTCCGGCCGACGATCTCGACCACTATCGGCGCGGTCGGCCCGACTCCGACGACGTGATGGCCGAACTGCGGTCGATCTTCGGCCGAAACGACGACGAACCGCTGCCCGATCTCGGGCAGTTCCCACCCGTGATCATGGAGTTCGAGTCACCTCCTGGCACCTACTACGACTGCTGGCCTCTCATGATCATGAGCACCTCGGCCCTGCGATCTTTGGCAGCGGCGGTTCCGGACTCGGTGGTCGACGTGCGTCGATTCCGACCGAACTTCGTGATCGACACCGGAGACGAGTCAGGCCATCCCGAATTCGACTGGACGGGTCGGAGAATGTCGATCGGTTCGGCCGAGATCGAATTCATCGGACCGTGTCCGCGATGTGTGATGGTCACTCGTGCCGTCGGTGCCGACGTGCCCGAGGATCGGGCCGTGCTTCGTCACATCGTTCGCGATCTCGACCAGAACGTCGGCGCGTATGCTCGCATCACACGGCCCGGAAGCTTCTCGGTGGGTGATGCTGTCGTTCTGAGCGATTGATCCTCAACGCGGGACGTTCGGGGAACTGAACGACGTACCACCGAAATGGGCGTTGCCCATGTCATCGCCACCGAACGAGGACGACCCCGAGACTCCGGCGAGGTAGTCACGCGGATCGCGAACGTCGTCGACGTAGCCGAGTGCATAGGCGCCGAGCGCGTATCCGGCCAACTTTTGCACCCGCTCGGGAAGTTCTCGGGCGATCTCGGGTGGACACGAGAGGTACTGGTTCTCCTCTTGGCGAAGCCATCCGAGGACGTAGTCGACGTTCAGAGCGTGACGGACTCGGTCGGAGCGGTTGGCCCCTCCGCCGTGAATGGTGCGACCGCTGTACAGAACGACCGAGCCCTTCGGCATCGTGGCCGGAACCGTGCGATGCACATCGGCGCAAGATTCCTTCGGATCGAGCATCGACGCAGGAATGATGCGGGTCGCCCCGTTCTCCTCGGTGAAGTCGTCGAGGGCCCAGATGGTCGACACTTCGACGTCCATGTCCTCGGGAAAGGGAAAGAAATCGAAGCACCACTGATCGCGGTGCAGCGGTTGTTCGGGTGAGCCAGGTCCGATCGCGATGACTTGGGTCAGGTGGAGCTGGAAGCTGCTCGCGTACGGAGACAGAACGCTCTCGGTGACCTCGAGGACGAGGGGATTGGCGACGAGGTCGACACTCGACCGGGAGCGAGCGAGCAGCGCTCCGGTTCGCGTGGTGTTGCGACCCGAGAAGTCGTCGCCACCGGTGGGAGTGGCGGCGATGTAGGGGTCCATGTCGGCCCGCACCCGATCGACGATGTCGGTGTCGACCAGCCGCTCGATGATGGCGCAACCAGCGGTTCGGAAGGCGGCGACGATCTCGCTGGCCGATGCCGACCGGTCGAAACGGGGGATCCCAGTCATGGCGCCACCGTACCGATTGACGGCCTCAGCAGAAATAAATAGATTATGGGAATGGTGACGATCAGGCCTCTGACCCGCACCGACTGGGCCGATGAACGACTGCGGGCCGAGATTCTGACCGGTCGACTACGTCCGGGCGACCGCATCCCGGTCGAGCATCTCGCGTCGTCGTGGGGTGTGTCGGCCACTCCCATCCGTGAATCGCTGCGTCGCCTGGCCGGCGACGGACTGGTCGACCTCACTCCTCAGCGAGGGGCGCGAGTCGCCACGGTCGACGCCGATCTCGCTCACGAGATCTATGCCGTCCGGCTGCTGCTCGAACCGGTCGCACTCCGTCAGTCACTCGACGCGGCAATCGGCGATCGGAACTTCGTCGGTGAGGTATCGGCCGCTTTCGACAGCATGGTCGAAGCCGACACCTTCGTCGAGCGGCTCGAACGACATCATGCGTTTCACATGGTTCTGGTGTCTCGATGCCCGAACCGAACGCTGGTCGACGAAATCGCGTCACTGACCGATCGTTCTCGACTCTTCCAGATCTTGTCGGCGCCGGCCGATCCACGTAGCCGTCACGGTCGCGACCATCGACGTCTGCGCGATGCCGTGATCGAAGGTGACATCGAGACGACCATCGTCATCCACACCGAACACCTCACCGCGACCATCGACGCCCTGTCCTGACGACCGACCACGGAGGAAATACATGTATCGACTCGCCACCATCGAAGGCCGATCGGCCTTCCAGTACGTCGACGACCGAGGCGGCTTCGTCGATGTCGCTCGATCAGCCGGTGACGAATCCTTGAGCGATCCCATGATCGCCATTGCTCGCTACCAAGAGCTGCACGATCTGTACGCGCGTGCGACGTCGGCGGACAGAATCTCTGGTGAGCCGGGGCTCTGCGTCCCGCGTCCTTCGAAGGTGTTCGCCATCGGACTCAACTATTTGTCACATGCGTCCGAATCGAATCTCGCGTTGCCGCCGTCACCGTTGGCGTTCACGAAGTTCCCGTCGTGTCTCGTCGGACCGACGGCCGATGTCGTTCTCTCCGGACCGGCGGTCGACTGGGAGGTCGAAATCGTCGTCGTCATCGGTCGTGGAGGACGACACATCGCTGCCGCCGACTCGTGGTCGCACGTAGCCGGCCTCACGCTCGGTCAGGACGTTTCCGATCGCGTGGTGCAGATGACGGGTCAGCCACCGCAGTTCTCGCTCGGAAAGAGTTTCGACACCTTCGGACCGATCGGTCCGGCCATCGTGTCGGTCGATGCCTTTCCCGACCCCGACGACGTCGGACTCTGGTGCGACGTCTCGGGTGAACGCATGCAGGACGCTCGTACGACCGACCTGATCTTTTCGATTCCGGTTCTCATCGAGTACCTCTCGAGCATCTGCACACTCGAACCGGGCGATCTGATCTTCACCGGAACTCCCGAGGGGGTGGGAGCCGGTCGAGGACGGTTCCTGACGGCCGGTGACGTGATCGACAGCGGAGCCGATGTGATCGGGTCGTTGCGCAACGTCTGCGTATCCGGTCGTTGAGAGACGAGCGGCTCATGGCGATTCATCGACTCGATTCCATCCGTATCGCCATCACCGACGTCGACAAGCAGTCCAATTTCTACGACGCAGTCGGACTGCTGCCCGATTCCACCCGTTCCCGTTTCTCGTCGCCCGATCGAGGTGAACAGGTCGTCGTCGAACAAGGTGATTTTCGTCGGCTCCTGTCGGTCGGCATGTCGGCCGCCGACGAATCGGACCTTTCGGTGATCGCGTCACGTCTCAACGGACTCGGTCTGTCGTCGACCCTGCGTGACGGCGTGTTGCACGCGGTCGATCCGGGTACGCGCGTCGATTTCACCGTACGAGTGGGTGAGCCCGACGTGCGACCGTCCACTCCGCTCACCACCTACAACGGCCCCGGTCGCAACGAGCGTGTCAACACTCGTGCCAGCGGAGTGATCCCGCGAGCGCGGTCACCGCGGCGTCTCGGTCACGTCGTGATCGGAACACCCGATTGGGAGGGCACGGTTCGTTTCCTGGTGGAAGGTCTCGGCTTCCGAGTCAGCGATTCGTTCCCGGGGATCATCGCCTTCCTGCGTTGCAGCACCGATCATCACAACGTCGCGGTCGTCGGATCCGAGGTGCCGCATCTGCAGCACTATTCGTGGGAATGTGACGACGTCGACCACGTCGGGCACAACGCCACGGCACTGTTGAATGCCGAGTTGGCCGAGCAGGGTTGGGGATTCGGGCGTCACTACGTGGGTTCGAACTTCTTCTGGTACCTGCTCGAGCCATCGGGTTCGTTCATCGAGTTCTACTCCGACATGGACGTCATCACCGACGACATCGAATGGGAGACCCGAGGGCGTACCCCGGTCGGACCCGAGCACATCGGAAACTCGTGGGGTCCGCGCATGCCACTCGAGTTCGTGGTCCCTCCCGATCTCGAAACGCTGAAGGCGGGTTGGGCCCGGATCACATGACCTCGACCGTCCACGACGTCGCCGTCATCGGTGCGGGGCCGGTGGGCGCGACACTTGCTGCCCTCCTGGCCAAACGCGGTCTCTCGGTGATCGTCATCGAGCGCGACGTCGATGTGTATCCGCTGCCCCGTGCGGCTCATCTCGATGCCGAGACGGTTCGCAACCTGCGAGAAATCGGAGCGTGGTCGGAGGCGCCGGGTTGGTCAGTGGTCAACGAGGGCATGGACTTCGTCACGGCCGACGGACAGTTGCTTCTGCGCATGACGGCGACCTCCCCGTCCGACGACACGACACCTCAGTCGAATCTGTTCCACCAACCGTCTCTCGATCGTCTCATTCGTGATCGTGCCGTTCACCACGGCGCGACACTGCTGCTCGGCCACGAGGTCGTCGACGTGCGCGACGACGGTTCCACTGTGCTGGTGACCGCGCGCGATCTCGACAGTCGAACGATCGAGATCGATGCGTCGTGGGTCGTCGGATGCTGTGGTGCTCGTTCGTTCCTTCGACGTCAGATGGGCGTCTCGCAGATCGACCTCCAGTTCGACGAACCATGGCTCGTGGTCGACGTGATCATCGATGGTCACGATCCGGACCCACCGACGCGCACTCTTCAGATCTGTGATCCGCATCGACCGAGCACCGTGGTTCCGATGCCGGGTACCCGTCGCCGATTCGAGTTCATGTTGCTCCCTGGTGAGAATGCCGACGACGTGAACCAGTCGGAGAGGATCACCGAGTGGATCGCACCTCATCTCGGTTCGGTGACGGCAACTGTCGAGCGTTCGGCGGTGTACACCTTCCACGGTCTGATCGCCGAGGAGTGGCGACAGGGCCACCTTCTTCTGGCGGGAGATGCGGCGCATCAGATGCCTCCGTTTCTCGGCCAGGGCATGTGCAGTGGAATCCGCGACGCTGTGAACCTGGCGTGGAAGCTCACCGCCGTCTGCCGAGGTGCCGATGACTCCTTGCTCGACACCTATCAGTCGGAACGTTCTCCACACGTTCGTCGGATCGTCGAATCCGCAGTGGGCTTCGGTCGCATCATCTGCACTCTCGACGTCGACGAGGCAGCCGAGCGCGACCGAATGATGTTGGCGGCTCGAGCCGAGAACCCGGTCGACGTGGGTGGATCGCCCATGCCGGCGCAGTCGGGTTCACCGATGATTCTCGAGGGTGCTGGCCAGCTGGTGGTCGAGGGATCACGCGACGGTCGCACGATCGACGAGATCCTCGACGGGCGATGGGCCGTCATGGCTCCGAGGTCGACTCTCGACCACGCCGATCGCGAGTTCTTGGCGAAACTAGATGCCGTCGTGTTCGAGGGCGACGACATCACCGTCGTGAGACCCGATCGCATCGTGTTCGGTTCGGGTCGTGTGGCCCTGGACGGGCTGAGGGACGTGGCGAAGCGATTCGCTCTCGTGACCTGAGATCGGGTCGACGGGTCAGTGAGGCATCACAAGAACGGGTTTGATCACCTCGCCACTCGCGCTGGCTGCCTCGGCTTCGTTGATGCGATCGAGCGGAAACTGGGTGATGAGTTCGTGATACGGGAATTCACCGTTGGCGTTCAGAGCGGCGAGTCTCGGTATGAACTCCTGTGGGATCGAATCGCCCTCCATCACACCCGTGATGGTGCGACCACTGATCATCGACAAGAAGTCGACGGTGAGATCGCCGAAACCGACTCCGGCCAGAGCGATGGTGCCGGTCACGTTCAATGCGTCGTGACTCGCTCGGACGATTGCCGCATTGCCCGTGGTGTCGAACGCATAGTCGCTGCCGTAGCCGGTGGCCTCACGGATGGCGGCCGTGATCTCGGTCGGTGAGCCCGACAGCGTGAGCGTGGCGCCGTACTTCTCGGCCAGATCGAGTCGTGACGAGTGGCGATCGACGGCGATGATCGTGGAGGCGCCGGCCACCTTGGCCGCCATGACCGCGCTCAGACCGAGTGCCCCTGCTCCGGTGATCACCACGCTCGAGCCCGATTCGACGGCGAGGGTGTTCAAGATGGCGCCGGCGCCGGTCTGGATTCCGCAGCCGAGTGGTCCCATGCGTTCGATGGGTGCCGAGTCGTCGACCTTCACGACCGATCGTTCGGCCACCACGGTGCGAGCAGCGAACGACGACTGCCCGAAATAGTGTGAGCCGACGCGACCACCCGATGCGTCGATGAAGGCCGAGGTCCCATCGGGGCGTCCGCCGATCATGTTGTGAAGTTGGAAGTCGAAGCAGTAAGGAAAGCGGCGCTTCGCGCACGACGGGCACGACCCACACGAATTGAACGACAGAACGACCTTGTCGCCGGCCTTCACGGAGGTGACGGCCGAACCGACGACTTCGACGATGCCGGCACCTTCGTGGCCGTACACCTGCGGTCCTCCGAAGAACTCGGGCGGAAGTTCGCGTGACAACAGATCGGTGTGGCACATCCCGGCGGCCATCACCTTCACGACGACTTCGTTCGGACCCGGATCACCCACCTCGAGTTCTTCGATGGTGAAGGGACCGTTGCCGGTGCGAAGGACTGCTGCGGTGGTCTTCATTCACCGCAGAGTAGCCGCCACCATCTCCTTGACGGCTGGCCATGTGCTGCGCAGACCAGCGTGCAGTGGATACGACTCGACGTCGTCGAGGGCGACCCATTCGATCGCGTCGGATTCGTAGTTGCCCTCGGACACGATCACATCGGCACCCACGTGGGCGACCACGGTGTAGTACGCCCAATTGAGGTGATCGTCGTGGAACACATCCTTCACGTCGACACCATCGACGTCGATGCCGACCTCTTCCCAGGCCTCGCGCACGGCCGCTGCGATCGGTTCTTCGTGAGAGTCGAGCGCCCCGCCGGGGATTGCCCAGGTTCCACCACCGTGGGTCCAGGCGGCACGTAGTTGGAGGAGCACGTGAGGTGAGCCGAGATCGCGGCGAACCATCAAGAGGCCGGCCGCTCCGTACAGTCCCCAATGACGAGCCTGACAGCGCTCGCAGAAGACCCAGCCGTCACCATCGCGAAAACCCACGCTCCGATGTTGTCACGCCGAGAGCACGGGCGCCGGATCCTCGTCGGGTCGTCGGGTTCGATACGGGCCGGCCAGGGAATAACCCGACATCACCAAGACGACGATCGCCACCGAGGACGCGACGAAAGTCGGGCCGCGACCGAAACTGTCGTAACTCCAGCCAGCAGCCGTGGCGGCGAGCCCTCCGAACAGAGTCTGCATTCCACCGAGAAGTCCTTGGGCGCCGGCTTGACGTTCGGTGGGGGCTGCTTGCGCAACGGCGACACTCGAACTCGTGACCGTGAAGCCATCGTTGGTTGCGTGCAGCAGGAACACGAGCATCATGAGATACGGGCTCGGCAGCAGACCGTAGAACGACATGCACACGGCACCGATCAGCATGCCGACTGCGCCCACGTGATACGGGCCGATGCGTTGAGCCAGCTTCCCGCCGTACGGACCGAGGAAGACCATCGGCAGGGCGAACAGGGTGATTCCGATGTTGGCCATCCAGGAGGGGGCATCGAGGTCTTCCATCATGATCGCCCAGAGCGAGTCGAAGGTGCCGATCATGAGGAACAGTGCCAACCCGATGAGAACCCCTCCGGTGACCCCGCGATGCCGCAGGAGATCGAAAGCGAATCGCTCGCTGGCCCGTTCGTCGGAGGCGGTCTCGGGGATGTCGCTGAGAAAGAGAAGAGCGGCGATCACCAGCGTGGTGACGGCGAGAACGATGAACGGAGCGGGAATGCCGATGGGGTCGACGGTGATCACGGCCAAGACCGGACCACTCGCGAAACCGGCGACGTCGACACTCACCAGTCGACCCATGTTCAGCCCCATGTGCTCGGGATCGCTGACGATGATGATGCGACGCAGAGCCGGGAGCGACATACCGGCTCCGATTCCCATGAGGAGTCGTCCGAGTGTGATGACGAGTGCCGTCGAGCCGAAGCCCATGAGTACGCAACCGGTGACCACCGACGAGAAGCCGATGACGAGGAGACGGCGGGCATGGCCGCGGTCGGCGAGTGGCGCGAGCGTCAACTGAGCGGCGAAGGATGCGAAGAATCCGACACCCACCACCAGACCGAGTGCCGTTTCGGAGATGCCGTATGCGTCGCGATAGTCGTCGAGCATCGTGAACATGACGCCGTACGACGCGGCCAACACGAAGGTGGCCGCCTGGAGGGTTCGGATCAGGCGGCTCGTGGACACGAGCGCCGACGTTACCGCCGGATCAGGGCGCGTGAGAGGTGATCAGATCGTCGAGGAAATCGGCCGACGACTCCTCGAGGCGAGAACACGTCTCGAGGACGGCGATCACGGCGGGATCGGGGTGGCGGGACGCGATGCCCCGCCAGGCCGCCGCACCTTGCCGTTCGGCATCGGCCTGGATCCGGAGTTGATCCCAGACCGGGAGCGGGGCGAAGACTTCGTAGTACGTCTGCAACGCTTCGGGAAGGGGCGCCTCGAGTTGGTCGCGGAGCGAATCGTCGAGTGAGAACGCCCCCTCGATCAAATCGGCGATCTCGTCCTCACTGTCGGCGCATTTCATGAGGCCAGCGCGATGCTCGGGCAGATCGTCGGCCCAGCCCCGGTAGCGATCGGCCGCGCCGCGTTCGAGGAGGGCCAGAAAGCGGGGCATGGTCTCGGGCGCGACTCGCGCGATGTAGGGGCCGAGGAGTTCTCCGAAACGTGGGATGGCCAGATCGGTCACGGTCTCACCGTAGTCGTTCGGTCGGCGCTCCCGACGAAGTGGCTAGCGTTTCGCCGGTGGAGGTCCGTCCTGTCACCGGAGTGTTCGGCGCCGAGATCCTCGGCGTACATCTGGCTCGGTTGACCGACGCCGAACTGTCCGATGTCCGTGATGCCATGTGCCGGTACGAAGTGACGATTTTCCGTGATCAGCATCTGACGCCAGCCGAACAATCGGAGTTCTCGCGACGACTCGGACCCTCGGCCGAGACGCCCTTCGTCCGCACCATGGACGAACATCCCGACGTCATTCGCGTGGTGAAGGAGGCCGACGAAGGCTCGGCATTCAATTTCGGCGGCGCCTGGCATTCCGACTTCTCGTTCCTCGAGCATCCTCCCTCGTTCACGATCCTGGCCGCAGTCGACGTTCCGCCCTACGGCGGTGACACCGTGTTCGCCTCGATGTCGGCGGCCTGGCGCGCCCTGAATGGTGAGACACAGGATCGACTCCGCGCTCTTCGTGCAGTCCACACGGCGCGTGACGCCTACTCGCGCCGGATGCAACCGGTTCACTCGGGAATGCGAGGCATGGTCATCGAGTGCGACGACTCAGCCGACGACGAACGTCGGCATCCACTCGTGCGACGTCACCCGGAGACCGGTGCGACGATCGTGTTCTTCAATCGGGCGTACGTCCGCGACATCGACGGTATGGAGCGCGCCGAGGCGGTGGAGTTGCTGAATTTCCTTCATGCGCACACGACTGATGCCGTGTTCACGTATCGCCACCGATGGCAGGCGGGTGATGTGGTGGTGTGGGACAACCGATCCACACAGCACCTCGCGCTCAATGATTACGCGGGCTTTCGACGCGAGCTGACTCGCACGACCGTCCAGGGCGAAGTGCCGACGTTGGCATGACGACGATCACCGAGCCACGTTGTCCGTGGGCGAGCGGTTCGGAGATCATGGTCCGCTATCACGACACGGAGTGGGGCTTCGCCGTTTCCGATGATCGCTTGCTGTTCGAGAAGATCTGTCTCGAAGGTTTCCAGAGTGGTTTGTCGTGGTCGACGATTCTCAACAAGCGCGAGGCGTTTCGAGAAGTGTTCCACGGATTCGAACCGGCGCGTGTCGCCATGATGGGAGAGAGTGACGTCGAGCGACTTCTCGGTGACGCGCGAATCATTCGACACCGAGGCAAGATCGAATCGACCATCCGCAATGCCGGTCGGGTGGCCGATCTGATCGACGAGTTCGGTTCTCTCGCCGACTATGTCTGGCGTTTCGAGCCGGAGGGATGGACCCATTCACCGACCTGGGACGAGATTCGCCAGGTGACCACGAGTCCGGAATCGGTCGCTCTCTCGAAGGATCTGAAGCGTCGGGGCTGGTCGTTCGTCGGGCCCACCACGATGTACGCCTTCATGCAGTCGATGGGACTCGTGAACGACCATGCCGACACCTGCCCGATCCGGACCCGAGCCGAAGAGAGTCGACGCGCATTTGCCCGCACCGGGCGTTGAAATTTGCGAGAATGTCCGTCTGTGACCGATCACGTCGACACCCGGACCTCGTGGCTCAGCCCCGACATGCTCGCCCAGGCTCGAGCGAACGTTCCCATGGTGTACGTCGATGCGGTGCCTGTGCGCGTCGATCCGCAGGGTCGGGTCACCCAGGTGGGGTTACTACTACGAGTCGCCGCCGACGGCTCGATCAGCCGCATGCTCGTGAGCGGGCGGGTTCTCTACGGTGAACGAGTACGAGATGCCCTGATCAGGCACCTCGAGAAGGACCTCGGACCGTTGGCATTTCCTCGGGTCCCACCACATCCGGCCCCGTTCACGATCGCCGAGTACTTCCCCGATCCCGACATCAGTGGTTTCACCGACCCACGACACCATGCGGTGAGCCTCGCCTACGTGGTCCCGGTCGACGGTGAGTGCACTCCCACCCAGGAGGCCCTCGATCTGGCGTGGTTCTCTCCCGCTGAAGCGGCGAGCCCACGTATCGCCTCCGATATGACCGGTGGTCAGGATCGGCTCCTGCGCCTCGCCCTCGGTCACGTGGGCGAACTTCCCTAGGCGCCGTTAGTCGGTGGTGTCGGTGCTTCGCCGCCTGCGCACGGTACGACGCCGTTCGCGGTGGGGATGGCTGACCACCGAGGTCTCGTCGTCGATGTCGATCGTCATACCGCGATCGATGTTCTCGGGTTCACCCGATGCCTCCCAGACGACGGGTGACTCCTCTTTCGGCTTGCGGCCGAGAAGGCGGTCGAGTCCGAGCATTCCACCGGCGACCATGGCACCGACCGCGCCGTAACGTCGGCGCGCCGTGGCCATCATCTGTGCGTCACTACCGACGGGTGCGATCGGCTCGATCTCGTCCGGATCGACATCGCGAGTCTCGTCGTGTCGATCGGTCACCCGAGTCAGGGTAGCGATCATCGACGGTGATGTCGGGTCGGAGCGTCCACCACGTCGCGCGTCGTATTGCTTATTCTGAAAGCGTGTTCGCAACGAGGGGTATCGAACGGGTGGGGTCGGCCATGCGCACCGCCATGTGCGGACGACCCCTCGTGCGATTCGATGCACCATTGTCGATCGGGCCCCACCCAGCCGAGACCAGTGTGATCGAGTCGGTCGAGTTCCGCCGGCGTCGACTCATCGTCGAGTTCGACGACGGAATCGTTCTCGATTCGTCCCTGCGATGGGGTGGCGAATGGCACCTGTATCGCGAAGAGGAGCGCTGGACGAAGCCCATGACGACGGCGCGGGTGATCGTGGAAGCCGGTGGCCGGGTTGCTGTGTGTTTCGGCGCGGCGACGGTCGAGACATACCGCACCCCCGATCTCGGTCGTCATCCGCTGCGGGGTGGAGCCGGTCCTGACCTTCGGGTGGTCCGCCCCGACCTCGACGCCGTGATCGACCGCATCGCCGCTGAAGTGTCGGCTGAGTCACGCGTGGTCGATGTTCTCGGTGATCAGCACGTCGTGACCGGACTCGGCAACGTGGTGCGATCAGAAGCGCTCTGGGCGGTGTCCCTCGATCCGTTCACACCGTGTTCCGAACTCGACGACGAGGATTGGCGCGATCTGCTCGATCTGGCCCGACGATTCTCGTCGAATGCACCCGAGCGTCTCGAGGTGTACGGACGGCTCGGTCAGATCTGCCGTCGTTGTCACGGCACCATCGGTTGCGACGAGGGAGACGACGGCCGACTCGTGTATTGGTGTCCGGGTTGTCAGCGGACTCTCGAGCAACGTCCGGCCCATCCGGTTCACGACGATCGCTCGACCGATCTGCGCTACCTCGACGAGGCACGTTCGGCCCGCCGACGGGTCCAGATCTTCGACGACCTACGCGACTTCGGCTGAACGGCTCCGGCTCATTGAGCCGAGATCGACTCCAAGACGTCGAGCTTGGCGGCTCGACGCGCCGGGCCGACGGCGGCCACGATGCCCACCACGATGGCGGCGATCAAGATGTTGACGATGGTGCCGAAGGGAACCACCACCGTCGACACGATGGTGTCGGGGAGGACCGAGGCGACGGCCAAGCCAAGTGGAATCCCGACCACCACTCCGAGTGACGCACCGAAGACGGCGACAATGATCGCTTCCCAGCGGATCGATCGCTTCAGCGTCCGCTTGCTCATTCCGACCGCACGCAGCAGTCCGAACTCGCGCGTGCGTTCGAAGACGCTGAGCGCCATGGTGTTGGCGATGCCGAGGACGGCGATGGCGATCGAGATGGCGAGCAGCCCGTAGATGATCGTGAGCAACTGATCGATCTGGTCTTCCTGACTCTTCTGGAACTCCGCTTGATCCTGGACCTCGGCACTCGGGAACTCCTCGGCCACCGCCTCCACAGCGGCACGGGCGACTGGGATTTCCACACCGTCGGCGATCTTGGCGCCGATGAAGAAGTCGACCGGTTCGGCGGTCGATACCGAGTCGAGCAGATCGATGCCGACGAGCCAGTTGCCGGCGGCTGTCGAGTCGCCGTACACGCCACCGACTTCGACCACCGACTCGGTGCCGTTCTGCCACGTGATGGTGAGTTCGTCGCCGACGTCGACGCCGTAGTCACTGGCCGGATCGCGATGGAGAAGGATCTTGCCCTCGTCGAGGGAGTCGACTGAACCCGACAGCACGTCGAGGTCGATCAGTTCGCCGAAAGCACTGCCACGAACTGCCCCGATCTCTTTCGGATCGCCGTTCACGAGAGCATCGGCACCCCGGAACGGACTGACCGCCGACAGTTCGGGGAGATCGGCCAGACGTTCGGCGAAAGCGACCGGGAGCCCTTGAAAGTTGGACGGACCGTTGGTGACGAAGAAGTCGGCGCTTACTGAACGGCTGATCTGCTCGCGGAAGGTTTCGCGAATCGACGAGGCGATGACGGCCACCGTGCTCACGAGGGCGAGGCCGATCATGAGCGCCGAGGCCGTGGACGCTGTGCGGCGCGGCGTTCGTTGCGCGTTACGACTGCCGAGTCGTCCGGCGATCGAACGAGTCATCGGCCAGACGGGGAGCGGGAGCAGTCGGCTGATGAGGCGACTGGCCGGCGCGGCCACGGTGGTGGACAGGCTGGCCACGCCGAGGAAGAGCAGAACGGCGCCGAGGCCTGACGTGGACAACGTTCCGGCGGCACCTCCCGGCTGGCCGAGGACTCCCCACGTGAATGCGGACAGGCCGAGCAGGAACACCACGGTGCCGACGACGAGACGTCGACTCTTTTGCAGAGCCGAGAAGCCGAGTTCGGGGCGCATGGCGGCGACGGGCGGAATGCGGCCGGCGCGCAGAGCGGGAATGAGCGCGGCGGTCACGGTGACGCCCACACCAACGAGTACCGACACGATGATCGTGCGGAGCGACACGATGAGCGAGGCCGAGGGAAAGGCGGCGCCGGTCGCGTTGAAGAGGGCCACTATTCCGACCGCCACACCCATGCCGCCGAAGATGCCGAGAACGGTGGCCAGGACCGACACGATGAGCGATTCACCGATGATCATCGACCGGATCTGGCGGACGCTCGCGCCGACCGCCCGCAGGAGAGCGAGCTCTCGGAGTCGTTGGCTCACGATGATGGCGAAAGTGTTGAAAATGAGGAACGCGCTCACGAACAGCGAGACGGCGGCGAAACCGAGCAGCACGTTGCCGAAGATGCCGATGATGTCGTTGATCGCGCCGGCGGTTTCGCGCGCCGACTGCTCGCCGGTGATGACTTCGACGTTGCTCGGCAAGATGGCCTTGAGCTCGTCCTGGACGAGCGAAAGCGACACGCTGTCGTCGAGGGCGATGTAGATCGAGTCGACCAGTCCATTGGCACCGAGGAACGAGTCGGCGGTCACCGGGTCGAAGGCGGCAATGGAAGCACCGCCGCCTCCGTCGGTGTCGCCGGTACCCGTCAGGCCGACCAGGGTGAACTCGCCCTTGCCCCGTGGGCCGACGATAGTGACGACGTCGCCGATCTCGTATCCGGCTCGGCGGGCCGACGACTTGTCGAGGGCGACTTCACCATCAGTGACAGCGGCGCGACCTTCGATCAGAGTCCGTCCGTCGAGGCCGTCGGGTCCGACCCAGGCGATACCGAACGACGGTCCCGACGTGGCGAGTGGTTCGCCGTCCGACTTGATGACCGTGGCGGTGCGCAGCAGATTGCCTTCGGCCTGGCGCACTCCGTCGACGACCACGATCGTGTCGACGAGTTCATTCGGGATCGGGTCGCGATCGGCACGCGCTGGGTCACCGAATGCCACCACACTGCGTACTTCGAGATCGATGCCTTCGCTCAACACGTCGAAGAGGTCGTTGATCGACTTCTTCACACTGTCGGTGAGGATGAACGCGCCCGATACGAAGGCCACACCGCTCACGACGGCAAGAGTCGTGAGGAGGATGCGGAACTTCCGGGCGAGAACACCACGAAGTGTGAGGCGTACGACGGGTCGAGCCATGGGAACGGTCAGGATCCGAATTGCTTCATGCGATCGAGAACCCGATCGGCCGTCGGTTCGGTCATCTCGTCGACCACTTTGCCGTCGCCGAGGAACACGACGCGATCGGCGTACGCGGCCGCCACCGGATCGTGGGTGACCATCACGATGGTCTGGCCGAGTTCGGTCACGGCGCGTTTCATGAACGTGAGGATCTCGGCACCGGTTCGACTGTCGAGATTTCCGGTCGGCTCGTCGGCGAAGATGATGTGCGGCTTGCTGGCGAGAGCTCGCGCCACGGCGACACGCTGCTGTTGACCGCCCGACAATTCGCTCGGCCGATGATCGAGACGATCGCGCAGATTCACGGCATCGATCACGGTGTCGATCCAGGCCTGATCGCGATCGGACTTACCGAGATCGAGCGGCAACGTGATGTTCTCGAGGGCCGTGAGGGTGGGGATCAGGTTGTACGCCTGGAAGATGAAGCCCACCTTTTCGCGACGCAATGCGGTGAGCTGTCGATCACTGAGTGAGGCAAGATCGTCGTCGCCGATGCGAACCGATCCCGACGTGAGATCGTCGAGACCGGCCAGACAATGCATGAGGGTGCTCTTGCCCGATCCCGACGGACCCATGATGGCAGTGAATCGGCCGGTGTCGAACGAGATCGTGACGCCATCGAGCGCGCGAACTTCGCTGTCCTTCGAACCGTAGATCTTGTAGGCGTCGACCGCGGCTGCGGCCACGGTGGGGGAGGCGACCTGAGACATGTTCTCAGTCTGCCCCTCACCCCCCGTGTTCCCACGTCGGGACGAGCAACGGATCGGTCACGCCATGGTTGTCAGGACGGTTGTGGTAGTACCCGCAAGTAGGGCTTCACGGTGGTCCAGCCCTGGGGGAACAACTGTTTCGCCTCGTCATCACTCACGGTTGCTCCGATGATGACGTCCTGGCCGTTCGTCCAGTTCGCCGGAGTAGCGACCTTGTGCTTGGCCGTGAGTTGTAGTGAATCGATGACCCGAAGCACTTCGTCGAAATTGCGTCCGGTCGACGCCGGATAGGTGATCGTCAACTTGATCTTCTTGTCGGGACCGATGACGAAGACGCTGCGCACGGTGAGAGTGTCGTTGGCGTTCGGGTGGATCATGTCGTAGAGATCGCTCACGGTGCGATCGGGGTCACCGATCATCGGGAAATTGACCGGAGTGCCCTGGGTCTCGGCGATGTCACCTTCCCAGGCCACGTGACTGTCGACGGGGTCGACCGAGAGACCGATGACCTTCACGTTGCGCTTCTCGAACTCGGGTTTGATGCGTGCCACGTAGCCGAGTTCGGTGGTGCAGACCGGTGTGAAGTCCTTGGGGTGGCTGAAGAGAACACCCCAGGAGTCACCGAGCCAGTCGTGGAAGGAGATCCGTCCTTGGGTGGTCTCGGCGGTGAAGTCGGGGGCGGTGTCTCCGAGGCGAAGTGCCATGACGGTGGTCCTTTCGTGGGGAATACGGTGCTGAATCCAACATAACCCAATAATTCCGATCAAACAAGTCGGGATTTATGTCCTGGAACACGACGTGGAAGACTCGGCTGATCCGTTGGGGGTCAGAAGGCAAAGAGGTGGACGTGAGCGGACGACAAGTACCCGGGATCGATCGAGCATCGGCCGACAAACTGCTCACCACCACGCGGTCGGTCCGCAAGAGGCTCGACCTCGATCGACCGGTCGAGGTCGAGGTGGTGCGGGAGTGTATCGACATCGCTTTTCAGGCACCGACCGGAACCAACGCTCAGAACTGGTCGTTCGTCGTGGTCACCGATCCCGACAAGCGTGCGGCGATTGCCGATGCCTACCGACGGGGCGCCGAGGTCATGGCGGGCTCGGGCTACCCGCCTCCGCTTCCACCGGGTGATCCGCGCGAACACGTGATGCCCAAGGTGATGGAATCGGCCACCTATCTCGGTGAAGTTCTCGATCGAGTGCCGGTCCACGTGATCCCGTGTGTTCAGGGTCGTGTCGAATCGGTACCGATGGTGGTTGCGCAGGCGAGTACCTACGGATCGATCCTCCCGGCGGCGTGGAGTTTCATGTTGGCCCTTCGCGCTCGTGGTCTCGGCACCGCTTGGACCACCATTCATCTCTTTCACGAAAAGGAAGTGGCGTCATTGCTCGGAATCCCCGACGAATGGACCCAGACCGCACTCTTGCCGGTTGCGTATTACACCGGTGACGACTTCAAACCGGCCCATCGACTCGACTCCGATCAGCTCGTTCACGTCGATTCATGGGGTACGCATCGGTGAGCATTCGGGTCGATCCATCGGCGATCGGTGAGCAGCTCAGAGGGCGTTCGTTCGTCTACGTGTTGACCGTGCGTGACGGTGGGGTCCATGCGGTTGCTCACGGTTACGACGTGGACGGTGCGGACGTGATCGTCGAAACCGCCAGTCAATCGCTGAGAGACCGCGTGGCTCTCGACGATCGCATCACTCTCTTGTGGCCACCCGTGTCGGAATCGGTCGGAGAGTACGACGACTACTCGCTCGTGGCCGACGGAACCGGTGACGCGTCGAATGGAATCCTTCGGGTCACTTTGGCATCGGTGTTGTTGCACCGTCCGGCCCCCTGACGTCGACGATGACGTCGGCGATGACGTCGACGATCAAGAGGCGAGAGCTCGGGCCGCTTCGGTGATGACCGAATCGGGAATCGCGCTGGCACTGCCGATCACCGTGAATCGCGACGTGAGATCGGTGAGTGTCGAAAGGTAAGTGGCGGTGGACGCGGGTAGGCGCAACGGTGTGATTCCGAGAAGGATTCGCCGGGTGGGTCCGAGAGTTCCGACCGCCGAGATGGCGTCGAAACCGAGCGACGGGTCGGAGATGTCGACAAGGGCCACGTCACCGGCGTTCCATCCGAAACCACCGAGCTGAATCGGCGTGATGAGAAGTTGGCCGAGGGTGGCCGCCGTGGCGTATCGATCGGGGCCGGCGACGCGAGTGGTGCTGATACCGAGTGATTGGATGCCGAGGCGAACCGCTTCGGACACCACCGACGTTCCTCCGACGACCAGAACGTTGGTGATCCCGCGAGCGCGAAGTTGTTCGACCACACCAGCCGGAATCGTGTCGCGATTCACGAGAAAGACCGGATGCGATCCGATGCCATCGGTGATCCCGAAGGCGGCCGGTCCGGCGATCACGGCATCGGCGAAACTGTCACCACGTACCACGATGGCTGTCGGCTTGGCGGCCAGATAGGCGATCGTGTCGATTCGCTTCGAGACTTCGACTGCCGTGTCGTACCGCGTGGCTCCGAAGACTCGCTCGATGCGAGATGGATCGACACCGGCGCCACCGAGAGAGGTGGCAGCCGTGAGTTGGGCTTCGATCGATGTGGGAATCGCCTGCGGGCCGCCGAGAATCCAGACCGTTTGCGGATTCTCCTTCACGATGGCGGCGATCTGTTCGGCGCCGAGGCCGGTCGGAGGCACGAGGATGATGTCGGCGTTCTCTTGTTTGGCGAGAGCCGAGGCGGCCAGACCGTCGGGGTAGACCGAACCACTCACCAGGATCACGTCGGTGCGATCGGCAAGTGCTTCGACGGCGAGATTGGTCAAGAAGCGATCACCGGTCGAACCGAGTCGAGTCGACGGAGTCGAATTCTGGGGGAGTTGCTGAGCGGCCAGTCGCACGGCGGCGCCGGCATCGGCGACACCCGAGCCGCAGTGGTAGAGATCGGAGGGATTGCTCGAGCACGGTGTGCTCACAGCGGTCGGGAAGGGGCGGGCCGTCGACTCGATGATCGACTCCACCTGAGCCGGGGTGAGGTTCGGGTTCACCGACAGGACCAGAGCGGCGATACCCGACACGATCGGGGTCGACATGCTGGTTCCCTGCTTGTAGCCGTAGGTCCAGTCGCCGGTCGCGGTTCGAGACCCGCCGTTCTGCAACGAGAGGATGCCC
>JAQCIK010000040.1:0-12255 GCA_027592035.1 Actinomycetota bacterium | reverse complement strand
GCACCAGTCACCAGTGACGAACTCTCGTCGAGTGACGATCGACAGATCGTGTCGGGTGGCGGATCGGTGATCCAGATCTTCGGTGACGACGACACCCCAGCCACGATCACACCCACGACCACACCCACGAACGTCGACGATGGCGCCATCGGTGGAGCCGGAGATGGAGTAGCGGGTCCTCCGGCATCGACATCGGCGACGAGTCAGCCGATCGTGCCCGTCGTTCCGTCGACGAATGCGCCCACGACGTCGGACGCCGCCCGGACGACTCCGTCGTCGAGTTCGACGACCAAGGCCCCGATCGCCGTGCAGTCGATTCAGGTGTCGAGTACCAAACTCGACTTCGGAAGCAACGGAACCGCCGTGAAAGTCGCGCTCTTCAATCCGAATTCGTTCCCGATCACGTTCAGCACCGCCGTGTCGTCGTCGATGTTCGCCGCGTCACCGTCGACGGGAACTCTCGCCGCTGGTGAGCAGTCGTCGATGGCCATCACGTTCGACCGGGCGCGAGCCGCGGCCGATCCGAAGAACTTCCCCACCGGATCGTTCTCTCACACGCTCACGTTCACCACGTCGGCATCGGGCGGGTCGTCTTCGCCCACCCGCACGGCCACCATGTTCGGCGCCATCGAACGAACCACGACGACGAGCGCACCGATCTCGATCTCGGTGAACAAGGTCTCGGGAACGTCGTTGCAGTGTTCGACACTCGGCATACGAGCCATCGTGACCACCAACGGAAAGGTGGCCTCGGGCTCGGTCTTCGGTGGAGCCCAGTTCAAGAACGCCGACGGAGAACTGCTCGGACCGTCACCAACCCTCACGATGTCCCTCGGCATCGACGACTATTGGCGGGCGACAACGTCCATCCCAAAGGGCACCACAACGGTCCTGATCGAGGTCACCGCCGAGACCACGACCGGGCAAAGTGCCATCGGCTCAGCCACCCTGGCCACGACCTGCTGAAAGTGACCCGCCGGTAGGGTTGTCCCCCTATGGCGTCCGTCCTCGATCCCGACGCGCCGCTGCGTCTGGCCTACCTCACCTACCGAGGAAAACCGCACGTCGGAGGCCAAGGCGTCTACACCCGACACCTCACCAAGGCCTTGGTCGACCTCGGCCACTCGGTCGAGGTGTTCGGCGGCCAGCCCTACCCCGTCCTCGACGATCGGGTTCCCCTCACCAAGCTCCCGAGTCTCGATCTCGTGAACGACCACTACCCGTTTCGACTCCCGGCGATCTGGGAGCTGAAAAAGCGCGAAGACTGGCTCGAACTCGGACTCTTCCTGACCGGCCAATTCGGCGAACCCACGGCCTTTTCGGCCCGCGTGAAGCGCCACCTCGCCTCTCGCACCCGTGAGTTCGACCTCGTGCACGACAACCAATGTCTCGGCCGCGGCATCCTCGGTGTCGAAAAGATGATCCCCACGGTCGTCACCCTTCACCATCCGATCACACGTGACCGTGCCCTCGAGATGGAGCACGCTCCCAACTGGTGGAAGAAGCTCGGCGTGTCGCGCTTCTATTCCTTCGTGAAGATGCAAGGACGAGTCGCGAGCAAGATGCCCCGCATCGTCGTCGTGAGCGAGAACAGCATCAAGGACATTCACTCCGACATGGGTGTGTCCCTCGACCGCATGCGACTCGTTCCGGTGGGTGTCGACCCTCAACTCTTCGCACCCAAACCGGACGTCACCCGTATTCCGGGGCGCCTCATCACCACTGCGTCGGCCGACGTCGCCTTGAAGGGTCTTCCGTACTTGCTCGAGGCCATGGCCAAGTTGCGCACCGAACGCGACCTCACCCTCACCATCATCGGCAAGCCCAAGCCCGGCAAGAGCATGGACCTCATCCAGAAGTTGGGCCTCGAACCGCACATCCAGTTCGTGTCGGGTGTGCCCGACGAACGAATCGTCGAGCTCTATGCCGAGGCCGAATTGGCCGTCGTTCCGTCGCTCTACGAAGGCTTCAGCCTCCCGGCCATCGAGGCCATGTGCACCGGCATCTGCCTGGTTGCCACCGACGGCGGAGCCCTTCCCGAAGTGACGGGTGCCGACGGTGACACCGTTCTCCAGTGCAAGGCCGGAGACGTCGAAGCCCTCGCCACCACCATCCGGCGGGGTCTCGACGATCCCGAACTCCGTGCCCGAGTCGGAGCCAACGGCCGCCGGCGCGTCCTCGATCGCTGGACGTGGCGTCGCTGCGCCGAACTCACGGTCGAGCAGTACCGGGAAGTTCTGTCGATGCCGCACAACATCGAGAAGCTCAAGCGCAACGGTCGGCTCACCTGATGCTCACGATCCGTTTCGAAAGGTTGGGCCTCGTGCCGGGTGATCTGGTGCTCGATGCGGGAGCCGGATTCGGACGGCACGCCTACGAAGTCGCTCGCCGCGGCGGACGAATCGTTGCTCTCGACTACGCCGACGACGAGGTCCGCACCACTCGCGCCACGTTCGGAGCCATGCTCGAGGAGAACCAGATCTCCCGCGAGTCCTACATCGGTGCGCTACGCGGCGACGCGACGCGATTGCCCTTCCCCGACGACACGTTCGATCGCGTGATCACCTCCGAAGTGCTCGAACACATCCAGGACGACGTGTCGGCCATCGCCGAACTGGTTCGCGTCCTTCGTCCGGGCGGAACGTTCGCCTGCACGGTTCCGGCCTGGTGGCCCGAGAGGATCAACTGGACACTGTCCGACGAGTACCACGCTCCGAAGTCGATCGGCGGGCACGTTCGCATCTACAGCCGCACCGAACTCGTGGCCAAGCTTCGAGCCGCCGGACTCGACGTGCGCGGATCACATCACGCTCACGCCCTTCACTCGCCGTACTGGTGGCTGAAGTGCCTCGTCGGCCCCCGACGTGACGATCACCGACTGGTGAACGCGTACAAGCGCTTCCTCGAATGGGACATCGAGAAGCAACCGCGCAGTGTGAAGGCCGTCGAGAAAGTCCTCTCCCCAGTGATCGGCAAGAGTCTGATCGTCTACGGAATCAAGAAGCCCTCGACCATGAAAGTCGCCGCATGACGAACGTTCCCCACATCGAGGGCGTGCTCAGCGCCGACGAAGTCGTCCGCACTGCCGAGTCGATCGCCGCACTCCAACTCGACTCCGGGATGATCCCGTGGTTCGAAAATGGTCACTGCGACCCGTGGAACCACGTGGAAACCGCCATGGCCCTCGACGTGGCCGGGCTGCACCGCCAGGCCGAACGTGCCTACGAGTGGTTGACCGACACCCAGCACGCCGACGGCTGGTGGTTCAACTACTACCTACCCGGCGGAATCGTCGAGGAGCCGAAACTCGACACCAACGTGTGTGCGTACGTGGCCGCCGGCGTCTGGCATCACTGGCTCTGCACTTGGGATCGAGGTTTCGTCGACCACATGTGGCCCACCGTGGAACGAGCCGTCGACTGGGTGTTGTCGATGCGTCGTCACGACGGGACCGTGCTGTGGGCACGAGAGGAGTCCTCGTCCCCGTGGGACTATGCGCTCCTCACCGGATCATCGTCGATCTGGCACGCTCTCACGTGCGCGGTCGAACTCGCCGACTTGGTCGGTGAGTCACGACCCGATTGGCGGGACGCCGCCGACGTTCTCCGTGCCGTGATCATCGAACGGCCCGACGCCTTCGAACCGAAGGAGCGCTGGGCCATGGACTGGTACTACCCCGTCCTCACCAATGCCCTCGAAGGTGACGCCGCGCGCGCTCGACTCGACGAAGGCTGGACCACTTTCGCCATGCCGGGCAAGGGAATCCGATGCGTCAGCGACGAACCCTGGATCACCGCCGCCGAGACCGCCGAGTGCTCGCTCGCCTATTCGGCAGTCGGAGATCTCGAACGAGCCACCGACCTCTTGGCCTGGACGCGTTCGCATCGCCACGACGACGGTTCGTATTGGACCGGTGTCGTATACCCGACTCGCGAGAACTTTCCGTCCGGCGAACGAACCGCCTACACCGGCGCCGCCGTCGTCCTCGCCGCCGATGCGATCACCTCGGCCTCTCCGGCCTCACGGATCTTCATTCCGTCACTCGTCACCGACTGACTCGGCCGCACCCGACGAATTCACTCAGGCGTCACCCACGCCGTCGGTTTCGACATCGGGGTACGTCTCGGGCACCGGGTTGAGATCGACGAACCGGGTCAACGCCTCGATCATGTCGCCGAGAACCACCTCGAGAGCACCCACGACTTCGGGAGCAGTCCGCTCCGAACCCTGCAAATACACCGACAGGACCACACCATTGCCACGGTCGACCACATCGGCCCCGCACCCGCTCAGGTCGTCGGACCGATAGCAGTAGCCGAACAGATCTCCCGAGAATTTCCGACCGTCCCGACGACGCTGTACGTCGATCGTCACTTCGATGTCGGACTCGTACGCGTCACTCGACAAGAAGTCACGGTACGAGCCGCTCGGAACTGCCGACACCGAGAATCCGACCGCGGTCGGACCGAAGCCGTCGTCGGGGTCGCTCGTCACGAAGCACTGCACGATCGCCGGATAATCGTCGAATCTCTCGTAGGCATCGACGAAGACGTCACCGTCGACGACCGCTGCATCGACATCGACTGCTCCCGACACCTCGCGTGCCAACTCACGCGCATCACCCACCGGACACGCCACCATCTCCACGTAACCGTCGTCGCCGTACTCGAGCACATCGTCCAGGCGACGGAACGCCTCGGCGACGTCATCACTTCTCCGGCCACTCTCGTCGTCACCGAACATCACCGACGCAACCAACACGACGACGACTGCTGCGACGAGAGCGATCAACAGACTGACGACGAGTGGAGCCCGCGAACGTCGCGGAGGATCGACCCAGACCGGTGGGGGTGGCGGCAACTCGTCGGATGTCACACACCGAGGGTAGAGCCCCGACCCGTCTGGTCGTACGGCGATCAGTTCCGCCGGGACAGGGTTCTCGGTACCGCTGTAACCTCGGGGCATGGAGCGACATCCCGCTTTCGAGGAGTACTGCGAGTGCATCTTCGAACTGCACGAGGACGACCTCGACGTGATCCAGGCCCGAATCGCCGAACGACTCGAAGTGAGTCGAGCCTCGGTCTCACAGATGATCGACAAACTCACCAAGGCCGGTCTGGTCGAGTCGGTCGACAATCGCGTGCAACTCACGGCTGACGGAACCGATCTCGCCACCACCGTGGTTCGACGTCATCGTCTGGCCGAGCGCTTTCTCACCGACGTCCTCGGTCTCTCGTGGGCCGAAGCACACCACGAAGCCGGAAAGTGGGAGCACGTCATGAGCGACTCGGTGGAGGCGGCGATGAATCGCCTTCTCGGCGCGCCCACCACCTGCCCTCATGGCAACCCCATTCCCGGTTCGTCGTACGTCGATCCCGACACTCGCCCGCTCGGTACGTTGTCGGCTGGCACCGAGTTCACCGTGTCCCGCATCCCCGAGGAGCTCGAATTCACTCCCGGCCTCCTCGAGTTCCTCGAATCCTCGAGCATCCAGCCCGGTCGCCGAGGCTGCGTCTCGTCGGTCGATCGCGACGGCTCGATGGAACTCGACGTCGACGGTCGACGTATCTCGGTCGATGCCTTCGCATCGGCCCGCATCCTGGTGACTGCGTGATCAGGATGCGCTCGATCGGCCTGGTGGCCGCAACCCTCGTCATCACCGCGTGCGGAACCACCACCTACGACGAGACCGTGGCCACCTCCACTGTCGTCGTCACCACGACCACTCTTCCCGAAGGAACAGCTGTCGAGTTCCTACCCCGACTCGTGACCGGCCTGTCGGGTCTCTCTCTTCTCATCGGACCGGTTCCGGCCGGCTTCGACCAAGGCGACGTCGACAAGCGATCACGACTGGCCGAAATCGAAGCTTTGTGGGCCGCCGTCGAACGCGAGGTGGTGGCCGACGATCCCGATGCCGCCGACGCGATCGTGCGCCAACTCGACCTGGCCCGGTTGGCGGTCGAACGAAGTCGACCGGCTGATGCCGACAAAGCGGCCAAGTTCGTGGCCGACGTCGTCAGCGATTATCTGGCCGACCGCAACGGCTGACGTCACTCCGTGCGAAGAGGCGCCGGCAATTCGTCGGAGTGGACGATCGAGAGTCGTTGCGTCGAGCGGGTGAGAGCCACATAAAGAGAACGCATTCCCTGTGGCTCTCCGTCGACGATGCGTGACGGTTCGACCACGACCACGGCGTCGAGTTCGAGACCCTTCACGAGGCCGACCGGAACCACCGTGACGCCACTGTCGAGAGCCGATCGGTTCGCTCGACCGTGCTCGACACCGCGGGACGACAGCGCGTCGGACACGACATCGGCCATGTCGTTCGGCGTGACCACAGCGACGTTTCCGCCGTCGACGGCGCCGACGAGAGCGAGAACCTCGTCGATCGTGTGATCGAGCAATGTGCTCGGAGCGGCTGACACGACATTCGGTGGGGCCGGACCGAGACGCACCGCCGACGGAGCCCGTAGTCCGGGAGTGGCGACCGCCATGACGCGATTCGCCAGTTCCATGATCTGGCCCGGAATTCGGTATCCGACCGACAGTCCGATGACTCGGTTGAGTTCGTTACGGCCCGAACGTGGCTGAGGAAGATGAGCCAACACGTCGTCCCAGGAAGATGGCGCGTGGGCTCCGGTGGCTTGGGCGATGTCGCCGACGATGGTCATCGAACCCGACAACGAACGTCGCGCCGCCATCCGTAACTGCATAGGGGTGAGATCCTGAACTTCGTCGATCACGATGTGGCCGTAGGTCCGGATCTCGTCGCTCTCGTCGATCTTGCCGTTCTTACGCGGTCGCGGACCAAGAACGACGAAAGCCTCGTCGAGCAACGCGACGTCGGATTCGCTCCATCGCACCGACTCGAGGTCGGAGGCGCGTTCTCGATACAGGGCATCGACTTCGTCGGCCGACAGATACTTCTGCCCCGCCGATCGGAGAAGCGCCCGTGATCCGAAGAGGTCGTGCAACAGCTGAGCTGGAGTGAGGTAGGGCCACATGCGCTCGAAGGCCATGCGCATCTCGTCGGTGCCTCGTAACGCCTCACGAAGTTCACCCGGACCCGCACCACCCTCACGCCACGTGGCCGCCATCGACGTCCAGACCTCGGTCTCGACCCATTTGCGACCGGCGTTGTGACGACGGAACCTTCGACGAGCCGCCTTCACGATCCGTTCGGACTCGGTAGCGGTGAGACGGACGTAACCCGTCCGGAACGGAAGAACGAGGTCGTCACGAAGAGGACGTTCACGATCGAGGACGGCCCGATCGATCACGTCGATCATGCGAACGTCACCTTTGACCCGCGCCGCGACCGGAGACTCCCGGACGTCGTACCCCACGGCCACACCGTCGACGAGATCGGCCAACACGACTTGTTCGACTCCCGCCTCGCCGAGGGATGGCAGTACACGCTCGATGTAACGGAGGAAGACGCGATTCGGACCGATCACGAGAACGCCCTGATCCTCCAACGGGAAACGGTTGGTGTAGAGCAGGTAGGCCGCACGATGCAGGGCGACCACGGTCTTGCCGGTGCCGGGACCACCCTGCACCACGAGAACCCCGGCCTGCGGTGAACGAATGATCTCGTCCTGCTCGGACTGGATGGTGGCGACGATGTCACCCAACTGACCGGTCCGACCACGCTCGATCGACGCCATGAGCGTGCTGTACCCCCGCAGACCACTCGAGTGGACGAGACCGCCGTCGACCCCGTCGCCCAGACCGTCGTCGTGACCGATCCCGAGATGCCCCTCACCGAAGAGTTCGTCCTCGATACCGAGGAGCGTGGCGCCGTCGACCACGAAGTGCCGACGTCGGGCCAGTCCCATCGGCTGCCGACCGGTCGCTCGGTAGAACGGCTCGGCGACCGGTGCCCGCCAGTCGACGACCACCGGATCTCGATTCTCGTCGGCCACCGCCAACCGCCCGATGTGGAAACTCTCGATCTCGTCCGTCGGATCACCAGCGGGCGCCGTGACGGTCCGATCGATTCGCCCGAACACCAGCGCCGCGTCACCGAGATCGAGATCGGTCAATCGGCGCACCAATTGCTCGTCGATGGCGTTGCGCTCGAACCGATTCTGGAAGGTCCCGCCCACTCCCGCCTCGGTGAGGTCCCTGACCTTCCAGGCGTCCGCACGACTGCGTTCCAGGCACGCGTAGGCGTGAGAGATGTATGCCTGCTCGTCGTCGAAATCGGGGTGTTGCGCCGTCATAGATGCCGTGAGGGGGTTGGTGAACTCTAGCGTCGGTACTCGTGCACGGCCCGGATCGAGCGATGACGGTATGAAAGGCGCAACGCCAGCACTGGTCGCACTCGAGCGCGCCGGTATCGCTCATCAGGTACACCGTTTTGCCGAAACCGGCGAGGTGTCCGACTCCGGACAAGCACTCGGATACGGCTTGGCGGCCGCACACGCCCTCGGTGTCGAGCCCGATCGCGTGTTCAAGACCCTGCTCGTCACCGTGCACGGAGGCCGGGCGACCCAGGCCGTCGGCATCGTGCCGGTGTCGAAACAACTGTCGCTGAAAGCACTGGCTCTCGCTCTCGGAGCCAAGAGGGTCGACATGCTCGATCCCCGCGACGCCGAACGACTCACGGGTTACGTCGTCGGTGGAATCAGCCCCTTCGGACAACGCAAAAAGCTCCCGACGGTGATCGACGTCTCGAGTTCGCTGCACGAGACGATCTTCGTCTCGGGTGGGCGACGGGGTGTCGACGTGGAGATCGCTCCGACTGAATTGGTCGGAGCACTCACGGCGATGGTCGCCGAGATCGCGGCCTGAGCGGCGGAGAACTCAGAGGGGACGAACGTCGCGGGCTTCGTCGCCCTTGCGGCCGGGTCCGACTTCGAACTCGACCTGCTGACCTTCGTTCAGGGTCTTGTAACCCTGCGACTGGATCTGTGAGAAGTGGACGAACACGTCGGGTCCGTCTTCACGGGAGATGAACCCGTATCCCTTTTCTGCATTGAAGAACTTCACTGTGCCGATGGCCACGGCGGTACTCATTTCTCTGAAAACGCCGAGCGGTGTGCCCGACTCCCCCACCCTACGGCACCGAACTGCACTTCGTACGCTCGTACTACCGTCGTGACGTGACTCGGGACATTTCCACCCATCCCGGCGATTTCGTCTTCCGGCACGACATCCGGGTGCGCTTCGCCGAAACCGATGCCATGGGCATCGTCCACCACAGCCGCTACCTGCCCTATCTCGAGGAGGCGCGGGTCGAGTATCTGCGTTCGATCGGCCACCCCTACGACGCCGAGCGGGCCGACGGTGTCGATTACGCGGTTCTGGAGGCTCACGTGGCCTATCGCCAACCGCTCCATTTCGACGATGTGGTGACTGTGCACCTCACACTGTCATCGGCCACTCGTGCCACTTTCACGATCGACTATCTGCTGACGGTCGGTGATCCGTCGACCTCGAGTTCACTTCGGTCGACGGCCCGTACGGTGCACGGATGCGTGAACCAGCACGGCCGTCCCGTTCGACTGCCCTCGTGGCTGAAAGAGTTGGTCTCGCACCTCGGGTGAGGCAGTTCACACCACCGCTTCGATGAGGCGCGGTCCACGCTGGCTCATCGCTGACGAGAAAGCGTCGGAGAATTCGCGGACCGTCGACACCCGAATCGCCTCGACGCCCATCCCTTCGGCGATCTTGACCCAGTCGAGATCGGGTCGGGACAGATCGAACATGTCGAGTGCCTGTCGATCGCCCTCGGCCATGAGGTTCTTGGCACCGGTGCGACTCATCTCGACCTGGAGAATGGCGTAGGCGCGATTCGAGAAGATCACCGTCGTCACGTCGAGGTTCTCGCGCGCCTGAGTCCAGAGCGACTGCACCGTGTACATCGCGCCACCGTCACCGTGCAGACACACGACCTTGCGATCGGGACAAGCCACGGCCGCGCCTCCCGCAAGGGGCAGACCCTGTCCGATCGAACCGCCGGTGAGAGACAGATGGTCGTGTGGCTGCGCCGCCGCCAACGCCAACCCGATGCCGAGTCCGTTGGTGGCCGCTTCATCGGACACGATCGCGTTCTCGGGAAGATGGCGGGCCACCACGGCACCGATCGAGAACTGATCGAGTCGACCGTCGGGCTCGTCGGGTCGGGCGAGTTCGATTCGTCTCGGTGAGGACGAGAAAGCCGACGCCACGGCTTCGAGGGCGCCGACACCGTCTTCATGAGGGTGAGCCAGATGCACGATGTGGGTTCCGGGTGCCGAGCACCAACTCGGCTTGTCGGGATAGGCGAAGAACGACACCGGTGGTTTGCTCCCGACGAGAATCAAGGTGTCGACCGTCGACAACGTCTCGACGATCTGCTCGGCGAAGTAGGGAAGTCGTTCGACGGCCACCCGTCCGGCTCCTCGCTCGAGACGCGGAGCGAAGGTGTCGCAGAGAAGTCGAGCCCCGGTGAATGCGGCAATACGGCCGGCCGCCTCAAGGCCCCGACCCCGAAGAGAAGCGCCGCGAAGAAGCAACGCCGTCGACTCACCGCTCTTGTAGCGCAGGAGTCGGATCACGTCGTCGACCACGGGCTCGGAAACCGGTGCGGGAGCGAGCACGGGTAGAGCCGGCGCCGGTGCACTCCCCTCGTTCCACGCCACATCGGCCGGCAGGATCAAAGTGGCCACCCCACCAGGTGCCTGACGAGCCGCCTGCACGGCCCGAGCCGCGTCGGACCCGACCGTCAGTGCACTCGATGACGCGTGCACCCACGACGACACCGGCCGCGCGAAACCGGCGATGTCGGACGCCAACGGCGCGTCGTACTGCGCATGGGTAGTGGCGTGATCACCGACCACGTTGACGATCGGCGTCGCCGCACGACGCGCGTTGTGAAGATTCGCAAGGCCGTTGGCGAGACCCGGACCGAGGTGAAGCAGAGTCACGGCCGGTTTCTCGGCCATACGTCCGTAGCCATCGGCCATTCCGGTCACGACACCTTCGAAGAGACCCAGCACGGCGCGCATACCCGGTGCTCGATCGAGAGAAGTCACGAAATGCATCTCGGATGTTCCCGGGTTGGCGAAACACGTCTCGACCCCCGATGCCACCAGAGTGCGCAACAGACTCTCGGCTCCGTTCACGGCCACCTCCCGACGTTCGAACGATGCGACCGTATCTCACGACGCATGTGCCCTTCTTCGGATCGGTGTCCCTGCGTGACACGGCCGAAACGGTCACTCTCCGTCATCGGAGCAACGATCAGGAGAGACGTCGTGTTGCGTCGGCAGTTCGTCGCCATACGTTGAACGAATGACAGTGATGGTGGTGGCGATCACGAGAGACGAAGCGCGCGTGTGGCGCCGTGGACTCGACAAGGGAACCGATCCGAAACGTCTCGATCGACCGAGCGAAGAAGGTCAGCACCAGCGAACTCGACGGGCCCAGAAGCATCGAGGGCACGACGTCGACCACGACGATCCTCGATTCTTCGAAGAGGTGGCCGACAAGATCGCCGATGCAACCGAGATCCTTCTCGTCGGACACGGCGAGGGAAAGGCCGACTTCAAGGATCGCTTCCACGCACACCTCGAGCATCGACGTCCCGAGATCGCCGCCAAGGTGGTGGGCAACGTCGACAGCGACCTGAACGCGCTCACCGAGAATCAGATCCTGTCGCTCGCCCGGGACTGGTTCGAGCAGTACCACCGATGGGGGTTCGCCTCCGACGACCCGTGGGTCCGCCATTGGTGACCGGATTCCGGGTGCCCGACGGCACGGCCGAAAAGCCCGAAAAAATAGGCTCGAACGGCCGGGGTATCCACCACCTGCCCCTGACCCAGAACTATGTTTCGCCCCATGAAGAAACGTGAACTCATCCAAGCAGTTGCACTCCACACCGATGTCGACAACAAGACGGCAGCCAAGATGGTCGAAGGAACAATCGACGTCATCCTGGCCACCGTTGCGAAGGGCGAGATCGTCAACATTTCCGGTTTCGCCAAGTTCGCGAAGATCAAGCGCCCGGCGCGCATGGCTCGCAACCCAGCGACCGGTGAGACCATCCGCGTGAAGGCCAAGACCGTCGCCAAGATCACGGCGCTCAAGGGCTTCAAGGACATCGCGCTCGGAGCGGCTCCTGCCCCCAAGTTGAACACCAAGCGTTCGGCCCCGGCTGCCAAGCCGGTCGCCAAGAAGGCTCCGGCCAAGAAGGCAGCCCCGAAGAAGGCCGCCAAGAAGGCGGCGCCGAAGAAGAAGGTGGCCAAGAAGGCACCGGCACGCAAGGCT
>JAQCIK010000039.1:0-13218 GCA_027592035.1 Actinomycetota bacterium | reverse complement strand
GTGGAACGACAACTTCGGTGCGAACCCGAATGACATCGTTCGTGTCAGCGGTGGAGTAGTTACTGACTTGAAACGCCTCAGACGTGTTCTCAAATGAGTATGAATCTGGATATCCCTGCAGTCGAGCTCCTTCTCGTGGACTAAGCCCCCTTGGCTCAACCGCATGGACGAACCTTCCCCTTCCCGGGGTCAGAAACCCAGTCGTAATCGTGCCTGATGGGCCATCCCACCGCATTCGTTGGTTTATGAACGGAGTATGAATGCCCAACCAATGGAGAATGAACCTCTCGCTGAGAACTTGCTCTCGCCGGCGAAGCGAATTACAAATGTGACTGGGTCGTCTCATCGACCTTCCCCAGCGTAAATCAAAGAAACCTTAAGGAGGTTCGAAATGTTGTTCATGCTTGAATACCAAATCAACCACAGCCAGAAAATGGAAGCGTTTGGAGCGTTTGCTTCGATGTCGCCTGATGACGACGCCGCCATCGAAGCTGCCCATGGCTATCGTCAGATTGGCCGTTGGCACGACACAGTAAACGGTCGCGGCGTCGCAATTGTTGAGGCTGAGTCATCAGAGGCTCTGCACGGATCACTCATGATGTGGGCGGGAATGGCAGAGGCTCTGAGCATCACACCGGTTCTCGACGATGCGGGAGCTCGTGCTGTCATTAGCGCAAATCTTGCATCTTGAGGTGAGCGTGCTCGGGCAGCGGCTGAGACCCCGCCGCTGGCGCCGAGCCTGACAGTGGCGCCGTTACCGAGCAGCACCTCAGATCTGGATCGAGACCACCCGCTAGGAACGCCCCAGTGCGTTCCCGAACGGGTCCAGGACGACGCCAAGGCGGCCAACGGGGATGTAAAACGGCCCAGCAATGATGTGACCGCCGTTGGAGCGGAACACCTCGACAGCGTCGTCGACTGAATCGACGAGCCAGCTGGGTTCGTAGCCGTGCTCAGTGGTGAGAACAAGTTCAGAGTCACCGTCCGGCAGCTCGAGGCCTCCCTGGCCAATGGCGTCGTTGCGCCACTTCACCCGATGGCCCAGGACGTCGACGTAGAAGCGGAGGCCGGCGTCGATGTCGGGAACCCGAACGGTGACGGCATCGACCTTGAGCAGGATTCCCGGAACGCTCATCGACCAAGTGTTGCAGCTGGATCATGACCGAAGGTTGGCATCGCATGTGCGACTGATGCGCTCCGTATCAGCGCACACTTTCACGGGGTCGCACTTCAACTTGGTGTGCGACTTCGGCCCTACCGTGGCGCAACAGAATCACGGAGGTTGTCCGGCCACAGTCCGATCAGCTCGCTGAATCCCGACACGATCGCCTCGACGGTTCCATCAAGAACGTCTCGCACTGCGTCGACCGGTAGTTCCGACGTGGTCGAAGTCCATGAGATCAACCGGGCGAGCCCGTCGCGTTGTGCTGGCTCGATTTCGCTCCACCTCTGGGCGCTGGTCTCGCGGTCCGTTGTCCAGGTGTGGTCGTGGATGCTGACCATTCCAGCAACCGCCAGGAGCGACTTGCGCGCCATCCGCATTGCGACGAGTCCTGCATCTTCGGATGCCTCGAGAGCGTTCCGCCATCGTTGGGCGTGTTGGGCGATATCGCCGTTGAACCCGCGGGCCGCACGACGGTCCCCGGCGAAGTCGTGCTTCGGACGGTGCGCATCGGATCCTGCGAGCAGAACGCAGTAATGGCGTAGGAACACCCGATTCCCGTACGACTGATCACTCTCCCCGACGAAGTCGCCGCCTTCAGCGGCACCGATCTCGACGCCCCGACAGACGTTGGCGAACCGTGCCGAGAGTTCGGCGCCCACCAGCTCCGCGTCGCTCGACGGTAGGCCGATCGTGAGCAGATCGACGTCGGATACACCGACTCTCGCCTGGCCAGTGACGACAGATCCGTAGGCGTAGACGGACGCCGAGGGTTCCCGCTCGTGGATCATTGCCCTGACGGCTTGGTGAACGGACCGGAACGACTCGGCCACGTGCCTGATGTCGGCGCCCGTCCGGATGGTGCCGGATTCCGACAATCCCTCGAGTGGGTCACGCACGTGGGCACCCCGAGAGCGACTGGATCTTCGTCACCGAACCACTCTCTCACGGCCCGGCGGGTACCAACAGCTGCTCGATAACGACACCCATATTCCCGCCGCTCGAATGGGACGGCGCGCTGCAGTCCGGCCCAAGTCGCACACTGCATAATCGCGACCGGATCCGAACCATTCAGTTCGCCTCGGGAGTCGTACACGACGACGCCACCGTTGACCGGAGTCGGGCGTCCGCAGTTCGGATCTTGGGAGCCATCTTGGGAGCCAAACTGCCTGACATTCCCCGACACTGAGCGGGACACACTGGCACGTCGAATCGCGAAGTGCCAGCTAGATCGGCATGCACCGACATCAAATGACACACGACGTCATGCCAACACGTCATTCGGGACGTGGAGGCCGGAGGTTCAAATCCTCTCACCCCGACCACGAACCCCCTGCTCCGGCGGGGGGTTCTTCGTTTTCGAGACTCGTTGGCGGAGACTCTCTCGTCAGCCTCACTCAACGAACTCTGCGAGTGGCCTCGCAAAAGCGATGTTTTTCATCAGCGTCGTACGGACGCCCGTCGGCCTGTATCAATTCGTGGAACCAGGGTTCGTCGTCGTCGACGGCCTCCCACCACGAGCGCCACGGAAACCGAGTCTGAGTTCGACCGTCCACGAGACCCCAATTGATGGCATCCACCCCCCGATCGGCCATCACGTCGATGAGGTCGGCCGTGGATCCGTTCGTTCGTGCGAGCCATTCGGTGCACATGAGCGGTCGACCATGCGACGACAACTCGGTGATCAGCATCTCGAGTTTGTCGCGTGGTTCGTAGCAGTGAAAAGAGATCACGTCACTGCGTTCGATCACGAGTCGATTGAGATCGTCTGCCACTGGACGCATGTGTTCGTCATATTCCCAGAGACCGACCGTGAGTGGCTGACGAGGCGATGCCGATCGTGCCCAGTCGAAGACGGTGTCGACCAACTTCGTCATCACTCGCGCTTTGGCCTCTCGGTCACCGGCCGCCAACGTGTCGATGTCGACTTGATCGGGCTCGTTGAAAAGGTCCCACGCCACGATGCGGTCGTCATCGCCGAATCTCTCGATGACACCTAGAACATACGGTCGCAATTCCGGCCATCTCGACTCGTCGTACACGATGTCCCGGCCCGGACTCTGCATCCAGATCGAATTGTGCAGGCGAGGCTGAGGCTCGGGTTGTGGACCGTACGACGGTGCCGGATTCCAGACCCCATCGAAGAGGACCGGCATCATCGAAACTCCGTGGCGATCGGAAATCGACAGGAACTCGTCGATCTTGTCGAGGAATCTCTCCCCTTCTCGTAGGTACAACTGGTCGTGGAGGTAGACGCGGACCGTGTTCATCCCCCAGTCGGCTGCCCACGACAGTTCTCGTTCGATCGTTGCGGTGTCGAACGAACCGTCCTGCCACATCTCGAACTGATTGCCGGCCGTCGACGGCGTGAAGTTGCAACCCGACCTCCAGCCCACTCGCTGTCGCCACGCCGCGGCTTCCTCGAGAGTCCAGCGGGTCTCGGACATGGGATCTACTCGCGCTCGAGTGATGCCGCCATACCGGGCAACGTGACCCAGGGCTGACGATCGACGCACCACGCTTCGACGGTCGGCTTCACGTCGGAGGTGTCGTCGAGGGTTCCGGCCTTCACGGCGATCACACCTTCGCTCAGCATGATCTCCGACAGGATCGGTGAGCCGCACGACGAGCAGAAGCGTCGACGCACGTACACCTGATCACCCTTCTCACCCATCTCGTCGTAGGCGGCCATCTCACCCGTCACGGTCATCTGTGACCACATGGCGATCAGGTTGACCGAGAAGGCGCTACCACCTTGACGTTGACAATGGCTGCAATGACAGACCGCCGTGGCGATTGGATCGCCCTCGAGGCTGTAAGAAACGTTTCCGCAGAGGCATCGACCCGTTCGTGACATGATCGAACCGTAATCGCTGAAATCACCGTCGCCGACACGACCGTCAGGAGGTCGCCATGGAACGCCCCGTTGCCCTGATCACAGGTACTGCCGTGGGTTTCGGTCGCGGCCTGGCCGAGGTGTTCGCAGGAGCCGGGTTCGATCTCTCCCTCATCGACAAGCGACCGGAACTCACCGACACCGTTCAGGCGACCGAGGATCTGGGCGCCACTGTTTACTCCACACGAGGCGACGTCACCGACGACGACGTGTTGAAACGACTCGTCGACGACACGATGTCGACCTTCGGTCGCATCGATGTTCTGATCAACAACGCAGGGGAGGTCCGCTTCACCCCGGTCGACCTGCCGATCGAACGAGCAATCGACGATCTGGAGGCGATCTGGCGAGTCAATACCCGAGCGCCATTCGTCCTCGGTCGACTCGTCATGCCGTTCATGATCGAACGCGGCGAAGGACACATCATCAACATCGCGACCGACCACATCCACACGTGTGGATTCCCCGAAGTACTCACCCACTCCGACGATTCCACGTGTCAGTGGGCATCAGCCCCCCGCCGCCCGGTGGGTGCGGCAACCTTCGATGTCTACGATTCCTCCAAATGGGCCCTGAACGGCTTCACACAGGCCTGGTCACTCGCACTTCGTCGACACAACGTACGAGTCAACAACATCTGCCTCGGCGCCACCGACAGCGACATGATGCGCCAAGCGATTCTCACCGGACGAGGTCGTCCGGCCACCGCTGAAGAGATCGGCTCGTGGATGCCGACCAACGACGTCGCCAACATCGTTCTCGAACTCCATCGTGAGGGCCCGACCGGGCGCAGTGGTGACAACGTCGGAATCTGGCTCGGTCACGAGATCGTCCTACCACCACCCCACCCGGTGACGACCAGTCGCTGAGAGTTCGACCTCGGATCGTCAGTCGATTCGCTGGTTCACCGATTCCTCGGCTCGTCGAAGAACATCGCGTAGTGGCAGACCCAGAGCCTGTGCGGCACGAACGGCGTCGTCGTGCTCGACCTTCACCCGACCGGCGCTCACCTTGACCTGAATTTCGTGGCCGTCGATCAGGACCGTTCTGACTTCGCGGACTTGAGGCCAGCGGTCGAGAATCGAACCTCTCACGCCAAGAGTTCCCGTCTCGTTCACGAGTACCCGACTGATCGTCTCGGTGAGCGCCGGGTCACACAGCGCGTGCACGGTGTGCGCTGGACGACCCTTCTTCATGACGATGGGGGTCGCCCAGGCATCGTGCGCGCCCGCGGCGATTAGAGCCGAGATCGTATGAGCCAACACCTCACCGGTCACGTCGTCGACGTTGGCTTCGAGCAGACGAACACTCTCGCCCGAGGACGTATGACCCCGACTCATCGACTGGGTCGTGCCCTCGCCCACCACCACCTGCACAACGTTGGCTCGGCCGTCGATGTCGGCCGAACCGGCACCGAATCCACGAGCACCGACACTCAGGGACGGCATGGGTCCGAACGATTCGGCAAGAGCAACCATGATCGCCACACCCGTGGGCGTCGCCAGTTCGCGATGATCATCCACTCCGCTCAACGTCACATTTCGCATCGCTGCCAGGCTCACCGTGGCTGGCGACGGATTGGGGAGCACTCCGTGTTGCGTGTTGATCGTGCCGTGGCCCGTTCCGATGGGGCCGCACACGATCCGCTCGATGTCGAGAACCTCGAGCGCCGCGCACACACCCACGATGTCGACGATGGAGTCGATGGCGCCCACTTCATGGAACTCCACCGCGTCGAGTTCGACCCCGTGGATCTTCCCTTCCACGTCGGCGAGAACCTCGAACACGGCAAGAGACCGTTCCCGAACGCGCGAGGGCAGATCCGACGTCTCGAGGATCACACGAATATTGCGCCAGGCCCGATGACTGTGCTGATGGTCGTGACCATGTTCGACCACAACGGCTCGGGTCGACGAGACACCCGCGCGCTGCGTCCTCTCGAACGTGAGTGCGTAGTCGTGAAGGTGTAGACCACCCAGAATTTCGATGACCCGGAGTTGGTCCGCTCCGGCGTCGACGAGTGACGCCAGCACCATGTCGCCGGCCACTCCGGCCGAGCAGTTGAACCACGCGGTCGCACTCATGATTCGACCAACTCTACGAGTCGACTCTCGTCGACCGAACGATGCGTGCCGCCGCGCAGGCCGCGCCGTAGCCATTGTCGATACCCACCACGGTGACTCCACTCGCACACGTGGCATGCATGGCGAGCAACGCGGTCACTCCATCGAGACCCGACCCGTAGCCGACACTCGTAGGAACGGCGATCACCGGCTTGCCGGTGAGGCCACCGATCACACTCGTGAGCGCACCCTCCATTCCGGCGACCACGATCACCACGTCGGCCGCCATCACGTCGTCGAGGCGCGACAGCAGACGATGCAGACCGGCCACACCCACGTCGGTGATGCGCTGGGGTTCGATGCCGTGCGCCCTGAGCGACAACACGCACTCGTCGACGACGGGAACATCAGCGGTGCCGGCCGAGATCACGAGCATGCGTCCGGAGTACCACGGGACTGGCGCACGCCACAGCATCGACGTATGAGTCGTGAACGGGGTGCTCAAAGATTCACCGTGCGCGGCCTGGAGAGCCTTGCACTGGTCATCGCTCACCCGCGTAACGAGCACGGGTCCGGTTCCGTGTTCGAGCAATTCACCGACGATGCGCACGCACTGTTCAGGAGACTTGCCCGGCGCGTACACCGCCTCGGGAGCACCCTGGCGCAGATGTCGATGGTGATCGACGAGGGCGTCTCCCACGTCGGCGAAGGGCAGACGTGACAATCGACGGACCGCTTCGTCGGGCGCTACGAGGCCCGACGACACGTCCTCCATCAGTTGCTGCACGGCAAGGGCGTCCACGAAACCATCCTCGCACGACAGGGGTGCCGCCGTAACCTTGAATCCGTGGCCCCCAAGAACACCTCAGCGAGCGGAGCAAAGACCAACCCAGACCTTCGGGTGGGCTTCTTCGGGCCGTTCGGCACCTTCACCGAGCAGGCCGTTCGCTCGCAGTCCGATCTCGCCGAGGGCGAACTGGTGGCATACCGGACCGTTCCCGACGTCCTCGACGCCGTTGCCGAGGGTTCGGTCGACGTCGGCGTCGTTCCGATCGAGAATTCGATCGAAGGCACGGTCAACTTCACCCAGGACGCCTTGTCGTTCGACTACACGCTCCTCATTCAACGCGAGATCGTGCTCGACATCGAACACTGTCTGTTGGGTTTGCCCGGTGCGTCGCTCGACGGCGTGTCCACCGTTCTTTCGATCCCGGTGGCCTCGGCACAATGTCATCGCTACTTGCGAGAGAACCTTCCCGAGGCCGAGGTGCACGCCGCCAACAGCACGGCCGATGCCGCCATGATGGTGGCCGACACCGGCGACACGTCGATCGTGGCCATTGCGCCGCGTAATGCCGCATCGTTGTACGGCCTCGAGGTGCTGGCGAGCGGTATCGAGGATCACTCGGGCAACCAGACCCGATTCGTGATGGTCGGTCACGACCGAATTCCGGCACCGACCGGACACGACCGCACCGGAATCGTCGTCTACCAACGGGCCGATGAGCCGGGCAGCCTGATCTCGATCCTCCAAGAATTCGCCGCTCGTCGCATCAACATCATCAATCTCCTCTCACGACCCACGAAGAACGGGGGTCTCGGTGATTACTGCTTCGTCATGTACATGGATGGTCATGTGGCCGACGAACTGGTCGCCGATGCTCTCCGCGCGCTTCATTCCAAACAAGCCGCCGTGAAGTTCTTGGGCTCGTATCCCGCGGCCGGCGACGTGAGTCAGGGTGCAACCGGTTCGGTGCGCGAGCATGCCGACTCACGCTGGCGCCAGGCTGACGATTGGGTCGAGGAACTCCGTTCTCGAATCGGGTGATCTGGGCTCTCGCACGCACCACTACCCTGACCGCATGACTGGGAACAGTGCGCAACCAACCGCCGTCGTCACCGGAGCCAACTCGGGTATCGGCCGAGCAACGGCGATCCACCTGGCCGCCAATGGATTTCGCGTGCTCGGGACCGTGCGAGGTCTGAACAAGACGACGAAGGCCCAGCAGATGGCCGACGAAGCGGGTGTGTCTATCGAGTGGATCGAACTCGACATCGCCGATGACGAGAGCGTGACAGCGGGTTTCGCCAGGATTCACGAGCTCTCACCGATCATCGATGTTCTCGTCAACAATGCCGGCGTCGGCGGCAACGCAGTCATCGAAGAATGTCCACCGTCGCTCTACCACGAGGTCATGAACATCAACCTGTGTGGTGCGGTGAGGTGTGTGCAAGCGGTGTTGCCCGGCATGCGTGCTCGATCGGCTGGAACGATCGTCAACGTCTCGTCGGTCGTGGGTCGTTTCGCCGCACTGGCCCAAGCGCCTTACGTCGCATCGAAGTGGGCGCTCGAAGCGATGTCGGAAGGTCTCGCCCAGGAGCTCGCGCCGTGGAACATCAGGGTCGCAATCGTCGAACCTGGTATCACCAAGTCGGCGATCTTCGCCAAGAATGTCGACGCGCCCAACTCGAGCGGCGCGTACGACGCGCACTATCGACGCCTCTTCCAGTTCTACGCCGCCGGTATGGCGCAGGCGACCGATCCCTTCGAAGTGGGGGCAGTCGTCCTCGACGCCATTCGCACCGACACTCCACGCCTCCGATATCCCGTCAGTTGGGGCGGACCCGAGATCTTGTCGCGCCGCGAGACGATGAGCGATGCCGAGTGGGTCGCTCTGGGGGCGTTCGAGGACGACAACGACTACTACACCGAATTCGAGCGCATGTTCGGAGTTCGTATCGCCCCCTGAGAGACGGCTGGTCGAGTCGCTAGCCTCGACTCCGGAACGGTGGCAGAGCGGACAAATGCAGCCGCCTTGAAAGCGGCCGGCTCGAAAGGGCCCGGGGGTTCGAATCCCTCCCGTTCCGCCACATCGATCAGGGTCCGTCTCGGCTGGTTTTCACGGTCAGTTGTCGGGTGTTGGGGTCGAGTCGGAGCGTCCAGCCTCCTTCGTGAGCCGCATGGTGATGCCGTGAACACAACGGCACCAGATTCGCCAGGTCGGTTCGGCCGCCGTTCTCCCAATACTCGATGTGATGCGGTTCGCAGTGAGCGAACTTCACCTGACATTCCGGGATCGCACACGACTCATACACCGCGCCCAACGCTCGACGTTGATGAACCGTCGCCAACCGTTTCGCCCGCCCGACATCCAACGGGACACTGTCACCGTTCAACACCACCGGGATGATGTCGCCGTCACACGCCAACCGGCGCACCGTTGCCACCGGCAACTCCACACCATGCTGTGTGGTGATCACACCGGCTTCACGGGCACTCCCAGTCAGTTGTTCGAGCGGGAGATGCACCACGATCTCAGCCCGCACCGGACTCGCCACCGTGTCACCATTCGAGCCCGACGTGCCGTTGACGCTGGCGGCCAGCGCCAACGCCCGACGATGATCATTGGGCTCCACACCCGGACCCACCTCGACCGGAACCTCGACATCACCCGAATGGAACATCGCTTCGACTCGCTGTTCGAGCCGGGACAACAACACCGAACCACGTTCAGGGTCGAACGCACCCCGCAGATGCACCATCCCGTCGACATCGTTCCAGAACTTGAGGAACGTCGCTCGGCGTTGCCGTTCGAACACACCCAACCCCCGATCAGCCGACAAGCGGGCCACCTCGGAACGCATGTGTTTCGCGAACTGATCGACCGACAAGCGGCGAGCCGACCGCAACAAACCATCAGCCTGGGCCAACACCCGTCCGCGATCCTCATCGGACACTTTCTTCAGACTGTCGGCCACCACATCGACATGACCCGCCACGATCGACCCAGACGCCAACGCGGAGCCGAACTCGGGCAGTGATTCCAACATCGCGGAACGTTGCACCACCCGCGACGCTTCCCGACTTCGCAAACCCGCATACTGCGTCATCTCGAACTCGGGAACCACCGAGGACGACCGTTCACACGACAACTCGGACAACCGACCCACCAGCGACGCTTCCTCAGCATCCAACCGGGCACGCTCCACCCGAATCACCGCCAAACGAGAACGAACCTCATCCGCAGTCAACGACGACACCGAGGGCACTAACCGTGAAAGCACACCAACCTCCCTTCAACAAAACTTGTTAAGGACACCCACCCGAAAGTGAGCATCGAAACCGACGGGAAGTCGTGCGATCAACATAGCCAGGGGGTGTGACACGGCAATTCGGGAGAGCTCCCACCTTGATGTCTCGAGCAGCACCGCCGATACACTCCAGCGGGCCAGGGAGAGGTGCCGGAGCCTGGTTGAACGGGACGTCCTGCTAAGACGTTGACCTCCGAAAAGGGGTCCGTGGGTTCAAATCCCACCCTCTCCGCCAGAGTTGCTCCTGCTCAGCCAACGCTTTGTTGCGATTTCATGACAATCCGACCACACTGATCGTCGGCCGATGCCATGGAGCGGGGAATGAGTACCTACCAACAGTCCTCTCATCCGGGTCCCCTCGACCCGAGTCAGCCGGGCTGGCGACGTCCGAAGCCCCGGCGAGATCCGCTCGCGCCTCGACCCGACTACTTCAAACGTCGTCTGGTGGCCATCGCCCTCTTGGGGGCTCTGATCGCTCCGGTGGCCCTCGCTCTACGTGGCGACGGCGGTGGAGTGTCGTCCTCCCCCACGCCCGGTGCGGCCGCCCTCATACAGATCGACGGATATTCCTCGGGCGGCGACGCAGATTCGGCCGAGGTCGACCCGTCACTGCCGACAACAGCCGAGCTCGCACCGACGGTCGCACCCGCCGAGACGCCGACGGTGACCGCAGCCAGTCGAACCTGCGCGTCGACCTATGTGGTGTTGCCCGGTGACTCGTGGTTCGCCATCGGTTCACGCGCTGGCGTGGCGCCCGGACTGATCGCCGGTTCGAACGGCGTCACGGTGCAGGCTCCGCTCTCGCCGGGCGACGAGCTCTGTCTTCCGGCCGGTGTGGTGGTTGCCCCGCCGGACTCGACCGAGCGACTGCCCGACACCACTCGCCCGACGTCGTCGGCTCCTCGCTGTGGCCTCGACTACGTCGTGCAGCCCGGTGACTCGTGGTACGGGATCGCCGAACGGGCTGGTGTGAAACCAGGTCCACTCGCCGTTGTCAACGGAAAGACGACCTCGTCTCCACTGAAGGTTGGCCAGACGATCTGCCTGCCGGAAGGAGCGCGCCGACCGACAACCACCACGACGACCACGCGTCCACCGCAATCATCGGGATCATCAGGATCCTCCGGTTCATCGTCGACCGACATGCGCCAGATTCCTTACGACCCGACGCGCACGTACAGCCGAGCCGAAGTCGAACAGATCGTTCGCGACATATGGCCCGATCATCTCGAGAACGACGCTCTGTTCGTCGTGCAACGAGAGAGTCGGTTCAACCCCGTGGCGCGTAACTGGTGCTGCCTTGGTCTCTTCCAGATCAACTGGAGCGCTCACAAGCGCTGGCTCGCCAACTATGGCGTGACCGACCCGACCCAACTGCTCGATCCGGAAGTGAACGCCCGTATGGGGCTGGTCACCTGGCAACGTTCGGGCAGTTGGCGCCCGTGGTGCACCTCGACCTGGTGTCCGCCGACCTGACCGACGAACGACCACTCCAGCAACTTCACTAGACGTGGGTGTGACCTGGGATTTCGACCCCTAAACTCGGGTTCACCAGCGCTCGTAGCTCAATGGATAGAGCATTTGACTACGGATCAAAAGGTTAGGGGTTCGAGTCCCTTCGAGCGCGCGAGATGACCAGCGGTTTCCCACGGGAGACGCTGGTCTTTTCTTATGTAGCCGACCCTGTGTCATCAGGAACGTTGCCACATCAGTTCGCACCGCGAACCGGCATCGTCCTCCGCACCTTCGACACTCATGATCTGCACCAGCCGGCGATCGACCACGCGACGGCGATGCGTCTCAGAAGGTGACCCGATCGGACCTCCAATAAGGACGAGCTCGTCATTGTCGACGTGAGCAGTGAACGACACCGGGCCGCTCGGGCCGTCGACAACCGTCGGTGTGACTCCGTCGAGCGAATAACGCACTTCTGTTCGCGTACGGCGTAATTTTCCGCGAACCTTGGTCGACCACACGAAGGTGACACTCGCGCCATCGCTCTCGATCTGCAGGACAGTGTGATTCACGAGAGCATCAATATTGGTAGTCGCGTCGTCGGGAGTTGCCCCTCGATGGGTCAGCCACTCGTGGAATCCTCGCTGTTCGATGAGTTTCCACGAACCAAGCCACAATTGGTGGGGGCTGGTCATCTGCAGTTCCTTCGCTCGGGCTCCATGACGGAAACGTACACACCGAGACGACCGCTCTGCGAGACATCCGCGTGCCTCTAGGCTCGCCCGATGCCCGAACGTGACCCGAGCCGAGAGTCCCATTTCCCGACGATCGAGAAGAAGTACGGCAAACCCATGTCGCACTGGCATCGCCTCATGAAGACGGTCGCCGGGCGCAAGTACGACGAACAGATGGCGTTGTTGATGGGTGAGCACGGATTCACCCGTGCCCATACCAACGCTCTCGTGATGTACTCACGCGGGTCGACCACCACTCGCAAGTTCGCCGATCCTGAGGCCTATTTCGCCACTCTCGACGCCGTGAAGGCTCGCACGATGCGAGCCGTCTTTGCGTCACTGCACAAGGACTTCCCCGACCTAGAGTTGGTGATCGCCTGGAACCAGCCGATGTTGAAAGTCGGAAAGCGATACGTTTTCGGGGCCATGGCCGCCACGAACCACATCTTGTTGTCCCCGTGGGACACATCGGTACTCAAGAGCCTGAGCCATCGACTCGAGGGATACGAAGTGAACAAGAAGACCGTGCGGGTTCCAGTCGACTGGAAAGTCGACAAGAAGCTCCTTCGCGACATGGTCGGACCACAGCTCGACTCCTGACGGGTCGCTAACCTGACCGATGCGGCGTCCGTAGCGCAATGGATAGAGCATCTGACTTCGGATCAGAGGGTTGGCGGTTCAAGTCCGTCCGAACGCGCCACATTTGCTGAATTTTCGCTGCGTCACCGAGCGACCCTTCGCCTAGTCTTGCGCAGCCAGCACTCAGTTGTTCGCGGGGATTTCCCGGTCAGGTTCTCGGGGAGGAGCATCGTTGGG
>JAQCIK010000013.1:0-60735 GCA_027592035.1 Actinomycetota bacterium | reverse complement strand
ACCGATCAGCTCGACGGGATCTCGCCCTTGATGCCTTCGACGAGGTAATTCATCGACATCAGTTCGGCAAAGGTCGCCGCAACACCGTCGGCCAGAATCTGGTTGCCCTTGTTGTCCGACAGCGGACCAGTGAACATCACACCCGACTGTCCCTTGACGATCTCGGTCTTCTCAGCGATGAGCGCACGAGTCTCGTCGGACACGATCGGTCCGAGTGGTGCAAGAACGATGTGTCCGTCGGCCATGTCGCCGTAGTAGTTGCCGGCGATCCAGTTGCCTTCCAGGACGGCGCGTACACGAGGAATCTCGTACACACTCCAGTCGTAGGTCGCAGCACTCAACCACACGTCAGGGAAGTTCTCGCTCTGGTCGGAGTCGTAACCCGACCACGGAATGCCGGCTTCATTGGCTGCTTCACCAGACGCAGGTGAATCCTGAGCCACCACACCGACCACATCGGCACCTTCGGCGATCAAGATCTCAGCTGTCTTGCGCTCGAGTGCTGGATCGAACCAGGTGTTCGTCCAGATCAACTGAACCTCGGCACCTGGGTAGGTCTCACGAGCACCGATCGTCCATGCGTTGATGCCTCGCAGAACTTCAGGAATCGGGAACGAAGCCAGAAGTCCGAGCTGGCCGGTCTTCGATGCCGCACCAGCGGCCATTCCCGTCAACCACGCAGCGTCCTCGGCCGCACCCGTGAACTGCGAAAGGTTCGGACCAGGGATGTATCCGGTGGCGAACTCGAAGCAGACGTCAGGATGGTTGGACGCCGCCTCGACGAAGGCGTCTTGGAATCCGAACGAGGTTCCGAAGATCAGAGTGTTGCCATCAGCGATCAGATCCTCGATCACCTGCGCGACCTGCGGACCCTCGGGCACGTTTTCCTTGTAGGTGGTCACGATGGCATCACCGAACTCGGCCTGCACCGCTTCACGACCCTTGTTGTGAGCCGTCGTCCAGCCACCATCGTTGATCGGACCGACGTACACCCAAGCCGCCTTCAACGGTCCGGATTCGGGTCGGCAATCGATGATCGGGCTCTCGCCCTGGCCGAGTGACTCCCACGAATCGAAATTCGCCATCGAGAAACTCGAACCAGAGCTCTCGGAGCTGGTCGACTCGTTCGACATTGCCGTAGTCGTCTCACTCGACCCCGAGTCATCTCCACCACACGCAACGAGCGCACCGCCCATTGCCGTGACGAGGACGATGGCCGCGAGACGTGACGTCTTCTTGCGCATGGTTCCTCCCTCATGTCGACCAAAGGGGATGGTCGACGAACTCGACCGTAGTTGTCAGCACATCTGCGAGACGCCGGGTCTGACAAAAAGTTCACGAATCAATGACGTCGTGAATCCAATCGTCGAGTCGTGTCTTCAGCAGAGTCGAACTGTTCGCGAGCAGATGACCGTCACCTTCACACACGACCACTTCTCCGACTCCCGCCATTGCCGCGACGACATGACTCGACTCGATCGGCAAGATCTCGTCGGCATCACCATGAAAGAGCAGAAGTGGTTTGCCGCGCAATCCGGGTGCCACCTCACAACCTGCGGATTGCGTCGCGAATGTGACCACACCGGCCACCTCGTCCATCACCACTCCGACACGCACGGCCACCGCACCTCCGAAGGAATGTCCCATCACCACGACGCGCTGCGCTCCGGAGTCGGCCACCAGCTGTACTGCTGCTGCTACGTCGAGACAACATGCGTCGAGATCGTTCGGTCGGCGATACGACACGCGAACCACCGGAACACCTCGATTCGCCCATGTTTCTCCGAGTTCTTGGTAGAGACCTTCGGCTGGGCCGAGGAGACCTCCCATCGCTCCACCGCAGGCCACGATCGCCGCTGGTCGAACCGCCTGACCTGCTGGTACTTGGTGCCACATCAACGACACCATGCCTCGCATCGTGAACATCTCGACGTGACGAAGCGACGGTGTGATCATCACCGACTGGGTGGCAATGACGCCCAGAGCATGTATCGGTGGCTCCACCGCTTGTACCCTACAAAAGCCATGGCGACCCCCCGCCCCACGCCGGTCGACTTCGACGATCCCGCCCAGCGCGAAGTTGCGCAACGTGTGGGTCGCGCGTGGCGAGACATCCGTCGAGGTGCATCGATGAGTGCACTCGTCGAATATTTCTTCGGAACCGGGGACGACGCCTTGGAGAGTGGCCAGATGGACACCCTCGACGTTCTCGTTCAGCAAGAGGCGTGGCGAATGGGTGATCTCGCCGAGGCTCTTAGAGTCGACCCGTCGACGGCGACCCGCGCCGTTCAGCGACTCGAGCGAATCGGTCTCGCCAGTCGTTGTGCCAACCCGAAGGACAAGCGGGTCGTCATGGTGTCGGTCACCGATGACGGACGAGCTCGCTACAGCGAGGCTCACGCCCGACGTCTCGACGCCCTGCGCGCCATCATGGAGGCCTACGACGGTAAGGAACGCCAGCAGCTGGCCGCCTACCTCGAACGCTTCGTCACGGCCCTCGATGACTTCGTGGCCACCCACCGCACCAAGGCCTGACCAGCGTTCTCATGGCTGATCGACGCCGTTTCGCCGACGACGCGATGCCTTTCGCCCCCCAACTCTTCGGCTCGGCTCTGCGCATGACCCGAAATCGGGCCGATGCCGAAGACCTGGTCCAGGAGACCATGTTAAAGGCTTACCGGTCCTACGAATCCTTCGAAACGGGAACAAATCTGCGGGCCTGGCTGTTCCGCATCCTGACCAATACGTTCATCAACCGCTACAACGCCAAAAAGGCGCGTCCTCAGGAGTCCGATCTCGGTGATCTCGACGAGTTCTACCTTTACAAGAAGGCTCCGGCCCTCGCTGGCCGACTCGAGGGTCGAAGTGCGGAAGAAGAGGTCATCGATCTGTTCACCGACGACGAAGTCAAGGCCGCACTCGAAGACCTGCCCGAGAACTTCTTGCTTCCCGTCCTCTTGGCCGACGTCCAGGATTTCTCGTACCAGGAAATCGCCGACATGCTCGACATCCCTTTGGGAACCGTCATGAGTCGACTGCACCGGGGTCGCAAGGCCTTGCAGAAGGCACTCGTCGGTTTCGCCGAGAACCGAGGATTGATCGATGGCTGATTGTCGCGACACTCTCCGCGAGCTCTATTCGTACCTCGACGACGTCTTGGAAGAGAGCCTTCGAGTCCAGATCACGACTCATCTCGACGATTGTCCCGACTGTCAGGACCGCGTTCAGTTCGAATACACGTTGAAGGCTCGGATTCGTGCCCGCGCCGCCGAGGAACCTCTTCCCGAGTCGCTCCGTCAACGACTTCTCGACTGCCTCGACCTGAATCCCGACGACATGGACATCGACGGCTGATGGTCGCTACCATCTCAACCATGTTCGCTGCATACGTTTGGCACTGGTGGATCGGCGTCGTTCTCTCGGTCGTCGGTGTTCTCACCGTGGTCGCCATGGGTGCCGGATATCTGAAGCAGGTCTCGGCCACTCGTTTCCCCGGTAAGCGCCAACAGCGCGGGCACTCCGAGGGCTGACGCGCCACAGGGGCGCCCATGATCGTGCGCTCCGATGCCTTCCGGTCGATTCTCGGCCGCTGTCACTTTCCGACTCGAGGTTCTCGTGTGTCGTGTGCCGTGTCGGGCGGTGCCGATTCCCTCGCTCTCTTGGCTCTGGCGGTCGCTCACGGACTCGAGGTCACGGCAATTCACGTCGATCACGGTCTTCGACCCGGGTCGGAGCACGAGGCCGATCTGGTGGCCAAGTGCGCTCGAAGTGTCGGTGCGTCGTTCGAAGCGCGACGGGTCTCGGTCGATCCCGGACCGAACGTCGAGGCCCGCGCCCGCGAAGCTCGATATGCGACTCTTCCCGCCGACGTTCTGACCGGTCACACTGCAGATGATCGGGCCGAAACCGTCATCATCAACCTCGTGCGGGGTGCGGGCACGAGCGGTCTCGTCGGCATGAATCTGACCGGTGGACCGTCGGGTCGAGTGCTTCATCCACTCCTTCACATTCGACGACACGAGACACGAGCAGTTTGTGACGAACTCGGCTGGACACCTTTCGAGGATCCGTCCAACGCCGACATTGGCCTCCTTCGCAATCGAGTTCGTCATCAGGTCCTGCCACTTCTGATCGATGTCGCCGGCCGTGACGTCGTCGAGATCCTCTGCCGCCAAGCCGACCTCATCGCCGATGACAATGCCTTGCTCGACTCCCTCGCCGCTGCGCTCGATCCGACCGATGCCCGCGCGATCTCGGCTGCGCCATTGCCCGTGGCCCGACGCGCGATCAGAACGTGGCTCACCTCCGATCATCCGCCCGATGCTGCGACGGTCGAGCGTGTACTCGCCGTGGCGCGGGGTGAGGCGGTCGCCTGCGAAATTCCGGGTGGGAATCGTGTCCAGAGAAAGAATCAGCGCCTTTTTCGAAACGAGCCCGTCGCACACGACTAGATTTCTCCGACGTGCCGCCGAAATTACGAGGAAAGTGGGCCCTGGGGATCACACCTCGTCATTTCACGTGGATCCTGAAGGACCGTCTTGCCGTGTGCGAACGTCCTGGTGGATACGGCGACAATCATCGACGGGTTCGCCGACAAGAGGAGATCATCTGGATCCGTGAAAACGGATTCGGCTGCCTGGTGTCGATCATCTCGGCCCCTCACAATCTCCACAACTACGACGAAATGGGCGTGACGTACCTTCATCACCCGTACTCGTCCGACAATGTCGACGACTGGGCCAAGGGCCTCTTCAACGAGTTGAAGGGGTTGCTCGGCAAGAAAACCAAGGTGATCGTTCACGGCGACGAAGTCGGCGATCGCATCATGGGTGCAATGGGAGCCTTCATCAGGTGGGCCGGACTGGTGGAGGAACCCACCGAGGCGATCCTGGTCGCGGAAAAGCTCGCCGGTCATCAACTCGACCCGGCTGCTCGATCACTCATCTTGAGAGCACACGAACTCCGCTAGCCCTGTGGCTAGGGTGAACTCGTGGCGACCTCACGCGGCCGACGCATCCTGATCACCGGGATGGGAAGTCAGCTCGGATCGCTCGTCGCCCGAGAACTCGAACGACAGCCCTGGGTCGACTCCGTCGTCGGCCTCGACACCGATCCGCCTCGACGCCGACTCGATCGTGCCGAATTCCATCGTCTCGATCCCGGTGACGTCATCGGGACGGCATCTCTGATACGCGCTGTCGACCCTCACACCATCGTGCACCTCGGCGTCTGGGAACCCGATGCCCGAGCCAATCCCCGGAATGCTGAAGTCCTGACTCAGCAATCGGCCGAATCGGTCTTCTCGGCGGCCAAACGAACCTCGTCACTTCAGCACGTGGTGCTCCGATCGGGAATCGAGGTGTACGGGCGCAGTGGCGACCGTCCGAAGTTTCCCGATGAGAGCACGGCCATGAGGCCCACCTCGCAGTACGGACGCATGCTCATGTATCTCGAACACGCGGCCGACCGGGCTTTCAACGGCACCTCGGTCAGGGTCACGTCGTTGCGTCTGGCGCCAGTGGTCGGCCCGCACGTGCCGAGCCCGCTCGGGCGTCTCCTCCGACTCCCCTTCGTTCCCTTCAATCTTCTGCGACCGCCGCTCTTCAGTCTTCTGCACGAGAACGACGCGGCACAGGCGTTCGTGCTTGCCACGCGCGACACGCCCGGTACTCCCGTCAACGTGGTCGCCGACGGCTCCGTCAGCGGATTCGCCACCGTACGCACGGGCCGCAAGGTTCCGTTACCTCTCGTGGGGCCCGAATGGGTGATCACACGGCGTATCGCTCACCTGTTCGGTGCACCCATTCCCGAACACGTGATGGAGGTGCTTCACCACGGTCGTCAGGCCACGAGCAACCGAATCGACGAGCTGCTCGCTTGGCATCCCGAAATGACCACTCATGAGATCCTCTCGTCGCTCTATTCATGGGAAGGCGTCGTTCGCGTGGCTCCGAAGCGCGAGTGGGAGGTGGCGTCGTGACCTTCGCCGTGGCCTCCGACGGCATTCGACTGCACTACGACCAGATCGGCCTCTCGTCCTCTCCTCCCGTCCTCATGATCCAAGGGCTGGGTGCCGACAAACACCTCTGGGATCTCCAGCGCTACTACCTCGCCACTCGTTACCGCGTGGTGGCTCACGACAACCGCGGAGCTGGCCGAAGCGACAAGCCCTTCGGTGCCTATTCACTCGAGCAGATGGCCGATGACGCGATCGCCGTTCTCGATCACGCCGGTCTCGACACCGCCCACGTCGTCGGAGCATCGATGGGCGGGGCGATCACACAGATCATCGGAGTGAAGTACCCCGAGCGCGTCCGATCGCTTTCTCTCGTGTGCACGGCGTGCCGCAATCATCCGTGGCGTCGCGATCTACTCGCGTCATGGGCCGACCTGGCTGCCACCGAAGGTATGAACGCCATGACCATGGAAGCGGCACGTTGGGTGATCGGGCCTCGATCGCTTCGACGCCTGTGGCCAGCGGTCAGTTGGCTCGGACCCATCGGAACCTCACGCGCCTCACACGGATTCAAGGGTCAAGTGCAAGCGCTTCTCTCGGTCGACGAAGACATTGCCGAACAGTTGGCGACGATTTCGGTTCCCACGTCGGTCATCGTCGGAAACCAAGACATCCTCACGCCTCGCGGCGACAGTGAGGAACTCGCCGAACGCATTCCCACGGCCGAACTCGTGGTTCTGTCGGGAGCGGCCCACGGTCTCATGATCGAGCACGCGACAACTTTCAACAGAGTTCTCGGTGACTTCTTGAAGCGCGCCGAAAAGGCGTATCAGACGTCGATCCAGGAGTCCGACGTCGACATTCGCGCCGCCTCATGACGGCTCCTTCCCGAGTCGTCGTCGTCGGAGCCGGACTCGCCGGTCTGATGGCTGCTCGAGAACTCCAGGCGGCAGGCTCCCAGGTAACGGTCTTCGACAAGGGTCGCGGTGTCGGTGGTCGAATGGCCACGCGACGCATCGAAACGGACGCCGGAACCGGTGTCTTCGATCACGGCGCACAGTTCTTCACCGCTCGAGGCGACGAGTTCAAGGGTCTCGTCGATCGATGGATCGCCGACGATGTCGTCGTCGAATGGTGTCGCGGTTTCGCTGGAGACGATGGCCACCCGCGCTACGTCGCCCGTCGAGGCATGGCATCTCTCGCCAAGTACTTGGCAACCGGTCTCGACGTACGAACCTCGAGTCTCGTCTTCGGTCTGACACGAGAAGATTCCGGCTGGAGAATCACTCTCGACGATGCATCTACGATCGACGCCGACGCAGTGGTGCTCACCTGTCCGATCCCTCAATCATTCGCTCTCGTGGCCAACACCGACGTGGAATTACCGAATGATCTGTTGATGACCGACTACGAGCGAACTCTCGGAGTCCTCGCAGTTCTCGATCGCGAGTCGGGTGTCCCGGCTCCCGGAGGTCTGCAGAACCCCGACGACGTGTTCTCCTGGATCGGTGACAATCAACAAAAGGGCGTGTCACCCGTACCGGCCATCACTCTTCACGCGAACCCTTCATGGAGTCTGGAGAACTGGGATGCTCCTCATGAGGTGTCGCATCAGCGTCTTCTCGACGCCGCGCGGCCATATCTCGGATCTGCTGGAGTACTCGTCTCACAATTCAAGAAGTGGCGATTCGCCACACCGATGAAGGTCTGGCCCGATCCTCAGTGGGTCGACGAGTCGTGTTCGCTCGTTCTGGCCGGTGATGCATTCGCCGGACCGAAGGTGGAGGGTGCAGTGACCAGCGGTCTGTCAGCCTCTCGCCTTCTTCTGCGCTGATCGTTCATGGCGAATTTTCTTCGATCCACATGCGTTCTGAGTGTCGCACTTCTCGCAGTTTCCTGCTCCTCGTCGACCGAAGAGGTCTCTACCGAATCGTCCGTTTCGTCGACCACCATCGCGAACAGTACGACGACGACCGCTGCCAGCACGACGACGTCCACGACGTCGACTCTTCCAGAACCGACGTCGATCTTCGATGGAGGTGACTGGGAGATCGCCGAGCCACCGACGTCATTCGACACGACCTACGTCGACTCCATCGTCGACGACATGTTCGATGTCGATGGTCAACGAGGTCTCCGCAGTGTCGTCGTCGTTCATGACGACAAGATCGTCTACGAGCGCTACCACCCGACCGACGACGAGAACTCCAACATGGCTTCGTTCTCGGTTGCCAAGTCCTTCGTGAGCACACTCATCGGACTGCTGATCGACGACGGACTTCTTGCGCTCGATCAGCCAGCACCCGTCGACCTGTGGTCCGACCCCGCCGATCCTCGGAATGCGATCACCATCGAGAACTTGCTTCACATGTCGAGCGGCCTCCAGTGGAACGAGACCTATCAACCACAGGGTCGACCATCCGATGTGATTCAGATCATCGGCGCCTACGACTCACTCGAATATGCAGCGAGCAAACCACTCGAAGCACGTCCAGGATCGGTCTGGAAATACAGCTCGGGAACGACGTCGATTCTCTCGGGAATCATCAGTGACATCCTCGGAGGACCGGACGCCGTCGACGAATACCTGTCGTCACGTCTTCTCGATCCGATCGGCATCACGTCGACGATTCTCCAACGTGAACCCTCGGGCAAGTGGATCGGGATGATGGGGGCCGATTCGACGACGCGTGATTTCGCTCGCTTCGGACTTCTCTTCCTGCACGACGGCTACTGGGGCGAGTCCCAGGTACTTCCTGACGGCTGGGTCGAGTACGCCCGAACGCCAGCACCGACAGCCGACTATTACGGCGCACAGTGGTGGATTCAAGACGGCGAGATGGTGGCACGAGGGGTGTGGGGCCAGACCGTGCACGTCTCACCGTCCCGGAACCTCGTCATCGCCGTGAATCGCGACGCAGGAACCGGTCGAATCGAAAACGTTCACGACGAACTGATCGCTTCGATCCTCGATCAGTTCGAACGGACCGTGGACTAAACCGACGCCAACAGGGCGGCTGGTGTGGCGCGCAGGGCCTCGGTGGCGGCCGAGTTCGGCATGCGGTCGCAGGCGGCCTGAGCCACGCCTACGTAATCGAGTGCCAAGCGCCGCGCCGCCTCGATCCCGCCGTTACCGCGAACGATCGTCATTGCCTTGTCCTTCTCGACGGCCGAGAGCGGCGAACCCAAAAGGTCGGCGAGTTCCCGAGCCGGAGTTCCTCCCGACATGAGGGTGTGAAGAACCGGGTAGGTGTACACACCTTCCACCATGTCGTGTCCGGCCGGTTTACCGAGTTCTTCGTCGGTCGACGAGATGTCGAGAAGATCGTCGACGATCTGGAAGACCATTCCGTAGGCCTCGCCGAATTCGGTGAGCGCTTCGGTCACGGGCGCCGGAAATCCACTCACCAATCCGCCGATACGAGCAGCGGTTGCGTACAGCGACGCCGTTTTGCCGGCGATCGACGACAGATAACTGTCGACCGGACGCGCCACGTTGTAGGTGTGGCGGAGTTCTTCGATCTGACCCTCACAGAGCCGACCGATGGTCCGGGCCAAAAGGCCAGCCACTTCGGTTCCGAGGGATGCCGCGATTTCCGATGCCCGAGCGAGGAGGAAGTCCCCGGCCAAAATGGCCTGCAGATTCCCCCACTTGGCGTTCACCGTGTCGACCCCACGGCGGGTCGGCGACTCGTCCATCACGTCGTCGTGGTAGAGCGAGCCGAGATGCACGAGTTCACAAGCGATCCCACCCTGAACAGCGGCATCAGTGGTAGGGCCACCGGCCACCTGTGCCGCCACGACACTGAACATCGGGCGCAGACGTTTGCCACCCGCGAGAAGCAGGTGTGATGCGATCTCGGTGAGATACGCGTCAGGCGTCCGGACCGAATCCTTCAACGCCGACTCGACCCGTTCACGGTCGACTTCCGACGTGGGAAGTCCGAGAAGAGGGCACCCGTTCACACCCGCAGCCTACGCAGGTTTCCGGCGGTGGGCACGAGTGAGATCCATCACCGTTTTGGAGACGTCTGACACGTCCACACCACCTTTTCCGCCGCCTCGGACCTGCCACACACCACCTGTAGAGTGACTCGCAGGACGAAAGGCTGAGCATGTTCGAACGCTTCACCGACCGAGCCCGACGAGTGGTCGTACTGGCCCAGGAAGAAGCGCGACTGCTGAACCACAGCTACATCGGCACCGAGCACATCCTTCTCGGCCTCATTCACGAAGGCGAAGGAGTCGCTGCCAAAGCGCTCGAAACTCTGGGTATCTCCCTCGAGGCCGTGCGAGCTCAAGTGGAAGAGATCATCGGTCAGGGCGGATCGTCACCGTCGGGTCACATCCCGTTCACCCCTCGCGCGAAAAAGGTGCTCGAACTCTCGTTGCGCGAGGCCCTCCAGCTCGGCCACAACTACATCGGAACCGAGCACATCCTTCTCGGCCTCATTCGCGAAGGTGAAGGAGTCGCCGCTCAAGTACTCGTGAAGTTGGGCGCCGACCTCAGTCGAGTTCGTCAACAGGTCATCCAGTTGCTGTCCGGCTATCAAGGTCCCCAGGGCAAGAGTGAGGCCCCGGCCGGCGGGCGCGAAGCCTCGTCGGAGCGAGGTGGCAAAGAAGAGGGCGACAAGGGCGGCAGCCAGATCCTCGATCAGTTCGGTCGCAACATGACCCAGCTCGCCCGTGAGAAGAAACTCGATCCGGTCATCGGCCGAGCCCGCGAAATGGAGCGGGTCATGCAGATCCTCTCCCGTCGCACCAAGAACAACCCCGTTCTCATCGGCGAGCCCGGAGTTGGCAAGACCGCCATCGTCGAAGGTCTGGCGCAAAAGATCGTGTCGAACGACGTTCCCGACACTCTGCGCAACAAGCAGTTGTACACCCTCGACTTGGGCGCTCTCGTTGCCGGTAGCCGCTACCGCGGTGACTTCGAAGAACGCCTCAAGAAGGTGTTGAAAGAAATCCGTACTCGGGGCGACATCGTTCTGTTCATCGACGAGATCCACACCCTCGTCGGGGCCGGTGCTGCCGAAGGTGCCATCGATGCGGCGAGCATCTTGAAGCCGATGCTCGCCCGAGGCGAACTCCAGACCATCGGAGCCACCACTCTCGACGAGTACCGCAAGCACCTCGAGAAAGATGCCGCTCTCGAGCGTCGTTTCCAGCCCGTCAAGGTCGAAGAGCCGACCGTTGCTCACACCATCGAGATCTTGAAGGGTGTGCGCGACAAGTACGAGTCGCATCACCGAGTGACCATCACTGACCAAGCACTCGTGGCATCGGCCAACCTGGCCGACCGTTACATCTCCGATCGTCACCTACCCGACAAAGCGATCGACCTCATCGACGAAGCCGGTAGCCGTCTTCGCATCAAGCGCATGACCACTCCTCCCGACCTGAAGGAGATGGAGACCAAGCTCACCGAGATCCAAGAAGCCAAGAAGCGCGCGGTCGAAGAGCAGAATTACGAAGAGGCCAGTCGTCTTCGTGACGAAGAGAAGCAACTCCAGACCGAAAAGGCCGACAAGGAAGCCGAAATCAAGGCCTCGGGCGTCGATCTGTTCGACGAGGTCGACGAGGAGTGCATCGCCGAGGTGCTGAGCATCTGGACGGGTATTCCGGTCTACAAGCTCACCGAAGAAGAGACGCAGAAACTTCTCAACATGGAGTCCGAGCTCCACAAGCGGATCATCGGCCAAGAAGATGCCATCAAGGCCGTCTCACAGAGCATCCGCCGTACACGTGCGGGTCTGAAGGATCCGAAGCGTCCGAGTGGTTCGTTCATCTTCCTCGGTCCCACCGGTGTCGGTAAGACCGAGCTGGCCAAGACGCTCGCCGAGTTCTTGTTCGGTGATGAACAGTCACTCATCACGCTCGACATGTCGGAGTACATGGAGAGGCACACGGTGAGTCGGCTCGTTGGTTCGCCTCCCGGCTACGTCGGCTACGACGAGGGGGGACAGCTCACCGAGGCGGTGCGTCGTAAGCCGTTCAGTGTGGTTCTCTTCGACGAGATCGAAAAGGCTCACCCCGACGTGTTCAACACGTTGCTACAGATCCTCGAAGAGGGTCGTCTCACCGACAGCCAGGGTCGTTCGGTCGACTTCCGCAACACGATCATCATCATGACATCGAACCTGGGCACCCAGGAACTGCGCAAGGCCAACGTGGGCTTCACCAAGGCCGATGAGGCCATGAGCTACGCCCGCATGCGCGACAGGGTGATGGACTCGCTGAAGAATCACTTCCGCCCCGAGTTCTTGAACCGCATCGACGAGGTCATCGTCTTCCACGAGTTGGCCAAGGACGAGGTCATGCAGATGGTCGACCTCATGTTGAAGCGTCTCACGACTCAGCTCGAGGCCCAAGGTCTCGGCATCGAACTCACGCAGGCCGCGAAGGAGTTCCTCGCCGACAAGGGTTACGACCCCACTCTTGGAGCCCGACCGCTGCGTCGTGCCATCCAGCGCCTCATCGAGGATGCCCTGAGCGAGAAGATTCTCTACAAGCAGTTCCGCGCCGGAGAGATCATCGTCGTCGACACCGAGGACGATCCCGAACGTCCGGGCGAACAGCGTCTCGGCTTCAAAGCCGTCGAGGGTTTCCAGCCGCCGTCCACCATCGAGTTGGCTGGCGTCGGTGAAGGAAACGGCGAGACCGACACTCCTGCCAACGACTGATCCTTCGATCGCCCATACGGAGTAAGTTCACGACGTGCTCGTTCGCGTCAGGGTTGCTCTCGTCCTCGCCCTGACCCTCGTTCTGACGGCCTGTCGCGTCGACATCAAGCTGCAGATCGACGCCGACGACAAAGGTGCTGGCCGGATCGCTCTCACCGTCGATCTCGACAGTGAGGTGGTGTCGGCCGTCCCCGGTCTGATCAACGATCTTCGAGTGGAGGATCTCCTCACGAGTGGCTGGACGATCGAGGGTCCGACTCAGATCAACAACGGCGGGATCAGAGTCGTGCTGTTCTACGAGTTCGAATCACCCGATGAAGCCACCCGTGCCCTGCAACAGATCAATGGCCCGAACGGTCCGCTTCTCGATCCGGTGCTGAGACGCACCGTCGAAGAACGTGACGTCGCCACCACTTTCGACGCGACACTTCAATTCATCGGAGGAGTGGAGGCATTCTCCGATCCCGAACTGAGTTCGCTGATCGGAGCGGCACCATGGCAGTCGACCATCGACACGTTGGGGGTCGATCCCATGCAGTCGGTGTCGTTCACCGTCCTCGCGCGCTTGCCCGGTGAAATTCGCAAGTCCACAGGAACCGAGGCCGAAGGTGGAGTCGTGTGGGCCGCACCACTCGACGGTTCGTCGCAGACCGTCGTTCTCGGCACGGTCGACACGAAGGTCGACGGAGGTGTGTGGAAGACGATCGGCACCGTCATCGGTGTCGTGCTCGGTGTATGGCTGGTACTCATGGGACTTCTGATCCTGCTCGTGATGTTCGCTCGTCGCCGACGTGGTGTCTCACGACAAGCACCTATTCGTCGACGTCCACCCCGTGACACACCCGATGCCTAGGGTGACGACGTGGCCCGGCTGAAACTCGTCTACAACTGCTCCGAGTGCGGGGCGTCCTTTCCCAAGTGGACCGGACGCTGTTCGGCCTGCGGCGCCTGGAACAGCCTCGTCGAAGACGTGGAAGATCCGTCGGCCGACATCTCGTCTCTTGCCGCTGGCGTGGCCTTGCTTCCCGCATCGTCACCGCAGCGCATCGGCGAGATCGACGCGGCTCACGGGGCACCTCGATCCACGGGTGTCGACGAGTTCGATCGGGTGCTCGGTGGCGGTCTCGTACCCGGTTCGGTCACCCTTGTGGGCGGTGAACCCGGTGTTGGCAAGAGCACTCTGCTCCTGCAAACCCTCGCCGCCTGGCCCGGACGAACTCTCTACGTCTCCGCCGAGGAGAGCGCGCAACAAGTTCGACTGCGTGCCGAACGTCTCGATGCCGTTCGCCCCGAACTCTGGCTCCTTGCCGAAACGGTGCTCCCACATGTGATCGCTGCGATGGATGAACTCTCTCCCGAATTGGTCATCATCGACAGCATTCAGACTCTGGTCGACCCTGAACTCGGGTCGTCACCCGGGAGCGTGGTTCAGGTGCGTGGCTGTGCACACAAGCTCGTGATGGAAGCCAAGCGCCGCAACGTACCCGTCATTCTCGTCGGCCACGTGACGAAGGAAGGTGGGCTAGCCGGACCTCGAGTCCTCGAACACGTCGTCGACACCGTTCTTCAATTCGAGGGTGAGCGTCATCACGCACTTCGCCTGCTTCGGGCCTCCAAACATCGTTTCGGTCCCACCACCGAGCTCGGCCTGTTCGAGATGGTCGAGGCCGGTCTTCGCGGCGTGCCTGATCCAAGTGCGCTGTTCCTCGCCGACCGCCAGACCGGAGTGGCGGGAAGTGTCGTCGTCCCCACACTCGAAGGACAACGCCCTCTCATGGTCGAACTTCAAGTGCTCACCAACAAGGTGAAGCCCGATGTTCCCGTCCGGCGAAGTGCACAAGGTCTCGACCCTGGTCGTCTCGCCATGTTGTTGGCCGTCCTTGGTCAGCGAGTCAAGGCTCCGGTTTCTCAGCACGAGGTGTACGCGTCGGTGGTGGGTGGCGTGAAGTTGTCGGAGCCGGGCACCGATCTCGGACTCTGTCTCGCTGTGCTGTCGGCATTGTCGGGCCAGCCTCTTCCTCCCACCGTGGTTGCTTTCGGAGAAGTTGGGCTCGGCGGTGAGGTTCGACAAGTTGCCCACGCGTCACGGCGACTCGCCGAAGCCTCACGGCTCGGATTCACCAAAGCATTGGTTCCCGCCACGACTCAAGCCGTCGACGGAACGATCAAGGTCGAAAGAATCTCCACGTTACGAGAGGCGTTGCAGGTTCTCGGTATGTCGGTACCACACCACTGAACATCAGGATCCCAGACATGTCGACATCGAGTGTCATACGGTGACGATCACATAGGGAGATCCCCCTCTCCCATTGATGTGCCACTGGAACGACGACCCCCTCGACGGCAGTGAGCACACCGGCGAGAGTGCCGGCGAGTGATCTGATCACCGCCGGCACCGCTGTCTTCCCACATTGCGAGCACTTCTTCGGCCCGCTCTTGCCTTCGTGAACGGAAGTGACCACAATGACATCTCGTGAACAACGTCGATTTCGCCTGCGAGCAGCTCTTGGCGAGCAGCTCGGTGACGAGGTGGCCGAGGATCTGATGGACTCGCTACCGCCGTTCGACTGGACGCATATTGCGACGAAGGACGACATTCGCCGGCTGGAGCAGCGCTTCGACGGTGTCGATTATCGATTCGACAACGTCGACCAGCGATTCAGGCTCATGGATCAGCGATTCGAAGAACAAATCAGGCTGATGAACCAACGATTTGAACTGACGAACACGCGTCTGGACTCCGTCAAACAGAGGTTCGTATTGATGGACGAGCGATTCGATCTTCTCGAGACGAAACTTGGTGTCAAGATGCTCCGACTGAGTGTCGGCAGCACCATCACGTCAGTCGGTGTCCTCGCTGGATTGATGGCCCTCCTGCGCTGACCAGCCAGTCGTCAGCTGCCTCCACACATTCATCATCGTCGTCGACGGTTCCGCATCGCCCCACTCGCTCGCCAGAGCCCGTCGAAACGATTCCCATTCGGCCTTCATCGACACGTGATCGCCCTGTGCCGCATGGGCTCGCAATCTCCTGGCCACCAATTCTTCGTGTCCCGGAAGTGCCAGAAGGCCCTTGGCGGTTGCCCAGTAGACGCCGGAGATGTCTCCGTTCTCCTGACACATGTCAGCCATCATCGTGGCGGCACGCACGACGAGAGTTGCGGCCTCTCCACACACGCCGATGCCATCCGACCACGTGTACGTCGAACCAGCGAAGGGCACACCACGTACGAGTTCCAATGCCGTACGTAGACGCTCGATCCCTGCCTCTTCAGGACGTAAACGCGCGTGTTCGACAGCTTCACGTAGAACGTCCACGTCGGTGACCACACCCATGGCCAAGGGAAGATCGTCCGACATGGTGATCCCGACCCATGAATCTCCGTCCGGAGGCATTCGAACTGCATTCATGGACCGACGAGCCGCAGCCGTAATGTTCGAGAAGGTCGCATCTTGTACCGGACTCAACCACAAGGCACTTCTCGCCAAGGACCGCTTTCTCTGCTCCGGGTGAAACGCCAACCAAATCACCAACTCTTCGGCCTTGCCGCGCTCGAATCGGACGGCTTGGAAGCTCTGATCCACCACACGGGGAGGTCCGAGGACACACGCCATGAACTCCCATGACACATCCGTCCGGATGTCGACGATCGGTTCGACAACGATCGGCTCCACATTCGCCCCGAGAAGTGCCTTGATCGATGTGACTTCGTCGAGATTCGAACCGACGGGCCGAATCGCCACGTCGACGGGCAGGAGTCGCCATTCGTCATCGAACATCTTCAGACCGACATTCACCTGTCCATCGGCCGCCCGACGAATGCTCGGATGGGATGATGTCTGACTCTCCTCATGAATGACTGCGATCGATCGTCCGACTCGATCGATCACGTCTTCGACAGATGAACCCTGGCTCGTCACGTAACAGCGTCGATCCGGATACGACCCGAGGTCACGATCGCTGACGACTCCTCGAGACTCGAGCGAAGGAGCGAGCAACACACTCTGACAAAGATGACGCCACACCCGATCGCCCTCATCACGTCTGCAATCGACTTCGAACGTCGAGTACTCATCCAGAGAAATCCATACCTCACCCGACAAGGAGCGACCCACGTGCAAGAGAGAAGGAAGCCGTGAATCGACGAGATCGTCTCCGGTCGCTCTGACGTCCGACGTCTTCAATCGAAGTGCCCGACCATGGACGAGCTCCGATCGAGAGACTTGCTTGGGTGGATCAGTGAATTCGACAACGATCCACCCGTTCATCTCGTCGACCACATGGCGGATCCGATTTTCGGGTTCAGCGTCCATGACGCGACGTACGACATCGATCATCTGCTCATAAGACCGCTGGGCAGTTGATATCGCCGTGGTGAACTCGGTCGACAGGTCGATCTCGGTGCCTTCGACTGCAGAATCTCCCCTCGATCGGCGCCGCTCGGCGTTTTCGCGGGCCTTCCATCGCATTGCGATTCCTGCCCCGACAAGACCGGACAACACAGCTGTACCAGCAATGTCAGCACCAGAGGATTCGGACAATACGACGACAGGAACAGGAGAGCAGGTCACGTTCTCACTCGGTCCCCACGATTCTGGGCACGTCTGCGACTGGGCGGCGGCCTCTCCCGCCGTCGCTCCCCAGACAACACCCGACGTGATGACGAAGGCCAGTAGCCGAGGTGTTGATCGAGGATTCGACCGTCCAGTGAGTTGTCTCAGCGCCGTCAGAACGAGCCACACACCCAAGCGAACTGCAAGCACCATGATCACGACCAAACCCGTGCGCAGGACGGCGGATCGATCGAGATCACCGCCCCACCATCTCCCGACATCGGATCTGATACCGATCACCCATGACCTATCCGACGGTTCCACCAAATTTTGAAAGAGGAACCAACTGAACATTGCTGAAGTGGTCACGACCAACCAGGCGATCAGCCAGCGCCCCCAACGAATCGACGAACGCATGGATCAACCTGCAACGATCGTTGCTCGACGGGTCACCGAGAAGTTGCGAGAGTCGATGCCGAACAGATGGAGGATCGACGTTTCTTGCTCGTCACGGATCGTCACGACCACCGTCTGATGGTCAATCACGACCGATCCATCGAGGCCATGATCCGAAAAATACGCTGAGGTGATCCGGCGTGCTCTCGCCGAATCGACGGTTCGTAGACCAAGTCGTATCTGGTCGACTTCCTGAGCACCGAGGCGCGCTGCGTTTTCTGCATGGTCGGCGGCCTCGAGTCGAGCGGCAATCAATCGTCCGCTATCCACCGCTAGACCCGCCATCGCCATGAACGTCAGGGCCAGGCACACGACGAACCCACTCACCATTCCCTTGTCATCTCTCCGCTTCACGTCAGTCACCTGCCCGATAACGGTCGATGACCTCGGTTGAAGACGCACTCACGACCCGAGTCGAAACATCGAGAAGATCGAGGCCCTCTCCACTGGCTCGACACGAGACGGTCACGGTCACTGTCCGACCTTCGAGGGACGTGCCGACGCCCACACTCGGGAACGGGCACGAAACTCGACGAGCCCGTAAATCGGCTTCCACGGCGGCTCGTGCGACCTCGTCCATCCGAGACGACGCGACCATGGATGCTGCACGAGCTCCTTGGTCTGCTGCGTGTTTCACGTCATTCGAACTCTCCACCGAGCGACCTCCAAAGACGATCAAAAGAACGAAGATGACCAGAAGTGGAGTGATGAGCACCATCTCCATCGAAGCACTCCCCTCATCTCGTACCTGTCGAACCGTCACCGCTCCGACTCCCGTACGATTCGCTCCTTGGGTTCGGTCGCGTCACGAGTGACTCGCGTCGTCATGAAAGGCACGATGGACGGCACCTTCAACGTCACACTCACTCGAACCAGGTTCCCATCGAGGGAACTCGACGGGGAGCTCTCGACTCGTCCGCCAGCATCGATGGCGAAGAGAGCTGCCCGCTCGGAACCGACCATCGATGTCGCTGAGTCCGCTACACGATGGGATGCGGCAGCCACCGCTCCCTCCGACGCTGCCGCCCGAGCGACATGTGCCGTATGGAAGAAGAGCGCTGACTGCAGCACCACCATCACGATCAGAATCAGAACCGGAAGGACGATCACCACTTCGGATGTGGTCTCACCTCGATCCTGATCCGACCGCTCAGCCGAGATCGAGATCATTGGCCTTCTCACGAACCTTGTTCGTGATGATGACGCCCACCGAAATGGCGAGAGCGATCAACGCTGCGGCCATGACCACCGTCGTGGCACTGACCTCTCCTCGATCTCGATCGAGTTCCCGTGATGCGGCAAGCCGAATTGCGTAGTAATCCCAGAGTTGACGGAAATGTGACATTGCTTTCTCCTGTTCTTGTTGTTTGTTTCTTGTTGTGTGGCGGTCGAAGAGTGATCAGCCAAATCCTTGGCTGATCAGGTGCATGGCTGGATACCCCAGCAAGATGAGGAAGGCGACGAACATGAGGACCATTGGCAATCCCATTCGCTCAGTCGATGAATTCGCCGCTGCTTCCACCTCTGCCATGTGCTTCTGACGAAGTGACGCCGCCTTGGCGACCAACGAAGAGGTCATTCGAGCTCCCTGTTCGCCTCCCAACTTCACGGTCGCAGCCAATTCAGGGAGCTCGTTCACCCCGATTCGGCGGCCTTCGTCGGCCAGTACGTCCCACGGGGAGCGTCGTGTCGATCGAGCGACATCCAAGGCATCGTTGATCAAGAGATAAGTCGGGCCATCACCGACTCGGGACGCCGCGACGAGAGCGGTTTCGATTCCTGCCCCGCCCGACAACATGATCGAGACGAGATCGAGGTACGACGACAACGAACTTCGGAAGTCGTGTCGAGCACGACGAGCCTTCTGTACCAGGGTCATTCGTGGGATCTGCATTCCGAGTACACCGCAGGCGGTGCTCATCATCACGACCATCGGAATCGGGAGACTCACTCCCCCCATCCCGAGGATCACGAACATCGCCACCGGAACAGCGAGTGCAATGACCGCACACGTGATCTGCTCGGTCGCGTATTTCGACGAACTCGTGCCGGTGACAGCAAGATCTCGTTCGTCACAGGCCAGCAATCGATCGATCATTGGACGACTGACCGGCGTCGGTTCGGACTCCGTGTCGATGAAGCGCGAGAGCCGACTCTCCAGAGGCGGACGTCGGACCGATCGGTACACGACCCCCACACCGACTGCAAGAGCGAGGGAAGTCGTCACGGTTGCGATCACGATGATGCTCCTCGATGAGAGACGAACCTCGGTGGAGCATCGAACTTCGACAATCGATTCATCGCCGTCAAAGCGGTAGCGAAGAGAATGACCACCAGCGCGAGAACCACCATCCCGGAAGGTGAGCCGTATGGCTCGAGGTAGGTGCGGTTGAAGGCGAACAGTCCGGCGACGAAGACCACGAGTACTCCGACGATGATCCGTACGGCACTACGTGTTCGTGCCCGTGATACCCAGACCCGGGTCCTCATCCTCACTTCGTCCCGGCAACAGTCGGCCAGCTGGCTGAGCACCGCACCGACGTCTCTGACCTGCTGTTGCGAAGCTGTCACGAGAACCGCCACCACGAAGTCGGCAAGCGAATTGTCGACTTCCTCTGCGAATGTCCGGGCGCTGTTCGACAGAGGTTCATGATCGAGTCGATCCGCCAAACGCGTCACCGATTTCTGAAGGAGATGAGGGGCGGTGCTCGCTGTCGCCGCAATGGCCTGTTCGAGACCACGGGCACCGGCCATTGTGTCGCGGAGTTGTTCGATCCAAATCGCCAATGCTTCGACGAGCTCGCGATCATCAACACTTGATCGACTCTTCGGTCGACGCCAGGTCATCTCGCGTTCCTTCACCGAATCACGAAGTGCGGACGCAACCGTGAGCGCACCCACACCAGTAACCAGACCGATGAGAACCGCGAAGGCCAATCTCACGACACACCTCGCAAGCGAGTGGACGACGAACTATTGAATCCGAACTCGAGCAAAAGCTCCCGCAGTTCGCCCGTCATCGGATAAGCGACTTCAGCTGTTCCCCCATCTCGAGCTTCGAAGATCTCATTGGAGATGATCCGGGGTCCGTCAGCGTCCACCACCTCTCGGACGCTGGAGATTCGGCGGACACCACCCGTTAGCTCGATGTGTACGACCAAGTGCACTGCATTGGCAATCACCAGATTGACCACGTCGACCGGAAGTCCGGTGTTGGCCATCGACACATAGGCGGCCAGTTTCGGAAAGACCGAACGGGTCGAGTCGGCGTGAATCGTGCACATGGAGCCGTTGTTCCCCTGGCTCATCGCGAGAAGCATCGGGAAGGCTTCGGAACCTCGTACTTCTCCGACCACCACACGATCCGGATCCATTCGTAGGGCCATTCGCGTGAGATCCGCCAACGCAATCTCGCCGCAACCTTCGATGTTCGGAGGACGTGACTGGAGTGTGTCGAAGTCGGGATGAAGATCAGCGAATCGATCGATTCCCAACTCGTAAGCATCCTCGATCGTGACGATCCGTTCGTTTCGCGGAATCTCGTTGATGAGAGCTCGCAGAAGAGTCGTCTTACCCGATCCGGTTCCACCAGCGACGATGATGTTGCGACGGGCACGAACGGCCGCTCTGAAGAAGGACTTGAGTTCGTCGGTCAGGAGGCCGCCCTGGTGAAGTTCGTCGAGGGACGACAGTGCGAACTGATGCTTTCTGATCACGACCGAGGGACTGGCCGAGACATCCATGACTGCGAAGAGACGACTCCCGTCAGGGAGGCACAGGTTGCACTCGACGGTCGATGCATCGAACCGGCGTTCTCCTCGCGACGATCTCGAGGATGCATTTCGGACCAGGCGAATCAACTCGTCATCGGAATCGACCACTGAAGGAAGTTCGGTGCGATTTCCATCGCGATGCTTCACCCAGACGGGACCGGTACCCCGCACATGAATGTCGGTGATGTCTGGATCATCGAGAAGTCGTTGCAAGGGTCCGAGTCCCATGAAGTGATCGATCGTGGATCGAGTGATCTCGAGCTCCTCATCGGGACTCAGAGTCGATTGACCACCGAGAAGTCTCTGCGTGGCGTCTCGATCGAGATAGGTCGAGATCACCGCTCGCAGACTTTCCTCATCAGCTTCGGTCGGCTGTCCATCAGCCCGACTGCGGGCCTCGTGTCGTTGCTCGACGAGCGCTTCGGCCACGAAACCCCGTAGCCGGGTCGAGAGATCGTCCTTCGACATCACGCCACCGCCTCATGACGAGGAGTGTCGACGACGATCGCCTCGGCGTATTCGCGTATCGCCGCACGAAGTCGAGCACTGCCGCGAGGATTGTCGGGCAAAAGATCAGCGATGACAGGGCAATCGATCGTGCGGGCGAGTTCACTCGCTCCGTACTGACCACCCGCAGTCAGCACGTGCCAGGTTCCGAGCTCGCGCATCCTGTCGGCCCGATGAACCAGTGAAACGACGTCCTCCAGATCGGTTCGAGTGACGAGGATCCGTCGATCCACGACCGAGATGAGTTGATTGGCAACCGAATCCGGGCGGAGTTTCCCTGCGACGATCAGAACGTCGGTGCCGAGAATCTCGTCGATTCGATCCTGATGACGGGCGAGAACGCGAAGGCTGGCCATGATGGGTTCGACCGCCGGAGGAGCGACGACCACCGAGACACCGTCGGTGTATCTGCGCATCATCAGTCCCGAAGCGTTCGTTCCCACTCGAGGTGAACGAATCATGGCGGCCAGATCGACCAGTCCGGGGTGTACCTCCCAGTCATGTCGAGCGGCCAAGCGACCTCCATCTGGATCGGCTTCGACGACCGTGATCGGTCTCGGCCACAGCGAGGCGATGTGGAGGGACACAGTGGCCAAATCCATGAGACCACCTGTCATCGATGTCGTGATGATGGCCATCTCAGCTCACCACCTTCACCAAGTGAATCTCATCGTGTCCGACGAATGAGTCGGCGACGAGCCGAGGCACACGCAGACTGATCGATCGATCGCTCGACAAACCATCGGGTGACGACACGGACCAAACTTCAGCGAGAGTCGGAAGAGTCGTGACGACATCGCCGCGCTCCAGCGAGGAGTCGAGAAACACCACTCTGACCGTGTCGCCGACGACGAGATCGGCCGGGGCCACGGAATCGTCGATCACGATGCCGACAACCGCATCGGCGGAGGAAAGCGGAACCATGTCGAAGAGGTGAGACGAAGACAGCGGTGTACCTGCGTCGATATCGACTGCTGCTCGCATCCCGATGACGTCTTCGGCGAGACGAGTCGACAGAAGGGCGACGTTCTGATCAGCGGTCAGAGTGACGACGGTGAGATTGCTGCTGTCGATGACATGTCCTCGTGGTACCGAACGATTAACTGCCAGGACACCCGTCCCTTCGGAATCGTCGGTGTTGAGAACGACCGATACGGTCACTGCCGCCGCGATGACGAGAAGTCCGACCGCCAACTCCGGGATCCGTATCTGGCGGCGCCGAAGTGGCTCGACGAATTTCGCCGTGGATCTCCGCTTCGACGAAGACGTGGTGTCGATTGATAACTGGCTCACGAGGCCCCCTTTTCGAACATGGTCGAGTGATGTGGATGACACGATGCTCGAAGGTGTCTTGACGATCGATAGGTCGATCGACCCAGATGGTGGAAGGGCTGAATTGCCGTATCCGCCTCCTCGACAATGTCTCGGTTGGGGCCGGATCGGGTCGACGCATTTCCGTCAGGTCCCGTTTCCCCCTGGAAAAACGTGCAAATTCGCCCACTCTGTAGCGCTAGTCATCTCCAGGCGGTACTTGCGCTACAGAGTGGGCGAATTTGTTCAGTCTGTAGATTTGGTCAAGTGAGTCTTGACGAACAGCCCCCTACGGCGTCGGCGCCAGCAGTTCTGCCGCAGTCGAACGACCCGTGTTGGTGTGGTTCGGGCCGCAAGTACAAGCGGTGCCACAAGGGCATGGAAGGGCGAGTGGTTCCCGGAATCGTTGCGCCGATGCGGTCCGTTCCGGCTCATATTGGTCGCCCTCTCTACGCGGAGACCGGCAAGGTGCCTCGATGGAACGAGTCTCGTGTGAAGTCACCCGAGATCATCGAGCGAATGCGCACTGCCTGCGCATTGGCGGCCGACATCTTGCGTCAGGCCGGTGAATTCGTGAAGCCGGGAATCACCACCAACGACATCGACGTCTTGGTCCACGATCTCACTATCGAAGCCGGCGCCTACCCGAGCCCGCTCAACTACCACGGTTATCCGAAGAGCGTGTGTACATCGGTCAATGAAGTGATCTGTCACGGCATCCCTGACTCCACCGTTCTCCGGGACGGCGACATCATCAATCTCGACGTCACCTGCTATCTCGACGGGGTGCACGGCGACACCAACGCCACCTTCTTCGTCGGCGACGTCGACGACATGAATCGCAAGCTCGTGCGAGTCACTGAAGAGTGCATGTGGAAGGGCATTCAGGCCGTCAAACCCGACCGTCCACTTTCTGATATCGGGCGGGCCATCGAGGAGCACGCTCACAAGCACAAGTTCGGAGTGGTGCGAGCCTTCATCGGCCATGGCATTGGTGAGCAGTTCCACACCGATATCCAGGTGCTCCACTACTACGACGCCCGCAACAACATGATCATGAAGCCCGGGATGGTCTTCACGATCGAGCCGATGATCACTCTCGGAACCTGGCAGCACAAGATGTGGGACGACGACTGGACGGCCGTGACCGCCGATGGCAAGCGCACGGCCCAGTTCGAGCACACGGTGCTCGTCACCGACACCGGCGTCGACGTCATGACCGCCGGTGACCGAGCCGTGTCCCCTCGACCGCCTACTTCTTGATCAGGTCGTCGCCGAGTACCTCTGGCCCGTAGCGTCGTGACCGTGCCCGAGCGTTACCTCACTTTCGACCGCGACCTCTGGGCATCGCTTCGAGCCGCCACACCCATGACCCTTCGCGAGGACGATCTCGAGGGACTTCGTGGCATCAACGAACGCATCGACCTCGACGAGGTCACGGCGGTCTACCTGCCTCTCACCCGGCTACTCAATCTCTACGTGTCGGCCACCCAGAATCTGCACAAGGTCACGGCCACGTTCCTCGGAAAACTGGCGCCCAAGGTTCCCTACGTGATCGGTGTGGCCGGCTCGGTGGCTGTGGGCAAGAGCACTTTCGCCCGTATTTTGCAGGCTCTGCTCTCCCGTTGGCCCGACCACCCGAAGGTCGATCTCATCACCACCGACGGATTCCTCCACTCCAACCGAATTCTCGAAGAACGCGGCATCATGAACCGCAAGGGTTTCCCCGAGAGTTACGACACGCGAGCCCTTCTCACCTTCCTGCGTGAGTTGAAGAGCGGTCGCCCCGAAGTTTCGGCGCCGGTCTACAGCCACGTGGTCTACGACATCGTCGACGGCCAACGGGCCACGGTCTGTCAGCCCGACATCTTGATTCTCGAGGGACTCAACGTCCTGCAGGTCGGCGCTCCCGGCGGTGAGAACACCGAGTTCGTGAGTGACTACTTCGATTTCTCGATCTACATCGATGCTGAGGAATCCGACATCGAGTCGTGGTACGTCGATCGATTCTTGTCACTTCGTGAGTCGATCTTCCAGGACCCCGACAGCTTCTTCCAGCACTACGCCCATTTGTCGCACGACGAAGCCGTGGCCACCGCTCGGTTCATCTGGAAAGAAATCAACGGACTCAACCTGAGAGAGAACATCGAACCCACACGAGATCGTGCCTCACTGATCCTGCACAAGGACTCCGACCACCGCGTCGACGACGTGCGCCTCTTGAAGCTCTGAGCACTCCGCCCCGGCGTCACACCCGTCTGACAAACTGACCAGGTGGCCAGCAAGAAACGACGTGCGAAGCGACGCAAGAAGTCAGCTTCCAAAGTGCCGTTCGTCCTGCTCGTGGCCGTGATGGGAAGTGTCGGTGCGCTTCTCGTCGTCTCGGCCCAGAACTCGATCTCCGGAGATTCTTCTTCCCCCACGTCACCGGACACCACCCTCGCCGAATCGAGCGTTCCCGACGTCTCCGCTCCTGCCGACGACGAGTCCGAACCGGCCGTCACCATCGGGTCGGTCGCTCCACCCGTCTCGATCGACACCGACGACGAGGACGACGACCACAACGACACCGCCTTCGTCCTCGACGACTACACGCCCACCGAAACCCCCGAGCCTCCCTCGTCACCTCGCACGATTTCCGATGGGTCGATCGACGATGGTCGTGTCACAGGAACCATCCCCGACGGCTTCTACCTCGGATATATCGACGGTGTCGCCTCGTCCACCTCGCTCCTCATCCGATTCGATGCGTCCGACGGACCCACCTATGCCACGCCCATCGACGACTTGTTGTTCGTGTCACTGCGGGTCGATGCTCGTGATCCGTCCCATCCCGGAAGTGCCGTGGTCGCCGCCGACACTCTCGTGCGGCTCGTCGAGCAGGGACGCGCTGCCTACTCGATACCCGAATCCGACGACTTCGTGGTCATCGAGGGCTCGTATCTCATCACCGTGGCCGATGGACGTCTCGTCGGAATCGAAGGACTCTCGTGATCACATCCACTCGTACTCGGAGCGTTGACAACCCATGAACACCGTTCTCCTCGTCATCGTGATCGTCCTGCTCGTCGTGGCCGTGGGCATTCAATGGCGCACGAAACAGACCCCTCCCGCCGAACAGCCCGGCTCATCCCCCGTCGATCCGGCCGCCCTCAGCGCCGACGTGTCCCGCACCGTGAACGAGGCCCTCGGACAGGCGCTCCGGCAACTCGATGAGCGGGCTCGCCTCGACCGTGAAGAAGCCATCAAATTGGCGTCCGACCTCGTGACCCAAAAAGGTGGGGAACAGATCGGCAACCGTGCATCGTTGATCGAGCAGGGTCTGAAACAAGTGCAAGACCAGGTGAGTAGCCGTCTGATCGAAATCGATCGTGCCATTCACGACCTCGCCTCTCGCAACACGAATCAGTACGACAAAATGGGGGAAGCCGTTGCCGCTCTCACCCAACGCACGGAGAATCTGAATCGCGTTCTGTCCAATTCACAAGCACGCGGACAATGGGGTGAGCGACTGGCCGAAGACATGCTTCGCGCGGCCGGATTCGTCGAGGGAATCAACTACGACAAGCAGACCATCATCGATGGCGGTGGCCGCCCCGACTACCGCTTCTCGATCCCGCCGGATCGTGTTCTCTACATGGACGTCAAGTTCCCCCTCGACAAGTACGCGGAATACGTGCAGGCCGACAACGACGGAGCGAGAAGTGTCGCCCAAGACGCATTCGTCAAGGCGGTTCGCAGCCACGCCGACATCCTCGCCAAACGCGACTACATCGACAAGAGCTCCGACAACACTCTTGATTACGTGCTCATGTTCGTTCCCAACGAGAGCATCAGTGGTTTCGTCCATGAGAGCGACCCCACACTCATCGACTACGCACTGACTCGCAAAGTTGTTCTGTGCTCGCCACTCACCCTCTACGCATTCCTCGTGGTGATCCGACAGGCCGCTGATGCGTTCCATACCGAGAAGACGGCCGCTGAAATCATGCAGTTCGTCAATCTCTTCCAGAAAGAATGGGAGAAGTACACCGCTGCTGTCGACGATGTCGAGAAATCGTTCCGCAAACTCGAGTCGAGTCTCGAGAGCATCAATGTCGATGGCACCCGGTTCAAGAAGCTCAATGCTCAAGTCAAGAAGATCGAGCGCCTTCGCACCAAACAGGGAATCCCCGAGCTACCCGCAGTCGATGACGACGTTGTCGACGTCGAAGAGATCGACGACTGATTCACACGTCGCGGATGTCGCCGCGTCGACGTGCTTCGTCGATGATCGACTGGGTGTGAGCCCACAAAATCTGCGAGCCGTCACCGATCGGTGACAGGCGCTTCACGGCCTGCGGTGTCGTCACCCCGTGTTCCTTCCAGGTGGACGCGTCTCCGGCAACATGATTCAGCATGGCCGGCTGCATACGGTCGACGGCATTCGCGAAGCGACTCTCCGGCGTCTCCATCGCCTCGTATTCCTCCCACAAACGCCACAGGTATTCGGCCTGGTCGGCGGGAAGTAACCCGAACAGTCGCTCGGCGGCCTTGCGCTCACGCTCTTCCTTGTCACCGTTCGCAGCGACGTCGTAGGCGAAGGTGTCTCCGGCATCGATCTCGACGATGTCGTGCACCAAGCACAGAGCGAGCACGTGGAGGATGTCGATGTCCTCGTTGCTGTGTTCGGCGAGAACGAGGGCGTACATCGCCAAGTGCCAGGAATGCTCGGCGGTGTTCTCGCGACGACCATCGGCGATCCTGGTCTGACGATCGATGCTTTTCAGCCGGTCGATTTCCACCAAGAAATCGAGTTGACGCTGGAGACGATCGGCCGACACGAGAGCCTCAACCCGAAATCAACGACGCCAGCGCCCACACGGCCGCCACGAGCCCGACGACGGCCATCACCACACTGCGAGCCAGGGGAGCACGGGCCAAATCACCTTCTTTGGTGGCCGGCGGCGGCTTCACCACTGCCAGAGCGTTCCCCACGAAGAGTGCACCACCGAGGGCTAACACCAGCCAAGCGAGCAGGTCTTCACCGAGGAACATGGGGCCATTCTGCCAGCCGAGCCCGTTTCGCTCCCCCTCGGCGTCGCCGGCCACCGACTCAACGGGTAAGACTGGTCGCATGGGTTTCCATCACGTCGCCATCGCCATTCACGACACGGCCGCCAACTACGACTTCTACACCCGCGTCATGGGCTTCGAACTCGTGAAAGTGGTGACAGCGCCCACTCCTGAGGGTGGTTGGAGCAAGCATTTCTTCTATTCCACCGGAACGTCGCCCTCGGGTGAGCAAGGGATGATCGCCTTCTGGGAAATACACGACGACTCGATCGGTACCGAATTCGGAACCAACCTCAACAAGAGCGCTGGTCTGCCGTGGTGGGCCAATCATCTCGCCTTCGACGCTCCGACCGCCGAGGATCTGGAACGTCACCGTGAGAGATGGCGTTCGTGTGGACAGACGGTTCTCGAGGTCGACCACGAGTTCTGCCGGTCGATCTACATCCGTGATCCGGAAGGCAACACGGTCGAGTTCTGCCATACCGTGCGCGACTTCACCGAGGACGAAAAGACGCACGCCGTCGAATTGCTCATGAACCCGCAACCCGAAATGGAAAAGATCTTCGGCGCCAAGATCTGGCAGCCCGAAGGCGATCCGGTTCTGCTTCCGTCCGGCTGACCGAGAGCTACTGCGGTTCGCCCGGCTCGTCGGGACGACTCGTGATGCCCCGGGCCGCGCTGCGGAACAACGTGAACTCCCCCTGGAACACCAACTTGAGATTGGCAAGTTCTCCGGCACGATGTTTGGCCACGATGAGATCGGCCATCCCTCGCAACGCAGGATCCATCGAATCCTGTTTGTAGACCTCTTCGCGGTGAATGAACATCACCACATCGGCGTCCTGTTCGAGTGACCCCGACTCACGAAGGTCGGCGAGTTGAGGCCTCTTGTCGGACCGCTCCTCGAGTCGACGGCTCAGCTGGCTGAGCGCCAGGATCGGTACGTTCAATTCGCGTGCCAGAACCTTCAGGTTTCGGCTGATGTCGCTGACTTCGAGCTGACGGTTCTCGGCTCGCGTATTTCCTCCCATGAGCTGGAGGTAGTCGATGACGATCAATCCGAGGTCGTCATAGCGGGCCTTCAGACGACGGGCCTTGGCCCGGATCTCCATCACGGTCACGGCTGGATTGTCGTCGAGGAACAACGGCACCTCGAGACGACCCACGGCGTTGTTGACGTCACTCCACTCGTTTCCGGTGAGGTTGCCGGTTCGCAGCTTCTTGGTGTCGACTCGGGCTTCCGACGACAGGATTCGCTGAGCCATTTCGCTGTGGCTCATTTCGAGAGAGAACACGAGCACGGGCTTGCGAGTGTTCTTGGCGACATGGGTCGCGATGTTGAGAGCGAACGCCGACTTACCCATGGATGGGCGAGCACCCACGATCACGAGCGATGACGGCTGCAACCCGAGCAAGACATTGTCGAGATCGACGAATCCGGTCGCCACACCGGTCACACCGATCTTTTCGGTGTAGCGCCGTTCGAGTTCGTCAGTGGTGAGGCGCAGGATGTCACGAATTTCGGCCGTCGAGTCGACCACTCGATCATCGGCGACTTCGAACACTTTGCTCTCGGCTGTGTCGAGAGCCTTGGCCACGTCGTCGGGCTCGGAATATGCGATCTCGGCGATCTCACTCGCGACGCCGATCAGACGACGCAATGCCGCCGTGTCGTTGACGATCTTCGCGTAGCGATGCACGTTCCCGATGACAGGTGTCGTGTTCTGCAGACGCAGAAGGAAGTCCATTCCACCGATCTCGTCGAGCAATCCGGCCTTGCGAAGTTCGTCGGCCACGGTGACGGCATCGACCGGCTGACCACCGGCGAGCAACGATCGCATGGCGTCGAACACGTGCTGATGAGCGGCCCGATAGAAGACATCGGGTTGCATCCCGAGTTCACTCACGGTGTTGACCGCTTCACGCGACAACAACAACGCGCCGAGCAACGACTCTTCCGCGCTCAGGTTGTGCGGGGGGACGCGGTCCGTTGCCATCGGACGCGCGCCATTCCCGCGGGCCGAGCGGCCGGACGAGAAACCAGACGAGGGATAGGTGTCGGTCACAGGACCCACCTTCCCCGATGCAGCCTGTTGATCGCTAGTGGGACATCCCTGTGAGGATCCTGTGGACGACGGCCGGGATCCTGTGGACGAACCCCGAGCGACGTCACTGGGCGACGACGTTGATCGTGAAGGAGAACTCGACCTCGGGGTGCGGATGTGCCCCGACCGAGTACTCGCCCACGGTCTTGATGTGGTCGGGCACCGAGATCTTCTTACGATCAAGTTCGACTCCGGCCTGGGCCGAGACGGCCGCCGCCACGTCGGCGGCATGAATCGAGCCATAGAGACGACCCTCGGGACCCGCCTTGGCGGCCACCTCGATGACCTTGCTCACGAGCACCGTGGCCACGGTCTGAGCCGATTCACGATCGGCTGCGTCACGCAGATCACGGCGACGGCGCATCGCCGCCGCCTGGCTGAGCGCCCCATCGGAGGCCTTGATGGCCAAACCACGGGGAAGGAGGAAATTGCGGCCATGACCTTCGGCCACGTCGACGATGTCACCGCGCTTACCCAGCCCGGAGATGTCCGAACGAAGAATCACCTTCATGATCAGGCCTCACCCTCTGCATCGGCTGCGGTCTCCACGACCTCGGCCTCGACCTGGTCGGTCAACTCGACCTCGGCGACCTGATCGCTAACCTTTTCGGTGGCCGGGCCACGTCGCGGCCCACGTCCGGCCGACGCCACGCGCTTGGTGTACGGCAAAAGAGCCATCTCACGAGCATTCTTGATGGCGGTGGCCAGTTCACGCTGCTGCTGAACGGTGTTGCCGTTGAGCTTCTGACCGCGGATCTTGGAGCGATCGGACATGAAGCGCTGCAGCAGGTTGACGTCCTTGTAGTCGATGTACTCGATCTTCTCGGCCGACAAAATGTTGGCCTTCTTCTTGATCTTGCGTCCGGTGTCCTTGGGGGCACCGCGACGGGGAGCTTTCTTGGCGTTACTCATGAGGGAAGTGTCCTTCGTACGTAGTGGAGATCAGAACGGTTCTTCGTCGGGATAGGAATCGGCAGCCGGAGCCGGGCCGGACGAGCGGCCACCGCCGCTGTATCCGCCGCCGCCGTCGCCACGACCAGGGGTGCGCTCAACCGAGGCGGTCGCCCAGCGCAACGACGGGCCGATCTCATCGGCCACGATGTCGACTGCCGTGCGCTTGCCGCCGTCGCGAGCCTCGTATTCACGCACGTCGAGACGGCCGGTGACGAGCACTCGACTGCCCTTCGTGAGCGACGCGGCGATGTTCTCGGCCAACTGATCCCACGCCACGACGTTCATGTACGAGGTCTGTTCCTGCCATTCGCCGTTCACCTGATAACGACGGTTGACGGCGAGACCGAGAGTGACGGTCGGCTTCCCCGATTGGGTGAAGCGAAGTTCGGGATCGCGGGTGAGATTCCCGACGACTGTGATGGAGTTGGATGCCATGGTGTCCTCCTGACGGTGTGACGGTGACCGACCGCGCTCAGGCGGCTGTCAGGCCTCGCCGAGCCGCTTCGGCATCGGGGAGACGCAACAACTTGTGGCGCAGGATGTCGTCGGAGATCCGCAGCGAGCGCTCGAACTCATCGAGGGCTCCGGCGGGGGCGACGAGGTTGAACACGGCGTAGTAGCCGTCTTCCTTCTTCTTGATCGGGTAGGCCAAACGGCGCTTGCCCCACCAATCGGGTTTCCCGGGCACATCACCACCGGCGGCCTTCACGGCCTTGGTGACGTCGGAGGCCCATCGCTGGGCCACGGCATCATCGATCGTTCCATCGATGATGATCATCAATTCGTAGGCACGCATGTTCTGCGTGAACCTCCCTTCGGTCGCGAACCGGGGTTCCGGCTCGGGGCCCCTTGCGGAGCAGGGTCTGTATGGACTCGGGAAGTGTACCGGCGGCCTTGGTCGACCCGACGAGGAGTGTGGGACGAAGACGGGAACGACGGCACCTCGAAAGTCTGGCCGAGGGGTGTGTCAACGATGTCTGGGGCAAAGGCTCGACGATCAATGAAAGCGCAGGTCAGACTGGGCGAGTGAGTCTGACGATCGACGCCGCAATGAGACCCACCCCCGCCGAAACCGCGCCACGCTCGGTCGAGAACTGCCATCCCCGACGCAAGAGACCGGTCACTGCCTGATCGCGATCACCCTGCACGACGAGCGCCGGCCCTCCCATGTCACCCAGTCCCCACCACAGAGCGATCACTCCGAGCAAGATGGCCGCCACACAGAACGGAACCGCCAGCGTCTCTTGAGGCATACGGGACGACAGCAGGAGCGAGAAGACCGCGCTCAGGAGCAAGAACACTCCGACGGCACCGAGGGCCACCAGGACGTGTCGGATCACTCCGGAGAATCCGATACTCGCTTCGTCTCCGCAGTCGACGATCGGCCGCATGGCGGTGGTCGGGTCATCGGGTGAGAACACTTGAAGAAGTTGGCAGTCCTTGCCGTCGGCCACCGGAACCCCGTCCACGAACTGAACGGCGAACGAATCGGTGAAGGCTCCGATCAACAAGAGGCCCATCGCCGCCACCAGCACCATCACGATGCCGGTGAGCGCATCCCGCTGGAGACGTCGACTGGCGTCGTACGACAACCAACGATTGTTGCGAGACGATCGATTCGACAGACCGAGGCGACTCAAGCCCGACGAACCGGTGAGGTCTCTTTTGGCCACGGAATCGTCACCCCACCTGGCGGCGACCACGCTGGCCACCGATGGGCAAGGCTCGCACGAGGTAGTGCCAGCGACAGGAACAACAGGCTTCGACCACGTAGGCCGTGTACTCCTCGGGGCGACGATGGAAGGCGGCCAACTCGTCGTTGTCGGCGGCCAGTCGACCGTGCGCCGGCAACCGTGGCCCGAACACGTACGTCACGAGAACCAGGTTGTCGTCCTCACAGATCGGACAGATCGCCTCGGTTCGCTTACCGACCGAGCGAGCAGCGCGCATCAGCTCCGGATGCGCATCGCACACCTCTTCTCGACCCAGTCGCCCCCGTTGAACTTCGTTGATGGTTGCCCGGCGGGCCATTCGATGGTCGACGAGACCACCACGAAAGGTCGACATTCCACGGAACGAACTCGCCCCGAACGAATCGCGCTCACGCCCCATTCGACTCGGCTCGTCACGACGCGACATCGAGGGCAGGTTAGCCCTGTGCGACACCCGCCTGGCGCGCCACCCACCAATCGTTCAATCGACGCCGAATCTCGTCCTCACCCACCAGACCCTCGTCGAGTCTGATCTCGAGGAGGAAGGCCAGGGCATCGCCCACGGCCCGGGAAGGTCCGATACCGAGTTGAGTCATCACCTGGTCGCCGTCGAGTTCAGGACGAATCGCCTTCAACTCTTCCTGAGTCGCCAGAGCATCGATTCGTTCTTCGAGCTCGTCCATTCGTCGCGACAAGCGCGCGGCTTTTCGTTCGTTACGAGTCGTGCAGTCACAACGTGTCAAGACGTTCAACTCCGCCAACAGTTCACCGGCGTCGGTCACATAGCGCCGAACCGCCGAGTCGGTCCAACCCATGCCATAGGTGTGGAAGCGCAGGTGAAGTCGAACGAGCTCGGTGATCTTGTCGACGTCGTCGTTCGGGAATCGCAAAGCGACCAGACGCTTCTTGGTGATCTTGGCGCCCACGACGTCGTGCATGTGGAAAGTCGTTCCCTTGCCCTCGAGATAGCCGCGGGTCTTGGGCTTGCCCACGTCATGGAACAGAGCTGCCAAGCGGGTGACCCGAAAGTCGAAGTCGTCACGGGCATCAGGACGCACGTTCTCGATCACCGCCAAGGTGTGAGTGAGCACGTCCTTGTGTCGGTGGATCGGATCGTTCTCCAGTCGCATGGCAGGCAATTCGGGAAGGAAGAGATCGGCCAGTCCCGTCTCGACCAGGAACCACAAGCCCGCTGACGGTGAATCGACCACGATCAGCTTGTTGAGCTCGTCGCGGATCCGCTCGGCCGACACGATGTCGAGTCGATCTTTCATCCGGCGAACGGCTTCCACCAGCTCGGGGTTCGGGGTCATCTTCAACTTGGCGACGAATCGAGCGGCACGCATCATGCGAAGCGGATCGTCACTGAAACTGATGTCGGGATCGAGAGGAGTTCGAAGGGTGCGCGACATGAGGTCGGCGACTCCCTCGAACGGATCGACCAGCGTCGGATCGTCGGACGTCACCTCGAGAGCCATGGCATTGATGGTGAAGTCACGACGAGACAGGTCGGTCTCGATGGCGTCAGCGAACTCGACATCGGGTTTTCGAGTGTCAGGGTGATAGGCCTCGGCGCGATGGGTCGTGATTTCGTACACGCGCTCACCCTTGCGAGCTCCGATCGTTCCGAACTTCTCCCCTTGTGTCCAGACGGCGTCGGCCCAAGGCGCGATCAGTTTCTTGATCTCGTCGGGGCGGGCATCGGTGGTCGCATCGAAATCGAGATCAGCGGTGTCGATACCGAGCAACAGGTCCCGGACCGTTCCGCCCACGAGGTACAAGCGCCGATCACCGGCCCGGAACAACGCGGCCAGATCGGCCACCTCGGCGAGGACGGGTGCGAAGCGCTCGGGGATCACAACGGCAGGTTACGACGAACTGTCGTTCAGGTGGTCGGAAGATCGCGTTCACGTCGCCATTCGGCGATCGTGCGCACCATGGCGAAGCCCGAGGAGTCAGGATCGGCGGACGTCGACGGTTCGGGTCGACACGTTCGACCGACGAGAGCACCGAGACACGCGGTCGTCGACGACCGCAGTGCATCCAAGTCGTATCCGCCTTCGAGCATCACGAGTCGCCGACCAACCGGAACGAGGCCGATCACTCGTGCGACGATGTCGAAGAAATCTCCGGACGACAGTGAGAGGTCGGTGATCGGATCACTTCGATGAGCATCGAATCCCGCCGAGATGATCAACCACGTTGGATCGAAGACCTCGCACGCCGGAAGAAACAGTTCGTCGATCGCGAATCGGTAGACATCACCGGTGCTGCGCCGAGGCAGCGGAACATCGAGGGTGAATCCGAGTCCCGCATCACGACCGATCTCGTCGTACCACCCCGTTCCGGGGTACAGCGGCCACTGATGAACGGACGCGTACAGAACGCGAGGGTCGTCGAAGAAGACGTCTTGAGTCCCGTTGCCGTGATGAGCATCGATGTCGAGCACCACCACTCGCTCACCTCGGTCGGCCAGGGCCGCCGCTGCCACTGCCACGTTCGACACCAAGCAGAAGCCCATCGAATCGTCACGCGTCGCATGATGACCAGGAGGCCGAACCGCGCAGAAGGCGGCGTCGCCGCGTCCGGCCTCGAGATGACGAATCGCCGTGAGACCCGCTCCTGCCGCCAGAGTCGCAGCGTCCCACGAACCCGGTGAGGTCACGGTGTCGGGGTCGAGGCGACCCCCACCGGAACGTACGGTCGACTCCAATCGATCGACGAGACGCGACGTGTGAACGCGAAGAAGGTCGTCCCGTGACGCCGCTTCGGGCTCGATCGGCACGAGCCCATCGGCCACCTCGGCATCACGTGCGCCGGCGAGAACGGCGTTCAATCGGTCGGGTCTCTCGGGATGACCAGGACCAGTCAGGTGATCGAGGTACGCCTCGTGCGTGGCGAACAAGATCGACATCGAACCAAACGCTACCGTCGCAGGTGTGATGGCCGGATTCCGACTGCGTCGAGACGATGGACCGCCTCGCATGCTCGACGACGGGCGCGTCCGTGCCCGATTGCGAACCTGGCCCCATCAACCAGGTGTCGCGCAGATCGTTCTCACCGACCACACGAAATCCCCGTCGTTCACGACTCTCGACGACTGGCTCCAGGTCCTTCGGCGTTGGAACTATCAGCGGGTTCGAACCGGTGCCCTCGCCGCATCCGCGACCGATGCCTTCGTCGAACACGGCTTCGACAAAGTGCAAACGCTCGCATTGCTGAAAGCGACGATCTCGCGCCGAACGGAGTTCACCACACCCGCGCACGAACTACGCGCCATTCGCGGTCCACGACAATTGTCGATCGCCGAACGCATCGATGACGAGGCCTTCGAAACCGGCTGGGAACTCGACTCGGCGGCCATCGTCGATGCCTGTCACGCAACACCGCAACATCGCCTACGTCTGGCCGTCACCTCCGCTGACGAGCCGGCGGGTTACGTGATCACGGGTCGAAACGGGTCGGCAGGTTTCGTTCAACGTCTGGCCGTGCGACCCGAGCACGAGAGTCAGGGGATTGCGACGTCACTTCTCCTCGACGGCCTGCGCTGGTTGCAGCGTCGCGGAGTTCGCGAGGTTCTCGTCAACACCGACTTCGAGAATCAGCGCGCTCTCGATCTGTACGCGCGATTCGGCTTCACCCTCCTTGCCGATTCCCTCCAGGTGTTCGAACTCGACCTTCGCGCCGACTCGGGGCCAACCGATCCGGAAACCACGTGAAGACACTCCGCATCACTCCCCTGGTGCTCGTGGTCCTCGGAACCACCTTCGTCGCCTCACCGGTGGCCGCCGAGGAATTCGTGCGGGTCGGATCCCTCGTGTCGCAAGATCAGTACGTGGCCGGAGTCGAGGGTTCGTCGTTCTCGATGAGTGTGTTCGTCGAAGGTCCGAGTTCTCTCGGTGACCGCGCTCCCACGTCGCTTCTCGTCACTTCGCACCAACCCGTCCAATCGCGTCGCGAACTGCACGAAGTGCTCGATGGCACTCTGCCGTCCAACGTCGACACCCTCGTCGTCGACATCGAAGGACGCCGCGACGCATCGGGGATCGTCGAACTCGTCGTGCCCATCGAAATCGGAACGTCGACACCTGACAAGTTGCAGATGTCGGCGACGGGGCTGCATCCGATCTCGATCGCCCTGGCCGTCGGCGCCGAAGTCACCGATCGAATCGTCACGTTCGTGGAACGTCTCCCCGAGGGGAGTACCGAACCCGAAACCGCCGCCCCTCTGCCCACATCGATCTTCGGTTCGATCGACGGTTCCCTGACTCTGCAACCCGACGGTTCGACCGTGGTCACCGACGACGATCGGTCGTCCTTCGCCGATCTGGTCACAGTCGCCGAGGCTCTTCCCGGCTTTCCTCTCACCGTCACCGTTCGTCCCGAGGCGTTGGAAGGTCTGTCTCGATCATCGGCCGAGGACGCTCAACTCCTCTCATCACTTCAATTCACCGATTCTTTGTCCTATCTGTCGATGCCTTATGCCGATGTCGAACCACGAGACGTCGTCGGAACCCGCTTCACGGAGGTCTTCGTCGACCAACTTCGCCTCGGCGAGGACTCGTTGTCCGATTCATTGCCTCTCACCACGGCTCGACGAACCGCATGGGTCACCGATCGGGCCCCGTCGGCTGCCGAGGCTCAATTGGTGCGCGATCTCGGTTTCCGCTCGGTCTTGCTGCTCCCTGATGCGCAACGGGCTGCCGGCATGGAGTTGCTGGGTTTCCTCGACCCGACCCGACTCCTCGATCTCGAGCTCGAAGGTCGCGGCACGATCGAAGCTCAGTTGGCCGATCAACAGATGTCGGATCTCCTCACGGCCGCGGCCCGGCGACCGACGAGTGATTCGTTCCTCGTGGCCCAACACCTCCTCGCCGATCTGAAGATGTTGCGCCAAGAGATCATCGACCGCGGAGAGTCGCTGAACGGACGCTCCCTCGTCCTCGCCACCAACGATGGTTCGATGTTGTCGATCGAACTACTGACTGCCGTGGTCGACACCCTCGGTTCCTCACGTCTGGCCACCCTCATCGACCTCGACGAAGCCTTGTCCCGGTCGGCTGTGGCACTCGCTGACGGCCGACCCATTTCCTTGGTCCTGCCCGACCCGTCCGAAGTCGCCGACGAAAGCCGGTTCATCACCTACTCGCTCACGTCGAGTCGGATCGCCGCCTACACCTCACTGCTTCCCGACGGTGATGATCGCCCCGGTACGTGGCGTCGCCTTCTCGACGTCATCCCCGACCGCCGACTCGATTCCCCAACTCGACAGAGATACATCGACGTGATCGTGACCGACACAGCCGCCGTTGCCGACGGGCTGGTGGCTCCGGCTCCGGCCACGTTCACGCTCGGCGGACGATCGAGTCAGCTCCGCCTCAGTCTGCGCAACGACGGTCCGACCGATCTGAGTGTTCGACTGAGAGTGGCCTCCCCGAAACTTCTCTTCCCGGACGGGGAACCCGTCGTCGTCCTGGCTGCTGGATCCCTCACCCCGGTGGAGATCGACGTGGAAGCACGTTCCAACGGCCGCTTTCCGGTCACGATTCAAGTCGTCACTCCTGATGGAGGCCTGGCTCTGACCGATCCGATCGTCTTCACCGCCCGGGTGAACGCCCTGGCCGGACTCGGACAGGTGGTCACCGGCGTCGCGCTCCTGCTCCTCGCCACGTGGTGGGTCCGACACTGGCGAGCCCAGTACCGGCGCCGACAAGCAGAAGTCCTGGCCAGCACGTCGCGTCATCCGAGCCACGATCACCCGACCTGAGCAGGGAGAACGGTCGGACACCCACCACGTCACCCCACTACTGTGGTGTCGTGACTTCATTCGCCCCGGGTGTCCGAATCATCACTGATAGTGCCTGCGACCTACCCGACACACTCGTCGACGAACTCGGAATCCGTGTCGTACCCCTGTACATCCGTTTCGGTGACGACGAACTCGTCGACCGTGAAGATCTGACCACGAGCCAGTTCTGGGCTCGTTGCGCGTCCGAGGATCAGTTGCCCTCCACAGCAGCACCGGCCCCGGGCCGATTCGAGGCCACGATCCGCGAACTGGCGGCCGAAGGAGCCACCGGCGTGGTGATCATCGGGCTGTCGGGCGCCCTCTCGGCCACCCTCCAGAGTGCCGAACTCGGTGCGGCCGCCGTTGGAGATCTGCTTCCGGTTAGGATCGTCGACAGCCGTACCGTGTCGATGGGGCTCGGATCGATCGTGGTGGCCTGCGCTCGTGCCGGACGTGACGGCGCATCGGTCGACGATGTCGAATCCTTGGCCCGTGATCTGGTGGGGCGTTGTCAGGTGTGGGGAGCCCTCGACACCCTCGAAAACCTGAAGAAGGGTGGCCGAATCGGGGGTGCCAAGGCCATGTTGGCCTCCGTGCTGTCGATCAAGCCGATCATCGAAGTTCGTGACGGTGTGGTCGAGGAAGGTGGAAAACAACGAACCCGGTCGAAAGCCATCGCCTTTCTCGTCGACAAGGTTCGCCAGAACGCGGCATCTCCCGGAATCTCCCATCTGAGCGTGCTTCACGCCGATTGTTCGGATGTCGATGCTTTCGTCGAGCAACTTCGACACGTCTACGACGGCGAAATTCTCGTTGGTGACATCGGTGCGGTGATCGGAACGCACGCCGGTCGAGGAACCATTGGTGTCTCTTTCTTCACTGTGTGAGAACTCGTCTTCTTCTGCAATTCCCCTGAACGACAGTCCTGCACAACTAGCGTTTCCGATCGAACATGTCGACGTCGGACAACACCCCTCGACCGGACTCGGTGATTGCCGGTCGGTACAAGCTCGAGCGCCCATGGGCGCACGGTGGAATGGCCGACGTCTGGAAGGCGACCGATCTGCAGTTGTCGAGAACGGTGGCCGTGAAATTGCTGAAAGCACACCTCACCGCCGATTCGACGGTCGCCGAACGATTCCGTCGTGAGGCCATCGCCGCCGCAAGTCTGAACCATCAGAACATCGTCGCCGTATACGACGCCGTCGAAGACAACGGTCGTCAGGCCGTGGTGATGGAGTTCGTCGAGGGTAAGTCGCTGCGCACACTTCTGGACGAACGTCGAACTCTCACTCCCCGCCTGACCGTGCACATCGGTAGTGGTATCTGCTCGGCTCTCGACGCCGCTCACGCGAAGGGAATCATTCACCGCGACGTCAAACCTGGCAACGTCCTCGTGACTCGGGACGGTCGGGTGATGCTCACCGATTTCGGAATTGCGAAGGCGCTCGGAACCGGGGAAGACCTCACGAGTGACAACATCATGATGGGGACGGCCAAGTACCTCTCACCCGAACAAGTGAAGGGTGACGAGCTCGATCTTCGGGCCGATCTGTATTCCCTCGGTCTCGTGCTGTACGAATGTCTCGCCGGCAAAGTTCCTTTCGTCGGCAAGAACGACACCGAAACCGCGCTCGCTCGCCTTCAACGCGACGCCACCGACCTCGGAACCCTTCGGACCGACGTGTCGTCGCAACTGAGTGCCGCCATCCACCGCTTGATTGAACGGGAACCGAATCGGCGCTACTCGAGCGGTGCCGAGGCTCGCGCTGCTTTACGCACCGCCCACGCCGGAGACAGCGTGGGCGACAAGGTGTCGCACGGACATCCGAGTGGAGATCGAACGCCCACCCCAGGCAAGGTCATTCGTCCCGTCGGGCACACCCCGTCCGGACCGGTGCGTCCTCGGAGTGAGCGACCGGAGTCGACTCCCACGCCACGTCGTCCGGTTCGCGTCTCCCCCGTCGTCTGGGTCGGAGCCGCCATCGCCGCACTCGCGGTCGTTGCTCTCGGTGTTCGGTTGATCGCCGGTGGAGACGATGATTCCTCCACCTCGCTTCCGGCGCCCACCACCGCACCGGCCGCACCGACCGGCCCGCCGTCGATCGCTGGTGTGACCACGTTCGACCCCGAAGGTGACGGCACCGAGAACGACGGTGACGTGCGCTGGACCACTGACGGTGATCGCGGCACGTCCTGGTCGACCCTCTGTTACAAGTCACCGACTTTCGGGAGCAAGTCGGGTGTGGGACTCATCGTGCAACTCGCCGAACCCAACTACGCGCGTGTCGATGTCGATTTCGCCGGATTGACGTGGAGGGCCGACATGTACGGCGCGAACGTGGTCGGCTCCGACGTGTCGTCGTGGGGTGAGCCCATCGCACGTGGTTCCTCCGATGCCGGCTCGACTCTCACCGGGATCACCTCGTCTCCCGTTCAGTACGTGATGGTCTATCTCCGCGAGGCGTCACGTGACCCTGGCTGCAGCGACACCAATCCGTATCGAAGCGGAATCGCCGAAATCGCGGTGTCCGCCGCACCGTGACCGACGACGAACTTCTCGAACGAATCCGACGAGGAGACTCATCGGCTCTCGACGACCTGCTCCGGCGACACCATCCACGTCTCCACGCGGTCTGCTTTCGAATCCTCGGTCATCGATCCGATGCCGACGACGCCGCACAGAATGCACTGGTGTCGATCGCTCGCAACGTGGCGACCTTCGACGGACGTTCGTCCTTCTCCACATGGGCCTATCGAATCGCCACCAATGCCGCCCTCGACGAGTTGCGTCGGCGGCGGCGGCGACCGCGACCGTCACTCGACGTCGACCGACAGCAGGAGAACGTGGCCGACCCTCGGGCCGATCAAGCCCGAGACGTTCTCGAGAACCGTGAATTGGTGGAACGTGCCCTGGCGGCCCTGCCCGAAGAATTTCGCGTCGCTCTGGTTCTTCGCGACGTCGCCGATCTCGACTACGAACAGATCGCTGTCATTCTCGACGTCCCCATCGGAACCGTTCGTTCTCGGATCGCTCGGGGCCGGGCGCGACTCGTCGACTCCTTCGGGAACCGAACGACCCCTGTGGAGCGTCCAAGTGAACCGCACGGTGACATCGACGGAGATTCCGTATGAACGACCCCAGACCTGAACTCGATCCGGAACTCGACGTCGATTGGTGGGCCAGTCGACTGGTCGATCGCGAGATCGACTTCGCCGATGTGCCGGCGGATCTACGCGCGCCAGTGCAGGAGCGATCGGCGTCCTTTGCCACCCAACGACGCTCTCTCCTTCGTGTGGGTGCCGAACACACCCTCGAATCATCCGTCACGGACGCAGCGATCGTCGCCGCACGACGGCCCCCCGAAATCGCGAGTTTGCCTCGGCGGCGACGTCTCACTCCTTTGCTCGCCATGGCCGCGGCGTCAGTCGGAGTGATCGCCATCGGCGCCAACATTTTTCGATCCGGCGATTCGCCCGTCGCAGTCACCCTCGAGAGTCAGATGGTCATCACCGACCTGGACGGCGCTCGTTCGACGACCGATGAGATCATCGTCGAATCGGCACCGAAGAGTGTCCCCGGTGTTGCCGAGGACGACCCTGCGTCGGCCATGGCCGTCGACGACACACAGTCGGAACCTTCGGAGTCGGAAGAACTCACCGACCTACCACCCGAAAGCACCTCGGTGACCGTCGAAATCTCCGACCTCGACGCCCTCTCGGATTTGTCTCGCAGCTGGAGCGACTCATCGCCGCCACTTCTCTCCGAGGCTCCCGCCTGTGACGACGACCGGGGTCGCCGAGCAATCGACCTCGACATCCGTTTCGCCGGAATCGACGCGCAGGCGTACTTCTCACCCGAAGCCGGTGTGATTCTGCGAGCCGTGTCCGATTGCGAAGAGTTGGCCAGCATCGTCCCTTGACGATCGTGCTCGCTAGCCTCGACTCCATGGCTGGCAACCCTCTCAACGATCCGAACTGGGCGTCCGACCTCACCGACACGATCGTGTCGACGGTCGATAAGGTCCGCGACCGCACCACCAAACCGATCGTGATGATCGCCCGTGGTCTCGTCTTCGGGTTGCTGGCTTTCTTCCTCGGTACGTTCATCGTTGCCATGCTTCTGATCGGCGGATCGCGCGCCATGATCTCGGTTCTCGAAGCACCCCTCGACCACGACACTGCGGTGTGGGTCGCCTACTACGTGATCGGTGGCCTGCTCGTTGCGGCGGGCTCGGTGTTCATGATCAAGCGACAGAGCAAAGAGAGCGTCTGATGGGTCAGCATCACCGTGTGATCATCATCGGCTCGGGTCCGGCCGGACTCACCGCCGCCATCTACACCGCTCGCGCCAACCTGGCCCCGTTCGTAGTCGAGGGTGAACCTTCCAGCACGAGTGATCAACCGGGTGGTCAACTGATGCTCACGACCGAAGTCGAGAACTTTCCTGGTTTTCCCGAAGGAATCATGGGTCCGGAACTCATGGGACGATTCAAGGAACAAGCCGAGCGTTTCGGAGCCACGTTCCTCACGGCCAAGGCCACCAAAGTCGAGTTCGGCGAGCGCCCACTCAAGGTCCACGTGTTCGACGACGTCCACACCGCCGATGCCGTCATCGTCTCGACGGGTGCCCAGAGTCTCATGCTGGGTCTCGAAGAAGAAGAGCGCCTCATCGGCCATGGATTGTCGACGTGTGCAACATGTGACGGGTTCTTCTTCCGCGGTAAGGAAATCGCTGTCGTCGGTGGTGGAGATTCCGCCGTCGAAGAGGCCACGTTCCTGACCAAGTTCGCATCGAAGGTGACTCTCATTCATCGCCGTGACAGCCTGCGCGCGAGCAAGATCATGCAAGATCGAGCCCTGAACAATCCGAAGATCGAAATGCGTTGGAACAGCGCCGTCACCGGCTTGATCGGCACCGATCAACTCGAAGGTATTCGGCTACGAGACACCGTCAGCGGTGAAGAAAGCACGATGGACGTGGCCGGATTGTTCATCGCCATCGGCCATCGACCCAACACCGACGTCTTCAAAGGTGTGCTCGACATGGAAGACACCGGCTACCTCATCACTCGACCCGACTCCACCTACACGAATATGCCCGGGGTGTTCGCGTGCGGCGACGTGAAGGACCACACCTACCGTCAGGCCATCACGGCGGCCGGCTCGGGGTGCATGGCCGCCATCGACGCCGAACGCTGGCTTGAATCCCAGCACTGAGTGCGTCGCGGTAGCCTGTCTCTCGATCACTCCGGACAAAGGAATCCCATGGCCGACGGCATCGTGACCCTCACCAGTAGCACCTTCGACGAGACCGTGAACTCGGCATCGACCCCGGTGGTCGTCGACTTCTGGGCCGAATGGTGCGGACCGTGCAAGATGATCGCCCCGATCCTCGGAGAGATCGCCACCGAGAAGGCTGGTCAGGTGACCATCGCCAAACTCAACGTCGACGATCACGGCGACATCGCCATGCGCTACAACGTGATGAGCATTCCGACCCTCCTCGTCTTCAAGGACGGCGAGCTCAAGAAGCGGATGGTCGGCGCCAAGGGCAAAGGACAGCTCCTCTCGGAGTTGGAGGAATTTCTCGGCTGATGGCCCTCTCGCCCGGCGACACGGGCGAGGAGGTCCGGCAGCTCCAGCGCCGGCTGGGAGCGGCCGGCTTTCTCCCGGACCGTGGAGTGGTGAAGGCCACCTACTGCAGCGCGACGGCCGAGGCGGTGTCGTCGTTCCAAAGTGATCGAGGTTTGCCAGCCACGGGAGTCTGTGACGACGACACCTGGCACACGCTGGTCGAGGCGTCCTGGAACCTGGGTGACCGCGTCTTGTCCCTGCGGTCACCGAATCTTCGTGGTGACGACGTCGCCGAACTTCAACGGGTGTTGTCGAGACTCGGATTCGACTGTGGTCGTATCGACGGAATCTTCGGACCCCTCGCCGATTGGGCTGTTCGCGATTTCCAGACCAACGCTGGACTCGATGTCGACGGCGTTTGTGGCGCCCCCGTGGTCGACCACCTCCGCGTTCTGTCTCGCCAGACCGGCGACGGTCCCGGAATCGCCGCCATTCGGGACCTCGAGGCCTTGAAACAGGGACAGCCGCTCGCGTCGATGAAGGTTGCCATCGGACGTTTCGGTGACGTGGACGATCTGGTCGAACCTTTGGTGGCGGCCCTCGATGCCCATGGAGCCGAGGTGGTTCCGACCGAAGAACCCACGGCCGCCGCTCAGGCCGCCCATGCCAATCTGTGCGATGCCGAGGTGTTCGTCGGACTCGAAAGCTCTGACGAACCTCATCACCGGGTCGCCTTCTACGCCGTTCCGGCTTTCGAGTCGGCCGGGGGTCGTTCACTTGCCCATCTGATGGAACGTCACCTGCGAGACGTGGTGCCAGGCGTCGACGTCGTCGGGCTGCGCCTCCCGATTCTTCGAGAGACGAGAATGCCCGCCGTTCTAGTGACCATTGGGTCGTCGGACGAGGTTGCCGATCGTTCGGCTCGCATCGCCGAAGCGGTCTACCTGGCCGTTGTGGCGTGGTCTCGGTGAGACCAGCACCCTTGTGATCCTCTGAATTTCCCCTGACCAGGTCAGATGTGAATTTACAACTAAAACCTGGGTTCTATACACAAGTTTATCCACAGCCTGTGCGAAACCCTCACGCGCGACCAGAGGTTCACACGGTTAACGGATCAGTCTCCCGGAGGCCCATCGACCATGAGGTGATAAATGCGCTCGAGGTCATCCAGGTCAGCGAAGTCGATGGTCACCTGGCCCTTCTTGTTGGCCATCTTCACCGCCACACGAGTGGCGAGGTACTCACCGAGGAGTTCTTCGAGTTGGAGCAATCCTGCCGCGGGTAACTGACGGGGACTCGATGATCCTGCGGTTCGTGGTGCGCCCCCACTCGACGCTGTCTCGCCCGAACTGTCGCCACCGCGATCACGAATGGCCTCCTCGACGGCCCTCACCGACCAATGCTCGGTTGCGGCCCGACGAGCCAGCTGCTCCTGGAAAGCTCGGTCGGGAGTACCCAGGAGAGCCTTGGCGTGACCAGCGCTCAAACGGCCGTCAGCCAACAAGGCCTGAACCGCCGGGGGCAGATTCAGCAGACGCAATGTGTTGGTGACCGCGCTGCGACTCTTGCCGACCCTTTTGGCCACATCGTCATGGGTGAGATGGAAATCGTCGAGAAGTTGCTGATAGGCCGAGGCTTCTTCCAGCGGTGAAAGATCCTGGCGGTGCAGGTTCTCGACCAGGGCTTGCTCGACCGACGACATGTCGTCGGTCTCTTTGACCACTGCCGGCACGGTGGCCAGACCAGCTCGCTGTGCTGCTCTCCACCGACGTTCACCGGCGATGAGCTGATACGTGCCATCGGCCAACCTGCGCACCAACAAGGGCTGAAGAACGCCGATCTCCTTGATGGAGGCCGACAGGTCGCTCAACAGATCTTCGTCGAAGTGAACGCGTGGCTGGTGAGGGTTGGGGACCAGATCTCGAACCGGGATCTCGACCAGGCCACTGTCAGGAGAGGGCGGCGGGGTCGCTCCTCCCCCGGGAATCAGGGAATCGAGACCTCTACCGAGTCCTCCGCGGCGGGGTGCCACCAGCGACCTCCTTTGCGACGAGTCGATACGCCACCGCGCCCTTGGACGACGGGTCGTACACATTGATGGGTTGATGATGGGACGGGGCCTCCGACAACCGCACGTTGCGCGGGATGACCGTTCGGCAGACCTTGTCCCCGAAATGCTCCCGAACCTCGGTGACCACCTCGGTCGACAACTTGGCTCGCGCGTCGAACATCACACACACGATGGTGCTGACTTCGAGTTCGGTGTTCAGATTGCGCTTGACCAGGTCGACGTTGCGGAGAAGCTGGCCCAGACCCTCCAGGGCGTAGTACTCGCACTGGATCGGGACGAGCACCTCACGCGCTGCGACCAAAGCATTGACGGTCAACAGGCCCAGTGATGGCGGGCAGTCGATGATCACGAAATCGAACTCGTCGAGGACCGAATCGATGGCCTTCTTGAGCCGGGTTTCTCGGGCCATGGCCGGGACGAGTTCGATCTCGGCGCCGGCGAGGTCAAGATTGGCGGGGGCGACGAACAGATTCCGCACCGCCGCTGGCTCGATGCAGTCCTCCATGGATGCGTCGTGGAGGATCACGTCATACATCGAGGTGTCGACACCCCGGGTATCGACACCCACCCCTGATGAGGCGTTGCCTTGGGGGTCGAGGTCAACGATCAGAGTGCGATACCCCAGCTCGGCCAGACATGCGCCCAGATTGACGGAGGTGGTGGTCTTTCCCACCCCACCCTTCTGATTGGCGACGGCGATGATGCGGGGGAGAGGCCGTTGGTGGGGGGCGGGAGTCGAACTGTCGCTCATGGAACCAGGCTTACCTCAGAGTTGCGGCTGGCCTGCCGACGACAGGCCGTGGGCGAATCGTACCGGAGGGGTGGGGTTCACGTCCTCGGATTCCGACGGCTTCTTCGGTGATGTTCCACGTGGAACATCAGAGGGATCGAGTGAATGACGTTCCACGTGGAACATCACCGATCCCACACCCTTGTCATGTTCCACGTGGAACATGACAAGGAGACCTCGAGACGTGGTCAGTCTGTCCGCCGGAGACGAGCGACGCCCTCGGAGACATCCCCCAGCTGGAATCCGGCTTCGATGATGGCGGGGTCGATCCAGCGGGACCCCGTCGAGTCGGGGGGCTCGCTCACCAGAAGGAACCCCCCGATTCGGACGATCGGTTGTGCCAGTCGGGCGGTGTAGGTCGGGGACCCGAAGCCACGGCACGTGGCCACATCCCAGGTTTCCCCCCTCACCGACGGGAGGTCGGCCACATCACCCGCCCAGGCCTGGAGACGGTCGGTCATCCCAAGTCGTCCGATCAGGCGCGTCACGAGATCGATCCGCTTGGCCCGGCGATCGACGAGCAGTCCCGACAAGGAAGGACGGCCAACCGCGAGAACGAGCCCGGGAAGGCCTCCCCCCGTTCCCAGATCGACGAACGTCCGGGCGTCGGTGGGACAACGATCGACGAACGCCCATGCCCGACGGATCGCGTCCTCCAGGGATCCGGGCCCCAACATGCCGATGCGCTGGGCCTCGACCAGCGCATCCAGCAAACTGCTCAGTTGTTCGTCCGATGGCTCAGACATCGGTCGTTGGCGGCTCAGGCCGACGGGGCCTCAGCCGGCGCAATGATCACGCGACGGTAAGGATCTTCGCCCTCCGAGTGGGTGGCGATATCCGTACGGCCCGTCAGCGCATCGTGGATCACTTTGCGGTCGGGAGAGGGCATGGGCTCGAGGGCTCGGGCGGTTCCGGAGGCCACCACTTCATCAGCCACCTGGTTGACGAAGCGGCTCAGAGCTTCCTTTCGCTTGGCTCGGTAGCCCCCGACATCGACCCGCAGGCGGGTGTCGTGGTCGCCCATCCGACGCTGGCTCACCACCCGGGTGATGTCCTGGACGGCCTGCAGGGTCGAGCCCCGAGGTCCGACCAAGAGGCCGAGGTCGTTGCCGTCGAGGGACACGTCGATTTCGCCTCCGTCGATGACGGTAGACGTCTGACCGGCGACGCCAAAGGCGGTGGTCAGGCCCTGAAGGAACTTTTCGGCCTCCGCCGCCACGGTGGCCGGATCAGCCGCCGGGCGAGCCGGTCGGGAACTCTCATCACTCATGTCTTTCCCCTTGTCAGCCGTGGATTTCTGAGGGTTCCGGGGGCGGCGCTCGCGTGAGCCCCCCTCGGGTCGAGATTCACCATCGGAGCGCTGACGATCACCACGGCGACGGTCTCTGCGTTCAACCTTAGGTCGTGGAGAACGGGGGCGAACACGCGCCCGTACTCGCGCCTCACCTCGAGTCCGGCCGAAGAGCCCGGCCTTTGGTTCTTCCAGGATTTCAAACTCGGCATCAGCGTCGGCGACACCGAGCTGATCGAGAGCTGTGTTCTTGGCCTCTTCGATACTTCGGCCAGTGGTTTCTACCCATTGCATGGGACAACCTCTTTCTGTGTCAGGTTCAGTGATGACGTCCCGGCATCCGTCGATCCGACGGTCTCAGGAGGTCGTGCGTCAGGGACGCGGGGGTTTGGGATGCCGCGGCTTTCCACCGGGCTTGGGGCGGTTCGACGGAGTCGGGCGACCCTTGGTCCCCGACGATCCACCCTTGGATGACGCACCGCCCTTGGGCGGTGTCACACGCTTGCTGGTCGGACGATTCGTGGCTTGTTCCTGCTTGGCTTTGGCCGCCTCCTGCTTGAGCTGGCCGAACAATCCACCGCCGCCACCGTCTTTCTTGCTCATCTCCCGAGCTTTGGCGCTGGCTGCCTGGGCTTGACGGCCCAGTGATTCGTCACCCTTGTAGAAGCGTCGGGTGATGTAGGCCTGCTGCGCAATGCGCACGATGGTCTGAGCGAAGTAGTAGATCACCAGGCCGACCGGGAAGAAGATCTGGAAGACGCCGAACACGACCGGCAGGTACTGCATGATCTTGGCCTGGGTGGCCGACATCGTGGGCGACACCGTCCGCGACGCAATCATGCGCTGCTGGGCGTAGTACATGCCCATGAGCGCCACCACGAGCAAGGCGTAGATGATGCCCTTGCCTGGGTCGTCCTGGATGACTTCGATCGGACGCAACGACAGATCGAGTCCCCACGACAACATCTCGGTCTTGTCGTCGAGGCTGCTGTACAGCTCACTCGATTTCGAGATGTAGTCGGGATCGAACGTGCCATCGTCACCTCGGGACGTGAGCCCGTGCAGCACTCGGAACATGATGATGAAGATCGGCATCTGCGCCAGGAGGGGCAAACACGAGGCCAGGGGGTTGACCTTGTGCTCCTGGTAGAGCTTCATCATCTCTTCGTTCATCTTCTGCCGGTCGTTGCGGTATTGCTGCTGAATACGGCGCATTTCCGGCTGGACACGCTGCATCTCGAGCATGCCCTTGGTGCTCTTCAACGTGAGCGGGAAGATCAACATCATGATCACGAAGGCCACGATCGAGATGGCCAAGATGTAGTTCGAGGTCAGGCTGTAGAACTGGCTGATGAGCCAGGCGGCGGCTTGAAACATGTCAGGAAACCCTTCCAACGGGGGGAGTGGAGCACGACGAGTGGTCGTGGGCGCGCCCTTCGCGTTCGGGTACCGGATCGAAACCGGAGGGGCCGAACGGTCGGCAACGCACGAGCCGGCGAATGGTCAGCCACGATCCACGGCCGGCTCCGTGAACAGTGAGGGCTTCGTGCGCGTATTCCGAGCACGACGGGAAGAAACGGCACGGGGAGGGGCGACCCTCACGGCCTCGCTGATAGCCCTCGATCAGCCTGATCAGCATGCGCTTCACGCCGCAACCTCGCTGGCCCGAGACGAGAAGTGAGCCACGGCCTCGGTCACCTCGGCGAACGTCGGCTCACTCACCGCATCTCGAGTCAGACCGAAGAGATACAACCCGGGAGCCAGAGCAGACTGGCGAACTGCCTCACGAAGACGACGACGTACCCGGTTTCTCATCACGGCCGAACCAGCGGAACGACCGATGGCAAAAGCGATGCGGGGCGTCGGAATCGACGAATCGGGGAGCATGGAGCACCAGATCACACCGCGTCGAACACGTGTTCCCTCCTGGCGCAGGCGCCGGAAGTCGTGTCCGAGGCGCAGGCGATCGATCAAGCCGACAGGCGGTGGCGGCCCTTGAGGCGACGCGACTTCAGCACGGCGCGCCCAGCGCGGGTGGACATACGAGCGCGAAAGCCGTGCTTCATCGACCGGCGCTTCTTGTTCGGTTGGTACGTACGCTTCACGAAAGGCTCCTCGAGTCCGCCCAGACGATCGGGCGATGGCGGACGGTCGACCGCGGTCGACGCATCGGCGCAGGCTACGGCGCTTTGGGCAATCGGGGCAACCTTGACTCACGATTCGTTGGTGGCCCCTTTTTGTCCACTATCCACAGCCTGCTACTATCGCGTCTCCCTGACTTCCCCGCATCGTGACATCCATTCACCGTTCGGGACCCTCCCAGGTCAGGGGCCAGAAATCATCGCAAATTAGTCGTCCACAACTTGTGGATACCGCTGTGGACGACTAGGGGGACGTCAGAGGGGAACCGCAGGTGGAGAACCAGGAGAACATGTGGACAGCCGTCTCGCAATTGTTGCGAGCACAGGTCTCCGATGCGGTGTGGTACTCGACGTTCAACGATGTCCACGCCTTGCCGTCCGACGATCTCACCGTGCGCCTCGCCGTACCGAGTGGAACGGTGCGCGACAAGATCCTCTCTCGATATCTGCCCTTGGTGACCGATGCCTTCGTCGAGATCGGTCTCGGAACCCGTCAGCTCGAGGTGGAAGTGGTGGCGCCGGCCGAAGTGTCGAGCCAACCCACCGAAGTCGCCGAGGTCGCATCGTCGATCAACGCCACGAACGTCGCCACCCTGACCCGGACCAATGTCGAGAGTCCGGCCGAGCGCGCCGGACTCAATCCTCGCTACACGTTCGAGACCTTCGTCCGCGGCGCGTCGAACAGCTTTGCTCTGGCCGCCGCCCAACGGGTGGCCGAAACACCGGCCCGTAGCTACAACCCACTCTTCATCTACGGATCGGCGGGTCTCGGCAAGACCCATCTCCTTCATGCCATCGGGCATTACGTCATTCAGAACTACAGCCACTACCAGGTGCGATACATCACCACCGAATCGTTCCTGAACGAATACGTCGACGGGATCCGTTCGGCCTCCATCGCCAACTTCAAGCGCCGTTACCGCGATATCGACGTCCTCCTCATCGACGACATCCAGTTCATGGAAGGCAAGGAAGGTCTGCAGGAGGAGTTCTTCCACACCTTCAACTCGTTGCACGGAGCCAACAAACAGATCGTGATCTCGTCGGATCGCGTGCCCGACGCCATCCCCAATCTCGAGGAGCGACTCATCGGTCGTTTCCGATGGGGTCTGATCACCGACGTCCAACCGCCCGATCTCGAAACCCGTCTGGCCATCCTTCGGAACAAAGCCGAACGGGAAGGCACCGAGTTCCCGGCCGACGTCCTCGAGTTCATCGCCTCCAAGGTGACCTCCAACATCCGTGAACTCGAAGGGGCGCTCATCCGAGTGAGCGCCTACGCAAGTCTTAATCAGGTGGACGTCACCGTGGCTCAGGCCGAACGGCTTCTCGAAGACCTTCTGACCGACCAGGTCCCGAAACAGCGCACCGATCAGGAATTGCTCGACGAAATCGCCCGTTTGCTGGGTTTCAGTGTCGAGGCCTTGCAAGGCAAGAGTCGTCAACGCCCACTCGTCGCCGCCCGCCAGGAGGCGATGTACGTGTTCCGAGAGCTCACCGATCTTTCGTATCCGGCCATCGCTCGTTTGTTCGGGGGCCGCGATCACACGACGGTCATTCATGCGGTCGAGAAGATCCAGCGCCTCATGAAAGAGCGCACGCAGACCTACGACCAGGTCACGATGCTCATCAAGACACTGAAGCTGGGGTGACTCGAGTTGGGGACGAACATGTGGACGTGCTGTGGTCGACCAGGGGGTCGCGCTGTGAACAACCGAGGGTTGTCCACTGACGCGCTGGTCACAGCCTCGCGTCATGTGGACGAATGTGGACAAGGGCGCGCGGCGCGAAACAGATGTCATGCAGGACATATCACCCGTCGTCCACAATCCACAGGTGTTATTACTGCTATTGGTTCGAAACATCATGAGATGACGACGACAAGCCCGAAAGGTTCGGAGCGCCGTGCGTTCGTCAGCGGGAGGAATGAGTCGTGAAGTTCCGTTGTGAACGAGACGTCCTGGCCGAAGCCTTCGGTGCCAGCAGTCGGGCGGCGACCGGACGAGCCACCAATCCGACGTTGTCGTGTCTGCGCTTGGTGTTGGCCGGAACTCAGTTGCGCGTGACCGGTACGGACGGCGACCTCACGATCGAGTCGACGGTCGACGTGGCCGGAGGTACCGACGGGGTCGCGTTGGTTCCGGCGAAGTTGGCGAGCGAGGTCGTTCGTTCGTTGCCGTCGGGTGCCGTCGAAATCGAACTGTCGGGCGACAAGGTGCTCATCTCGGCCGGCCGTGTGAACTTCACCGTTCCCGTGGGAGCGGAAGGTGATTTCCCGAAGTGGACCGGTTCGGTGGGAAGCGGAGTGAGCATTTCGGCCGCCGACCTCGCCGAGGCACTGAAACAGGTCGTGCGGGCCGCGAGTACCGACGACGCACGTGGTGTGCTCACCGGCGTGCTCGTGACCAGTGTCGACGGAGTTCTACGACTGGTGGCGACCGACTCGTACCGCTTGGCCATTCGCGACATCGCCGCGGCTGTTCTCCCGGACGGATCACGTTTCGTGGTTCCGGCGCGAGCCCTCGGAGAACTGCAGCGACTGTTGGGTGGGGCCGAGAACGTGTCGATCGACATCACCGAGAACGACGCCACCTTCTCAGTGGGCAACATGCGACTCGTCACGCGTCTCATTTCGGGCACGTTCGCCGACTACCAACGTCTCATTCCACCGAGTCCCCCCAATCAGCTCGTCATCGGGCGCGACTCTCTGCTCGACGCCATTCGTCGTGTGAAGTTGGTGGCCCGCGATCCGATCGGCACACCACTGCGAATTCGTATGGACGCCGACGGAGTCACGTTGCGCATGATCAGCCAGGACAGCGGGGAAGCCGTCGAGAACATCGAGGCCGAACTTTCGGGCAACGAGATCGAGATATCGTTCAACAACGAATTGCTCGCAGCTGGCATCGACGCCTGCTCCACCGAGACGGTGTCGATCCAGACGAGTGAACCCGGCAAGCTGGCCGTCATTCGCCCGGTGGTCGACGGCGACGCCGCGAAAGCCGACTACACGTACCTCCTCATGCCTCTGCGTTCCTGATGTACGTCGAGCGACTCGAGCTCGTCGACTTCCGCAACTACGAGCGAGCCTCGTTCGATTTGAATCCAGGAGTCACGGCGATCATCGGTCGCAACGCCCAAGGCAAGACGAACGTCGCCGAAGCGATGGCCTTTCTCGCCACGCTCGAGAGTTTTCGCAACGTCCCACCGACGGTTCTCGTTCGCAACGGTGCCGACGAAGCATTCGTGCGGGCGACGATTCGTCACTCCGATGGTCGCGACGTGTTGGTCGAGATAGCTGTTCCACGGCAGGGTCGCATCACGGCTCAGGTGAATCGACAGCGACTTCCGCGCACTCGTGATCTTCTCGGTGTCATGCGAGTCACCGTGTTCTCGCCGGACGACCTGGAGTTGGTGAAGGGTTCACCGGCCGAGCGTCGCCGATATCTCGACGACACAGCGGTGTCACTCGCCGTCAAACATGACGCTCTTCGGCTCGACCTCGAACGAGTGTTGAAGCAGCGCAACACCTTGTTGAAGCAGTGCGGGGGGCGACTGACCGACGAGATCGCCTTTTCGCTCGACGTCTGGGACGACCGATTGGCCTCGGTGGCCGACGAGGTCGGCCAGGTACGGGCCACGTTGGTGGGGAGGTTGCAGCCTCGGGTCGAGGAGGCCTATCACCGCATCGCTGGCGACCCAGTGGCGGTCGGGCTGCGCTACGAACCCGAGTGGCGGCGAGTCGGGATGAAGTCGGCCTTGGCGGCCGCCCGCTCCGATGACGTTCGCCGAGGGGTGTCGACGGTCGGACCACACCGTGACGACCTCGAGCTGTCGATCGGCTCGATGCCGGCTCGCACGCACGCAAGCCAGGGCGAAATGCGCTCCTTGGCTCTGGCCATGCGGTTGGCCGCTCATCGTCTGGTGGCCGAGACCACCGACATGACCCCGCTTCTCGTTCTGGACGACGTGCTGAGCGAACTCGACCCGGACCGCTGTTCCGCCCTTCTCGAGCATCTTCCGGACGGACAGGTGGTCATCACGACGGCCAGTCCGCTGCCTGATGCCGCCAACCCGGATCGGGTCCTTCGAATCGACGCCGGCACGGTGGTGGCATGAGCTCCGAACCCCGCCCCTTGTCGGAGTCGATGGACCGACTTCTGGCGTCCCTGAAAGGTGGTGACCGGGCGACCACGGTGTCGGTGTTCTCTCGGTGGGCCGAGCTGGTGGGCGATCAGGTGGCGGCTCACTGCCGACCCCTCAAACTCGACGAGGGTGTACTGGTCGTGGAAGTCGACGATCCGGCCTGGGCGACTCAGTTGAAGATCCTCCATTCCGAGGTCGTCGAGCGCCTCCGAGCCGGGGGCGGAATGGCCGTGGAACGACTCGACATCACGGTCGCTCGACGCCGCTGATTCGACCTGCGAACGTGACCCCCGACAGGGGTACGTTTTCCCTGCTCAGAGTGTGTGTTTTGCCACGATTTCGGACCTTTCTTGAGGTAGAATTTTCGACGTTGCGATCGCCTCGTGGCGGCCCCGGCCGCTCACAGTTCCGACCGCCCGTCATCCCCACTCCCGAGGTATCCGTGACCACCAAGAACGCGACCCCCGCTGCCGATTACGGCGCCAAAGACATCCAGGTTCTCGAGGGGTTGGATCCGGTGCGCAAGCGCCCGGGCATGTACATCGGCTCCACCGGTTTGGCGGGCCTCCACCACCTCATCTGGGAAGTCGTCGACAACTCGGTCGACGAGGCGATGGCCGGCTTTTGCACACGCATCGGGGTCACGCTCCTGGCCGACGGTGGCTGTCGAGTCGACGACAACGGCCGTGGAATCCCGGTCGACCCGTATCCGTCGGGTCCGCACAAGGGCAAGAGTGCAGCCGAGGTCGTCCTCACCGTGTTGCACGCCGGCGGCAAGTTCGGAGGTGAGGGCTACAAGGTGTCCGGTGGTCTGCACGGTGTGGGCGTGTCGGTCGTGAACGCTCTCTCGAGCCGCCTCACGATCGAGATCGATCGTGACGGCAAGCGCTACGAACAGGAATTCACCAAGGGAGGCAAGCCGAGCGGCAAGCTGGCGTCGACCGGCGCCACGCCGGCTCGCGGTCGAACCACTGGCACCAGCGTCACGTTCTGGCCCGACGCCACGATCTTCGCGTCGGAGGGCACCGAGTTCGTGGCCCGTACGGTTCTCGAACGTCTGCAGACGATGGCATTTTTGAACCGCGGTCTCGAGATCGTCTTCAAGGACGAGCGGCCGGGCAAGGAACAAGACGTCACCTTCCAATACAAGGGCGGCATCGTCGACTTCGTGAAGCACCTCAATCAGTCGAAGGAGTCTCTCTTCAACAAGGTCGCTCACTACGAAGACGAAGAAGAGGGTCAAACCCTCGACATCGCCATGCAGTGGAACACCGGATACCACGAAGGCATTCACGGTTACGCGAACGGCATCAGCACCACCGAAGGCGGTATGCACGTCGAAGGTTTCAAGACGGCGCTCACGAGCGTGGTCAACAAGTACGCGCGATCACGCGGCTTGTTGAAGGAGAAGGACGACAACCTGCTCGGTGAGGACATCCGAGAAGGCATCACCGCCATCGTGTCGGTCAAGTTGTCGGAACCACAGTTCGAAGGTCAGACCAAGGCCAAGTTGGGCAACGTCTCCATGCGCTCGTTCGTGCAGAAGGCCACCAACGAACGACTCACCGAATGGCTCGATGAGAACCCGACCGAGGCGAACAAGGTCGTGAAGAAGGCCCAAGCGGCGGCGCAGGCCCGAGTCGCGGCCAAGAATGCCCGTAACGCCGTGCGACGAAAGACAGCCCTCAGTGGTGCTGGCATGCCCGACAAGTTGAAGGACTGCACGAGTGGTAATCCGGAAGAGAGCGAGATCTTCATCGTCGAGGGCGACTCGGCCGGTGGAACCGCTCTCGACGCACGCGATCCGCGCACACAGGCCATCCTTCCGATCCGCGGCAAGATCCTGAACGTCGAACGAGCGCGACTCGACAAGATGCTGAAGAACGCCGAAGTGACCGCGTTGGTGACGGCGATCGGTGGTGGTGTGGGCGACGAGTTCGACGCGACCAAGTCGCGCTATCACAAGATCATCATCCTCGCCGACGCCGATGTCGACGGCAGCCACATCCGGACGTTGCTACTCACGTTCTTCTTCCGACAGATGCGCCCACTCGTGGAAGCCGGCTACGTGTACATCGCGCAGCCGCCGCTCTATTCCACCGAGATCGGCAAGGAGAAGATTTATCTGAAGGACGATCTGGCCAAGAACCGATTCCTCGAAGAACACCCGAACCACAAGAAGGAGTTCCAGCGCCTGAAAGGTCTCGGCGAAATGGACTGGGAAGAGTTGCGCTCCACCACCATGGAAGCCGGATCGCGCACACTTCTGCAGGTGACGGTCGAAGAGGCCGCTCTGGCCGACGAGATCATGGGCGTCCTCATGGGTGACGACGTCGAGAGTCGCAAGCATTTCATCCAGACCAACGCCAAAGACGTGAGGTTCCTCGATATCTGATGGCTTCCAAGAAGACACCACCGCCCCCGGCCGACGACGCCACTCCCGAAGAACCGATCGTTCCCGTGCAACCCGTTGCGCTGCAGGACGAAATGGAACGCTCGTTCCTCGATTACGCCATGTCGGTCATCATGGCTCGCGCTCTTCCCGATGTGCGTGACGGCCTGAAGCCCGTGCACCGCCGGATCATCTGGGACATGGAGGAGCAGGGATTCCGACCCGATCGACCCTTTGTGAAATCGGCTCGCGTGTCCGGCGACACCATGGCCAAGTACCACCCGCACGGTGACAGCGCGATCTACGACGCATTGGTGCGTATGGCTCAGCCGTTCTCGCTTCGACATCCGCTCATCGACTTCCACGGCAACTACGGATCACCCGACTTCGGTCCGGCGGCCAGTCGATACACCGAGTGTCGTCTGCACCCGCTCGCCATGCAGTTGCTCGCCGATATCGATGAAGACACCGTCGACATGGTGGCTACCTACGACGGCAGCCGTGAAGAACCGACGGTTCTCCCGGCGCGCTTTCCCAACTTGTTGGTGAACGGCAGCCAGGGAATCGCAGTTGGTATGGCCACGAACATTCCACCGCACAACCTGGGCGAAGTGATCGACGCGTGCGTGCACGTTCTGTTCACACCGGACGCCACGTCCGACGATCTCATGGAATTCGTGAAAGGTCCCGACTTCCCGACCGGTGGTTCGATTCTGGGACGGGCCGGCATCATCGACGCCTACCGAACGGGTCGCGGCAGTGTGAAGATGCGGGCCACCGCCACCATCGAAGAGACGAAGCGTGGTGCCATGCAGATCGTGGTGACCGAGCTTCCGTACCAGACGAGTTGTTCGTCCATCGCGGGTCGCATTCAGGAACTCGTCGACGCCGGTGACATCGACGGCATCGCCGACGTGAACGACGGTTCGTCCGGCGGCAAGACGAAGTTGGAAATCACGTTGAAGCGCGATGCCAACGCCAACGTGGTGCTCAACAATCTCTACAAGCTGACGTCGTTGCAGACCAGTTTCGGCGTGAACATGGTGGCCCTCGTCGACGGCGTTCCGCGTCAGCTCACACTGGCCGACGCCATCAACGGATACCTGCGACATCAGATCGAAGTTCTGACCCGTCGTACTCAGTTCCGCCTCGACAAGGCTCAGCGACGCGCCCATCTCCTCGAAGGTCGCATCAAGGCCCTCAACGTCATCGACAAGATCATCAAGTTGATCCGCGAAAGCGAAGATGCTCCGAGCGCCAAGAACCAGTTGATGGCCAAGCCCTACGAATTCACCGAAGTTCAGGCCATCGATATTCTCGACATGCAGCTGCGTCAGCTCACTCGCCTCTCGCGGATCGACCTCGAAGCCGAGATCGCAGAGCTCACTCAGCGCATCGCCGATCTGCAGGCGATCCTCGCCGACGACGTCAAGTTGCGAAACCTCATCAAAGACGAGTTGGTCGCGATCAAGGAAGGGTTCGCCACACCGCGCGTCTGCCCGATTGCCCTCGACGCCGGCGAGATGAGCGTCGAAGATCTGGTCGACGACACCGAACTCGTGGTCGTCATGACCGAAGCCCAGTACGTGAAGGCTGTTCACGCGTCCAACTTCAAGACGCAAGGCCGAGGCGGCAAGGGCGTGACCGGCGCCAAGTTGAAGGCCGACGACATCGTGCGGCACGTGATCTTCACGTCGGCTCACGCCTACCTGCTGTTCTTCTCGAACCGCGGCAAGGTGTATCGCCTGCGTGCTCACGAACTCCCCGAACGTGAAAGAGCGGCCAAGGGTGTCCCGATCGTGAACCTGTTGCCACTGCAGGCCGGTGAGACGATCGAAGCGATCATCGACACCCGCGACTTCGCAGCCGAGCGTTATCTGTTCTTCGCGACCCGTAACGGTGTGGTGAAGAAGACGCCGTTCAACGAGTACGACAAGGCACGTCGTGATGGCTTCATCGCCCTCAACCTGCGCGACGGTGACGAGTTGGTGAGGGTCATCGAAACCTCGGGAACCGACGACATCTTCATGGTGGCTCGGTCGGGTATGACGATCCGCTTCTCCGAGACCGAGGTACGGGCCATGGGTCGTGCGGCAGCTGGTGTGCGCGGCATGAAGTTGCGGGCCGGTGACGAAGTGGTGAGTGTCGACGTGGCTCGAGACGAAGCGGCGATCCTCATGATCACGCAGGCCGGCTACGGCAAGCGCACCCAACTCGACAAGTTCAACCGTCAAGGTCGAGGCGGTATGGGCGTGCGCGGCATTCAGATCAAGGAGAAGAAAGGCATGGTCGTGTCGGCCTTCATGGCTGGCATCGACGACGAGATCGTGGCCGTCACGTCAGGTGGTTCGACGATTCGCACCCAGGTTCGCGCCATTTCCTCCCAGGGTCGCACTGCCACCGGGGTTCGCGTGATGTCGGTCGAGGACGGCCAGACGGTGTCGTCGGTCGCCTTGATCATCGCCCACGACGACGAGGAGTGAACCCGGCTCGTCGGGACTCGGGTCAGATCGGCGTCCTCACGATCGCACTGACGGCCATCGTTCTGGTGGCCACCCAGGGTTTGGTTCGAGTCGGATCCTCGATCGCCGATCGAGCCCGTGCGCAAAGCGTCGCTGATGCCGTTGCCTTGGCGGTGGCATCGGACCGATCGGACCTGACTCCAACATTGGTCGACGACCAGCGAGCAAGAGTGCTCTACGTGACGGAGCGTGATGGTGGCGTGACTGTGCGGGTTCGCGTCGGTGAAGCGTCGGCGACGGCGCGAGCGACCACCAACTGGTGACCGAATCTTCTACGCTGACCTCGTGGCCGACACCGACGATCCTTTGTTCATCGTGCCGGCCGTGCAGCCGGATGAGGAAGAATCGGCGCCGACGTCCACTGTGACGACGTCCGAAGAATCAGCGCGTCGACAGCCAGCCATTCGTCGTCGTATTCGTCGAGTTCGTCGAACCACTCGAACGGTTCGTTACATCGACCCGTGGAGTGTGTTGCGGGTGGCCGGACTGTTCCACGTGGTCCTGTATCTCGTGCTCCTCATCACGGGAGTTCTTCTCTGGAACGTGGCCAACACCACGGGCACGGTCGACAACGTCGAGCGGTTCATGGAGAGTTTCGGCTGGGAGTCCTTCGAGTTCCGAGGCGGGGAGATCTTCCATCAAGCGTGGGTCCTCGGACTCTTCCTCGTCGTCGGACTGACGGGGCTCGCCGTTCTGATGGCCGTGACCTTCAATTTGATCACCGACGTCGTGGGTGGGATCAGGGTGACCGTGCTCGAGGACGTGGCCGACGACAACGAGCCGGCGGCAACCCCGCAGCCCCCGAGTGGTGGTCTGGGAGCCTGGTTGAGGAGTCGTCGGAGCGACCGATAGGGTGACCCGTCGCTGGGGCTATAGCTCAGTCGGTTAGAGCGCATCCCTGATAAGGATGAGGTCACAAGTTCGATTCTTGTTAGCCCCACCAGCAGCTTT
>JAQCIK010000002.1:0-162110 GCA_027592035.1 Actinomycetota bacterium | reverse complement strand
TCCAGCCAATTCCGGGAGGCCGGTCGAGATCACTTCGCCAGAGGCATCGCTGCGCAGGTAGAGGGTCCGGTCCTCGTGAACCAGCCCCGGGGGCAGGTCGGCGTACACCGTCCAACCCTCGGCATGAGGTGTGTCCGGTTCAGTGATGACCTGCCAGCCGACAAGGGAAGGCGCGGGGGGATGAGATAATGCTCGAACCTTGGCGTTCGCTTCATCCGGCCTCATAGCCGCGTCTCCGATATAGCCGCCCGGAAATAGAGGTTCAGGGCATCTCGAACCACCTGCCCGCGAGACCGGCCACGCACCCGCGCAAGCAGCCCAACACGACGCAACTCTTCCTGCGAGAGGCGGATGGTGAGTCGGGGGTACATGTTCATGTCAGACAAATTTTCTCACACGAAGCGCGACTTCTGGCAGAAGTCCGACAGTTGGTGCCAGAAAAAAACTGGAGATAGCACCCTTGCGAGAAACCCCGTTGGGTTAGTTGTTGCCACTTATTCGTTGCACCTTGCAGGGAGCAGGTGATAGCCCCACGGCTTTCGCAAGATTCGCGACCGCTTCCTGAGTGTGGCATCCTGCCGGTAGCATTACGGAATAGCCGTTGTTTACGGCTCGTCCGGGCGCATAGCTCAGTTGGCTAGAGCGCTTCCCTTACAAGGAAGATGTCGGGGGTTCGAGTCCCTCTGCGCCCACCACCGGTGTTCTGGTGCGGAGTCTTCACCGTATGGGTCGAAAAGACGCACCAGATCCTCGTCTCAACCCTCGTGTCATTCCTCGACGGGTCGAGTCGGTCGCCGAAAGCGATCGGCATTTCCTTCACTCGGGTACGTGTCACCCGCCGGGCCGGCGGCGAACACCTGCAGCACTCGCGTCGTCACGCCCCGCACGAACTCGGTCGTGTCCTCGTCGCCCCAGTAGTCGGCGTCGAGAGCGTTGATCCACGCGATCGTGCCGGTGGCGAACACTCCGGCTCCGCTCTCGTGGGAGTAATAGGTCATGGCGTGGTCGTACTCGGAGTCCTTGTACTTCACGGGGCCCGACGCCAGAACCTCCAGGTTCTCTGGTTCCACTCCTTTCGGTCCGAGCCCGTCGGCTTCGATCGACACCAACTTCTTGAACGATGCCCCATTGCGCACTTCGACGTCGTCGAACACCCAGTTCGACGAGTTCACGACTTTCAAGGCGGCCGTGATTCCGGCTGCGAAGTACTGAACACCGATGAGAGACGACTCGGGACGATTCAAGGGCGGATTGCGCCATTGCACGGTCGCGAGCTCCGGATCGGTGTCGGTCATGGGATCGCTGGCCGCCGTGCGATAGTTCGGCATCTGCCGATAGGGCAGGCCGTCGTCGTTCGGCTCGAGTCGAACGTGTCGATACACCGCGTTGGCACCGAAGAAGGCCAGATTGACTCCGGCCTCGCGAGCTCGTCCGAGGCTTTCGCGCATGGCCGTCGAGTAGTACTCGTCGTGGCCGGTGCTGAGAAGAGCGGTGCGGCCAGCGAACACCGCATCGATGTCGTCGTTCTCGCCGAGTCCACTCGTGTGGAGATCGATGTCGGTGACGTAGGCGGTGTCGAGACCGAGTTCCTCGATGAGGGAGATGAGGGGGAGTTCGTGGGTGAGGAAGTCGGCGGATCCCCAGTTATAGGTACGGGCGTAGGGGCGATCGAACGAGACGACCGTGCTGCGCCCTGGTCCGTCGAAGCACTCGTAGAGCGAGCAACCTCCCCACGGGTTGTAGGCCTGCCAGGTGGTGACGGCCGAAACGACGACGAGCCCTCCGACGGCCGAGTCGCGCCGGACGGTGAGGGGGACGTAATGGGCCTCACCCGACGATGCGACGAGTTTGATGAGATACGAACCGGGCGGCCAATCGTCGGTCACTTCCACGGTGAGTGAGGGTCCCCAGCCGGCCACTCTCATTTTGGTCGTGTCCGAGCGATCGATGTCGGCGTTGAATTGCCACGTCTTGGCGACCTCGTCCGACGTCCAGATCAGCCGCCCGAGGTCCCCGCCGTACCACCCCATGCGGTACGCCTCGGCGTGCCACGACTCGGCATCGGTCGACACGAAAAGGGTCACGAGTTGTCCCGGTCGCGCGCTCGTCGTGTCGGCGTAACCCTCGACCCAACCGTCCGGCATCGACGACGACGCTCCGGGGACGTCGGCATCGATACGCCAGGCCGTCGTGCCAGCTCGCGCATTCTCGGCGGCGAGCCAGCCCGGCGCTGCGTACGAATCGACGGGGGCGACGGTGGTCGATGTCGACGTGGTCGTCGGTGCACGAGCCGTCGACGTGGGGGAGAGAGTGGTGGTCGATGTCGACGTGGTGGGCGCGGTCTCGGTGTTGCCACAAGCGGCGGCCAGAGCGCCGAGGCCGATGGCCGTCGACCGAGTGATGAACTGCCGACGGTCGAGGTTCACCCGCGCCACAGCTCCCACGGCGTCCGGTTCCGATCGCACCCACACGGCACCGAGACGGTGTCGCCCGAGCGAGCGGCGACGTAGCAGGCCGACACGACCTCCATCATCCAACGTCCGAACTTCACGTCCATGATCGAACGACGCCCGTCGGAACGAAGGGCCTCGACGGCTCGTAGCTGATCGATGTAGCCGAATTCCTCGAGGATGCCGATGGAAGCCGACGGAGCAGGAAGTCGCACCGGGTCGCCGTTGCTCTCCATCGACAGCGAGGGACGTAGATCGAGTCGGAGAACCGCCGTGCGAGACGATGCCTGAACGTCCCACACACCGGATTCGGGGCCTTCCCAGCTGCTGATCACCCGAGCTCGGAGCCCCGACGCAAACGTGAGGGTCACGTCGGCGTGGGTGTCGGTCGTGTCGCCTTCGAGTGACGCTCGAACCGACGTGACTTCGCCGTTTCCCGACGAACGAGCGATGAGTATCGCCAAGGCGAGAGGATGAACGCCGAGATCGAAGAGTGCCCCGCCGCCCCACGACGGATCGAGGAATCCACCCCATGTGGGACGTGACTGAAGAGTCCGGAGCTCGAGATGGGTGAGCGGTCCGAGGGCACGAACGCGGGTCACGAACTCGGCGAAGGCCGGAGCGAAAGCCAAGTTCTCGGCATAGACGATTCGGTCGGCGCCGTCGGCTACGACCAGACGGTCCGCTTCGGCGAGGGTTCGACACAGTGGCTTTTCCACCAGCACGGTGGCGCCAGCCGCCAAGGCGTGCAGCGTGTGTTCGGTGTGCTCCGACGGGGGAGTTGCGACGACCACCGTGTCGGCACCTGCCGGCAGCTCGTCGTATTCGACGACGGAGGCGCGTGACGACTCGGCCAGTCGTTCGGCGCGTTGACGCGTGCGCGATGCAACGGCGACCACGGGAACACCGATTTCGCGAGCGCTCAAGGCATGAACGCCGGCGATGGTGCCGGCTCCGCAGAGGGCGATACCGGTCATTTGCCGTCGAGAGCCGCCACGACCGGCGCGAACGATTCGACATCGTTCATGCCGACGATCACGTAGGAGAAGCCCCACCGCTCTCGACGTTCCAACAAGTCGTCGACGATCTTCGACGTCGGTCCGACGAGTGCGAACGGAGTTTCTTCGACCTGCTCGGCAGTCACGCCGATCATTCCGGCGATCGCCTCGGCGGCGCCTCGAGCGTCATCGGAGATGTTCACGAGAAAGGCCCGGATGTTGAGTTCGATGTCGGCCCATCGAGGACCGGCGGCTTCGCGAACGATCGCGACCTTCTCGTCGACAGCGGGTGCAGTCATGGTGTCGAAGGCCTGCGGGCCGATCACCCCAGCGCTCATGGTGGCGTTGATTCCGACGATGTCGGCTTCGCGTGCAGCGATCGAAAGAACCCGCTTGCCGCCGCCACCGATGAGGATCGGTGGGCACGGGCCCTGCACGGGCTTGGGTGTTCCGTTGTGGCCGCTGATTCGGTAGTGCTGGCCTTCGAACGAAAAGGGATCCGGTCCCATCAGTCCACGGATCACGGCCAGTCCCTCGACGAATCGATCGATTCGAACTCCGGCTCGGTCGTACGGCATGCCGGACTGCTCGTAGTCGGCGATCATCCAGCCGGCACCGAGTCCGATCTCGACGCGTCCGTCGGACAGCACGTCCATGGTCGCGAGTTCTTTGGCGAGAACCAACGGATGCTTGTAATCGTTGTCCCAGACGAGAGCACCGACTCGCAGCGAATCGGTGACAGCGGCGGCAAGAGTGAGGGCCGGCACCGGCGCGAGTTGATCGTCGAAATGATCGGGCATGGTCAGCGTGGAGTAGCCGTTGCCCTCCACGCGCCTGGCCAACTCCTTCCAGGCCGTTCCGGACAGCGACCCGCTGGCCTGGACTCCGAATCGGAAGGGACGAGATGTTGAAGTCATGACCCGACGCTAACGGGTGACCGGTTCGGTGACGAACCGACCGGTACGGTTGGATCACCGTGCGTGTGGTGAGTTGGACGATTCGTGTGGCCTTGTTGGTCATGGCCGGGGCGCTGCTCCTGACCGCCGTCGTGGTGGGCGTGTCGCCCCGTTTGTGGCAGTTGGCCAATGCTCACGACGAAGTGCCGGTGGGTCTTCCACCGGTCGAAGACATCGCCCAGCGCTCTTACGTCTACGACCGCAATGGCAACGAGATCGCGATCTACGAGTTGGAGAATTCTCAGCCGGTATCGATCGACCAGATCCCCGACGACGTCATCGCCGCAGTGCTGGCCGTCGAGGACCGTGAGTTCTATCGGCACAAGGGAGTCAATGTGCGCAGCCTGTTCCGCGCCTCGTTGTCGAACTTCGAGGGTGGCGCTCGCCAAGGCGCATCCACGATCACTCAACAGGTCGTGAAGGTCGACTTCCTCGCTGGACTCGAACGCGACGGGCGCTACAAACTTCTTCAGATCATCTACGCCCTTCGTCTCGAGAAGGAGCGGACCAAGGAAGAGATCCTCGAGCGCTACCTCAACACCATCTATTTCGGAAACAACTCCTACGGAATCCAAGCCGCCGCTGAGGTGTACTTCGGGAAGTCGGTGGAGGATCTCTCGCTGTTGGAGGGCACGTTCCTCGCCGGAATGATTCAGGCGCCGTCGAGTTACGACCCGATCCGACGCCCGGAGCCGAGTCGTCGCCGTTTCGTCGAGGTGCTCGATGCGGTGGTGGCCGAAGAAATGATGACCGATGATGAGGCTGCTGCGGTGGTCGAATGTTTGTCACCGCGAGAAGCCGACACGCCGCTCGCCCAGCGAGAGCTGGACGAGCGATGCGAGGGAAGTTGGCAGATACCCGAACTCGTTCAATCGCGACCCGAGCAGACCATTGCTCGCACTCACTTCAGCGAGGAGGTCAAGTCGTACCTTCTCAACCGTAGTGACATCCTCGGTGACACCTACGAGGAGCGGTACTACCGCCTGTTCCGCGGCGGGTTGAAGGTGTACACGACCCTCGATCCCGATGTGCAGATCGCTGCCGAATACGCGAAGGCCACGCAGTTGCCGGCCAATGCAGCCGGTATCGAGGCCGCCGTCGTGACTCTCGACGCGAAAACGGGTGCCGTGCGCGCCATGGTGGGCGGCCGACCCTTCGAAGGTGGTCGTAACGAGGTCAATCTCGCTTTGTCGACCCGTCAGACCGGCTCGAGTATCAAGATCTTCATCCTCGCTGCGGCCATGGAGGCCGGTGTTCAGAACGACGACCTACTCGACGGAGTTCGCCCGTGCGTCCTTCCCAATCCCGACGACCCGCGCAATCCCTTCGTCATCGAGTCCGGAGTGAGTCGAGCGCTCGGCCCGGTCGAAGAGATGACATGGTTCTCGATCAACTGCGCCTACGCCCGGTTGTCGCTCATGCTCGGACTCGACCGAGTCGTCGACACGACGTACCGACTCGCCAAGAATCCTTACCTCTACGCCGGTCAGAGTGTTCTCGAGCGTGAGCCGATCCGCCCGTACGCGAGTTTCGCAACCGGTGCCAACGAGTTGAGTGCTCTCGACATGGCCTCGGGTGCGCAGACGCTGGCGAATGGGGGAGTCCATCACGAGCCCTATTTCATCGAACGAATCGAGGGGCCGAGCGGAACGCTCTACCGCCACGAGTCGACGGGTGAACTCGTGATGTCACCCGAGGGTGCGGCTCGAACCACGTCGATCCTCGAAGGGGTCATGAAGTCAGGAACGGCGCGACGCAGTGCCCTCGATGGGCGTACATCGGCCGGTAAGACCGGAACTCAGGACAACAACACCAATGCCTGGTTCGTCGGTTACACCCCCGAATTGGTGACGACGGTGTGGGTCGGTCATCCCGATCTCTATTTCCCGATGCAGAACATCCCGGAGTTCGTGGCGGCGGGAGTGAATCGGGTCCAGGGAAGCACCTTCCCGGCCGCCATCTGGAAGGCCACGATGGACGCGGCGTTGGCGGACGTTCCTCCCGGATTGTTCGCACCGGCGCCTCCCAATCCGCGTGAAGCCATGCGACTGTTCCTGCCCGAAGTGGATTGTCCGGTTGCGACCACCACGACGACGACCACGACGGTTCCGGTCGTGACGACGGCTCCGGCATCGGTGCCTCCGGTGACCGATCCCGAAACAGGGGAGACAGTTCCGACGTCGTCGACCACGACCACGAGCACGACGACGACCAGCACCACCACGACCTCCACCAGCACGACCACGACGTCGACGACCCTCGCTCCGGGGGAGCAGGTCTTCGATTTCAGCACGACCATTCCGCGTGGAGTCGTCGATCCCAGGTGGCCGGTTCCGACTCTCGTGATCAATCAGTTCGACGTCGAACGGTGCGCCACGGCCCCGACTGCACCCCCGGGCTGACCGTCGAACTCGGTGGCTAAGGTTCGAAGGTGGATCTGCCCGCACTGCTCGCCCTGCAAGAACTCGACACGGCGATCGAACAGGCGCTGCACGCACGCGATCGACTCCCGGCACGATTGGAAGCTCGGGCGGCCGACGCCGAGGTGACCGCGCTCGTCGATGAGCGTCGACGGGTCGTGGAGTTGCAGCAGGGGGCTCAGCTCGAACTCGATCGCATCGAAGCCGAGTCCGCCGACATCGGGCACAGCCGCGAGCGCCTCGACAAGCAGTTGAAGACGATCCTGTCGCCGCGAGAGGCCGAAGCCATTCAGCACGAGATGCAGGTCTTGGCCGCTCGGCGCAACGAACTCGATGATCGCGGACTCGAACTTCTCGAAGCGTCATCGGCCGCCGACGACGAGCTGGCCCAGATCGAGACGACTCTCGTGCGGACTCGAGAAGTAGCCGACTCGGCTGCCCGGCGAGCCGAGGAAGCCGAGGAAACGGCCGATCGAGCCCTCGGCGAGGTCAGAGCCGAAAGATCGGCCGCGGCCGAATCACTCGAGCCGTCGGCGCTCGCCGAATACGAGCGACGTCGTTCGGCTTTCGGAGGAATTGCCGTGGCGACGATCGTCCACGGATCGTGCACCGCTTGTCACATGGAGCTCTCGGTGGCCGAAACCGACGCGATCAAAAGATTGCCCGACGATGCGGTACCCGAATGTCCGCATTGTGCTCGCATCCTCGTACGGTGATCCCGTGCTCTTCTGGTTCGTCGGCACCGCAGTTCTCGGAGTGTGGTCGGTTTTTCGCGATCCACGATTCGACTATCGCTTGTTGATCGTCGGCGTGCTCGCCCCCGACGTGATCGACGGCATCTGGGGAGGGGCTCGAGCTTTCCACTCCGTCGTGACGATCGTCGGTGTGCTCGTGATCGTGATGCTCGGTACCACCGGACGTCGTCCCGTTCGGCGTCGCCTACTCGCGCTACCGATCGGGGCATTCGTTCATCTGATCGTCGACTTCGCCTTCACCGATACGGGTTCGTTCTGGTGGCCGGTCACCGGAACGTCATTCGACGGGGCTCGACTTCCGGTGGTCGAGCGTGGTTGGACGAACGTCTTCCTCGAAATCGTGGGCCTTGTCCTCTGCGTGATCGTGTGGAAGCGCTTCGGATTGGCCGACGCGGCACGTCGTCGTCGCTTCGTCGCCGACGGAGTTCTGGAAGAGGTCTGAAACATGGCGGGTGAAATTCTCCTCGTGCGTCACGGTCGAACGGCCCTCAACGCGGCCGGTCGTCTCCAGGGTCGAGTCGACGAGCCTCTCGACGCCGTGGGTCACGAGCAGGCCGAGCGTGTGGCGCGACTGCTGACGCCGTCGATCGATGACGACACGCTCGTGGTGAGCAGTCCGCTCGTTCGTGCTCGTGTCACCGCCGAATGTCTCGGGCGTGCCGTCGAGATCGACGATCGTTGGGTCGAGATGTCGTACGGAGTGTTCGACGGATTGCCTCAAGGTGATGTCGCACCGGAGATCTGGACCACATGGCGAACGGATCCGTCGTTCGCCCCCGAGGGAGGGGAGTCATTGGTCGAGGTCGCCGAGCGCGTGGAGGCGGCCTGTGACGAATTGCGGGAGATCGCTCTCGATCGACGAGTGGTCGTGGTGAGTCACGTGTCGCCGATCAAGGCCGCCATCGCCTGGGCTCTCGGCACCGATTCGTCGAGTAGTTGGCGAATGCGGCTCGACACGGCAGCGGTGACTCGATTGTCGGTGTCACGGGCCGGGGTGGCACTGACCTCGTTCAACGAGACCCATCACCTCCGGGTCGACCCCGGGCGGTGAGGGACCGTTTGACTACAGTCGCACTGACAGAAGTCGACCCCTGAGGGGAACGGAAAGGGAATGTCATGCCCGAAGCAGTGATCGTCGCCACCGCCCGCAGTCCCATCGGACGTGCCCACAAAGGTTCGCTCACGTCGTTGCGCACCGACGACATGGCGGCTCAGATCGTCCGCGCTCTGATGGACAAGGTCCCGCAGGTGAAGGGGTCCGATGTCGAAGACCTCATCATGGGGGTCGGCCAGCCGGCCGGTGAGGCCGGTTTCAACCTCGGGCGGATCACGGCATTGCTCGCCGGCATCCCCGAGGCGCCGGGAGTCGTTGTCAATCGCTATTGCTCGTCGTCGCTTCAGACCATTCGCATGGCTGCTCACGCGATCAAGGCCGGTGAAGGCGACTGCTTCATCGCCGCCGGTGTGGAGGCCGTGAGCCGCTATGGATCCGGCGCGAGCGACACCGCTCCGAACCCGATCTTCGCCGAGCCGGGTGAGCGCAGCAAGGTGCGCTCGGGTGGCGGTCAACCCACGTGGACACCGCCGAGTGGTCTTCCTGATGCCTACATCGCCATGGGACAGACGGCCGAGAACGTTCGTGAGATCGAAGGTGTCACCCGTGAAGAGATGGACCAGTTCGCGAAGCTGAGTCAGGACCGGGCGAGCGAGAACGTGAAGAACGGTTTCTTCGCCGACGAGATCACCCCGCTCACCCTTCCCGATGGAACCGTGGTGTCAGCTGACGACTGCCCGCGTGAGGGGACGACACTCGAAGGTCTGTCGTCGCTGAAGCCGGCGTTCCGTCCCGACGGTCAGATCACAGCGGGTAACGCGTGTCCGCTCAACGACGGTGCAGCTGCTGTGATGGTGATGAGTGACACCAAGGCCAAGGCACTCGGTCTCACGCCTTTGGCGCGCGTCGTGTCGAGTGGGGTGTCGGCTCTCAACCCGGAGATCATGGGACTCGGCCCGATCGAGGCCAGTCGGCAGGCTCTGAAGCGAGCCGGAATGACGATCGACCAGATCGATCTCGTCGAGATCAACGAGGCCTTCGCGGCTCAGGTGATCCCGTCGGCCAAGCACCTCGGAATCTCCTGGGACAAGTTGAACGTTCACGGTGGTGCGATCGCCCTTGGTCACCCCTTCGGAATGACCGGTGCGCGCATCATGACGACCTTGATTCACGGTTTGCAGGAGACCGACAAGACCTACGGTCTCGAGACGATGTGCGTGGGCGGAGGCCAAGGCCTCGCCATGATCATCGAACGTCTGAGTTAGTGGTTCTGGTGGCACATTCGTCTCGGCTTTCGCCGGCATGTGCCACCAGATTCATCTCTGTGACCAACCGATCACTGCGTCGCTGAGCGCCGGCCATTCGACTCGGGCGATATCGGCCCAGGTTTCGAATCGTCGATTGGTGAGGGCGATGAGCGAGGTGTCGATGGTGGGATCGACCCACATCATCGTGCCGCTTCCTCCGAAGTGACCGAACGTGCGAGGTGAGTTCAGCGTGCCGGTCCAGTGCGGGTTCTTCTGGCCGCGAATCTCGAGGCCGAGTCCCCATGGATTGGGGCGGAACGACCCGAAACCGGGCGTCACGCCGTTCAGATCACCGAACTGAACACTCGTCGCATCGTTGGCCATGGCGGGCGAGACGAGACGCGGCCGGAGAAGTTCGCGGGCGAACTTGGACAGATCGATCACGGTGCTGGTGGCCGCGTAGGCCGCTGACCCGTGCAGTTCACTCTGAGTCATGTCGAGTGGAAGGAAGACTGCCTCACGGAGGTAAGTGGGGAATTCGATTCCAGCCCGCTCAGCCACGTGATCGGCTGCGACTTCGATACCGGTATTGGAGTAGATCCGGTTACGGGCCGGACGAGTGATTGGACCCGGTGTGTCGAAGCCGTATCCGGCGGCATGGGCCAAGAGGTGGCGCAGGGTCGCGCCGGGTGGCCCGACCTCGTCGTCGAGAGACACCGTCCCTTCCTCGACGGCCACCAATACGGCCCACGCCGACAGCATCTTCGACACTGATGCCAACTTGAAGACTCGGTTCACATCACCTCGTGAGGCGACGATTTCGTCGGGCCGAACCACGGCGACGGCGACGTGATCGACCGGCCAGTGATCGACTGCCTGCAGCAGGGTGACCAGTTCGGACTCAGGCAAAACCGGATGTACGAATGAGTTCGGCGACGGCGAAGGCCAGATCGAGACCCTGTCGGCCGTTGAGTCGCGGATCACAGACCGTCTGATAACGATCGACGAGGTCGCTTACCTGAAGATCGTCGGCACCACCGAGGCACTCGGTCACGTTGTCACCGGTGAGTTCGACATGAATGCCACCCGGCCATGTTCCCTCGGCACGGTGGGCGGCCACGAATCCGGCGATCTCACGCATGATGTCGTCGAAGTGACGGGTCTTGTGTCCGCTTGTCGACGTGAAGGTGTTGGCATGCATCGGATCGCACGCCCACACCACCGGATGTCCGGCGTCGGTGACGGCCCGAAGCAAGGGACGCAGAGACGACTCGACCTTGTCGGCTCCCATTCGACTGATGAGCGTGAGTCGGCCCGGAACCCGAGCGGGGTTGAGGGCCTGGCACAACTCCAGAACGAAGTCGGCATCGGTGGTGGGGCCGATCTTGCAGCCGATGGGGTTGCCGACTCCTCGGAGGAACTCGACATGGGCGCCGTCGAGTTGTCTGGTGCGCTCGCCGATCCAGAGCATGTGCGCCGAGCAGTCGTACCACGAGCCGGTGAGCGAGTCCTGACGGGTGAGGGCCTCCTCGTAGCCGAGGATCAGAGCCTCGTGACTCGTGAAGACGTCGACTTCGTGGAGAGCTGCGTTGTTCTCGGTGTCGATACCGCAGGCCCGCATGAATCGGAGCGCTCGCTCGATCTCGGATGCCAATTGGTCGTAGCGCTGACCTTCCGGGCTCGAACCGATGAATTCCTGAGTCCAGGCGTGCACGCGCGACAGATCGGCGAATCCACCCTTGGTGAATGCCCGCACGAGATTCAAGGTCGAGGCCGACTGATGGTAGGCCTGCACGAGTCGTTCGGGATCGGGGATGCGAGCGGCCTCCGAGGGGGACGGATCGTTCACGATGTAGCCACGGAAGCTGGCCAGTTCGAGGTCACCCACTTTTTCGGTGGGGCTGCTGCGTGGCTTGGCGAACTGACCGGCCATTCGTCCGACCTTCACGGTCGGAACGCCGAGGCTGTAGGTCAGCACGACGGCCATCTGGAGGATCACCCGCAACTTCTCACGAATGTTGTTGGCCGAGAACTCCTCGAAACTTTCGGCGCAGTCGCCGGCTTGCAACAAGAACGCATTGCCGGCTGACACCTGGGCCAGGGCGGCCTGCAACGAACGAGCCTCGCCGGCGAACACCAACGGGGGATAGGAGGTGATCTGCTTCAGAGCACGGTCGAGATCGCCCTCGTCGGGCCAATCCGGCTGTTGCACGGCGGGAAAACTGCGCCATGACGACGGAGACCACGTTTTTGCCATGCGTGAAAGACTAACGACCCGGTCCGAAAAGGGACCGGGTCGTTTTCGTCGAAGGGTGATCGAGCGTGAGGATCAGGCGGCGAAGATGCCGTCGGCCTCTTCTTTCAGGCCGGCCACGGCCCGGCTCACGAGGCGACGAGCAGCTTCGGCGGTGACGCCCAACTTCTCGCCGACCTCTCGGAAACTCTTGCGCTCTCCGTCGATGAGTCCGAAACGGGCCTCGACGGCATAACGGGCCCGGGCGTCGAGAGTGTCGAGCAACTTGGTCAGCTGCTCGGTCTCGCCCTGAGCGATGATGTGATCTTCCGGCGTCGGATCGCCATTGGCCATGAGGTCGCCGAGGGTCGCATCGCCATCGTCGCCGATCGTCTTGTCGAGCGACACCGGTGTGGTGAGACGGTGCAGTTCGGCGTTGGCCATGTCGAGGGTCTCGCCGTCTCCGCTCGCCTGACGAAGAGCGGCGCGCAGGCTGGCCGAGCGATCTCCGGGGATACGGATGAGGCTGGCCTTCTGATCGAGTGCGCGACCGATGGCCTGGCGGATCCAGAACGTTGCGTACGTGGAGAACTTGAAGCCGCGGCGCCAGTCGAACTTGTCGACGGCGTGCTCGAGACCGAGGTTGCCCTCTTGAATGAGGTCGAGGAGATCCATTCCCTGGGGGAGCGGATAGCGACGAGCGATGGACACCACCAGGCGGAGGTTGGCTCGGATGAACCGATCCTTGGCCTTGGCTGCTTCGCGGATGTCACGGTTGATGGCGGCGCCCCGTTCACCGGACGCCTTGCGAGCGGCGGCTTCACGCCCCTTCTCGATGGCGCGTGACAGAACACGCTCGTCTTCGGCGGTCAGCAAGGGAACCTTGCCGATGTCGTTCAGGTAGATGCCGATGGAATCGTTCATGATGATTGTCTCAACTGTTCATTCGTCGTCGTTGTTCCCCCGACCCTCGTGCCGTCGGGCACAAGGCACGGCTTTTCACCTGGTGGTGAGAACCGTTTCGGGGTTCTGGTGGCTGGCAAGAAACTCGGGTCGGAACTGGGGGGACCCGAAAGAGGGACCCAGAGGTTATCAGGTTTCTTTGGTGCTGTCTCATCGAATTCGGGCGGGTGGACGCCCGAGGTATCGGGCAGGCCGATCGAGAACTTGAGGGCTTTCCTTCATCATCATGATCTCGGGCCTGAGCAGGGCTGATCCACGAGCATCCCTAGACTCGGTCTCGTGCCCGAGCCATCCACCGTCGAGCGAGCGGCGCGCCTTGGGATCCTCGGGGGGACCTTCGATCCGATTCACGTGGGGCACCTGGTCACGGCGGTGAACGTCCGCCACGCTCTGTCGCTCGATCGCCTGATTCTCATGGTGGCCAATGTTCCGTGGCAAAAGGAAGGGCAGCGATCCATCACACCAGCCGCCGATCGGCTGGCCATGGTGGAAGCCGCCGTTGCCGGAGTCGCTGGACTCGAAGTCGGGCGGCTCGAAGTCGAGCGAGGTGGACCGAGCTACACGGCCGACACGTTGAGGGAACTGGTTTCGGGTGGTGAGGACGTCGAACTGTTCACGATCGTGGGCGACGACGCAGCGGCCGGAATCCACTCGTGGGAGCGGGTCGAAGAAGTCGTACAACTGAGCACCATGGTGGTGGTCGATCGACCAGGTGTTCGCGTCGCGTTGCCGGGGGACATCGAATGGGTGCGAGTCGAGGTTCCACATCTCGACGTGTCGAGCACCGATCTGCGGGCACGCTTCGCCGATGGACGACCGCTCGACTACCTGATCACCGAGCCAGTTCTCGACGTGATTCGTGAGCGCGGCCTCTACGCGGGAACAGTGAGCTCATGAGTTTCCTTCGTTCGCGCCGGCGACGAGCGACTGCTGTGGCGTTGGCATCCGGATTGGTGGTCGCCGCCCTTCTTCCCGTGTCGGCGGTGGTGGCTTGGCGCGCCGTGCGCGACTCACGGGCGGCCGAGGCCGTGATCGCCCTGCCCACGATGGCGATCCCCACTACGCCGACGGCGATCCTCGGTGTGACCGACGATCAGAATTTCCTCGCCGCGCTCGCGATCCTCACCATCTCTCCGAGTGGTGCGGGTGGCACCATCATGTCGATGCCGGTGGGCATGTCGGTGGCGGGACGAGAAACCGATGACCCGCGACGACTCGCCGATGTGTACGGCTCCGACGGCCCCGAGGCTCTGAAGGAAGCCGTGCAGGCGACATCGAGCTCCGAGATCGACTTGATCGCCGTGGAAGGTGCATCCGGAACGGGCGACCTCATCGCCCGAGTGGGCACGGTGACGGCGACGTTTCCACGCGAAGTGATCGACACCGAGGACGACGGTGAGCGAGTGGTGGCCGAGGCGGGGGAGAATTCGTTCTCGCCCATTCAGGCCGCCAACGTTCTGGCGGCGCGTGTCGACGGCGCTCCCGAGTCGACGCGACTGCCCGATGTGAAGATTCTGTGGGAAGCCATTGCCGATGCCGTGGGTGCTGGCAAGATCGGCACGACCCCCGTTCCCGTGATTCCCGATGTGGGAGCGCAGACGCCGGCTGATATGGCCACGTTCATGTCGGCTCTGTTCGCTGGCCCGGTGCGCGTGTGGCAGATCGGCTACCAAGCGGTTCCGGAGGGCGAGACCAATCCCGAAGATCTCGATCTGTACGGATACGACTACGGCGAGGTGGTGATGGTGTTGGCGAGTGTCGCTCCGAGTGCCATGGTGGCGGTCCTCCCCACGCTCAGTTTGCAGGTCGACAGTTCGTATCCCGATTCGGAAACGCTCCGTCAAGCAGTCTTCAGACTCCTGTACATGGGGGCCAACGTCTTGTTGGTGCGTAACACCACGACACCACCTCCCGAGGTCACCACCATCTATTACTCCGACGAGATGGATCGAGGTATGGCCGAGCCGCTCACGATCCTCCTCGACGACGTGAAGTGGGAGAAGGCCACCGAACGCGTCGCCGGTGTCGATCTGCGCGTGGTGCTCGGTGAATCGTTCGTTCGGTTCCTGGACGAGACTGCCGGCGTGAGCCTCGACGAAGTGGCTGCGGCCAACCTGCCATCAACGACCACTGCGCCGGAGGACGAATGAACGAATCTCTCGAGTTGGCTCTGTGCGCGGCTCGGGCCGCCGACGACAAACAGGGCATCGACACCATCGTGTTCGACGTCGGCGAATTGCTGTCGATCACCGAGTATTTCGTGATTACCTCGGCGTCGAACAGGCGACTCGTCCGAGCGATCTCCGACCACATCGAAGAACGAATCAAGAGCGATCTCGTGCGGTCACCCCTGCGTGTCGAAGGGCACCGCGAGCAGCAGTGGGTTCTCATCGACTACGGCGACGTCATCGTGCACGTGTTCGCTCAGGAGACTCGTGACTTCTACGAAATCGAGCGTCTCTACAAAGATGCCGAACGAGTCGAATGGCGAGCCTGAACTGTCCGGTGTGCGACCGTTGGTCGGTCGACGTGAACGACCACACGTGGCGAGTCACGGCGCGTGCGGCTGACGCCTGCATCGTCGATCCGTGCGAACGTCCGGATCTCGTGCCCTCGGAGCGCCTGTGGGCCGATCTCGATCTCGTGTCGGCTCGGTCCGAGGAGTGGCGGGACCGTGGGGTGTACGACCCGATGCCTCCGCCCCCCGATCCGCCGAACTCAGCGGTGGTGGTTCGGTGCTCGTGCGGAGTCGAAACGGTGTTCGACCGCCAGCCCGGGTGATGGTTGGGGCGGGACCGACAGGGGCGGTATCGTTCAGCTGTCCCACCCGGGGCTATAGCTCAGTTGGCAGAGTGCTTCCATGGCATGGAAGAGGTCAAGGGTTCAATTCCCTTTAGCTCCACGCTCAGAGCCCGTCGGCATCAGCCGGCGGGTTCTCTCGTTCTCGGATCAGTCGACGAGCGAGTAGCTGTTCGACAGCTCGTCCTGAAGAACTTGGGCCGGTTGCGCCGACGCGCCGATCACCAGATCGGCGGTCAACGTGAACGGCTCGTAGGTCCAGCCTGGGGGTAACGACAGTCGGTCGGCGAGAGACGCGAGACCCTCCTCGACGAGCGTCGGGTCGACTTGTTGGCTCCACGACTGCATGACGAACAGGCGACCGTCGTCGGTGCGCAGTTGGTACACCGTGCGTCCGGCGCGGAAGATGAACGTCGACTGCCGATCGACCGTTTGCGGCGTGTAGCGCTGGCCCAAAGACGAAGGATCGTTGATCGTGATCGTTGCGTATTGGTTCATGTCGATACGGCCGTACGTGGTCGAGATCACATCGGAGACGTCTCGTTCCACGGCGTCCATCAACCAATAGCGAGGTCCGTTCAGGAGCGCGAACGCCGAACCTCGCTCGAGAGCGATCGCGGCACCGTCGAGTTCGCGCCATTGGTCCTCGGGGCAGTCGCCCATCGGGAACGAATTCCACACCGTGGCGGACACTCCTTCGGTGCTCGGACCGAGAAGGAGGACCTCGCAGTAGCGCTTCGCACGCATCGAGTCGACGGGTTCGGGCGACGTCGTCGAGACCGTTGTGCTGGCGGTGGTGGCCGGTGTCTCGGACGTGGTCGATACTGCTGAACTCGTCGACGCCGGTTCGGCGTCCGTCGACGGAGTTGCTGATCCGTTTCCCCCGCAGCTCACGAGAAACCCAAGGAGAACTGCGAGCGATGCTGCCTGCTTCATTTGTGGCACAGTATCTGACAGTAGATGAGGAGGACGTGATGAACGATCGGGACTGGGTCGAACTCGGACGGCGAGCTTCGTTCGTCTCCCATCGTCTCATCGGGTGGATCTATTGGGACCCACGGGCGATCGAGTTGAACGCCGAACTCGGGGTACCGAACGGTCTCGGTTACTACGTCACGAGCCGTGCAGCACCGTTGCTTCCGGCGGGTGCCGACGTGGTGTCGGCGGTCTTCTACTCGATCAATCCGATGGCGATCCGATTCGCGTGCGATCTGGCCGCCGACCACACCGACTGGCGTGCGATCTACGACTCACGCAATCGGGCAGTGGGTGAAGGGTTGCGTCGATACGTGCCTGAGATCTGCGGCGATTTGTCGGAACTGGGTCCGGCGTTGTGGCGGGCCGCCGACGAATTGCCCGAGTCGGGCCGCACCCTCTTCGCGGCGCATCGATCGGCGCCACGTGTCGACGATCCGGTGGTGTCGACCTGGCTCGGTGTGAACTGCTTGCGCGAGTGGCGAGGCGACACACATTTCGCAGTACTGCTGAGCGAAGGCATCGACCGCGTTCAAGCCGGAATTCTGCACGATGCACACCTCAACTACGGAGGCTGGATTCCGCGTAGCCGCGGTGCCGATGACGCCGCGCTCGCGACCGCCTTTGCCGATCTCGAACATCGAGGACTGGCTGATGATGGTGTGGTCAACGATCGCGGTTTGGCGCTGCGGGCGCGCATCGAGGAAAAAACCGACGAGATCTGCGCAACGATGTGGAGAGCAGTGGGTGAGTCATCGACCCGAGCCTTCGTCGACCTCGTGGAACCAGTGGGAGCTCGGTTGCTCTCACGCATCGACGACACGGCAGGACCGGATTGGATGCCCGCCGCCCGCGAACGCCGCCCGTGAACGCCGCCAGCGATGGCTGATGGCGGTGATCAGCGGTGGCCAGGAGCCATGTAGAACCAGAACGGGAACGGCCCACCGGCATCTTTGATGGCCTGGCGAGCGGCCAGTGTGGTTCGACCGGCTTCGGTGGCTTCGAAGAACCACGCCTCCATGGCTCGACCACCGGGTTCGGGGCCGCTGGCCAGTTCGAGACAGGCTTCCTCGTAATAGGCGCGAATGTCGTGCATCACCGCGATCGTGTTCTTGCCCGGAATCTCGACCGACGTCCAATCGTCACCGGATGCGATGCGATGAAGGGCTACCAAAGCCTCGGGAACCTGATCAGCGGTGAGAACGCGACCGAGGTCGGTGCGACCTCGGGAGGCGAGGGCTCGGTCGTACGCCTTTCGTAGACCGCGTGCCTCGTCGACACACGCGGGAAGGTGCGGATCGAATCGTGGTGGGAGGGAGCAACTGAGCGGCTGTTCGTCGGATTCGATGACATCGGGGAAGTCGGCGATCACCGGACCGTTCGGTGCATCGAGAAGGGCGAAGGCATCGGCCAGAACTCGATGCTGGAACTCGGGATCGTTCGGAACGCCGAGGGGTCGACCGAGAGGAAATTCGCAGTAGAGGGCACGAGGCGGCTTCATCTTCTCGACCACTGGCCGCATGGAGGCGAGAGTGATCGTGGCCAGACCGGCTTCTTCCATCACGTGGGCGAGCACACTCACGGTGCGCGTGCAGAGTGGTCAAACGGGTGTGAGGATCACGACGTCGACGCCGTCGCGCTTCAACTCCTCGGCGGCGCGTGGCCCGCTGTCGAGGCGGATGGTGGCCACATCGTCGGGTTGATTACCGGCGAACGAAAAATGCCGCGGTGCGACTCGGCCGATGACACCATCTTCCTGTAGCTCGATCAGACGGTCGATCGGATACACGACGTTGATGTCCATCTGGAAGCCGGTGTGGTCGAAATTGGGGCTCCAGTGGCCCATCACCAGATCACGAGCCGATGAGGGGATGACGCGATATCCGGCGTCGGCCGGGGAGAAGCGTTCGTCGTCGGAACAGTGAATCGCGGCCGAGGTGACGATGGCGACCGTGGCCTTCCGCAAGGACTGAGGAGTCGTGAAGGGGGTGTGCTCGAATTCGGGCACGGGCAGGTTCTTGCCCATCTCCCGCATTGCCTGGTCGCCGTTCATGTTCCCTCCTCCCGGTCACAGTACCAAGAAGTGGCAGTTCGTCTGCCATCACGACGAACGTCTGCCAAGATGGCGGAGTCTTTGGTTCCCGGGGGAGGAAACATGAGTGTCGTCATCGACGTCGACCGCACGAATCTGTCCGCGAGTCGGCTGAACCGAACGTCGGGTCGTGATTTGCAGCCGGGTGAGGCTCGTCTCGCCATCGACGCCTTCGCCCTCACCAGTAACAACATCACCTACGCCGTGTTCGGCGACGGACTCAAGTACTGGGACTTCTTCCCGGTCGGAGAGGGAACGTGGGGCCGGGTGCCGGTGTGGGGTTTCGCCGACGTCATCGAGTCGACCATCGCTGACGTGGCGGTCGGTGAACGCGTGTACGGCTACCTGCCGATGGGCACCGAGTTGATCGTGTCGCCGGGCCGTGTCGACGAGCGTGGCTTCACCGATCTGGCCGCGCACCGCGCACCGATGGCCGCCGCCTACAACCGCTATTCGAAGGTCACCGCCGACCCGATGTATCGCCGCGATCGGGAGTCCCACCAGATGGTGTTGTGGCCGTTGTTCATGACGTCGTTCATGATCGACGACTATCTCGGTGAGAAGGTTCTCGGTGACGATTCGGTGAGAACGGTCGTTCTGTCGAGCGCCTCGAGCAAGACGGCGATCGGTGCGGCTTTCCTTTTGTCGCGACGCTCCGGCATTCGGGTGGTCGGACTGACGTCACCGTCCAACGCCGATTTCGTCGAGTCTCTCGGGTGTTACGAAGACACCGTTCTCTATGGCGACGTCGAAAGCGGAGCATCGGCCTGGCCCGAAGGTCGAGCCGCTTATGTCGACATCGCAGGCAATGCATCGGTGACAGCAGGTGTGCACCGGATCTACGAGGACGACCTGGTCGAGAGCACGATGGTGGGAGGGACGCACTGGGACGCGCCGCGTTCGGCCGTGTCGATGCCGGGACCGCAACCGTCGTTCTTCTTCGCGCCGACGCAGATCGCGGTTCGCACCAAGGAATGGGGTCGCGACGGACTCGACCAACGAGTCGGGGAGGCGTGGGACGCCTTCGCGACATGGACGAATCAATGGCTGCAGTTCCGAACGACCGAGGGTGCTGAGTCGGTGGAGGCGCTCTATCACGAGATGCTGGCCGGGCGGGTCGATCCGCGAATCGGTCACGTGTGCCGCGTGAGGTGACATGGCGTCGCGAAGCGACCGTCACCTCGTCACGACAACGAAAAAGGCCCGGGGACGAATCCCCGGGCCTTTTCAGAGGGTTCTGGGTGCGTCAGGCGCGCAGACCCTTGTTGATCGCATTGAACACGGCGTCCTTCAGCGGGATCATGCCCGCGATGATGGCGCCGTTGGCGACGACGTTGATCCAGGCCGTGTCGTGGCTCCAGCCCCATCCGGCGAGGATGTGGCCGAAGTCGCCCATGAGCCAAACCATGAGGATCGAGACACCGAGGGTCAGGTTCGCCCCGACCACCGGAATCTTGTTGACGGTTCCCTCGAGACCGGCGGTGCCGAGGATCGAGTGGAGCACTTTCATGACCGCCTCGAGGAGGATGGCCATCACGATGAAGAGTGCTACGACGTACATGAGTACCCCTTTCGGTAGGTTGCGGTCCGTGGCCGCGGGGGCACGGTATGAAGACCCGACGCGATATGTGGTGGATGTCACAGGAAATGGCCCTCTGAGCAGGGATTTTCGCGCGGAGAGTGGTCGTCGGCCCCGCTGAGCGCCCGTGCGATAATCAGGTGTGCGAGCGGTTCGGCGGAGTGAGGATGGAGTGGTCGTCGTCGAGACCCCTGAGCCGGCGTCGTCAGCTCTCGTTCTCACGGTCGAAACCGCCGGAATCTGCGGTAGCGATCTCCACATGCTGGGCCTCGGGCCCTCCGAGGTCACGCTCGGCCACGAATTCGGTGGGCGCCTCCCCGACGGCCGTCGGGTGGCCGTGCGTCCGATCGGGCGGTGTGGCTCGTGCGACTCGTGTCGAGGATTCCGGGCCAATCTGTGCACCGATGCGTTCGCGCGTTTCCAAGGGGGAGCGATCGACGGGGGCTTCGCCGATCGAGTGGCCGTCGACCCCGACACAGTGTTCCCTCTGTACGACGCCCAGACCGCGGGCGCGGCCGCTCTGGTCGAACCCATCGCCGTGGCAGTTCACGGAGTGCGACGTGTGGACGTGCAGCCGGGTATGTCGGTCGCTGTCGTGGGTGCCGGGAGCGTGGGTTTGGCGACGGTCGCTGTACTCGTCGATTTCGGGATCGACGTCGATGTCGAAGCGCGTTACGTGCACCAGCAACAGGCGGTCGAAGCGCTGGGTGGTCGCGTCGGCCTCGAGGGTCGGTACGACGTGGTGTTCGACGCCGTCGGTTCACAGTCCGCATTCGCAACTGCAACCGGTGCCTGCCGGTCCGGCGCGGATCTCGTCGAACTCGGTGTCTTCTGGGACCCGGTGAGCATGGGGGCCGATGTCGTCCTACGCGAGATCACCATCCGTCCCGCTGTCTTCTACACCCACCAGCACGACGGATCCGATTTTCAGACGGCGATCGACGTTCTTCATCGATCGCCGCACATCGAAGACGTGATGGTGACCCATCGCTTCTCGCTCGACGACGCGGCCGAGGCGTTTCGAGTGGCCGCCGACCGTCGAAGTGGAGCCCTCAAGGTTCATCTGGTTGTATGACGGCATGACTCTCGTGATCATGAGGTACGACCTTCGCGTGCCGCCCTCCGACAGCCCGGCCGCCGGCGTTTCCTCCTCAGGTCAGTATTCGGCCTGTCTCGAACAGGTTCGTTGGGCCGACCGAGTCGGTCTCGACATGGTGGTGCTCTCCGAGCATCATGGAACCGACGACGGTTTCATGCCCGCTCCGGTCACCTTGGCGGCCGCCGTCGCCGCGTCGACCGAACGAATCGGAATCAACATTTCGGCCGCGCTCGTGATCATGCACGACCCCGTGCGATTGGCCGAACAGCTGGCCACCGTCGACCTGGTGTCGAAAGGGCGAGTCAGTGTCGTGTGTGGAACCGGCTACCGCCAGGAAGAGTTCGAGATGGCGGGTCTCGAATTCTCGGAACGCTTCTCGGCACTCGAAGAGACGATTCAGGTCATGCGTCAGGCCTGGACCGGGGAGTACTTCGAACACCGTGGGCGACGCGTCCGAGTCCGTCCGGTTCCTCACACTCCGGGTGGGCCCATGTTGATGATGGGTGGATCGACACCAGTGGCGGCTCGGCGAGCGGCTCGACTCGGCTGTTTCTTCACGGCGGCCAACGACGATCCGGCGGTGGCCGAGGCCTACAACGACGAATGCGCCAAGGTCGGATTCCAAGGTTTCGTGATGCTGCCACCGAAGGCACCCGGATTCGTCCACGTCACCAACGACCCCGAACGAGACTGGAATCGGCTCGCTCCGTACGTTCTTCACGAGGCTCGCACTTATGCGGCCTGGCAACGCAAGGGGCAGTCGTCGGTGGTACACGTTCACGACTCGGCCACTCTCGACGACGTGAAGGCGAGCGGGGTCTACGCGATCGTCACACCGGATGAATGCATCGACTTGGCCAAGCGATTCGGTTCGCTCACCCTTCACCCCTTGATGGGTGGAATTCCTCCCGAGGTAGCCGCCGAGAGTTTGTCGCTCTTCGAATCGGACGTTCTCCCGGTTCTGCGTCGCGCGGCCTGAATCAACCGCTCGGCACCTCGTTCGACATCGAACAGGCATGCGTAGGCGACGAACGACAGCGGATACGGGAAGCTGATCGCCATGAGGGCCAGCACCACGAGGTGAAAGCCCCACGCCGCCACGGCCCAGACCCAGCGAGCGCGCTTCGACGACGTGAGGGTGGCCAGGGCGCCGATCTCGACCACCGTCGTGAGGACGGCCGCCGGTGGGAAGATCCAGGCGAAGCGGACGGTCCAGCCGCCGATCGGAGAATGCGGGCTGCCCAGAAGTTCCTTGCGCAGGTTGTCGTAGGCGACTTGATTTCGCAGTACGTCTCCGACGAGCCAGTCCATCCCGCCGTGACGAACCTTGGCGACACCTGCGAGGACGTAGGTGATGACGGTCACGAGGATCATCGCCCGGATGGGAATTCCGTACCGGACATGGTCGATCGGCTCCGCCCGTCGGCGTCGGGAATCGAACGACCATGCGTCGGCCGACTGCGAGAAGCCGAGTGCGAGGAGATGGAGGGCCACGAGGTGTTCGGTGTGAATCACGTGGCCGAACGAGAGTCGATAGGTCGACATCACGAGAAACACGAGTGCGAACGCCGGACCGGTGAAGCGGAATCCGATGCCGACCGTGAACGCTGCGCCGAGGGCGATGGTGGCGAGGAAGAGAAGATGAACGACATCGGGTGACCACGGAGTGTCGAGGAACCAGAGAACCCCCACGCCTTCGGTCTGCCACGCCGGCAGATCGGCCGTCTGCCAGAACGATGCCGACCGGGCGAGCAAGAACACGACCGTGTAGGCGCCCACGAGGACGCGTAGAGCGGCAAGACGCGTCGCGGGAGCCGACCGCCACATCCAGTTGCTCATGAGCCGGTCCCCGACACGCGACAGGACGTGTGAACCACACGTGAGACCGGCGATTTGTTCCCTTCGTACCACTCGATCGCGTCGTATCTCTCGGTGACGATCTCGACATCGGCTCCGGCGAGCGAGGCCGGTAGGCGTGAGGCGATGTCGGAGCAGAGAACTTCTCCGCCATCGTGCCGAATCGATCGATACACCAATTGGGCGGCGATGATGACCTCGTCGTTACCCGAGATCTGCGTGGGTGACAGCCGACGAATCGTTCCATCGGGAGTGGCGACGACTGCAGTGTGAACGGGTTCGATGGCAGTCCGACGACTCGAGAACATCGGATAGGTCGACAACGGGTAGCTGTCACGGTCGAGTGCGACCGGGACGATGCCGATGACGACGACGATCACGAGACCGACGAGACGAACGATCACTCGTCTTGTTCGGTCATCCTCGAATATCCGTGCCATCTCTCTCGTACCGTAGTCGTCGGTGCCATTGCCTAAGGTGGCCGTGTGGACGGGGTCAAGCGCTGGTTGATGTGGATCGTGCTGTGCACGATCGTGTTCGGCGCCGCGCGTGCGGTCGCCCTTCCCGAGGTGTGCGGACCGACGACGAGTGCCGAACGTCGTGAGGCGATCGACGAAGGGGTCGGATGGATCGCGCGCACTCAGGCCGATTCGGGTCGATTCTTGTATCGCTACGACGCAGCCACCGACGAAGTCGTGCCCGGATACGTCTGGATCAGACACGCCGGGACGATGATGGCTCTGGCGCAAGTGGTGGAAGCAGCACTCGACACGACCGGAGAGGCGAAACGGTCGCTTTCACTGGCTCTCGATGCGGCGGTCGAACGACTGTCGACGGCGACGATCGACGGTGGGATTCGATCGGGCCTTCGTGAAGGTTCGTACGTTTCGACCGGAGGCACGGCCCTGCTGTTGTTGGCCGTGACCGAAGGTGGAATCCCGGAGGGTGATCTGGCCGAACGACTCGGACGCCACATCTTGGCGTCGGTCGCTCCGGGGCCCGAGGGAACGTCGGTGATCCTCGAGCAAGCATCGCGTGAACTCGTTTTCGTCCCGGGATCGGTGAGCCGCTTCACCACCGGGGAGGCGGCTTTCGCCCTGGCCCGTCTCGAGCGACTGCAGCCCGGTCGCGGGTGGGGCGAGCCGGTGCCGGCAATTCTCGATTATCTGGCTCTTTACAAGGCTGACGCCGAAGGCTTCGTTCCCGACATGCCCGATCACTGGGCGGCCTACGCAATGGCCGAGATGACCCGTTGGTCGGAAAGTTCCTGGAATCGCATCGTTGGCACCGAGTCGGTCGACTTCGACGACGTGCACGTGGCGTGGGCGAACAAGCAGATGGGGATGAACTCGATCATGGTGCGCTACGAATCTCAGCGCACCAATCGTGGTTTCGACCGATGGTTACGGGGCCGCACCTCTCTGGGGTCAGCGATCGGCACCCACGGGGAGGCTCTCGGTGGCTGGTGGGACGTGGCGGCCGCCGATCCCGACTTCGCAGGAGTTCGAGGACCATTGCGTGATCGACTCGCGTGCAATGCGAGTGTGGTCGCGCACCGGCAGATCGATGCTGCGGAAGCCTCGTCGTATTCGTCTCCTGACGCAGTGCGCGGTTCGTGGTTGTGGTTCGACATCACTCAGGTGGACGATCAGCAACATGCTGTCTCGGCGCTGGTGGCTGCCGAAAGAATTCTCGACGTCGGTGGAGAACTTCCTCGACGCGAGACCCTTCCGCATTCGTGGTGGATGCTCGTGTTGGCTGTCGTCGCCATCGTCAATCCGGCCCGCCTGACCAGATCACGGTTTCGTCTCGGTCCGTGGTCGGTCGTGATCGGTATCGCTCTCCTCGTCTTCGACGGGGTGATTCTGCGACTGCTCGATGTCAGTGTTCCGACAGCTCTCGTCGCCACCGGTGTGGTCGCGATCCTCGGATCGCTGATCGGACTGATTCCCCGTCTCGGGCCCCCCTCGTCGGCCGCGGCGCTGTGGCGCCCGGAAGTGATCGTGTTGACCGTGGCGAGCGGGGGACGTCCCTGGGCAGTCGCGGTCGGCCTCGTGGTCGCTTATGTGTTGTCGAGAACGCCACCTCGATCGAAGCGAGGGGTCGACGCGAGTGCACTCGTTCGACTCGACGTGATGTGGACCCTGGTCGCCGTGGCCGCGGGAATCGCTCTGATCGTCGATGGGGTCTACGCGGTCTGACGGTGACGTCACTTTCGGTCAGACGACGAGATTGACCATCCGTCCCGGAACGACGATCACCTTTTTCGGAGTCGAACCGGCCAGAGCAGCGATCACTTTGTCATCGGCCAGAGCGAGGGCCTGCACGGTGTCACGATCGGCGTCGGCTGGCACCTCGACTCGGGTCCGGACCTTGCCGTTGATCTGAACCGGATATTCGATCATGTCATCGACGAGGAGGGACGGGTCGGCTTCAGGAAAAGCTTCGTACGTGATCGTGCTCGAATGACCCAGTCGTCGCCAGAGTTCCTCACCGAGGTGAGGGCACAACGGTGACAACATCTGGACGAGAGGTGTCGCCACTTCTCGTGGACACGACCCGGTCCGGGTCACTTCCTGGGTGAGGGCGTTGTTCAATTCGATCAATTTGGCGATGGCGGTGTTGAAACGCAGCCCGGCCATGTCGGCCCGAACGCCGTCGATCGTGCGATGGAGCAGGCGGCGGAGTTCGTCGGTCGCAACCGAGTCGTCGACTCGGAACGATCCGGAGTCCTCGTCGACGAGATTTCTCCACACGCGCTGGAGAAATCGCTGCATTCCGACGACGTCGCGAGTGTTCCAGGGACGGCTCGCTTCGAGGGGGCCCATACTCATCTCGTACAGACGGAAGGTGTCGGCCCCGAACTCGTCGTACATCTCGTCGGGTGTGACGATGTTCTTCAGACTCTTGCCCATCTTTCCGTACTCGCGAACGACCGGTTCATCGTCGTAGAAGTAGGAGCCGTCGCGTTCGTCGACGTCGGCGGCCGGGACCGGCTGGCCGCGCGGGTCACGGTAGGCGTAGGCCTGGATGTAACCCTGGTTGAAGAGTCGATGAAAGGGTTCGGAACTCGACACGTGTCCGAGATCGAACAGGATCTTGTGCCAGAAACGCGCGTAGAGGAGATGCAGGACAGCGTGCTCGACACCTCCCACGTACAGATCGACACCACCGGTGTGTCCGGTTCGCCCATCACCGCCGTCGGCTGGACCCATCCAGTACTTCTCGACAGCGGGGTCGACGAACGCGTCCCGATTGGTCGGATCGAGGTAGCGAAGTTCGTACCAACACGAACCGGCCCATTGCGGCATGACGTTGATTTCTCGTCGGTATCGCTTCGGACCGTCACCGAGATCGAGTTCGACGTTCACCCAGTCGGAGGCTCGGGCGAGGGGAGGGATCGGGTCGGTGACGTCGTCGTCGGGGTCGAGAGCTTGGGGTTTGAAATCGTCGAGTTCGGGAAGGAGAACCGGCAACATCGACTCGGGGAGGGCAACGGGACGCCCGCTCTCGTCGTAGACGATCGGAAACGGTTCACCCCAGTACCGCTGACGGCTGAAGAGCCAGTCGCGCAATTTGTAGTTGATGGTCGCCTCGCCGTGTCCGTGAGCCTCCAGCCAGTCGTTGATGACTCGCTTGCCCTCGGCGACCGAGTCGATGCCGTCGAGTGAGAGCGACTCGCTGCTGGAATTGACGTAGATGCCGTCGCCCACGTAAGCCTCGGGCCACTGGTCGGTGTCGATCGTGCCACCGATCTGCGCGGTGATTCCTCGTTCGTCGAACCAAGCGGCCGGCGGTTGCTGAATGGCGGGGATGTCGAGGCCGAACTTACGAGCGAATTCGAAGTCTCGCTGGTCGCCACACGGTACGGCCATGATGGCTCCGGTTCCGTAACCCATCAGTACGTAGTCGGCGATCCAGATCGGCACCGGCGATCCGTTCACGGGATTGATGGCGAACGAGCCAGTGAAAACTCCGGTCTTGTCGCGGCCTTCGGCCTGACGTTCGAGATCCTTGGTGGCAGCAGCCATCGACCGGTACTCGTCGACCTCGGCTCGTCGCTCCTCGGTCGTCAGTCGTTCCACGAGGGGGTGTTCGGGAGCCAGAACCATGAACGTGGCACCGAACAAAGTGTCGGGTCGCGTGGTGAAAACGGTGATGGGTCCGGCCGGTGACGAGAAGTCGACCCGCGCCCCTTCGCTCCGCCCGATCCAGTTGCGCTGCATCAACTTGATGGGCTCGGGCCAATCGAGACGGTCGAGATCCTCGAGCAGACGGTCGGCGTACGCGGTGATGCGCATCATCCATTGCCGCATGTTCTTCTTGAAGACCGGATAATTGCCGATGTCGCTTCGCCCGTCGGCCGTCACCTCTTCATTGGCGAGAATCGTTCCGAGACCGGGGCACCAGTTGACGGGGGCTTCCGAGAGGTACGCCAGTCGGTGGGAGTCGACGAGATCATCGCGCTCGGAGGTCGACAGTTGCGACCACGGACGACCTTCGGGGGTGATGCGTGCACCGGACTCGAACTGGGCGATGAGTTCGGAGATCGGCCGGGCTCGACGCTCCTCGTCGTCGTACCACGATTCGAACACCTGCCGAAAGATCCACTGTGTCCATCGATAGAAGTCCTCGTCGGTCGTGCTCACGCTACGACGCGCATCGTGAGCGAGTCCGAGGCGACGCAATTGACGACGCATGTTGGCGACGTTGGATTCGGTGTTGACGCGCGGATGCACACCCGTCGTGATGGCGTGCTGCTCGGCCGGAAGGCCGAAACTGTCGTAACCGAGGGCGTGGAGAACGTTGAAGCCCATCATCCTCTGGAAGCGTCCGTAGACGTCGGTGCCGATGTAGCCGAGGGGATGTCCCACGTGAAGACCGGCGCCACTCGGATACGGAAACATGTCGAGGACGAACAATTTGGGACGGCCGGCCACTTTGTCGGGTTCGGCGAGCGGTCCGGCCGGGTTCGGTGCCTCGAACGTTCCGTCGGCGTCCCACTGATCCTGCCAGCGTGTTTCGATCTCCCGGGCCAAGTCGGCGTTGTAGCGATGTCGGGGGGAATCGTCGGACGGGCCACGCGAGGAATCGGGGGACGGGCCAGAAGACATAGTTGCCAAGGGTAATCGTCGAGGATTCCTCATCGAACCTTCGCTCGGGGGTAATTTCTCGTGCGCCCCATGGACACGTCTCGTTTCTTCTCGCCCGTCCGAGGTTCGGTCATCGACCGCCTCGAGATCTCGGCTGACGCTCCCACGGGAGTCCGGTTCGTCGGGGCGAGTGTGCGTTCGGGCGATGGTTCCGACTTCGTGTCGTGGCGTCAGGTGCACGACGAGGCGTTGTCGGTGGCGGCGACGTTGCAGTCACTCGGTGTCTCGCCCGGGGATCACGTGGCGATCCTGGGGCCGACGAGTCGATCACTCATGACCGCGATTCGCGGTTGCTGGTTGGTCGGCGCGGCCAGCATGGTTCTTCCTCTTCCGATACGCATGGCATCGATCGAGGCCTTCGTCGAGAGCACACGCGCTCGTATTCGGCACGGTGAGGCCAAATTGGTGCTCATCGACGATGCTCTCGCGCCTTTCTACGAATCGGTTCCCGGAGATCCGACCACCCTGCCGCTCGCCGACGTGATGCCCGGTGTCGGTCGTCCGTCGGCTGATCGTTGGGAGCGTCCGGCCGACGATCCCGATCGTCTCGTGATTCTGCAGTACACGAGTGGATCGACCTCCGAACCCAAGGGAGTGATGATCCCGGAACGCGTGTTGTGCGCCAACATCGATGCGTCCTGCGAGGCGGCCGAATTGACGGAAGCCGAGGTGATGGTGTCGTGGTTGCCGCTGTATCACGACATGGGTCTGGTCGGGTTCCTTTCGATCCCGATGTTGAAGGGTGTGCAGCTCGTCCAGGCGGCACCACAGGACTTCATGGCCCATCCGGGTTCGTGGCTCCAATGGATCAGTGACTGGAAAGGTACGGCCACGGCCGGACCGAACTTCTCGTGGGTTCTTGCGACTCGAGCTCTGAAGCGCATGGCCGACATCGACTTGTCGAGTCTCACCCTCGCTCTGTCGGGAGCTGAACCCGTCGACCCCGTCGCCGTGGAGGCGTTCGTCTCGGCCGCGTCACCGTTCGGATTTCGAGCCGGAAGCATCTTCCCGGCCTTCGGAATGGCCGAGGTGGCGATCGGCGGAGCTTTCCCGCCGCGTCATCGAGGTCTGCAGTGCGACAGTGTCAATCGAGTCGTTCTCGAACGTGAACGCGTGGCGAAGCAGGCCGATCCCGAGGAGACCGACGTCCACGTGCGACGCTTCCCTCTCCTCGGGCGTCCGGTGCCGGGTCTCGAGATGAAGATCGTCGATCCCGAGACGCGAGACGAGTTGCCCGAACGTCAAGTTGGTGAGTTGTTCATTCGCGGAACGAGCGTGACGCCGGGTTACTACAAGCGACCCGATGCCACCGACGCCATGTTTCACGACGGTTGGCTCTGCACCGGTGATCTCGCGTACATGCTCGACGGTGAACTCGTCATCTGCGGACGTATCAAGGACGTCATCATCGTGGGTGGTCGCAACGTCTTCCCCGAAGACATCGAACGGGCGGTCGGAACGGTCGAAGGAGTCCGTGCCGGAAACGTGATCGCCTTCGGGGTCGATGGTTACAAGGGCAAGGAGACCGTGATCGTGGTGGCCGAGGTGAGAAGTGACGACCTCGAACGGGTCCGCCACGACATCCACCACGTCGCTCTCGAAGTGTCGGGACTACCGCCTCGCGACGTCATGCTCGTGAAACCGGGAACATTGCCGAAGACGAGCAGCGGCAAACTTCAGCGAGCCAAGTGTCGCGAGTCGTACTTGGCCGACGAACTCGAACTCGTCGACTCCTGATCAGGCGGTGGCCAGGTCGGCCAACACTTTCCGCCAGCGGTCGGGGTCGGACTTGTACGGGGCGTAGAACGAGATGCGTTGGATCACGTCGCCGTAGCGCTTGTGCAACTCGGGGGCGATCGACTCGGGTTCGCCGACGACGGCGAAGGTGTTCAGGATCTCGTCGTCGACGAGAGTTCCCATCTCCTCCCACTTGCCCTGTTTCGACAGAGTGTTGAGTCGGTCCTGAAGTTCTCCCCATCCGTGGATGTCGAGGACCGGTCGGTAGGCCGGGGTCGAGCCGTAGAAGGCGATCTGCTGGCGCGTTCCGGCGGCCGCCTTGGCGAGGTCTTTCTCGTCGTTGCCGGTGACCACGAAACTTGGTCCGACGATCTCAAATCCCTCCATCGACTTTCCGGCTTTGGCGCGTCCGCGCGCGAGCGCCGGGATGGTCACCTCGCGCAGATATTTCTCGGTGGTGAATCCATGGCAGATGAACCCGTCGCACACTTCTCCGGCGACCTCGGTCATGAGTTCGCCCACTCCGGCGAGAAAAATCTTGGGCGGCCCGAAGTCACCGAGATCGGACGCGGCCGGAGTGAAGAACGGTGTCATGAGGGTGTGCGTGTAGAACTCGCCACGGAAGTCGAGTTTCGTGCCGTTCTGCCAGCAGTCCCAGATGGCACGAATGGCCAGAACCATTTCGCGCATACGGGCAGCCGGTTTGCTCCAGGGCATCGAGAAACGCTTCGTGATGTGAGGCTGGATCTGGCTGCCGAGACCGAGGACGAATCGTCCCTTGGAGAAGGATTGGAGATCCCAGGCCGTGTTGGCGAGAGTCATGGGGCTGCGAGCGAAAGCGACCGCAATCGAGGTGCCGAGCTCGATGGTCGACGTGTGCTCGGCGGCGAGAAGAAGTGGCAGGAACGGATCGTGATTGGTCTCGGCCGTCCAAGCGCCCGAGTAGCCGGCCTCTTCGGCCTCTCGCGCCGAGGACGCGGCGTGGTGCAGGTCGATACTGATTCCACCGTCGACTTTCATGGGACTCCTTCGAAGATCTTGGAACGATCCCAAACGTTCTACTACGGCGAGTCCGGGTTGCTGTCACGGAGGAAGGCCTCGAGTTCGGCCGCCAATTCGTCGGCGGTCGGGATGTCCTTCTCGGAGATCGGTTCGGGGGTGGGACCCGGTTCGAGGGGGAGAGGTTGTTGCTGTGCGGCGTCGAATGCCGCTTCCAGTTTGGTCACCATCTCGGCGTGCTCACTGTTGCGAGCGACGAGACGATCGAGGCGATCACGTTGGATGATGGACTCTTGTTCGAGTGCACGTCGATCGAACTGGATTCCGCACACTTCGGTGAGGCCGTCGAGAAGGGCGACCGAAGCGGCGGGGTAGCTCATCGACGGCAGGTACTGCGGGACCTGTGCCCAAAGTGTGATAGCTGGAGTTCCGATGTCGGAGAAAGCGTGTTCGAGAACCGCCCCCATTCCGGCCGGAACGTCGACCGAGGTTCGCAGGAAGCCGAATCGCTGCACGAGTTCCATCGATGGCGTCGTGCACGAGAGACGGCTCGGCCGGGTGTGAGGAGTCGGAAACGGATACGCACCGAGTCCGACCATCATCGACACGCCAAGACGTCGCGCCAAGTCGACGGTGGCGGCGGAAAATCGATGCCAAGCCGAATCGGGTTCGCTTCCGGTGAGAAGCAGGATGTCACGGTCGTTCGCGTCGTGACCCGAGTAGAGCTCGATGGACGGCCACTCGAGATGGGTGTTTCGGCCGTCCCGAATCTCCATGGTCGGTCGGCGAGCTCGATAGTCGATGAACACGTCGGTGTTGTACGAGGCCAACGGGAAGGGATCCATCTGACCTTCGATCGCCGACATGGCCTCGGCCGCCGACTCGGCAGCGTCGATCCAGCCCTTCATGGCGACGATGAGCACCGGTGCTTCGAGTTCGGGAAGATCGCCGTGAACCTGGAGATCGGGGAGATCGGTCATCGGAGGGTCTCGAGTCGAGCCTCGGCTGTCGTCGCTGCATCGATGACCTGCTGATTGAAAGGTGCCAATTCGGCTGGATCTCGTTGTCCGAGCGCGCCACCCAGATAACGGGCGTACACACCCTCGAGGATGCAGGCCAGTTTCCAGTACGCGAACGCCACGTAGAAGTCGAGTTGCGACGTGTCGCGTCCACTGACTTCGGTGTAGCGCCGAGCGAGTTCGGCGCGGTCGAGGAAGCCCGGAGCCGTGCACGCCTGTCCGGTCCAGGCCGAAGCCGCGTCACCGGGACCCGTCCAATAGACCATCAACAGTCCGAGATCGGCCATCGGATCGCCGAGAGTGCAGATCTCCCAATCGAGCACTGCGACCACGTTGCCGCTCGGATCGACCATGCAGTTGTCGAGTCGATAATCGCCGTGCACGAGAGTGGCCGGCCCTTGGTCGGGCACGCGCTCGAGTAGCGCGTCGTGCACGCGGTCGACGGCGGGAAGATCGCGCGTCTTCTGAGCGTTCCACTGTCCGTACCAGCGCTTCAACTGTCGGGCGATGTAGCCCTCGTGTCGTCCGAGATCTCCGAGACCGACGGCAGTGGGGTCGACGGCGTGAATAGCGGCCATGGTGTCGACGATCGATTCCGAGGCCCGACGACGAGCGTCGGGAACGAGATCACGTTCGGCTGCGTCGCGATCACGGATGACGAGTCCGTCGACGAACTTCATGACGTAAAACGGAGCACCATTGACCGACGGGTCGTCGCAGAATCCGAGTGCGGGCGCCACGGGAACCGGGGTGGAGCGGAGGGCGGCGATGATCTTGTGCTCTCGTCCCATGTCGTGGGCACTGGCCAGAACGTGCCCGAGCGGAGGGCGACGAACCACGAAGCGTTCGCCGTCGGATCCTGTGACGCGGAAGGTGAGATTCGAGTGTCCGCCGGCGATCACGTCGAAAACGAAAGGACCGCGAGCGCCCTCGACATTGTTCTCGAGCCACTCGGTCACTCGTGGGACGTCGACACCGGGAACATCGACATCGGGAACATCGACATCGGGAACATCGACGCTGGGAACTTCGCCACGAGAACCGAGGGAGTCGTTCGTCGAATCACTCACTCCCCGTACGGTAGCCCCTGTCGGCGAGAGTGGAACACGGGCCGGCGAATCGGTTCGAGGCGATGTCGCGGATAGCGTCGTCATCATGTCGATCGACGTCACCGATGCCACGTTCGAGACGGACATCATCGAGCGTTCGCAGACGACGCCCGTGGTCGTCGACCTGTGGGCGCCGTGGTGCGGTCCGTGCAAGACACTCGGCCCGATCCTCGAGAAGGTCGTCGACGCCACGGGCGGAAGAGTCGTCTTGGCCAAGGTGAACGTCGACGAGAATCCCGGGCTCGCTCAGGCCTTCCGTGTCCAGGGAATACCGGCGGTTTTCGCCATTCGTGACGGCCAGGTCGTCGATGCGTTCCAAGGAGCGTTGCCCGAACACGAAGTCGCCCGTTTCGTCGAGTCTTTGCTGCCCACTGCGAACGACGAGATGTTGTCGGCACTGGTGGCGGCCGGTGACGAGGCCAGTCTCGAAAAGGCTCTCGACATCGATCCGGGGCACGAGGGTGCAATCGTGGCTCTGGCCGACATCTACACGGCTCGAGGCGAGGGGGAGCGGTCGCTCGCACTTCTCGCCCGGGTCCCCGAGACCGATGATGTTCGTCGCGCGGCGGCTGCGGCACGTGTGTCCATGCGCCCCGCCGACGACTTCGACGAACAGCTCGCCGAGTTGCTCGAGCAGGTCAAGGCTGACGACGAGGCTCGGCAACGGTTCGTCGACATCCTCGAATTGATGGGCCCCGACGATCCTCGTACGGCGGCTTGGCGCAAGAAGTTGACGGCCCGTCTCTACTGAGACGCACCTCGAAGGAGCACGACGTTGTCAACGGCTCTACGCCGCCCGGTCGATCGTCTCGGCGACGAATTCGACGTCGTGGTGGTCGGGGGAGGTATCACCGGAACCTGTGTGGCTCGGGAGGCTGCTTCACGTGGACTCCGAGTCGCTCTCGTCGAGCGATCCGACTTCGGCTCGGGTACGAGTAGCGCGACCACGAAGTTCATTCACGGTGGCATTCGTTATCTGGAGCAATACGACGTGGCCGTCGTTCGAGAGAGTCTCCGTGAGCGACGGATTCTCGCTCTCGGAGCACCTCATCTCGTCGAACAGACTCAGTTCATCATGCCGGCGTGGCGATGGAGCAAACCGCCGACTCCTTTGCTCGGTGCAGGAGTGGCCCTTTATCACACGCTCTCTTTCGATCGGAATCGCAGCGCTCCACCTTCACTGCGCATTCCGATTCCGCGATGGTTGAGTCGTAGCGATCTGTTGGGCCGAGTGCCTTGGCTCGATCCGGAATCGTTGCAAGGTGGATTCGCCTATCACGACACGCTGAACGTGCACCCCGAACGTCTGCTTCTCGCCTATGCGCGTTCGGCGGCTGGTGCCGGCGCCGTGTTGGTGAATCACTGTGAGGTCACCGGATTCCACACCGAGATCGACGGTGACACGGTGATCGTGAAAGGGGTCGATGTCGTCGATCGCCTGGACGGTCGATCGCAACGAATTCATGCATCGGTCGTGGTGAACGCGGCCGGACCATGGATCGAGGAGGTGTTGGGTCCGATCGGGCGGAATCTCGGAGTCGGAGTCGATCGCTCGAAAGGTGTTCACGTCCTCACCCGACCGCTCGGTGGTGGCGTGGTGAAAGATGCCGTTTTCGCGCGAGCCCGATCCGGGCGTCACGTGATCGTGTCGCCCTGGATGGGCAAGTCGTTCATCGGCCCGACCGACACGCCGATGCTCACCGACGATCCGGTCACCTGCGACCCCGAGGACGTCGAACAGATCCTCGACACCGTGAACTCGACGATGTCTCCCTCGGAGTCGCATCTGACCTTCGACGATGTCGAGCTCACGACGGTTGGCGTTCGTCCGCTCATCAAGGTCGAGGACGAAGAGGCCGAGTCCTCGCAGTCGTCCGATACGTACTCGGCCAGTCGTCGGCACGAACTTCACCATCACCTGAATCGTGGAGTCGCGAATCTGTGGACCATCGCCGGGGGGAAGTGGACGACTGCTCGAGCCACGGCCGAAGACATGGTCGACGAGCTCTTCGTTCACGAGTTGTCGCACGTGAAGGAGCGATCGTTCGGTTCACGAACCGCGCCGGCCCACGGCACCTTTGCGTGGGCCGAGGATGCCGAGCCCTTCATGGTGGATGCAGTCACCGAATTGACGAAGGCCGGAGTTCCGAATCGGGCGGCCGAGATCGTGGTCAGAGCTCACGGAACCGACTACCGACGGATACTCGATCTGGTGACGGAGGATCCCCGTCTGGCCGAGACGTTGCCGGGCTCCGACGAGATCGCGGCCCAGATCGTCGTCGCCGTGGTCGACGAGGCGGCGCGCACACTCGCCGACGTGATCGATCGACGATTGATCACCGGGACGACGAATCGAGTCGACGAGGTGACGTTACGGGCGGTGGCCGATGTCGTCGCTCCGCTTCTTGGCTGGTCGGACGGAACGGTCGAAATGGAAGTCGATCGTGAACGTCGTCGTCGTGAGTCGATCGACGCCCATTGGCGCACTCGTCGCCCGTGATCCAACGTCGCGCCGTGTGCGCGGGAGGCAGCGATGGACGAATGGCGTCCGCAGATCCCGATCGACGACGAGACCCCGTTGTCTCGAATCGTTGCGTGGCTGAAGTTCTTGGGGCCGACGAAAGTGGTTGCGTCGGTGCTCGGCGCGGTGGTGGCCGTCGCCGTCGGTTGGGTGTTGCTTCGTCCGGGTGAACCGGGCGCCGAAGCCACGCTCGGAACCCTGGCCCCGTCGTCGGAGCCGGTCTCGTCACGTGACGTAGCGCAAGAGGTCGAGCCCGTTGATTCGAAGCTCATGGTGCACGTCGCCGGCTCGGTGTCGACCCCAGGTGTCTACGAGCTGGTGGTCGGAGCCCGAGTGGTCGATGCCGTGACAGCCGCTGGTGGGGCCTTGGCCCGAGCGGCGACCGATTCCGTGAATCTTGCGTCTCGACTCGAGGACGGTCAGCGGGTGTACGTACCGGCAGTCGGTGAGGTGTGGGAGAACGCGCCGGTTGCCGGAGCGGGAGAGGCCTCAGTCGTGATCGACCTCAATCGAGCCTCGGCCGAACAACTCGATCGTCTACCGGGAGTCGGGCCGTCGACTGCGGCGGCGATCATCGCCCATCGCGACGAGATCGGACGCTTCGTCGGCGAGGAGGATCTGCTCGCGGTTCCCGGAATCGGTGCGGCCAAGGTCGCCGCGTGGCGGGGACTGATCTCGTTCTGATGCGACGGTGATCAGAGGTTCACCGACAGCAGTGTTCCGGCAACGGCGATTCCGAGCAACGAGCCGACCCAGATGCCGATGGCGAGTCGGAACCATTCCCGCCGCCACTCCGGCCATCCGGTGATCGGACGTCGCGAGGAACGTCGAGCGGCGACGGCGCCCACCACGAACCAGACGCCTGCGCTCGAGATCACGGCGACGAACCAGCGTCCGGCACCACCCATCACCGGAATTCCGGTCATCGGAAGAGTGGGAATGGCCACGACGGCGAGTACGAACCCCGGTATTCCTCGCCAGGCCGAGTCGGATCCGATCAACAAAATGGCGGCGACCAACGAGATGACGGCGGCCGACGAAACGGACACCAAAGGTCCGAGTCGTCGAACGAGTCGACGATGGTGGCGTGGCCCATCGGGAACGACGACCCGGCGCGAAATCGTCTCGATAGCCACGGAACAACCGTACGGCTCGGCGAGATCGGATGCCAGCATGCCGTCTCCGTTGCTCGTCACAGCTGCGGTCGTGGTGGCTTCGGTCTGGTGGTCGGACGTCCTCGTGAGTCCGTCCGACGGACTCGATCATCGACTGCTGTGGTTGTCGTTCACGATGGCGATGTGTGTCGTCGTGTTCGGCACGTTTCGGCGACGACGCGTGTTCCTCCTCGTCCTCTTGTTGCTCGCTGGTGTTGCGTGCGGTCGGGGAGTCGTCGAATGGTCGGTTCAATCGCGTCCCGTCGAGGGACGGGTCGACGCCGTCATGAGGGTGGTGGAAGACCCGGAATTTCGTGGTCGAGGGGTTCGGATCGTCGTGGACGACGGGCGGGATCGCCTCGAGGCGTACGCGTACGGATCGGTCGGTCGACGTCTGTCACGCGTGTCGGCCGGCGAGATGGTCGAGGTGGAAGGGCGACGTCGACCGATTGATGCGTCGTCGTCTCGGCGACGCCTGCTGCGACACGTGACGGGCCGGATCGACATCGAGAGGGTCGATCCACGACCCTCGGGGATCGATCGGACGGGAGGAGGCCTCGATCGCGCGGCGAATCGAGTTCGAGATTCGTTGGAGCACGGCGCACGAGTCCTGCCGTCGAGCGATCGAGCCTTGTTGCTCGGATTCCTCGTCGGTGATGACCGGTTCCAGACGTGGGACACGATTTCGGCGTTTCGTGAGAGTGGGCTGGCTCATCTGACGGCGGTGTCGGGTCAGAACGTCGCTTTCGTCCTCGCCATCGTGTCACCGCTCGTGTCACGGCTGTCGCGTGGCGCACGGGTCGGAGTCACGATCGTCGTCCTGGCATGGTTCGCCGTTCTGACCCGAGCCGAACCCTCGGTCGTTCGCGCCGTGTTCATGGCGGGGGCCGCGACGATCGGGTCGGTCCTCGAATGGCGTCGACGAGGGCTCGACGTACTCTGTCTCGCCGTCGTGCTGGGTGCGATCATCGACCCTTTTCTCGTCTGGAACGTCGGGTGGTGGTTGTCGATCGGCGGCTGTGTGGGTCTCGCGGTGATCGCGCCCCACGTGGCGACGAGTCTTCGATCAGGGCGACTGGCCGCCGTGGTGTCGCCGACGATCGGTGCCCAGTTGGGCGTGCTTCCCGTGTCGGTTCTGGTGTTCGGGTGGCCGAGTGCATGGTCGGTGCCGTGCAACGTCCTGGCCGGACCGGTGGCTGGTCTCGCCATGTTGATCGGCCTCCCTATGACACTGCTCTCGTCGTTCCTTCCCGATTCCTTGGCGTCGGTCGTCATGGCGCCGATCGTCTCGGCCGTTCGTTGGGTCGATGTGGTCGCGCGGATCGGTGCGCGGCTCGACGTACCTTCCTGGATAGATGGAGTCATCGCGGTGCTCGTTCCCCTCGGGTTGATGGTCGTCGGGCGTCGGCGAAACAGCGTTCGAGTCACCGGTGTGGCAACCTCTGCGTATGAGCGTTCACCTCGTTCACGGCTCTGACGACGTGCTGGTGGCCGACAAGGTCGCCGAGATCGTGCGCGAACTCGTGGGCAGCGAGGACCGCTCTCTCGTCCTCGAGGAATTCTCGGGAGATTTCGTGATGGCGGGCGCGACCGAAGCGGCGAGCACCCCGCCGTTCTTCACCGATCGGCGAGTCGTGGTGATCGATCGAGGAGGTGCTCTGTCGGCCGATGACGTCGCCGTCCTCGTCGATTACCTCGCCGATCCGCCCGACTTCACCGATCTCGTGATCGTGTGGGGTTCGGGTCGCGTCTCCGATGCACTGAAGAAGGCCGTCACCAAGGTGAGTGGTCGAGTGATCGACCCGTCGCCGCCCACGCGGGCCGCCGATCGACGCGAGTGGTGGAGCGAGCAGATCAGGGCGCGCGAACTCGACATCGAGCCGGCGGCCCAGGCGATGCTCATCGAGTGGCTCGGCGAGGATGTGTCCCGCCTGGACGGACTCGTACGAACCCTGAAGTCTGCCTACGGATCGAAGCGAGTGTCGGGCGACATGCTCCAGCCGTATCTCGGTGAGCGTGGCGACGTTCTCCCGTGGGATCTGACCGACGCGATCGACGGAGGGCGGGCGACCGAGGCTCTGCGGGCCGCCCGTCGGATGATGAAGGCTGGGGAGCGACATCCGCTGCAGATTCTCGCTCAGCTGCACAATCACTACGGTCGATTGGCCCGACTCGACGGTGAGGATCTCTCGACCAAGGAATCGATCGAAGCGGCGGTCGGCGTGAAGGGGTACCCGGCTCAGAAAGCGTTCAACACGTACCGTTCGATCGGACATGACGGGGTGCGACGAGCGTTCGAACTCTTGTCGTCAGCCGACTCGGATCTCCGCGGAGGAACGGGTCTCGACGAGGACGTGGTAATGGATGTGTTGATCGCGCGACTGTCGCGCTTGGCCCCAGCGGTCAGCCGGCGGCGTTGATCTTCTTCATCAAGCGGCTCTTACGGCGGGCCGCGGTGTTCTTGTGCAGAATGCCCTTGGATGCGGCCATGTCGATGCGCTTGACGGCGAGACGCACGTCTTCGGCGTTCTCGGGGGAACCGACGCTGGCCCGAGCCGTCTTGACGCGCGTCTTCAACTCACTCTTGACAGCCTTGTTTCGCTCGGCCGCCTTGGCGTTGGTGCGATTGCGCTTCTTCTGACTCTTGATGTTGGCCACGTGAACCTCGTTGCGTCGATAACGGCTGGTGAAGGGTATCAGCGCCTGTGCACGACCCCAACTGGGGTCGAGGCCCGTCCGGGCGGGGCGGGTGATACAACGTCCCAGGTCAGGGCCGGGAGATAGGCTCAGCGAGGGCGTCGTCGGACGAAGCCCGCCACTCCCCATGGACCTCTCCCGAATCCGCAACTTCTCGATCATCGCCCACATTGACCACGGGAAGTCGACGCTTTCCGACCGAATCCTCGAGATCACGGGGGCCGTCGACAAGCGGGAGATGCGTGAGCAGTATCTCGACTCCATGGACCTCGAGCGTGAGCGGGGGATCACGATCAAGGCGCAGAACGTGCGAGTCGAGTGGAAGGGTCACACGCTTCACCTGATCGACACCCCAGGTCACGTCGACTTCGGCTACGAGGTGAGTCGGTCCCTCGCTGCGTGCGAGGGAGTGGTGTTGGTGGTCGATGCCGCCCAGGGCATCGAAGCTCAGACTTTGGCCAACTGTTACCTCGCCCTCGAGAACGATCTCGAGATCGTGGCTGCGCTCAACAAGATCGATCTCCCGGCGGCCGACCCCGATCGCTACGCCATGGAGATCGAGACAGTGCTCGGGATTCCGGCCGACGAGATCCTGCGCATCTCGGCCAAGACCGGCGTCGGTGTCGATTCGTTGCTCGACGCAGTGTGCGATCGGATCCCGCCTCCGGTGGGCGATGCCGATGCGCCACTTCAGGCCCTCATCTTCGACAGCCAGTACGACCAGTATCGAGGTGTGGTGTCGTCGATCCGAGTGATGAACGGTCGGATGACGAGTGGTTCGCGACTCTCGTTCATGCAAGCCAAGGCTCAACACGAGGCCATCGAGATCGGGGTCCGTCGTCCGGTCACCACTCCGGTCGCTGAGCTCGGTCCGGGTGAGGTGGGTTATCTGATCGCCGGCATCAAGGACGTCGCCGAAGCGCGTTCGGGTGAAACGGTCACCATGGCCTCACGGTCGGCCGAACAGCCCTTGCCCGGCTATCGCGATCCGAAGCCCATGGTTTTCTGTGGGCTCTATCCGATCGACGGTGACGACTTCGAGAACCTTCGGGAGAGTCTGCAGAAGTTGAAGTTGAACGACGCGTCGATCACGTACGAGCCGGAGACGTCGGGTGCGCTCGGTTTCGGGTTCCGTTGCGGATTTCTCGGCCTGTTGCACATGGAGATCGTCAAAGAACGTCTCGAGCGTGAATTCGGACTGTCGCTCATCGCAACGGCTCCGAGTGTCGAGTATCGAGTGACCAAGACCAACGGCGAGATCGTGATCGTCGACAATCCGGCCGATCTGCCGCCGGCTCAGAGCATCGACTTCATCGAGGAGCCTTACTTCCGCGTGAGCATCATCACTCCGAAGGACTACACGGGCACTCTGATGGAGCTGTGTCAGTCACGACGGGGTGACATGTCGAAACTCGAGTACTTGTCGCCCGAGAGAGTCGAACTGCACTACAGGATTCCCCTGGCCGAAGTCGTGGTCGATTTCTTCGACCAGATGAAGAGTCGAACCCAAGGGTACGCCAGCCTCGACTACGAACTCGAGGGCTATCAACCGAGTCATCTCGTGAAGGTCGACCTTCTGCTCAACGGATTGGCGGCCGACGCCTTCTCGACCATCGTCCATCGCGACAAGGCCTTCGATTACGGGCGTCGTATGTGCGAGAAGTTGCGGGAGCTCATTCCGCGCCAGATGTTCGACGTTCCGATCCAGGCAGCGATCGGTGGCAAGGTCATCGCGCGTGAGACGGTGAAAGCCAAGCGAAAGGACGTCCTCGCGAAGTGCTACGGAGGTGACATCACCCGTAAGCGCAAACTGCTCGAGAAGCAAAAAGAGGGAAAGAAGAAGATGAAGGCCATCGGGCGCGTCGAAGTTCCGGGTGACGTCTTCATCTCGGCCCTCAAACTCGACGACTGAATTCGCGATGTTCGCCTCGGCCGGAACGTTCCGCTCTCTGCGGACCCGCAACGCTCGCCTCTTCTTCGGGGGACTGATGGTCTCGAACGTCGGGACCTGGCTGCAGTCGACAGCGATGTCGATCCTCGTGTATCGACTGACCGGGCAGGCCACGAGTCTCGGAGTGGCCGTCGCTCTCCAGTTCCTGCCGATGTTGTTTCTCGGTGCCTGGGCGGGGGCCCTGGCCGACCGACGGGACAAGCGAACGATGTGCCTCGTCACGCAGGGCGCGCTGACGGCCCAGGCCCTCGTCCTGGCCGTCCTGGATTTCGCCGGTGCCGTGAACGTCGGAGCGATTTACGTCCTGTCGTTCGTTCTCGGTGTGGCCGGCGCGCTCGACAATCCGGCCCGCCGAGGGTTGGTTGCCGAACTCGTCCCGTCGGCCGACATCAGCAATGCCATGAGCCTCAACACTGCCGTAATGACGGGTTCGCGTGTCTTCGGTCCGGCTCTCGCCGCCGCACTGATCGGCCCGCTCGGCACCGCATGGTGCTTCATGATCAACGCCCTGTCGTTCGTTGCCGTTCTCGGCTCACTCGTACTGATCGACGCGACGAAGCTTCACCGCGGACCGCTCGCCGCACGTGGAGGAACACCGGTCCGTGACGCGTTGCGTTTCGTGATGGCCGATTCGCAGCTGCGACGGTTTCACGTGGTCCTCGTGGTCGTCAGCACCTTCGCCTTCAACCACTCGGTGTCGTTGCCGAAGTTGAGCGATGTTCGTTGGGGTGACGATCGATGGTTCGGTTGGGTGCTGTCGATGGTGAGCGTGGGCAGTGTGATCGGATCTCTACTCGTCGCCTCGCGACGCGAGGCGACCGCCCGGATGTTCGTGGGCAGCGTGGCTCTGCTCGGAGTTTCGGGACCTCTGGTGGCCTGGGCGCCCTCGGGTCCCTGGGCGTTCGTCGGAGCGATACCCCTCGGTATCGGAGGAGCGGGATTTCTCGCGTCGTTCAACGGTCTGGTGCAGCAGAAGTGCCCACCCGACATGCGCGGACGGCTTCTCGCCCTGTCGGCGGTCGCTTTCCTCGGATCGACTCCGATCGGTGGACCGATCACTGGTGTGGTTGCCGATCAGTGGGGGGCCGAGTGGTCTCTCGCGTACGGCAGCTTCATCACTCTCGCCGCCGCTCTGTACGCATTCGACCGTGGTTCTGGCGCGGAATCTTCACCTCCTGGGTCGAAAATGCGACCCAGATCCGCAGTGTCGTCGCCGATAACGTGAGATCGTGAGTGTTCTGCGTCGTCTCGTGTGGTCGGATCTCGACCAGGACAGCCGACGTTCCCTGCTCGAGCGAGACATCGATCGCTCGGTGTCGACCGAACTTCGTGAACAGATCGCGCGTTTGGTGATCGACGTTCGTGAGCGTGGCGACGTGGCGGTGTGCGAGGCCTTGGCCACCTACGACGGAGTCATGATCGCTCCCGAGGAACTACGAGTCACCCACGACGAGCGAGAGCGCGCGGCGGCCGAAGTCGCCGACGAGGTACGAACGGCGATCCGCGACATGGTCGACCATGTCCGCCGGTTCAACGAGGCCCTTCGGGAGCGGTTGGTCGATTGGAGTTTCGAGAGCGAACCCGGACTCGTGGTGGGGGAGAAGGTGTCGCCGATCGCGTCGGCCGGACTCTTCTGTCCGAGCGGCAAGGCGAGTTACCCGAGTGTGTTGGCTCAGCTGGGTGGTCCGGCCGTGGTCGCCGGAGTTCCCGACGTTCAGGTGGTCGTCCCCCCGAAGCCCGGAGGCGGTGGACGAGTCGACGCCACCGTTCTGGCCGTGGCCGACGAACTCGGACTCGAGAACGTGTACCGAGCGAACGGTCCGGCCGGGATCGCCGCCTTGGCCTTCGGAACCGAGTCCATTCCTCGGGTCGTGAAGGTCATGGGTCCCGGTTCGTGGCCGGTGACCGTGGCCCAGCTCGAGGTTCAGCGCTACGGCACGGCGACGCAGATGGCTCTCGGGCCCACCGAGAGCCTCGTGGTGGCCGACGATTCCGCCGACCCCCGTCGTCTGGCCGCCGACCTCTTGATCGAAGCCGAACACGGCGCCGACAGTTGCACCCTCCTCGTGACCACCAGCGCATCGTTGTTGGAGGCCGTCGACGCCGAACTGGTCACGCAGATGGCCGTGTTGCCGAACGACCGGGCTCTCGCGGCCGCCTCATCACTCGGGCACAACGGTGGGGCAGTCCTCGTCGATGACCTCGACACCGCCGTCGACGTGGCCAATCGTTTCGCACCCGAGCACCTGCAGCTGGTCGTCACGTCGGTCGACGAAGACCGAGTTCTGTCGGGTCTGGTGCACGCCGGAGAAATTCTGCTCGGGCAGGACACTCCGTTCTCGGCGGCCAATTTCGTGATCGGCTGCCCGGCCTCGCTTCCGACCAACGGATTCGCTCGAGTGACGAGCGGGGTGACGGTCGACGCGTTCTTGAAGCGAACCGCAGTTGCACGCGCGACATCAGATGCTCTCCGACGTCTTGCGCCGAGCATCGTCACACTGTCCGACGTCGAGGGATTCTCGGCTCACGGGAATGCGCTGCGAATTCGCTTCCCCGATCTCTCCGATCCGAACTCGAACTGACACACTCGTCGCATGAGTCGAGCGATCATGTGGTTCCGGAGAGATCTGCGTCTCTCCGACAATCCGGCGTTGATGCGTGCGCTGGCGGACTACGACGAGGTCGTGCCGCTCTTCGTGGTCGACCCGAACCTCTTCGATCGTGCCGGTCTGCCGCGGCTCGTCTTCATGTGCGATGCGCTGAACGCTCTCGACGACTCCATGGGTCGGGCGCTCTTGTATCGATACGGCGATCCGATCGATGTGATTCCGTCGTTTTGCGAGGAGTTCTCGATAGATGCCGTGTTCACGGCGCGTGATTTCGCTCCGTACGGGATTCGCCGTGACCACGAGGTCGCCGAACGACTGACGGCGGCCGGGAGACGATTGATCTTCGAAGGATCGAATTACGCCGTCGATCCGGGAACGGTTCGCAAGGACGACGACACTCCGTATGCAGTGTTCACCCCGTTCTCGAAACGCTGGTTGGCCGCCGGCTGGTCATCTGTCGTCGAGGCCCCTCGGGATCCGAATTGGCTCGGAGCGCCCACGATCAAGTGCGCCGGACGCCCGAAACGTCCCGAGCTCGACGTCGATCTCCCTGCCTTCACCGAGGACGGTGCGTGGGCGCAGTGGGAAGAGTTCCGTGATCGTGGCTTCGACGGACTCGACGGCTACGACGAGCGTCGTAACGACCCGTCGGTCGCCGGAACCAGTCGAATGTCGACCGCTCTTCGATGGGGTCTCGTGCATCCTCGTCAACTTCTGCGCGACTTGGACGACTCGAAAGCCCACCAGGTCTTTCGGAGCGAGATCGCTTGGCGGGAGTTCTACGGTGACGTCCTCTTCCATCGGCCCGATACGACATGGCAGAACCTCAATCGAAAGATGGATGCCATGGTGTACGACTCCGGCCCCCTGGCGGACGAACGCTTCCAGGCGTGGTGCGAAGGTCGGACGGGATACCCGATCGTCGACGCAGGAATGCGCGAACTTCTCGCCACGGGTTGGATGCACAACCGTGTTCGCATGATCGTTGCCAGTTTCTTGGTCAAGGATCTGCATCTGCCGTGGCAGTGGGGAGCGCGCCATTTCATGCGCCATCTCGCCGACGGAGACGTGGCGAGCAATTCTCACGGCTGGCAGTGGACGGCGGGAACGGGAACCGATGCTGCGCCCTACTTCCGCGTGTTCAATCCGGTCGCCCAAGGTGAGCGATGGGATCCGAGTGGTGACTACGTGAGGCGTTTCGTCCCGGAGTTGGCCGACCTTCCAACCGCACAGATCCATTCACCGTGGTCGAAGGGTGGTGGTGTGCCACTCGGATACGTGCCACCGATCGTCGATCACTCGGTCGAGCGTGACGTCGCGCTGGCCCGCTACAAGACGGTCACCGGGGGCTGACGGGGGCCGAGGAGTAGACTCCTCTTTGCAATGCTGGACGAACGCAAGACCGCGATCCTGCGAGCAGTCGTGCAGGAGTACATCGGGACGGGTCAACCCGTTGGTTCGACGCACATCGCCCAGGCCCACGAGGTCAACGTGTCGTCGGCCACCGTTCGCAACGAGATGGCGGTGCTCGAACAAGAGGGTTACCTCGCTCAGCCCCACACCTCGGCGGGTCGCGTGCCCACCGACAAGGGTTACCGGTTCTTCGTCGATCATCTGACCCAACCCGGTCGCCTCGACGACATCAAGGTCGGACAGGTTCGCGAATTCTTCGACGGTGCACACGGGCGACTGGAAGAACTACTCGCTCGAACTTCTCAGCTGGTCGCAGGCCTCACCAACTACGCCTCGGTGGTGCTCGGACCCACTGTCGAACGAGCGGCCGTCCGTTCGTTTCAGTTGGTGTCGTTGTCGCCGCGAACGACTCTGGCCGTCGCGGTTCTGTCGAACGGCCAAGTCGAGAGCCAACAGATCGAGACGTCCGACGATCTCGACGAGGCCACGGTCCTCGCCGCCACGTCGGCACTCCAAGGGGTCGCCGTCGGACGGCAGTTGGCCGATGTGACCGCACCCTCCACGGGGGATGCCGTCGTCGATGCTCTGTGTCGAGACGCGCTCGAGGCCTTGCGCACGAAAGGACCCGACGACCCGGTCTTTCTCGGTGGTGTGTCGTCGATGGCCGCCGCCTTCGACGCGGTCGATGTCGTTCGTCAGGTGTTGCACACCCTCGAACAGCAATTCCTCGTCGTGACCCTCGTGCAGGACGTGCTCGATCGCGGCTTGAGCGTGGCGATCGGCGCCGAACACGGTGTCGAGCCACTGGCGAATTGTTCGGTGGTCGTTGCGCCCGTGGTGGTCGACGGACAATCGATGGGAACGGTCGGTGTGCTCGGACCCACCCGCATGGATTACCCGCAGGCCCTGGCGACCGTGGAAGTCGTGTCCGATCGGCTCGGTCGTCGACTCGGCAAGGGCTGATCGATGGCCGACTACTACGAGATTCTCGGCGTCTCGCGTGACGCATCGCCTGATGAGATCAAGAAGTCGTATCGCACCCTCGCCCGGCGGTTGCATCCCGACGCCAATCCAGGTGACACCGACGCCGAAGAGAAGTTCAAACAGGTCGCGCAAGCGTACGAGGTGTTGTCCGATCCCGAGGCACGAGCCCGTTACGACCGTTTCGGTGAGGCCGGTGTGGGTGGATCCGGCGGACCCGGAGACTTCTTCGGCGGAGGCGGTGGGCTCGGTGACATCTTCGATGCCTTCTTCGGTGGCAGCCCGTTCGGTGGATCGCGTGGACCGAGCGGTCCGCCGCGTGGTCAGGACCTCGAAGTCGTGGCCGACATTGCGTTCGAGCAGGCAGTGTTCGGTGCCACTCTGCCGGTGACGGTGCGTACGGCCGTGGCGTGCGACGACTGCGGCGGAAGTGGAGCCGGACAAGGAACCGAACCGGTCACCTGTGTCGACTGCAGCGGAACCGGACAGGTTCAGCGAGTCCGGCAGAGTCTTCTCGGCCAGATGATCAGCACTCAGGCCTGCCAGCGTTGTCGCGGGTTCGGTCAGGTGATCGCGACTCCGTGCACCACGTGCTCGGGCGAGGGTCGCGTGGTCACCGACAAGACCTACCAGGTCGACGTGCCGGCCGGAGTCGACACCGGATCGACTCTCCGACTCACGGGTCGCGGCGCATCGGGTCCGCGCGGCGGTGCGTCCGGAGATCTGTACGTGCACTTGCGAGTGGCGCCCCACGACACTTTCGAACGCGACGACAGCGATCTCGTCTCCGAGATCGACGTCTCGTACCCGCAAGCCTGTCTCGGAGCCTCTCTGCAGATCGAGACCTTGGACGGGAGCGAAACCCTCGTGGTGCCGCCGGGAACTCCCTCAGGTCGGGTGTTCACCCTCCCGCGTCGGGGAGTGCCTCGTTTGCAAGGACGAGGGCGCGGCGACCTGCGCATCGTGGTGAACGTGTCCGTTCCGACGTCGCTCGGTGACGAGGAGAAGGCATTGCTCCGCCAGCTGGCCGACCTGAACGGTGATGACGTCGCGCCGGAGGAGCAAGGCTTCTTCTCTCGGATCAAGTCGGCCTTCTCATGAGTGATCGCCGGACGGCGGCCGCTCACGTTTTCGTCGACGATCTCGACGAACTGGTCATCGATGCTGATGATGCGCATCACCTCACTCGGGTCCTGAGATTGCGTGACGGTGAGGCGGTCACGGCGAGTGACGGTTCGGGTCGGTGGCGTCGATGTCGATTCACGGCGGGTGTGCTCGTGGCCGACGGTGACATCGAAGTGGACGATCCACCGGCTGAGGTGACGGTTCTGTTCGCACTCGGAAAAGGTGACAAGCCCGAGACCGTGGTTCAGAAACTCACCGAATTGGGCGTGTCTCGTGTCGTCCCCTTCGTCGCCGAACGTTCGGTGGTGAAGTGGGACGCCGACAAGGCACGGCGCAACGTCGAGCGACTGCGCAAAGTGGCGCGCGAAGCGGCCATGCAGAGTCGCCAGGTGTTCCTCCCTCGCATCGACGACGTCCAGTCGTCCCTTCACGAGGCAGTGTCGTTGGTGGGTGATGTGGCAGTGGCCGAACCGGGAGGACCGGACCTCGACGGGTCGGTCGCCGCTGTTGCGGTCGGTCCCGAAGGCGGGTTCACTCCCGACGAACTCTTCGGTCGGCGGACCGCCTCGCTCCCGGGTGGCATCCTGCGGGCCGAGACCGCGGCGGTGGTTGCCGGAGCTCTCCTCGTCGATCGCCGACGCTGACGCTCGAATCGGCGGCCACGGAGAGTGGCGACAGCCGTCGTAGAGTGACGTCGATGGCACGTACTGCGCGGTCGACGAACACCAGGAGTGACGAAACGCTCGATCCGGCCGACTTCGACTACAGCCGTCGAGTGGGGGAGCGTCTGCGCGCCATTCGCAAACAGAAGAAGTTGTCGTTGCACGAGGTCGACGAGGTGTCGAACGGAGAGTTCAAGGCGTCGGTCGTCGGAGCGTACGAGCGTGGTGAGCGCGCCATCTCGTTGCCGCGCCTGCAGCGTCTGGCCGAGGTGTACTCGGTGCCCGTGGCACAACTCCTGCCGTTCGACGAATCCGACCCCGGTCTCGACCCCGACTCCGTGTCGAGCCGACCTCGGAAGTTGGCCATCGACCTCGTGCGCCTGGCCGAGATGACCGGTCCGAGCGCCGAGATGCTCACGCGGTTTCTCTCGATGATCCAGCTTCAGCGCGGTGACTTCAACGGCAAGGTGCTCACGATTCGTGCGCACGACGTACGTGCCATCGCGGCCATGCTCGACGTTCCTCTCGAAGACGTGACGGCCCGTCTCGATGTGCTCGAACTCTTGTACCGGCCCGCTCGATGACCGACTTCGGAGTGTACGTACACGTGCCGTTCTGTCGGCACCGTTGCGACTATTGCGCTTTCGCCACCTTCACCGATCGTGACCATCTGATGACGCAATATGTCGATGCCGTTCGGGCCGAAATCCGACGTGCTTGCGCCGATGGGATGCCGGTGGCCGACACCGTGTTCTTCGGTGGGGGAACGCCCACGCGTCTGGCGCCAGAACTCTTGATGTCGATTCTCGACGAAGTTCCGCGTACGACGGGTGCTGAAGTCACGGTGGAATGCAACCCCGACGACGTCTCCGAGGAGAAGTTTCGAATCTTCGTCGATCGCGGTGTCAATCGTGTCAGTTTCGGTGTGCAGTCGATGCAGAAGCACGTGTTGGCTTCGCTCGGGCGCACTCACGATCCAGACAACGTGAAGCGCGGAGTTCAGGCGGCGCTGCGAAGTGGGCTCGACGATTTCAATCTCGACGTCATTTACGGGGCGTACGGCGAGTCCGTCGCCGACTGGGAGAGCACCGTGCGCTCGGTGATCGAACTCGCACCACCTCACGTCTCGGCGTACGGCCTCACGGTCGAGGCCGGAACCCCTCTGGCCGATCGACCATCCGAGCATCCGGACGACGACCGTCAGGCCGAGATGTACGAGGTGGCCGACGATCTCTTGTCGGCCGCCGGACTCAGCAACTACGAGGTGTCGAACTGGGCGCGGCCAGGTCACGAGAGCCGTCACAATCGGGTGTACTGGGATCAGGGCGACTATCGCGGTTTCGGTTCGGCTGCGCACTCTCACGAGAGGGGTCGTCGGTGGTGGAACGTGCGCACCCCCGATCGTTACGTCGAAGCGATCGCATCGGATCGTGACCCCCGCTCGTCCGAGGAGGTGCTCGATGACGAGACGAGGCGTATCGAAGGACTGCAGCTCGCACTTCGTACCCGCGGCGGCGTTCCGATCGACGCTTTCGATCGAGCCGATCTCGACCTCCTCGATGGCTTGGTGGAGGTGGCCGAGGGGCGGGCGGTCCTGACTCGACGGGGGCGTCTCATGGCCAACGAAGTGTCGTTGCGCCTGCGCTGAGTGGGGCCGAGGCCGGCGGGGGCTAGGATTTGGGGTCTTCGGGCGTGTAGCTCAGTTGGTTAGAGCGCCACCATGACACGGTGGAGGTCTCGGGTTCGAGTCCCGCCACGCCCACCAGATTTCTTTGGCGAACCATCGCCTGCTCGTAGGTGATCGTGAGTTCGGTGTGATTGCGCACACCGGCGACCCCGATCATCTTGGAGACTCGGTTGCGGATCGTTTGTGGCGCTCGCTCGACGGCGTGAGCGATTTCCTCGTGGGTTCGGCCCACTGCCATGAAATGAAGGATGTGTGCGTTGACGGGATCCCCGAGGGTGATCTCGTCGAGAGTGGGACACCGAGTGAGTTCGGAGAGCTTGGAGGGTTGGCGCGCTCCAGCGGTGGTGGACGTGTACACGGCCCGGGTGAAGTTGTCAGCGAAATCCGAAAGGTGGGCGTAGCGATCGTGAATGACCAGTCCGTCCAGGCCTGACTCGGCGGCGAGTTGCGGAGTCCAGAGGGACGAGCGCTCGGGAGACACCACCACGAGTATTCGCGGCATGGTGATGCGCCGAGCGATCTGCGTTTCGATGGCATACCAGCAGTCGACCGATCGCGCCGGAACCATCACGGCGTTCACGATTCGGGAGTCGAGAGCTGCTTCGACCTCGGCTCGGTCACTCACCGGTATGAGCGTGAAGTCGGGTCGGCTGAGAACAGGGGCACCGGACTGAGCGATCCTCGGAACTTCGAAGAAGTAGAGAACGAACACCCCACGATTATCCACGCATCATGTGCAGCGTGCAAGTATCGACGGAACTTCTCAGACCACGGCATCGCCGTGGCGGAACTCGGCTGTGAGGGCGTCGAGTCGCCCCTTCACCTCCGCATCGATCGGTGTGATCGCAGCGACAATGGCGTCGCGTAGTTGATCGGGCCGGCTTGCTCCGATGATCGGAGAGGTCACGGCCGGATGGGCGAGCACCCACTGAATGGACAAGGTGGCGAGACTCACGTTGGTCTCGTCAGCGATGTCTTTCATGATGTCGACGACATCGAACATGTGGTCGTGCCAATAACGATCCTGATAGCGCTCGGCGGCGAATCCGAGGGTGAAACGCGTGCCTTCGGTCGGGTTGCCTCGTGAATGCTTTCCGGTCAGAAGTCCGCCGGCCAACGGGTTGTAGGGGATGACGGCGACTCCTTCTTCGGCACAGAGGGGAAAGAGTTCGCGCTCGTTCTGACGGAACAGCATGTTGTAGCGGGGCTGTACCGACACGAACTTGTGGAGATTCAGGACTTCACTTCGGCCGAGTGATCGCGCCAGTTGGTAGGCGAGCACGTTCGAACAGCCGATGTAGCGAACCTTGCCGGATCTCACCAGGTCGTCGAGAGCCGAGAGGGTCTCGTCGACCGGCGTGTGATGATCCCAGGCGTGGATCTGATAAAGGTCGACGTGATCGGTGCCGAGTCGGCGCAGTGACGCATCGATCGCTCGCATCACGTTCTGACGCGAGTTGCCCGAATCCCATGGTTTCGAACCGGTGGGAAAGAAGCACTTGGTGGCCACGATGACCTGATCGCGCCGCCCCTTCATCCACCGACCGACGATTTCCTCGGTCCGACCGAAATCCTGAGGGGGAGCACCCACCGGATACACGTCGGCGGTGTCGATGAAGTCAATACCCGCGTCGTAGGCAGTGTCGAGAATCGACAACGAAGTGGCCTCGTCGCACTGGTACCCGAAGGTCATGGTGCCGAGACACAACTGGGAGACCCGAAGTCCGGTGTTGCCGAATCGAACGTGATGCACGACCCGACGATAGATCGTCAGTCGTCGAACCCGTTCGTCGAAACGTCATCTTCGGACGTCGGTCTGCTAGGCACGATCCGTGGAGATCGTGTTCGCGGCCGCGGCGGCGTGGGTGTACGGCTTGGGCGACTTCTGTGGCGGGCGGGCCAGCCGTCGTCTCGACAGTGTGTCGGTCACCTTCTACGGCCAGTTGTTCGGGGTCCTTCTCTTGGTCGTCGCGCTGGTCGCGTTCGGCGATCCTGTCGCTCCACTCGTGGATTGGGGCTGGGGCGCCCTGGCCGGAGTGAGCGGTCTGATCGGTCTCGGGCTCCTGTACTACTGCTTGGCCAACGGTGCGATGACGGTCGTGGGCCCCCTCACGGCCGTGGTGAGTGCCGTACTCCCGGTGATCGTCGGCTTCGCGCTCGGTGAGCGGCCGAGCGCTCTCGCCCTCGTCGGCATCGTCGCCGCTCTCGTCGGCATCGTTCTCGTCACGGGGGCCGTCGGCACCCCTCACCTGCCGACGGCGCCACGCATCATCGTGCTGACCGCGCTCGGCGGTGTGGGTTTCGGCCTCCTCTACGTGTTCTTGGGCCAGACGTCCGAGGAGTCGGGAATGTGGCCACTGGCGTCGGCACGCATCGTCTCGATCGGACTCGCGGCAGTGGTCGTGAGCGGTCGTCGACGACGGGGTGACGTCGGACGGATCACCCGTTTCGCCGTTCTGGCCGGAGTGTTCGACATGGCCGGCAACGTGTTGTTCGTGCTGGCGAGTCGGGAGGGGTTGCTCTCGCTCGTCTCGGTGATCACGGCTCTGTACCCGGTCAGCACGATTCTGTTCGCCGTTCGGTTCGACCACGAGCGCCTCAGCCGTTCGCAGGTCATGGGGCTCGTGGGGGCCGGGCTGGCGGTCGCTCTGGTCGCGCTCGGTCGCTGACCGGCCCTCGAGACTCGCCGAGACCAGCCGCCCCGACCTAGAATACAAGTCGTAGACAAGTGGCGGACCTCGGGTCCGAAAGGTGGCACCAACATGGCGAAGATCAAGGTCGACAACCCCGTCGTCGAACTCGACGGTGACGAGATGACCCGCATCATCTGGCAGTTCATCAAGGACCGTCTGATCCTTCCGTATCTCGATGTGGAGCTCGAGTACTACGACCTCGGCATGGAGTACCGCGATCAGACCGACGACCAGGTGACCGTCGATGCGGCGAACGCCATCTTGAAGCACGGCGTCGGTGTGAAGTGCGCGACCATCACGCCCGACGAGGCCCGCGTCGAAGAGTTCGGCCTGAAGAAGATGTGGAAGTCGCCGAACGGCACCATCCGCAACATCCTCGGTGGCGTCGTCTTCCGTGAGCCGATCATCTGCAACAACATCCCGCGCCTCGTTCCGGGTTGGACCAAGCCGATCGTGATCGGACGTCACGCCCACGGAGATCAGTACAAGGCCACCGACTTCAAAGTTCCGGGGGCCGGGACCGTCACCATCACCTACACGCCCGACGACGGTAGTGAACCCATGCAGTTCGACATCGCGAAGTTCGGCAAGGACGGTGGCGTGACGATGGGCATGTACAACTTCAACGACAGCATCCGCGACTTCGCGCGGGCTTCGTTCCGTTACGGACTCGCTCGCAACTACCCGGTCTACATGAGCACCAAGAACACGATCCTGAAGGCCTACGACGGTCAGTTCAAGGATCTGTTCCAGGAAGTGTTCGATGCCGAATTCAAGGCCGAATTCGACAAGGCCGGCCTCACGTACGAGCACCGTCTCATCGACGACATGGTGGCGTGCGCCATGAAGTGGGAAGGCGGTTACGTCTGGGCCTGTAAGAACTATGACGGTGACGTGCAGTCCGACACCGTGGCGCAGGGTTACGGATCCCTCGGTCTCATGACCTCGGTTCTCATGACTCCCGACGGAAAGACGGTCGAGGCCGAAGCCGCGCACGGCACGGTGACCCGCCACTACCGCGAGCATCAGAAGGGCAACAAGACGTCCACGAACCCGATCGCATCGGTGTACGCATGGACCGGTGGTCTCAAGCATCGTGGCAAGCTCGACAACAATCCGAAGCTCATCGAGTTCGCCGAGAATCTCGAGAGCGTGTGTGTCGAGAGTGTGGAAGGCGGGGAGATGACCAAGGACCTGGCGATCCTCGTCTCCAAGGATCAGCCGTGGTTGACCACTGAGGACTACCTGGCCGCTCTCGACCGTCGTCTTCAGCAGAAGATGGGCTGAGTCGACGTGAAGGCCGTCGTGCTCCGCTCGTACGGCGGACCTGAGGTCCTCACGTTCGAGAGTGTTCCCGAACCCGTACCGGGTCCTGACGAAGTACTCGTGGCCGTGCGCGCCACGGCGCTCAATCGCGCCGATCTCCTGCAACGCATGGGTGCCTATCCCGATCCTCGGCGCGGACTCGATCTCGAGATTCCCGGGCTCGAGTTCGCCGGTACCGTCCGTTCCGTCGGACGTCGTGTCACCCGCTGGAACATCGGCGACCAGGTGATGGCGATCGATGCCGGTGGGGCGTACGCCGAATTCGTGTGCACGCACGAACGACAGCTCATGCCGGTTCCGACGGGGGTCTCGCTCGCCGACGCGGCGGCGATTCCGGAGGTCTTCTTGACGGCCTGGGACGCCCTCGTACTTCAGGGCGGGCTGACATCGGGGCGTTGGGCACTGGTGCACGCCGGAGCCTCCGGTGTCGGTACGGCATCGATCCAGATCGCAAAGGCGATCGGAGCACGCATTGCCGTGACCTGTTCAGCGGGCAAGGCCGACGCCTGTCGGGCCCTCGGTGCCGATCTGGTGATCGAACGTTCACCTCACGACTGGGCGAGCGACCTCGTCGCGGCCGTTCCGTCGGGTGTCGACGTGATCCTCGACGTGGTCGGAGGCGATGAGATCGATCGCAACCTGCGCGTCGTCGCCACCAAGGGAACCATCGTTCAGGTGGGTCTCATGGGAGGTGCGTCCACCACGGTGAACGTGGGCGCCATCATGGCCAAGCGTGTTCACTGGATCGGAACGACTCTGCGAGCCCGCCCCATCGAAGAAAAAGTGGGCGTGACGCAGCGATTCGTGGCCGAGATGCTCCCTCTTTTCGAGGACGGTCGACTCCGCCCCGTCATCGATTCGAGATTCGCCTTCGATGACATCGCCCGCGCGCACGAGTACATGGCGAGCAATGCCAACACCGGGAAGATCCTGATCGACATCACGTCCGGAACATGAGCGGAGGGCCGCTTCCGGAACCTCGCCGGGGGATGGCCCACCATCCAGGCCTCGACGGCGTTCGGGCCTCGGCCCTCCTCATGATCATGATCTACCACTCGGAGCCGACCTGGATGCCCGGTGGGTTCATCAGCGTCTCGCTGTTCTTCACGTTGTCGGGATATCTGATCACCTCCCTGTTGTTGTTCGAGGGTGAAGCGAACGGCCGGGTGTCGCTCCGTCGATTCTGGGAGCGCCGTCTTCGCCGTCTCGCCCCCGCAGCACTCGTTGCATTGTCGGCCGTGGTGCTGCTGTCGACGTGGCTCGGAACGGCCGTCGAGCAGGCTCGAGTTCGTGGCGACGCCGTGTCGGCCGCGCTCTACGTCGCGAACTGGCACGCGATTTTCGCCGGTCACTCGTACAGCGAGCTCTTCGCTGACGAGAGTCCTCTCCAACATCTGTGGTCGCTGTCGATCGAGGAACAGCTCTACGTGTTCGTTCCACTCGTCGTGGCCCTCGGATTCGTCGTGGGGCTTCGTCGACGGGGCATCGGATTCGTCTTCTTCGGACTGGGCGCGATCTCGGTGCTGGCCGCGATCCTGGCCAGCGATCACGACCGGATCTACTACGGCACCGACACCCGTGCCGTCGAGCTCTTCGCGGGAGCAGTTCTCGCCTGTTTTCTCAGTCCGCGAATCGAACGCTGGGCCCAGGGTCGTTTCCGGTGGGTGAACGTCCTGTGGCTCGCTCCGTTGGTGCTGTTCATCTGGTTCTCGCGCATCGTCGATCCGCAGTCGTCATGGTTGTACGACGGTTGGCTCGGCGTCTTCGTGTTGGTCAACGTTCCGTTCTGTATAGGTGCGGTCCTTCCCGGCCCGATGCGACGTGTCATGTCGTGGCCGATACTCACTCTCCTCGGCCGCATGAGCTACGGGATCTATCTGGCCCATTGGCCGGTTTTCGTCTGGGTCGACGAGGATGTGGTCGGTTGGAGCGGTGCCCCCTTGTTGGTCGTTCGCTTCGTCGTGACCTTCGCGATCGCGGCGCTGTCGTACCGCTTCATCGAGCAGCCGATTCGCACCAAACGGCTACTCACCCGAGATCGAATCGCCGCACCGATGGCGGTGGTGGGTTTGCTCGTGGTCGTGGTGCTTCCCGTGGTGCTTCTGCCGTCGAGTGCTCCCGCACAAACCACCGAACTGCGCGTGTTGTCGACGATCGCGCCGTCGGTCGTCACCTCGACGAGTGTTTCGCCGGCCAACGACACGTCGTCATCGGCCACTCCGATCGTCTCGATACCGGAAGCCGCGCCGGATCCCGAGGCCCCGATCACCATCCTCGTTCTCGGTGACTCGGTTGCCGAGAACGTCGCGCTGGCTCTCTCTGATGCGTCCGACGGTCGGCTCGGCGTGATCTCGGGAGGGGTTCTCGGCTGTCCCCTGCAGAAGGTGGCTCTGGTCCATCGGCGAGTTGACGAGGACCAAGTGACCGAGTACTGCCCGGACAACGTGGCCCGAACGGCGGCCTACGTGGATGACATCGATGCGGTGTTCGTCGTGGCGAGTGTCGCCAATCAATGGGACTACCGTCCGCTCGATTCGGACGAACGGATCGTGGTGGGTTCGACTCGTTACGAGAGCGATCTCGACGTCTGGTTGCAATCGATGCGAGATCAGACGCTTTCCCGAGGAATACCCATTTTGTTCCTCGAGTCCCCTCGCGTCGCTGACGAACCGATGCTGAACGGTGACACCGAAGAGCCACGAGCCGCATGGAACGCAGTGATGAGACGTTGGGATTCCGAATGGGTCGATGTCGCCGTCGTCGACTTCGACGACCTGCTCGCCGACCCGAATTCGAGCGTGGGACGCATCGAACGACCCGACGGAACCCATCTCGATCCGGAGTTCGGCGTGCGTCTGGCTCGCGAATCGCTGATCCCTCGTCTGCGGGCCGCGTGGTTCACCGCCACGCGTGCTCTCACGTCACCGTGACACGTCGGTAGTGCCACCCGGTGGCCCCATCGGGAGCAACCGGGGTCACTCGATCGGTTTGTGTGTATCCGCTCTTGTCGGTGGCTCGAACCGTGATCCGGTGTTCTCCGGGGGAGGCGTTCCACGGAATCTTCCATTGACGCCAGGTGTCGTCACTCACGTCGTCGGCGAGTGTGGCCTCACGCCACGGTTCGTCGTCGACTCGTACCTCGACCTTCGCGATTCCGGTGTGTTGAGCCCACGCCGTTCCTGCGATCACGAAATCACCGGAAGGCACGCGTTGGCCACGACGAGGAACATCGATACGAGATTGCGTCTTGACGGGGCCGAGGCGAGACCAGCCACGAGGGATCCAATAGCCGCGTCGATCCCACGTGGTGAGCTCGATCGTCGACAGCCATTTGGTCGCCGAGACGTATCCGTACAGACCGGGGACGACGAGTCGCGCTGGGAAGCCGTGGACGAGGGGCAGCGCCTCCCCGTTCATTCCGAGAGCGATCAGGCAGTCACGTCCGTCGAGCGCGGTCTCGACGGGGAATCCGCAGGTCCAACCATCGAGACTCGTGCTGAAGACCTGCTCGGCGTCATCGGTGACTCCGGCTTCGGAGAGCACGTCGGACAGAAGCACGCCTTGCCAGACCGCATTTCCCACCAGTGATCCGCCGATCTCGTTCGACACACAGCACAACGTGATGGTGCGCTCGACCTGTGGCAACGACAGTAGAGCGTCGTACGAGTACTCGAGTGGCCGCTCGACGAGCCCGGAGACCCGAAGTCGCCAACGCTCGAGGTCGACGTTCGGAAACGACAGGGCGGTGTCGATGCGATAGAAGTCGCCGACCGGCGTGACGAACGGTTCGGTCGGGTGGAAGGCGTCGACCGACACCGCTCCACCGTCGGAAACGGGTAGGGAGTCGGGGCGCTGTGACTCGATGCGGTCGAGTCGCTCACCCTCGCGTCGGGTCGAGATCACACCGGCGATGGAAGCAGCCGTTCCGGCAGCGACCGTGGTGCGCAGGAATCGTCGTCGATCCCATCCGATGGGCACCCGTGAGACATGAGGTCGTCGGGCATCGAGCCACCGCCCGACGATGACGTCACAGGCGAGGGCGAACACGATCGAGCCGACCGCTGCGCCCACGAAGGGCGCCAGGACCGACAGCACCGAGGTGCCGGCGCGTTCGGCGGCGCTGACACTTCCGATGAGCGCGACGACGAACGATCCGATCGTGTACCCGGTGGCTCGACGTCGTGATGCGACCCCGAGGGCCAGGGCCACGACGAACATGACCGTGTAGGCACCGATCTCGAGCACCAACTTGTCGTTGGTGCCAAAGGTGGCGATGGCCCACTCCTTCAACCATCGAGGCGTGCGGTCGACGAACGAGCCACCGACCAGATCGAGGGGAGAGACGCCGTCGTCGAACTGCGCCACCACGTGGCCGGAGAACAATCCGAGTGCACCAGCGACGACACCCGCGATGGCGCCGGCCCAGCGTGGTGGTGTGGACCACTCGTCGACGTCGTGTGGCGCCGACGGATAGACCTCGGCGAGCTCGGTCACCTGACCTCAGCGTGAGGTGACGGGGACGTAATCACGTGCCTCGACACCGGTGTACCACTGGCGCGGACGCGAGATCTTCTGTTCCTTGTCGTTGAGCAACTCCTGCCAGTGAGCCAGCCAGCCGACGGTTCGCGGGATGGCGAACAGAACCGTGAACATCGCAACGGGGAAACCGAGCGCCTGGTAAATGAGGCCCGAGTAGAAGTCGACGTTCGGGTACAACTTGCGATCGACGAAGTACGGATCGCTGAGTGCGGTCTCTTCGAGTTTGAGAGCGATGTCGAGCAGCGGATTCTTTCCGGTCACCTCGAAGACGTCGTAGGCGGTCTTCTTGATGATCTTGGCGCGTGGGTCGTAGTTCTTGTACACGCGGTGGCCGAAACCCATGAGTCGGCTGCCCTTGCCGCTCTTGACGTCGTCGATGAAGGCCGAGACGTTGTCGATCGAACCGATCTCTTCGAGCATGCGAACCACGGCTTCGTTGGCGCCTCCGTGAAGCGGGCCGTAGAGGGCTGACGCAGCCGCGGCGGCCGAGGTGTAAGGGTCGGAGTGGCTGGAGCCCACGACGCGCATGGCGGTGGTGCCGCAGTTCTGCTCGTGATCGGCATGGAGGATGAAGAGAACGTCCATGGCCCGCTCGAGACGGGGGTCGATCTCGTACTCACCCACCTTCCACATCATGTTGAGGAAGTTGGCCGGGAACGACAGTTTGTTGTCGGGATACTGGAAGGGCAGACCGACCGAGAAGCGATACGCCATGGCGGCCAAGGTGGGGGACTTCGCGATGAGACGGAGGATCTGCTTGTCGCGACTTTCCTTGCTCTGGATGTCCTTGGCGTCGTCGTAGAAGGTCCCGAGAGCGGCAACCGAACTCACGAACATGCCCATCGGGTGTGCGTCGTAATGGAAACCGTCCACGAAGCGCTTGCGCATGTTCTCATGGATGAAGGTGTGGTGAGTGACGTCGTGCGTCCACTTCTCGAGCTGTGCCTTGTTGGGCAACTCACCGTTCAACAACAGATAGGCGACTTCGAGATAGGTGCTCTTCTCGGCGAGTTGCTCGATGGGGTAGCCGCGATAGCGAAGGATTCCGGCGTCACCGTCGAGAAACGTGACGGAACTCTTGCAAGCGGCGGTCTGCATGTAGGCCGGGTCGTAGATGTAGAGCGACGGATCCAGCTCTCGTACCGCCGAGGCCGGGAAGACTCCGCCCTCGATCGGGACCGTCACCTTCTTGCCGGTGCGGTCGTCGATGATCGTGATGGTGTCGGGCACCTTGCTCGTCCCCTTCGTGTTCGGCGGCTCGTTGTTCGAGCCGTGTCCTGCGTGCGGAGGCTTTCTCCCCCACGGGTCGAGGATAACCGTCGGGCCGGTCCGGCACTCAGTCCGCTCGTGGAGCCCGGATGACGAATCGACGAGGCGTCGGGTCAGAGAGGGGAGTTGTCGTGTTTGCGCCCCGGGAGGTGCTCGCGCTTGTCGAGCAGGGTCGACAGGGCCCCACACACGACGGAGCGGGTGTCGGCTGGTTCGATCACCGCATCGACGAACCCACGTTCGGCGGCTACGTAGGGGTTCAACAGACGCTCGGTGTAGTCGGCTTCGAACGCCACTCGCTCCTCTGGTGTGGCGCGCCGCTGAAGAATGGCGGCCGCTTGGCCGGCACCCATGACGGCGAGTTCCGCCCACGGCCAGGCCACACACAGATCGTTGCCCATTCGCTTGGAGTCCATGACGATGTAGGCCCCGCCGTAGCTCTTGCGCAGGATCACGCAGATTCGCGGCACAGTGGCGCGCCCGTAGGCGAACACGAGTTGCGCCCCGTGACGGATCATGCCGCGCCACTCGAGATCCTTGCCGGGGTAGAAGCCGGGTGTGTCGACGAGGGTGATGATCGGAAGGTTGAAGGCATCACAGAACGCCACGAAACGGGCGCCCTTCTGAGAAGCCGGGATGTCGAGTGTTCCGGCCAACACCATCGGCTGATTGGCGAGAACTCCGACCGGTCGACCATCCAGGGTGGCGAACCCGGTGACCAAGTTGGCCGACCATCGGGCACGGATCTCGAAGAAGTCTCCGTCGTCGCAGATGTCGCGAATCACGTCCCGAACGTCGTAACTGCCGGTGGACGACGGGGGAATACGCTCGCCGGCTTCGGGGGTCGCACGATCGGACGTGTCGTCAGTGGCGAACTCGACGGGCTCGACGTCGGAGTTGTCGGGGAAGTACGACAACAACTGTTCGACGGCGGAAACAGCCGACTCGAGATCGGGCGTCACGAGCGAGGCGGCACCGGTGTGGCGAGCGTGAGCCACGGCACCACCGAGTTCGTCGTTGTCGATGGCCACACCGGTGAATTCGGTGACCATCGTCGGACCCGAGACGAAGGCGTAGGAGCGCTCGGTCATGACGACGTGATCGACGATGCCGAGGAGAAGTGCCGGACCCGAGACCGCTGGACCGTCGACGATCATGATCGTGGGAACCTTGCCCGAACAATCGGTGAGCGCGCGTGCAGCCAGCCCCCATCCGTGAAGGGCCGACATGCCCTCGGTGATGTCGGCGCCCGACGACGCGATCACGGCGACGAGTGGAATCTGCTCGTCGACCGCGGTGCGGGCGCCGGTTTCGATGATCGACGACGCTTCGTTGCTCAGTGCACCTTTGTGGACGTCACTACTCACCTCGACCCAGACGACCGACCGATCGCCCACCCGTCTGACTTCGGCCCGGGCCGCCCCCGGAACACGGGATCGCAGGGGCACGGACATGCCGAGAACAGTAGGCGTCAGTTCGCCTTCAACGGGAACGCATCAGTCCCCACGTGGACCCCTGGTTGACGTTGGCCACGACGTTCGATGAGGTCTCGGGCCACTTCGAACGCGGCTCGAGTCGGAGGCCCGGGTCTCGGGCGACGCCGTTGGACCCATCCGACGACTCGGCGGGGGAGTTCGGGCACCGCCACACGTCGGAATTCACCTTTCAACCATCGGGGCACTGCGGTGGCCGGCACGATGGCGGCCCCGAAACCCTCGAAGGCGAGTGACGTCATGAGTCGGACGCCGTCGATCTCGGCCTGAGCGGTCAGGGTGACCCCGGCGTTGTCGGCGGCTCGGTTGATGATGCGACGCAAGGTCGATGACGGCGGTGGCATCAGGACGGGGTGCTCGGCGAGGTCGCGCATCGTGAGTTGTTCGGCTTCGAACCAGGGATGTGATCCGGGTGCGAGCAGAACCAGATCCTCGGCGAAGAGAGGTTCGACGTGGGCCTCGGGATCGTCAACCGGGAGGTGCACGATGCAGGCGTCGAGGTTGCCGCTCAACAGGCGCGGGACGAGAGTGGTGGTGCCCCCCTCGGAGATGGTCGGTTGCACGTGCGGATGGTCGAGGGTGAGCTGGTTGAGGAATTGGGGCATGAGCCAGCGGCCGGTGGTGCCGATGACGCCGATCTGGGTGGCGCCCGAGACGATGTCGTCGAGGGCAGCGATATCGGCCGAGATCTCGTCGAATTCCCGAAGGATTCGGCGACCTCGTTCGACGACCAGGGCTCCCTCGTCGGTGATCTGGCCCGATGTGCGGTCGACCAAGGTGACGCCGAGCTCTCGCTCCAGCCGGGCGATATGGGCCGAGACGTTGGACTGAACGGTGAACAGGGCGCGGGCGGCGGCCGAGAACGACCCGTGGTCGGCGATGGCGATCAGGGAGGAGATCTGTCGGAGGTCCACGTCGGCACCCTATCGCCAGAAATGATAGGGGATATCTCGCCTATCGACTTGAACGTTCCCCTATTCACGTGCATAATTTCACATGTCGATCGTTGTGCGTTTCCCCCAAACGCACGCGACGTGGTTCCGATTAGTGGCTCCCCCCGCCACGGGAACCCCAGGTTGAGAGGCCCCGCTTCCCCCAAGCGGGGCCTTTCCCGTTCTGGCGTTCCGCATCGGAAAGCCGACGATCTGCTTCGTAGGGTGAGCTCATGCGCGAGGCGGCGATCTTCGATCTCGATCGAACTCTCCTCATCGGGGCGTCGGGTCCCGTGCTGTCGGACGCGCTGCGTGAGGCCGGTCTTCGCTCGGGAAGCATCCCCGGTGAGCGTCTTGTCTTCGAAGTGTTCAACCGCGTCGGTGAGACGTTGCCGGCGATGGCTCTCACGCGACAGGGAGTCGCGTTGGCGCGCGGAAAATCGCGTGAGGCCGTCCGGCGAGCCGCCGAAGGAGCGGCGTCTCGATTGGCCGCGCTCGTTCCTCCGTTCGCACGCGCCGAGTTCGAGCGTCATCGTTCGGCGAATCGTCTTCTGGTGATCGCAACGACCACTCCACGTGATCTCGTCGAACCGCTCGCTGATCTTCTCGGTTTCGACCACGTGATCGCGACCACTTACGAACACGACGAGAATCAGTTGTACACCGGACGACTCGACGGCCCATTCGTCTGGAGCAGTGGCAAGGTATCGGCCGTTCGTGACTGGGCCATTCGTGCCGATGTCGATCTCGATCGCTCGTATGCGTACTCCGACAGCGTGTACGACCTACCTCTGTTGTCGGCGGTCGGATTTCCTCACGCAGTGAATCCCGATCCACGACTGCAGATCGTGGCGACCACACGACGTTGGCCGATTCTTCACTTCGACGTTTCGCCGGGAGTCGCGAAGGTGCCGGTGGTCAACGTCGAGATCCAGAAGCTCGCTCTCGAATTCGCCCGACCGAGCGTGTTTCCTTTCGCCCGATTCGACATCGACGGCGTGGGCAACGTGCCTCTCGATGGCCCAGCGATCCTGTGCGGCAACCATCGCTCTTACTTCGACGTCTTCGCCATGGCGATCACGGTGGCGCGAACGGGACGTACGGTCCGCTTCCTCGGCAAGAAAGAAGTCTTCGAAGCACCGGTGATCGGCCAACTGGCGACCGCCCTCGGGGGCATTCGCGTCGATCGCGGTACCGGGAGTGTCGAACCACTTCAGTTCGCCGAGGACGCTCTCGCCGCCGGCGAGATGGTGGCGATCATGCCCGAAGGCACGATCCCTCGCGGTCCGGCTTTCTTCGATCCGGTGTTGAAGGGACGTTGGGGGGCGGCCCGTCTCGCCATGGCGACCGGTGCTCCGGTCGTTCCGGTCGGATTGTGGGGAACCGAGAAGGTGTGGCCGCGTGCCTCGCGAATCCCTCACGTGCTGAACGTGACGGATCCTCCGCTGGTCCGGATTCGAGTGGGAGAGCCGATACGTCTGCGTGGAAAGCAGCCCGATCCGGCGACCAAACGCATCATGAAGGCGATCACGGCCTTGCTTCCCGACGAAGCTCGAGTGAAGCGCACCCCGTCGGAGGCCGAACTCCTCCTCACGTACCCGCCGGGCTACAGCGGGGATCCCGAGCGAGAGACCAGTCGTCGACCGGGAACCGACTGAGCCCCGGCTCGATCAGGAGTGAGGAAAGGCCGGCCCGTCGAATCGATCGATCGTGGCGAAACCGTCCACGGCCGTGCGCTTCAAGCGGGTGGGTTGTTTGACCGGATGGCCGAGAAAGATGGTGGCCGCCAGAGCATGGTTCTCGGGAAGCCCGAGAAGAGGTCCGGTCACGTCTTCGGCCCGCGACGCGAAGGTGGTGATCACTCCGCCGAGACCTTCGGATCGGGCCGCCAACAAGAGATTCCAACAGAACGGATACACCGATGCGCCACCAGTGATCGGTGCTCGATCGAGATCCTTGTCCATCATGGCGATTCGAGACAGATCGGCGGCGATGGCAAGAACGACGGGAATGCGCTCGATCTCGGAGAGGAGTTGATTCGGAACGTTGCCGGGCCGTTTCGATTCGAGTTCGTAGGGCGCCGGCGGAACCGATGAGAACGGTGTGATTCCGGTGGCCGAGATCGCTGCGTACTCGTCCCACACTGGGGTCATCGCATCGGCGAGTTGCCGTCGGAGTCGAGAACTTTCGACCACCGCCACGCGCCAAGGCTGACGGTTGCCGCCGCTCGGAGCGAATCGCGCGATGTCGAGCACTCGGGCGAGAACGGAAGCATCGACGGGCTCGTCGGTGAACGAGCGAACGGATCCGCTGCCGCGGAGAGCATCGACCAGATCCATCGCGATCCCGTCGAGATCAGTTGCCCTGGGCGACTTTGGCGCGCACGATGTTGAGCGCCGAGCCGGCCTTGAACCACTCGACCTGCTCGTCGCTGAAGGTGTGCAACGCTTCGAAGTCGATCGTGCTTCCATCGGGCTTCACGACCTGACAACGAACGTTCTGCCCGGGAACCGGCGGAAGATTCAGGACGTTGATGCGATCGCTCTCGCCGATGAGGTCGTACGTGTTCGGATCGGCGAACGTGAGTGGAACGAGACCCTGCTTCTTCAAGTTCGTCTCGTGGATACGAGCGAACGAGCGAGCGAAGATCACGACTCCACCTCGGAATCGCGGTTCCATGGCTGCGTGCTCGCGAGACGAACCTTCTCCGTAGTTGCGGTCACCGATCGCACACCAGGAGATTCCGGCTTCGCCGTAGCGCTTCGCGATCTCGGGATACGAACGGGTGCCACCATCGGTGATGTCGAGGCCCTCGCCAGTCGCCCCGGTGAAGGCATTGACCGCACCGAGGAACAGATTCCCCGAGATGTTCTCGAGGTGACCGCGATACGTGAGCCACTTTCCGGCCGCTGAGATGTGGTCGGTGGTGCACTTGCCCTGCGCCTTCATGAGGATCGGGAGTCCGAGGTAGTCCTGTCCGTTCCACGCCGGGAATGGCTGGAGGAGTTGGAGTCGCGAACTCTTCGGGTCCACCGAAACGGTGATGGAGTTCCCGTCGGCCGGCGGAGCCGTGAACGTGTTGCTGCCCGAGTCGTAACCCCGGTCGGGGAGAACTTCGCCGACCGGAGGGTCGAGTCGAACTTCGGTGCCATCGGGAGCCGTGAGCGTGTCGGTCGTCGGATCGAAGTCGAGTCGACCAGCCAAGGCGATCGCCATGACGGTGTCGGGTGACGTCACGAAGCTCAGCGTGTTGGCCGATCCGTCGTTGCGCTTGGGGAAGTTTCGGTTGAAGGAGTTGACGATCGAGTTGGGCTTGTCGGTGATCTCCTTGGCCCGTTCCCACTGACCGATGCACGGACCGCAGGCGTTGGCCAGCACGGTGGCGCCGATGGCTTCGAGGTCGGCGAGAAGTCCGTCTCGCTCGATCGTGGCGCGAATCTGTTCGGAACCCGGTGTGATGAGGAGTTCACACTTCGCTCGCAAGCCCTTGGCCGCTGCTTGACGGGCGATCGAGGCCGCGCGGGTGATGTCTTCGTACGACGAGTTGGTGCACGATCCGATGAGGGCGGCTGATACGTCGAGAGGCCAGTCGTTGGCTGCGGCGGCTGTTCCGAGTTCGGACCCGACCTTGTGGGCGCGATCGGGGGAGTGGGGGCCGTTGATGAGAGGCTTCAACTGATCGAGGTCGATCTCGACGACCTGGTCGTAGTGCGCTCCGTCGTCGGGACGCAAGTGCTCGGCCACTTTGTCGGCGGCGTCGGCGATGTCTTCGCGGCCGGTTGCCTTCAGATACACCGACATGTTGTGGTCGTAGCCGAAGACCGAGCACGTGGCACCGATCTCGGCGCCCATGTTGCAGATGGTCGCCTTTCCGGTTGCCGAGATGCTGTCGGCCCCGGGACCGAAGTACTCGACGATCGCTCCCGTTCCGCCTTCGACGGTCAGCACGCGGGCCACTTCGAGGATGACGTCCTTCGGTGACGACCAGCCGCTCAGGGTCCCGGTGAGCTTCACGCCGATGACCTTGGGCCACTTCACGTTGAACGGAAAGCCGGTCATCACGTCGACGGCGTCGGCGCCGCCGACACCGATGGCGACCATGCCGAGGCCACCGGCGTTCGGTGTGTGGCTGTCGGTGCCGATCATCATGCCGCCCGGGAACGCGTAGTTCTCGAGGACGACCTGATGGATGATTCCGCTTCCCGGTCCCCAGAAACCGATGCCGTACTTGGCCGAAACGGAACGCAAGAAGTCGTACACCTCGCGGTTGTCGTCGATCGCGACTCCGAGGTCGATCTTGGCGCCGACCTTGGCGAGGATGAGATGGTCGCAGTGAACTGTCGACGGCACAGCGGTCGTGGGCAGTCCGGCGGTCATGAACTGCAGGAGAGCCATCTGGGCGGTCGCGTCCTGCATGGCGACGCGGTCGGGATTGAAGTCGGCGTAACTTCCACCCCTCTCCATCTCTTGAGCGGCCGGATCGACCAGGTGGTTGACGAGGATCTTCTCGGCCAGCGTGAGGGGACGTCCGAGGCGCTGACGTCCGAGCGCCACGCGTTCGGGGAGGGTCGCGTACACCTTGTCGACGAGTTCGATGGGGGTTCCGGCAGTCACGGTGCTCATGGAGACAAGTATAATACAAGTGTGCGAGAGATCAGGTATCGAACGATCGCCGAGGAGATCCGTCGTCGGGTGGCCGACGCCGAGTACGCACCAGGTCGTCTCCTGCCGTCGGAATCCGAACTCGGCGCCGAGTTCGACGTGAGTCGCGTGACGGTGCGACGAGCGCTCGAATCCCTGCGGGACGAAGGATTGCTCGATGCTCGCCAAGGTTTCGGTTGGTTCGTCGCCTCCGAACCGTTGTTGCAGAGCCTCGGTCGATTGGCCACGATCGAGGCTCAACTGGCCGAAGGAGGCATCCGTCCGGAACGACGCGTTCTCGAGTTCGGTTTCGAACGAGCGTCACGACGAGTGAAGGCCGTGCTCGGTGCCGACCAGGTTCTTCGGGTGAAGCGTCTGAATCTGGCCGATGGAGAACCATTCGCCGTCGTCACCGTCTGGTGTCGGGCCGAACTCGGGCAACACCTCTCGCGGGCCGACGTCGAACGTTCACCGTTCTATGAACTGCTCGACGTCCCGTTGAAGGGCGCGGTGCAAACCATCGGCGCCGACGCCGCGTCGACGGGTGATTCCGAACTCCTCGGTGTTCCGATCGGATCGCCGGTTCTGCGGTGTGTGCGAACCACGACCGACACCGACGGTCGTGCGGTTCTGTACTCGGAGCACGTGTTCGCCGCTCATCGCACCGAATTCGTGGTCGACCTTCCGTCGGCCGAACCCTCGATGGCTCCGACCGGCCTGCGCTTGGTGGAATAGGTATCAGCCGATAGGCCCCGATCGCTCGTCGACGGACAACTAGCCTCGTCACGGCATGAGCGGAGGGATCACGGAGCGGGAGTCGAGGGCCTCCGTCGTCGAGACTCGCCCGGGGTACGTCGGCGGCCTCGATGGAATCCGAGGAATCGGAGTGGTCATCGTGTTGCTGTACCACCACAGCATCACCTGGATCACCGGCGGGGAACTTCTGGTGTCGATGTTCTTCACGCTGTCGGGCTTCCTCATCACCCGTCTTCTCGTCGCCGAATGGGGTCGGTCCGGAACCGTCTCGTTACGGAGCTTCTACGACCGCCGAATCCGACGACTGTTCCCGGCGTCGTTCGCCGTGTTGCTCGGGGTCGCGATCGTTTGGACGGCGTTCCCAGGTTCTGGTCGACGGTTCGCGCCGTGGGAATGGTTGAGCGGACTCCTGTACTTCGAGAACGTCTATTTGCAGTCGGCCGGTAAGGACTACAGCGGATTGTTCGGACTCGGCAATCCCTTGCAGCATCTGTGGAGTCTGTCGCTCGAGGAACAGGTGTACCTCGTCTTTCCTGTTCTCGTGCTGCTGCTCATGAAGAGGAAGCACACGACTGCTGCGGTCTGGAGGCTCTTCGTCGTTCTCGTGTCGTTGGCAGTGGTCGGCTTCGTTCTCGGTGGTCTGTACACCTCGCGCCCGCCGTTATGGGACCGTCTGCCCGGACTGGAAGCCCGTTGTGACGGATCGTCGTGTGCCTATTACGCCACCGAAGTTCGCGTGGCCGAGTTCCTGTTGGGGGCGGCCTTCGCTGTCTTGTGGTCGGTGTGGAAGCACGCACCACGAGTGATCGACACTTTGAAGCGACCCATGTTCGTCGCTCTGTCATGGCCCTTCCTCGTCTTCAGCTATCTGGTCTGGTGGAATCTCGGCTGGCGAAACGAATACGCCGACGTGTTCTTCCCCTGGGGTGTGCTGTTCAACGGATTCCTCACGATCGGACTCATACTCTTCTCGTTGGCCGATGTGGGGATGACGAGGTTTTTGGCCCTGAAGCCGATCGTGTGGATGGGCCACACCACGTACACGATCTATCTGGTTCACTGGCCGGTCTTCTTGTGGTGGGAGTCGCTCAGGGTCGACGTGTCGTTCCCGCGGTGGCGCATCCCGGTCGTCGATTGGGTGTTGGTCGATCACTTCTGGACCTTCTGCATCAAGACCTCCATCACCCTCGTCATCGTGGCGATCATCTACTACTCCCTCGAGGATCCGGTTCGTCGTCGCAAGATGTGGGTGGGTCGCCGTCTCTACGTCTGGCTGTCGGTCATGGCACTGGTCGGTGCGCTCGTCGTGATCGGAGGCTCTGATCGGCGGGCGGCTGCCGACGATCTCTTGAGCACACTCGACCGCGATGCGCTCGAATTGCAGAAACGAGTCATCGCCGATCTTCCTCCGATACCCGAGGGGGCACCGACTTCGTCGACGGTGGACCCGAGCTTGCCATCACGGTTGCTTCTCGTCGGAGATTCGCAGAGTTGGGTTCTCACGGCCGGTCTCGACGAGTGGGCCGAGTCGAACGGAGTCTTCATCGCTGCGAGTCCGGGTGTCGGTTGCGGTATCGGAGCGAACACGAAGATTCGCTATCTCGGAATCGAATCCGACGGCCGTCCCGGATGCAGCGAATGGCGGGACGCGCTCCCCGAAATCGTTCAGAAGCTGAAACCGAACGTTGTCGTGATCGTGGGAGGAACGGCCGACTTGTCCGATCGAGTTCTTCCCGGGGGTTCGCAGTGGACGCATGTCGGTGAGTCTGACTTCGACGAGTGGATCGCCGATGAGATGAGGTCGTTCCTCGACGTCGTGACGGCGACGGGTGCCAGGACCGTGTGGTTCTCCATTCCGTCCGTCGATCCGCCCTACATCGCCGGCGAAACGGGAGCTCCACCCTTCGACGAAGCATCGATCGATCGCACCGAGAGCTACAACTCCCTGATTCGTTCAGTGTCCGGGGCCGATGATCGGGTCGAGTTCGCAGATTTCGCCGCCGAGGTGCGAGCTCATCCCGGGGGAGAGTTCGAACCGAGAATGCGGCCCGATGGCGCCCACATCGATCTGAAGTACGCGCCCGAACTGGTCGAGTGGATCGACGCGACGATTCGAGCCGTCCATGCCGGTTGAGATAGGACGCCATGTTCGTCGGCGATGGTCTCGGTCGTCGGCGATCCCGGCCGTGTCGATCTGGTTCGTCGTCTACGTGGCGCTGGTCGTCACCGACCGGGAATTCGACACGTCGTACCTGAACTTCGGTTGGCAACTCGTTCCGTGGGACGTCCTGACATCGGACCCGATCCGCAGCATCTGGTTCCTCCACGTGCAACCGCCGGGCTGGAACCTGTTCCTCGGGGTTCCGGCTTGGCTGTCACCCCTCTCGGATCGAGTGACGGTTCAGCTCCTGATGCTCGGACTCGGTCTCGTGGTGGTGGCACTCGCGGCCACACTCGCACGAGAACTCGGTCTCGGTCGTCGCCCGTCGATCGCCGTGGCTCTCGTCGCGACCCTTCACCCCGAAGTGATGAAGGGAGTTTTCGAACCCAATTACGAAATCGGCGTGGCGGCCCTCCTGCTCGGCGTGGCTCTGGCCGTGGTTCGACTCGAATCGAAGCCGGAGTTCGGCCCCCATTTCATCCGCTTGTCGATCGTCCTGACCGCACTCGTGATGACGCGCAGTCTCTATCACCCGGTGCTCCTCGTTGCGATCCTGGTCGTGCTCGGAGCGTGGGGACGAAAGCGGTTGGATCGTCGATCACTGACGATCGCCGCTCTGGTGCCACTGATCTTGGTCGGTGGTTGGGTGATGAAGAATCAGGTCTTGTTCGGCCAGGCCAACCTGTCGAGTTGGTTCGGTATGAACCTTCAGCGAGCCGTGATTCCGGTTCTCGACCGCGACGAACTGGAATCGATGTACGAAAAGGGTGACGTCTCCGACATCGCCATGGTCGGACCGTTCGGCGACTACGCGTTGTACGAACCCTTCGTCGAACCGTGTTCTCCGTCCCATTCCCATCGATCGGTGACCGAACCCCTTCGTACCACCGATGAGGTCAGTCCCAACTTCAATTACGAGTGCTTCCTTCCCGTTTTCGAGCAGGCCGGCCGAGACGCGTGGGCGGTGATACGCGAGCATCCTGATGCCTGGCTCGAGGGTCGACTGTGGTCGTTGAGAACGACTTTCGCCGTGGCGACGTCACCGAGCGAATCCGAGTCGGTGGTGATGCGACTTCTCGACGATGTCTATTCGGTGATGCGACTCGACTATCGAGGTGTGCTGACGAACGAAGGATGGGGCACTCCGATCTACGGACGTCTGGTCGCGCCGACCGATTTCGGTCTTCTTCTCGTCGGTGCCTACGTCCTCGTCGTTTCGACCGGGATCGGCGTGGTAGTTCGTGGTGTGCGTCGCCGTCGAATGGAGCAAGGGGACTGGACGATCGTGGTCACGTCGTTGCTGGCCGGGTTCACGATCGTCGTGGGTGCGGTGGCCGAGTTGGGTGAACAATCACGATTCCGAACGGCGGTCGATCCTCTGGTGACGGTGCTGTTGGTCGTGCTCGTGTCGCGTTTCGTCGCCCATTTCCGAGGCCGGGATCGGGGTCAGTCGCAGGCCGAGTCGGTCGGCTGATAGACGATCGCGCCGTCGCGGTCGGTTCTGAGCAGTCGACCGGAGTCGACTTGGTCGTCGAGAAGTTCGAGGTCGGCCGCGAAGAACATCGCCTGATCGCTGAGAACCACTGCGCCGTCGTTGGTGGCCAGCGCGCACGGAAGGTTCCGATAGATCGGTTCGATGTCGACGTTCTCGCCGGTGAGCATCTTCACCGGTGTCGGCGCGTAGGCCGCCGGTAGTCCGGTGTCCCAGTGGACTCCGTCGGCATCGTTCGATATCACGATGGACACGTCGAGTTCGGTGGCGACACGGGAATAGACAGGAACTGTGTCGTCGTCACTGAACCGTTCGGCGAGATTCGACGGATCGACGGCGACCGCGAACCAGACCACGGTTGTGACTGCGGCGAGGCCGAGGGTTCGGTGGGAGGTCGGTGTCGCCCACGCCAGAGCAGCGAGCGAGAGGACACCACTCGGAAGCATCAGGCGGTTGTCGGCGATGACGAGGGCATCGAATCCCATCATCCCGGCGACGAGTCCCGAGGTGACGACGGCGGTGGCCACGAGGGCGATCTGACTGGCAGCCGGAAGACGGGATCGGCCGCGGAGATAGCCGAGCACGACGACGACCACGGTGCCGATCCACGCGAGAGCGACGATCCAGGACCACCACGTAGGTCCTTCGCCCGTGAAATAGGTGCGTCGGATGTCCCCTTGGCGCGAATCGAACCAACCACCCACCGACCGTGTGAACACCTCGAGATCGACTCGATCGAGGCCGCGCCATCCGGCGTTGTGGCCCCCGCCGTTCGCCGAAGCGAGAACGATGTTGATCGCCGCTGGGATCATGAGGAGTGTTGCTGCTCCGAACGATCGTCGACGTTCGCCGGTTCGCCGGAAGTGTTCCCAACCGGCCACGAGGGCGAGTGGTGCCCCGACGAAACGAAACAGAGACGTGACGACCACGAGTACTGCAACCGGCCACCACCGGCCGCCTTCGCGATATCGGACCAAGGTGATGACCAGCCCGAGGACCGACGCGCAGAAGAGGGATTCCGAGAGGGCCCCTTGGGTGACGAGACGCATGGCCGGCATTGCGGCCAGGGCAGCACCGACGGCGGCCAGCCACACGAGACGCGGAATGTCGATTCGCGACGAGCCTTCGCGGCGCCCGCTCCAACGACTGTCTCCGAGAACGACGAGTGCGGCGACTGCTGCAACGGCGACGACCACGAGCACGTGCATCGCGGCCCGAACTCCGATGAGCGCGCCGAGTGATCCGGCGACGAGCGGGTACCCCACCGGAAAGTCGACGAAGGGGAGTCGTCCACCTCGATTCAAGAATTCGATGGCATCGAAATTCGTGAACGAAGGAGCGAGTTGGGTCGTGAAGGGTCGACCGGAGGCGATCGCCTCGGCTCCGCTCCAGTAGGTGACGGTGTCGAGCAAGGGGACGATTCCGTCCCGCAACTGGACGATGGCCACGGTGGCGGCGCCGACCGCGGCCAACAGAGCTGCGATGAGAAGTGGCCGCCGTTCGGCACGACTTCCACCGGCTCGACTTTCGGGTGGTGACGAGGCCGGCCGCACACGGTGAGTCTGGCAGGTCGTCGACCTGACAACATGGCCTCATGAGTGCTGAAGATCGTGTGTCCGTATCCGTGTCCGGGGGAATCGCCGACGTGCGTCTCGACCGTCCCGACAAGCGCAATGCGCTCGACGGCGACATGTTCCTCGGTTTGGCTCGCGCCGGCGAACGATTGAAGGACGACCCGACGGTTCGCGTCGTCGTTCTGTCGGGAGAAGGATCGTCTTTCTGTGCCGGCCTCGACTTCGGTTCCTTTCAACAGATGGCCGGCGGCGCCACGGCATCCGACGATGCCGGCAATCCGGGGAGCATGGAGAAGGGGCGCATCACCCATCTCGGCCAGCAGGTGGCGTGGGTGTGGCAAGAGATCCCGGTGCCGGTGATCGCAGCCGTACATGGCCACGCACTCGGTGGTGGAATTCAGATCGCTCTCGGAGCCGACATCCGGATCGTTCACCCCGACACTCAGATGTCGGTTCGGGAAATTCACTGGGGGTTGGTGCCCGACATGACGGGATCCCTCGTTCTGTCGCATCTCGTTCGACCCGACATCGCGAAGGAGCTGGTCTTCACGGCTCGTGTCTTCTCGGGCCGCGAGGCCTTCGAACTCGGTCTGGCCACTCGCTTGTCGGACGATCCCCGCACCGATGCTCTGGCGATGGCGGCGGAGATCGCCGGTCGGAGTCCCGATGCCGTCCGCGGGGCCAAGGCCTTGCTGAATCAGATGTTCACCGAACGAGCCGCCGACCAGTTCGCCGCCGAGCGCCGAATCATCGGTTCGCTGATCGGCCGGCCGAATCAGGTCGAAGCGGTCATGGCCAATTTCGAGAAGCGCCCTCCGGTTTTCGCCGATCCCTCCTGACCTCGCCGCGATTTCGTGACGAAGTCGTGACGCTGGTGTGACGCGAATCGTCCCTGAGGTGGGCAAATGGTTGGCGGCGGTCCGAGGCCGCACCTAGGCTTGAAAAGCCGTTCGGGCCAGCGTCGTCCCGGGGGCCACCAACATCACGTTGTCCGTGGACCCGAGAGAGTGACCATGACCATTTCCATGAACGCGTCCGGCCTGCCCGTTGCGCACGGCCTGTACGACCCCCGATTCGAGCACGACGCCTGCGGTGTCTCGTTCGTGGCCGATATTCACGGACGAGCCTCCCACGACATCGTCGTCATGGGTCTCGGCGCCCTGTGCAACCTCGAGCACCGAGGAGCCACCGGTGCCGAGGTCGACACCGGCGACGGAGCCGGAGTCCTGGTGCAGGTTCCGGATCGCTTCTTCCGGGGCGAGGTCGAGTTCGATCTGCCCGCCGCCGGTTCGTACGCGGTTGGTATCGGGTTCCTCCCCGCGGAACCAGCGGATGCCGACCGAGCGTGTGCAGCCATCGACGCCATCGTGGCCGCTGAGGGTCTGACGGTGCTCGGGTGGCGAAACGTGCCCGTCGATCCGTCGACGCTCGGAGAAACCGCCCGTCGAGCCATGCCGTCGTTTCGACAGCTGTTCGTGTCCGATCCGGGCGGAGCGAGTGGACTCGAACTCGATCGCAAGATGTTCGTGGCGCGCAAGCGCATCGAACACGAATTGATCGACGAGTTGAACACCTACTTCCCGTCGCTCTCGAGCCGCACCATCGTCTACAAGGGAATGTTCACGACTCCTCAACTCGGAGCGTTCTACCCCGAACTCGCCGACGAGCGAGTCGAGAGCGCTCTCGCTCTCGTGCACAGCCGGTTCTCCACCAACACGTTCCCGTCGTGGCCGCTCGCACATCCCTATCGCTTCATCGCGCACAACGGCGAGATCAACACGGTGCAGGGCAACCGCAACTGGATGAGAACTCGAGAAGCTCTGCTCTCGTCCGATCTCATCCCCGGACTCGAGAGGGCGTTCCCGATCTGCACTCCAGGGGGAAGCGACTCGGCGAGCTTCGACGAAGTTCTCGAGTTGCTGCATCTGGGTGGCCGTTCGCTGCCCCATGCCGTTCTCATGATGATCCCCGAAGCCTGGGAGAACCACGAGACCATGGATGCCGACAAGCGGGCCTTCTATCGGTTCCACTCCTCGCTCATGGAGCCGTGGGACGGTCCGGCGAGTGTCGCATTCACCGACGGAACCGTCATCGGCGCCGTTCTCGACCGCAACGGACTGCGTCCGAGCCGCTACTGGGTGACGGCCGACGGTCTGGTCGTCATGGCATCCGAAGTGGGTGTGATCGATGTCGAGCCGTCGAAGATCGTGAAGAAGGGTCGTCTGCAGCCCGGTCGAATGTTCTTGATCGACACCGCACAGGGTCGAATCGTCGACGACGAGGAGATCAAGCAGCAGTTGGCGGTCGCTCAGCCCTATGCCGAGTGGTTGGCCGATGGTCTGGTCGAGCTCGACGATCTGCCCGAGCGCGAACACGTGGTGCACAGCCATCTCAGCGTTCTGCGTCGTCAGCAGAAGTTCGGCTACAGCCACGAGGAGTTGAAGGTCATCCTGGCGCCGATGGCCAAGACGGGTACCGAGCCGATCGGTTCGATGGGCACCGACACCCCGATCGCCGTCCTGTCGGACCGCCCACGCCTGTTGTTCGATTACTTCCAGCAACTCTTCGCTCAGGTGACGAATCCGCCTCTCGATGCGATCCGTGAAGAGGTCGTCACGAGTGTGGCCTCGACGATCGGACCCGAATCGAACCTTCTCGATCCGGGTCCGGCCAGCTGCCGCCAGTTGGCGCTGCCTTTCCCGGTCATCGACAACGACGAGTTGGCGCGCATCATCCATGCCGACGACGACGGTGCGTTTCCGGAATTGCACGCCCACGTGGTCTCGGGTCTCTACCGCGTGGGCGGTGGTGGAGGCGCCCTTCGTAGCGCGCTGCGCGAGATCTGTGACGAGGTGTCGACGGCGATCGATGCCGGGGCCCGAGTCATCGTGTTGTCCAATCGCAACAGTGACGAGGTTCTCGCTCCCATCCCGTCACTTCTCATGACCGCTGCGGTTCACCATCATCTCGTTCGAGAGAAGAAGCGGACCAAGTGTGGACTCGTCGTCGAATGCGGAGACGCACGCGAGGTCCATCACATGGCGTTGTTGGTCGGGTACGGAGCCGGTGCGGTCAACCCGTACCTCGCCTTCGAGTCGATCGAGGACATGATCCGCGAGGATCTGCACGGTCTCGGTGGTGCCGATCCGGTCACCGCGGTCAAGAAGTACATCAAGGCCGCCGGCAAGGGTGTTCTGAAGATCATGTCGAAGATGGGTGTGAGCACGGTGGCGTCGTACACCGGTGCTCAGATCTTCGAGGCCATCGGCCTCAGCCGAGAGCTGGTCGACGAGTACTTCACGGGCACCGTGAGTCGTCTCGGCGGTATCGGTCTCGACGAGATCGCCGAGGAAGTCGCCATCCGACACGCCGTGGCCCACCCGTCGAACCCCGAACACCGAGCCCACCGCAAGCTCGAACTCGGTGGGGAATACCAATGGCGTCGCGAAGGGGAGTACCACCTCTTCAATCCCGAGACGGTCTACCGATTGCAGCACAGCACGCGCGCCAAGCGCTACGACGTGTTCCGTCAGTACAGTCGGGCTGTCGACGACCAGTCGAGAAATCTGGCGACGCTACGCGGACTCTTCGAGTTCCGCTCGGGGGTGCGTTCGTCGGTGCCGATCGACGAGGTCGAGTCGATCGAGTCGATCGTGAAGCGATTCTCCACGGGCGCCATGAGCTACGGATCGATCTCTGCTGAGGCCCACGAGACGTTGGCGGTTGCCATGAATCGCATCGGTGGCAAGAGCAACACTGGCGAGGGTGGTGAAGACTCCGAGCGTCTACACGACCCGGTGCGTCGATCGGCGATCAAGCAGGTGGCTTCGGGTCGTTTCGGAGTGACGAGTGAGTACCTGACCAACGCTGATGACATCCAGATCAAGATGGCGCAGGGAGCCAAGCCCGGTGAAGGTGGTCAGCTCCCGGGTCACAAGGTGTACCCGTGGGTGGCCAAGACCCGGCACTCGACTCCGGGTGTCGGTCTGATCAGTCCGCCGCCCCACCACGACATCTATTCGATCGAGGATCTGAAGCAGTTGATCCACGACCTGAAGAACTCCAATCCGTCGGCTCGCGTTCACGTGAAGCTGGTCGCCGAAGTTGGTGTGGGTACCGTCGCCGCTGGCGTGAGCAAGGCCAAGGCCGACGTCGTGCTCATCTCGGGGCACGACGGCGGAACTGGTGCCTCACCTCTCACCTCGTTGAAGCACGCCGGCGCACCGTGGGAACTCGGTCTCGCCGAGACCCAGCAAACGCTTCTCCTGAATGGTCTGCGAGATCGAATCGTCGTTCAGGCCGATGGGCAGATGAAGACGGGCCGCGACGTCGTGATCGCTGCACTGCTCGGAGCCGAGGAGTTCGGATTCGCGACGGCCCCACTCGTCGTGAGTGGCTGCATCATGATGCGCGTGTGTCATCTCGACACCTGTCCGGTCGGAATCGCGACCCAGAACCCCGAGTTGCGCAAGCGCTTCTCGGGCCAGCCCGAGTTCGTGGTGAACTTCTTCGAGTTCGTGGCCACAGAAGTACGCGAGATCATGGCCCAACTCGGCTTCCGGACGATCGAGGAAATGGTGGGTCACAGCGAGATGCTCGACACCAAGGCGGCGGTCGACCATTGGAAGGCCCGCGGCCTCGACCTGGCGCCGATTCTCGCCACCGCCGAGAATCCGTATCAGCAGACGATGCATCAGAGTGTCACCCAGGATCACGGTCTCGCCGAGGCACTCGACGTCGAGTTGATCGCCATGGCCGAGAAGTCGATCGAGTCCGGTGAGCCGATTCGATTCTCGTCGGCCATTCGTAACGTGAACCGGACGGTCGGAACCATGCTCGGGCACGAAGTGACCAAGCGCTGGCGGGCCGAAGGTCTGCCGCCGAACACGATCCAGATCGACTTCCGCGGATCGGCCGGACAGAGTTTCGGAGCCTTCGTCCCGTCGGGTGTGACCATGCGACTCGAAGGAGACGCCAACGACTACTTGGGCAAAGGTTTGTCCGGTGGTCGTCTCGTGGTGAGACCCGATCGCGACTCGTCACTGGTGGCCGAGGACAACGTGATCGCCGGAAACGTGATCGGGTACGGAGCGACCAGCGGCGAGATCTATCTACGCGGCATGGTCGGCGAGCGTTTCTGCGTGCGTAATTCCGGGGCCACGGCCGTGGTCGAGGGCGTCGGTGATCACGCATGTGAGTACATGACCGGTGGAAGGGTCGTCGTGCTCGGAGCCACCGGCCGTAACTTCGCGGCCGGAATGTCGGGGGGTGTGGCCTACGTGTACGACCCCGACGAGACGTTCGCGAGCAAGGTCAACTACGAGCTCGTCGATCTCGAACCGCTCGAGAGCACCGACCTCGATTTCCTGCGCACGACGATTGCCGATCACGTCGAGGAAACCGACAGCGCCGTGGGCCGTCGCATCCTCGACGGATGGGAGGCCGAGGTCTCGCACTTCCGCAAGGTGATGCCACGTGACTACAAGCGTGTGCTCGGAGTCCTCGCATCGGCATCCGACAAGGGATGGTCCGAAGAGGAGACCCTGCGCCAGGTGATGGAGGTGTCCAGTGGGTGAGACCACCGGTTTCTTGAAATGGGATCGCGAAGGACCGAGTCGACGTCCGGTGCCGGTTCGGCTTCGTGACTGGAAAGAGGTCTACGAGCCGTTCGACCGGGAGGCCCTGAAGCGTCAGGCCGGTCGATGCATGGATTGCGGGATCCCGTTCTGCAACAACGGTTGTCCTCTCGGCAACCTGATTCCCGATTGGAACGACCTCGTGTACCGCGAACACTGGCGGGAAGCGATCGACCGTCTGCACGCGACCAACAACTTTCCGGAGTTCACCGGTCGACTCTGCCCGGCGCCGTGCGAGTCGGCGTGCGTCCTCGGAATCAACGCCGATCCGGTGGCGATCAAGCAGGTCGAAGTCGAGATCATCGACCGTGCCTGGTCCGAAGGTTGGGTCACCCCGCAACTCCCGAGTGTGAAGACCGGTCGGCGCGTCGCGGTCATCGGCTCCGGACCAGCCGGGTTGGCCGTTGCTCAACAGTTGACTCGTGCCGGTCACGAGGTGGTGGTGCTCGAGCGAGCCGATCGCGTGGGTGGACTACTGCGTTACGGCATTCCCGAGTTCAAGATGGAGAAGCGTCACGTCGATCGACGCCTCGAGCAGATGGAAGCCGAAGGCACCGAATTCCGCACGAACGCGGTCGTCGGACAGAACGTCGACATCGACGTTCTCGTGGCGTCGCACGACGCGGTCGTTCTGGCGTGTGGTGCGACGGCCTGGCGCGATCTCCCCATTCCCGGGCGTGAACTCGCTGGAATCCATCAGGCCATGGAGTACCTGCCCTATGCGAACCGAGTGCAAGAAGGTGATCTCGACTCGTCGCCGATCGACGTGGCAGGTCGTCACGTCGTGATCATCGGCGGTGGAGACACGGGAGCCGATTGTCTCGGGACCGCACACCGCCAGGGAGCAGCCTCGGTGACTCAGTTGGAGATCATGCCGCGTCCGCCAGAAGCTCGCTCGTCGGGCAATCCGTGGCCTCAGTACTCGATGACCTATCGCGTGTCGTCGGCTCACGAAGAAGGTGGTGAACGCATGTACAGCGTCAACACCGAGCGATTCGTCGACGACGGAAACGGTCGAGTTCGTGCGCTGCTGCTGCACGAAGTCGAGATGAAGGACGGCTCGTTCGTGAAGGTGGAAGGAACCGATCGCGAGATACCGGCTGATTTCGTGTTCCTGGCCCTCGGGTTCGTCGGTCCCGAAAAAGGAGGTTGGCTCGATCGACTCGGAGTCGAGCTCGACGAGAGAGGCAACGTCCGACGCAACGACTCGTACATGTCGAGTGTCCCCGGAGTGTTCGTGGCCGGTGACATGGGACGTGGTCAGAGCCTCATCGTGTGGGCCATCGCCGAAGGTCGCGCGTGCGCGGCTGGTGTGGATCGCTTCCTCATGGGGGAGTCGTCGTTGCCGGAACCGGTGCGTCCGACCGATCGACCTCTCGTGTGACGACGGAAGACGCGGGGTGTTCTGCCACCCCGTCGGGCGAGCGGAGAACTAGATTGTCGCCCGTGCGTGAGCGTCGTGTGATGTCGTCCTGGACCGTAGGAGGTGTCGCCGTGCTGATGGGAGCAGCGGTGCTGTCGGCCTGCGGCAGCGACCCGATGGCCACGGCCACCACGCTTCGTCCTCTCACCTCGACGAATTACGCCACGACACCTCCGTCGGTCGTCACCACGGTCGATCCGGCCAACACCCTTCCGCCACCGATGACCTACACGATCGTGTCGGGTGATTCGATGTACGGAATTGCGGCCAAGTTCGGCACGTCGGCCGAGGACATCGCGAGCTACAACAGTTGGGCCGACGGAATCCTGCATCCGTTGTCGCCCGGGATGGTGATCCTCATTCCCCCGACGGCGACGAACGTCTCGACGACTCTTCCCGGTCTGCCCATTCCCACCGACACCGAGGCTCCTACACCCGAACCCGGCCAAGGCAAGTACACGGTTCAGGCCGGCGACTCGTTGTCGCGTATCGCGAGTATGTGGGGAGTCGAGGTCTCGGCACTTCTGGCGGCCAACGGTTGGGTCGACATCGGTGTCGTGATCATTCCCGGTGACGAGATCAACATTCCGGCTCGCACCAAGGAACCAGTTCCCTGATCTTGGTGGTTCTGGTGGCGAAATCGTTGCGTGTTTCGCCGAGATCAGCCACCAGTTCCAGTGGCCGGCTTCAGGTTCCGAGATCGGGCCAACGGCGCTTCTGACGACGCCGGACTCCGGCGTTTCCGAGTGCTCGTCGTTCCGAGAGCGACCATTGACGTCGCCAGCCCGTGTATTCGGGTCCGGTGAGGCGTGGGCTCTCACCTCGTGCGGCTCGCTGACGGGCGGTCCAGTAGTCGGTGAGGGATTCGTCTCCGAGTTCGGTCACGGCCGCTTCGATACGGGCCGAGAAGCGACGTGTGTTCTCGCCGTCGGAGGCGATCAGCGGGCGTCCGAACACCACGTTGGTGGTGCCGGCACGGGGACGTTTGGCACCTTTGCCGAAGATGGAGCCGGTTCCGTCGATGAACACCGGAACCACTGGTGCACCGGTTCGCGACGAGAGGTACGCCGCACCACCCTTGAAATCCTGCCCCCATCCGTCGGGGGAGCGCCCTCCCTCGGGATAGATCACCAGACTCCATCCGTCCTCGATGAGCTTCTTGATCATCTCGGAGGATTTGCGCCCTGTCACTTCTCGATCGATCGGGATCGCGTTGAGGGAGAGCGAGGCCATGACCGCCTTCCATCGTTTGTCGAAGAAATAGTCGGCGGCCGCCGCGACGACGAGCTTCGAACGCCAGGGTTCGGGTACGACGGTGGCCATCAGCGCGGTGTCGAGGTGCGAATGATGGTTGGGGGCGAACACGAGCGCAGGTGGTTCGTCGAGACGGGCCAGATCGGCCAGGCGATCGGTTCCGTGAACGGTCGGACTGGCCACACCTCGCACCATCCACGAGATCGGACCGTTGACGAGTCCGCGACGCACGAATCGTGCCGGCGCTCGTCGGCTCCATTCGGTGTCGAAGGATGCTCCGAGGGTTTCTTCCTCGGCCGGAACCTCGACGCCGCGCGGAACGGTGGGAGCGGTGTACGGAAATCCTCGCCGGACGATCTTGGACATCGTCGGTCGAGTCAGCCGTTCGAACACGTCGCCGACTCGGCCGAGAGTGGCCAGGCGACTGGGTCGCCACGGAGCGTCGTCGCGCGCCATCAGACGCTCACGTCAGCCACGAGAAGCGGAGGTGTGTGGAGATGTGTGATGGTGGGCGCTCGTCCGACCACGTCACTCGCGATCTCGAGAGCGTCATCCATGGTGCTGGCCGGAACGAAACCGAGTCGACGCACCGTCTTCGGGTCGCCACCGACCACGATCACTCGACTGCAGTGCTTCATTCCGTGCGTACCCCAATACCACATGTAGAAGGGGTGAACACCGTGATAGGCGTAGCTGGTGCGGTAGAGGTGTTTGTACCACTCGTCCTCGGCGTACTGCTTCTCCCACTTCTGCGACATGACGTGTGGATCGGTGGTGTCGGCCAGGACCTGTTCGAAGAAGTCGATGTAACTCGGATGATGAACCGGGTTGAACTCGGGTCGACACGGGTGCGTCATGATGATCACTCCGCCCTCGCGCACGAGAGGCGCTCCCCGATACATGTTGAAGTAGTAGCCCATCGCCATCACTTGAACGAGGATTGGGTTCAGGATCGAGTGAACGTTGTACGGGCTGATGTAGGGGATGCCCATGGTGAGGATGTCGGTCTGACCCTTCACCTCGACGAGTTGCTGCTCGTAGACGTTGGCGGTGGTGATGCGGTGCACGGCCTCCACCTCACCGGCCTGCACGCTCGTCATCTGATGGGGAGCCTCGATCGAGTGGAAGATGTTTCGTGCGAGACGATGTGGAGTTCGGGCCAGAGCCTTGGTGGTGCCGAGGTAGGTCATGCGATCGCGTGGCGACCATTCCCACTCGCGTTTCGACAAGAAGTTGAACGGGGAGGGGAAAGTGTCGGTGTTGAGAGTCGTTTCGATCTGGAACACCTTCACTCCACTGTCGAGGAGCACCTTGCCCATGCGCCAGTTGCTCTTGTGGAGTTCGCTGCGATGCTGATCCATGAAGCTTCGAGAGTGAGTCATGGTCTCCGGGTTGTGGTGATGGCGGAGCGACTTGTACGACGAGAGTCCGGTCGCCGTGCTCTTCCAGCCTCCGTCCATGGCGACCAGGTTGATGTTCACGTACACCAACAGATCGCTCTCGGCGGCCCGCTTGTTGATCTCGACGTCCTCACCGTGAGGTGTGGTGCCGAGGTAGGTGAGCGCTTCGGGATCCTCGGCGTCGTGCTGGTAGAGCAGTCCGCGCGGAGCGAAGGCGTCGTAGACGCGATCACCCACGGCGTGCCGCAGTTCCGACTCGGTCATGCGGCGGTGCAATGCGAGGGCCGAGATGATGTGAACGTCGTCGACACCCGCTTCGGCGGCCAGATCGAGTACCGCTTCGATGATCCGTTGACGTATGTCGGGCCGACGCATCTTGGGCAACGGAAGACTGACGTCGTCGAACGCGATCGTCAATTTCATACCTGGGAACAACAGAGTCGGGAGCGGGTCCTGGTCGATCGGGTTCAGGAGCGCGTGCAGGATGGCGCCGTCGACGTCCTCGATGGCCGGCAGTGGTTCGGGCGCGTAGATGACGCGGCTGCGGCCAGCCGGCAACTTCTCGAGCGAGAAGTTCTCACCGCGCCAGAAGAGGATCGGTGGAGTCGAACGATCGACGTCGAGAACGAATCCGGGACGGGGCATCAGGAGGCCTCCTGTGTTCGGCGTGAGTCGGTGGGACGAAGATCGAAGGCGATCTTCACGGCGCCTCGGCGTCCGGCCGTCGAGGCGTGGGTGAGCGCGTTCTCGTAATCGTCGAGGCGGTACGTGGCTGAAAGCAGGCGATCGACCGGAATGTCGAGGGCACTCTCGATCGCCAGATCGAAGGTACGGCGACGTGAACCGTCGGACAGAGTTTCGGTGCCGTACGTGTACGCGCCCACGATCGCGGTTTCCCGGTGCCAAAGACCGGTGAGGTCGACATCGACCGAGGCCGGCATGCCGAGCAACGCAATCGTTCCCCTCGGGCGCGTGAAGCGCAACGACGATGCGATGCTCGCCGAATTGCCGACGGCGTCGATCGTCGCGTGCGCGCCGCCCGTGAGATAGTCGCCGACCACGTGGCAACCCACTTCGCGTCTCACGGCGCGTGGGAGTTCGTCGTCGGGTACGACCACGTCGGCTCCGAACGCTCGGGCGAGGGCTTGTTGATGCGGGTAACGCGCCCCGACGACGATGCGAACGCCGCCCAGAAAACGGCGCAACCCGAGAACGGCGGTCAGTCCCATCGTTCCGGCGCCGAGGACGGCCACGACCGGTGTTTCGCCGGCCGACCGCGCCCGCTCGACGACCCCGCGGAGCGACAATGCCGCATGGATGCCACCGGCGAGCGGTTCGACCAGGACTGCCCGTTCGTCGCCGAGTTCATCAGGGATCAGGTGGATCTGGCTCTCGTGGGCCACGAACTCCTCCGACCAGCCGCCTCCGGTCGAGCAGCAGAAGCCCGTCTGGATGCCGGGTTCGAGAGCTCCGCCGACGAGGTGCGCGTAGTCGTCGCCGTCTCCGGGAGCCGCATCGGGGAAGGGGAGGGCCAAACCGCGCGCGGCGTGACCGAGGACTGGTTCGACGACGACACGTCGGCCCGCCTCGTCGAGGCCGACGACTTCGTGTCCGGGAACGAAGGGGAACGACACCCAGTCGAGGAAATACGTGGACGCTCGTCCTTCGACGAGTGACAGGTCGCTCCCGCATATTCCGGCGAGAAGAGGTCGAATTCTCTGCCAGCCGTCACCGGGAAGTGACGGTGCATCGAGCGAGGTGAGTTCGAGGGGTCCGAGCCGTACTGCGCCGGCCGGGCCGAAGGACCCGGCGAGCCGCGCCAGAGCCAACTTGGCCGGTCGGCGATCGATACGCAGGGCGCGAATCATCGTCGGTCCCGTCGACGGGAGTCGGCGTCGAAGCGTCGACGCTCTCGTTCGGACACGAGGGGTCCGATGGGCAACAGGCGTTTGGGGGCACCGTCGGCCTTCGACCAATTCTCGACCAGCCAGCCACGTTTGCGCGCGATAGCAGCCAGACGCGTCTCGGGATTCACGGCAACCGGAAATCCGACTGCCTCGAGCAGCGGAAGGTCGCTCGTGGAGTCGGCATAGGCGACGCACTCCTCGAGCCGGAATCCTTCGGCCGAGCAGTAGTCGGCGAGGATCTGGGCGCGGGTCTCGCCGGTGGGGGGAACGCGAGACAGCTCACCCGAATACGTGCCGTCGGGGCGAATCGTCATCTCGGCCGCCACGATCTCGTCGAAGAGAGGTCGCAAACCTTCGACGGCGAACCCGAGAGCACCGGTGATGAGGACGGTTCGATGTCCGAGGGCACGGTGTTCGCGCACCCGCCGCAAACCTTCGGGGAACGACTTCGTCATGATCAATTGCGACAGCAACTCGACGGCATCGACATCGATCTGATCGGCGGGAGCGTCCTCGTACCGTCGGTAGAAATAGCGAAGGAAGTCGGCGCGATCCTTGCGATCCATCGAAAGAAGCCCGGGCGCTTCGCGCAGGGTTCGAGCCACGTAGCGAATGCGCTCGGAGGTGTCGAGTCGTCGCGTCGCGAGCCACGAGTAACTCTCGACCACGTTCGACGCGATGAGAGTGTTCTCGAGATCGAAAGCGGCCACGTGGCGGGACGGATCGAGGACCTGACGCTTCAGGCGCTCGCGCCGATCGACGACCGTGCGGCCTGGCGTGGTCTTCACGCGGGCGTGCAGCACCACCGACGGCAGATGAATTGTCGCGATGTAGGTGGGCCAGTCGACGACTCGGGGATCGAGGCAGAAGGCCGCTCGGTCGGCGTCGTCGAGCCGTTCGTGCACGGCCATCAGATTGTCGACCTGGTAGATGGCCTCGCACTCGGTATAGAGGCCGTACAGCTCGACGTATTCGAGAGCTCTTTCGATGTCACCGCGTCTTTCCTCGAGGCGAGCCGACCAGGCCGCTTGAGCGCCGCGGAGTGGCAGGGACTGCAAGGCCCGCTCGGATCGAGTGACGAGTTCCTTCGCGCGTGAGAGCTGCTTCTGAACGCGGCCTCGACCCGGGAAGTTCCAATCGGGAACCACGATCGGTTGCCCGTGGCTGTCGTAAATGGGGTGCTCGGTGAACCAATCGCGAACGTTGTCGACGAGTGTGCGGTACTTCAGAGGATTCGTGGAGCCCGAGGCGACCTGAGTGATACGCGGAGCCTCATCGGGGCCGAGAGCCGCCACGGCGACGATGGCCGCAACGACGATGTCGACCGGAATCACGTCGATCGTTCCCTCGGGTACGCCCGGGAATTCCTTCAGCAGCCCACGGGCGTAGGAGATGATGACCGGCTCGGCCATGCGGAATCCACGGATCCAGCCGGGAAAAGGTTCGGCGAGCGCCGATTCGATGATCGACGGACGGACGATGCTCACCGGCACGTCGCCCTTGGTCTCGTGCAATGCCTGCTCGCCCAAGGCTTTGGTGAACGCGTAGGCATCCGGCCAACCGACGCTGGCCGCGCGAGCACGTCCCGCTTCGACCAGGCGGTCCTTCACCCAGGCTTCGCGAAGATTCTCCGTCTTCTCGGCCAGTGCCGGCGCGCCGGCGGCGCCGAGTTCATGGCGAGCGTTCTCTCGGAATCGCTTCAGATTGGCGGGAGTGCGACTTTCGGCTTCGATGTCGCTACGGAGACGTCGTGCGGCAGCGACCTCGGTTCTCCAATTGAGACCGATGTCGAATGGACCCTCGCTCACCAACTCTTCTGGTGCGTTGCCGCGACGATTGCCGGCGACATAGCACGTGGAGACGGCCACGAGGTGAGGGCGTCGTCCATCGGCTCGAGCCGGCTCGTCGTTCAGGACGGCGGCGATGCGCATCGGGCCGAGCAGGTTGATCTCGACGGCGCTGTCGAGCGGAGAGTCGAACGCGACGCTCGCCGCCGAATGGATGATCACGTCACAGGAGGCGAACGTGGATCGATCGTCGGGGGAGAGTCCGAGTCCGTCGGTTCCGACGTCACCTCGCACGACGCTCACGCGCCGGGCGATCGTTGCATCGAAGTCGTCACCCCACTCGGCACGGAGTCGGTCGAATGCGTTGTTCTTGAAGATCTCCCGTCGCACGCGCTCGGCGGCCGGAGTGCGACGGCCGTCGCGGACGAGCAGAACGAGTGCGCAGTCGGGGACCGATCGAAGGAGGCGTTCGACGAGGGCCGTTCCGACGAAGCCGGTCGCGCCCGTGACGGCGATGCGCCGTCCGGCCAGAGCCTGAGCGATCATCGTCCTGTTGTAGCACAGTTCTCTACCAATTGGTAGAGAAAGCGGGAAGAACCTGCTAGGAAGGTCCCATGGCCCGTCGTAGTGGCACTCGTGACCAGATCCTCGATCGGGCGACCGACCTGTTCGGGCGCTGGGGGGTGGAGGCGGTCAGCCTCGACCAGATCGCCCAGGAGGTCGGGGTGGCCAAACAGACCCTCCTGTATTGGTTCCCGTCGAAAGACGATCTGGTCGAGCACGTCCTGGCGGCGACGGCCGAGGAACTGGCGGTCGTCGTGGAGGCAGCGATTCGGGCGGCTCCCGATGATCCCCTCGACCGGATCGAAGCGGTGGTCAAGGCAGTGTTCCGTCCGGCCGTGCGGCGTCCGGCGTTGCTCGGGTTGATCCGCGAGATGAGTCGACTCCCTCCCGAAACGAGCGAACGGGTGGCGACCCACATGAGACCCCTCGCCGATCGGGCCGTGGCCTGGATGCGGACCGAAATGGATGCCGGGCGCCTCCGACGTTGCGACCCCGACATCGTGGTGGCGCTTGCGTACGCCACCGTCACCGGTATCGCAACCGAACCCGAGGCGCTGCGAGTCGTCGGATGGTCGGCCGACACGGCCGGCCTGCGTCGCCTTCGTGCCGAACTCGTTGCATTCCTGCGCGCCGCACTCACTCCGTGAGCGACCGGCTCCGTCGAACCCTCGTCAGCGGTTCGTGTTACGTCGACGACGTTCGTGGCGCTCGAGAGCCAATTCGACCAGGCGGTCGATGAGATCGGGGTAGTCGACTCCGGACGCGCCCCACAATTTCGGATACATCGAGATCGGTGTGAATCCGGGCATGGTGTTGACCTCGTTGCACAGGAAACCGCGCCCGCCTTCTTCGTAGAAGAAGTCGATTCGGGCCAGTCCGGAACACCTCAGCAGTCGAAAGACCGACAGTGCCATCTGTTGGACGTCGGCGATCGCGCCGACGTCGAGCTCGGCGGGCACGAGAAGAGTGGCTCCGTCGGTGACGTACTTGTCCTCGTAGTCGTAGAACTCGTTCCCGGGCACGATCTCGCCGGGAACGCTCGCCCGCGGATCGTCGTTCCCGAGAACGGCAACTTCGATTTCGCGACCGTCGATCGCCTCCTCGACGACCACCACTTCGTCGTACGTGAACGCGCGGTCGACCGCGACGACGAATTGGTCGAGGTCGTTCACCTTGCTGACACCGATCGAGGAGCCCATGTTGGCCGGTTTCACGAAGAGGGGATACCCGAGATCGCGCGCCGTGACCTCCAGACGAGAACGGGTCGAGGCGCCTTCGGTGATCGTGGTGTGTCGAGGCTGCGGAATGCCGTGTCGATCGAGGACGTCCTTGGCCATGGCCTTGTCCATGCACACCGCCGACGAGAGCACGCCGGAACCGACGTACGGCAGATCGAGTAATTCGAGAAGCCCTTGGATCGTTCCGTCCTCGCCCATTGGCCCATGGAGCAGAGGAAGAACGACCGTGGTGCCTGTCGATGCAGCGGCCATGAGGACGGGAGCCGACGACACGGGAAGACCGTCGGGTTCGAGTCGCTCGGGCAGTTCATCGGGGCCCTTCTCGAGGGCGGACATCGCCCCCTCGGCCAGGTGCCACGAGCCGTCGCGGTCGATGCCGATTGCGGTGACCTCGTAGCGACTGCGATCGACAGCCCGCAGGACGTGGGCGGCCGTCACGCACGACACGTCGTGTTCGGCCGAACGACCGCCGAAGACGACGACGAGGTTGAGCCGGGGCACGACGCGACCCTACCCGCAGGTGAATCTCTCGGTCGGGAAGGTCCGGGAATGGAAGCCGTCGGGTCGGTCTCAAGAACTACGATGACATGCCATGTCCTCGTCGGGTCCGTCTCGTGCTTCGGCGCCGACTTTTCTGACCCACCACGCCCTTCGGATCAAGGGCTTCGCCCGGGTCGACACGTTGGCCGAGATGATCGAGCTCGATCAAAGTTCCGTGGAGAGTCACCTCCAGTCGATGGCCGGAGCCGAATGGGCGATGTTCCGAGAGGCCCGCTCGCTCTGGCAACTCACTCCGCAGGGACGTCAGGCTCACGTGGACGCGCTGGCGACCGATCTGGAGGGCATCGATCTCTCTCCACTCAGTCCCCATTATTCGGATTTCCTCGAACTGAACGGGGCCTTCAAGGAATTGTGCGGTGAATGGCAACTTCGTGACGGCGAGATCAACGATCATTCCGACAGCGCCTACGACGCAGCTGTGATCGAGCGGTTGTCCGATCTCGATGCGTCAGCACGTCCGATCGTGACGTCGATGTCATCGGTCATCGGACGACTCGCGACGTACGTACCACGACTCGAGTCCACGTGCCAGGCGGTGCGAAGCGGTCGTCACGACCTCTTCACCGGCGTGATGTGCGGTTCGTTCCACGACGTCTGGATGGAGTTGCACGAGGATCTGATCCTCAGCCAGGGAATCGACCGCGCTGCGGAAGGGAGTTTCTGATGGCACGTTTCGGCCGAGTGCTGACGGCGATGGTCACACCATTCGATGCGAGTGGGGCGCTCGACCTCGAAGCCGCTGGCCGCCTCGCGCGCTGGCTGCAGGATCATGGGAACGACGGTCTCGTCGTGGCCGGAACGACCGGGGAATCTCCGGTGCTCACCGACGACGAGCGACTCTCCCTCTTCGCGGCCGTGATCGAGGCGGTCACCATTCCGGTGGTGGCCGGTACCGGCACCAACGACACCAGTCATTCCGTGCACATGACCAAGGAAGCCACGCGCCTCGGGGCGGCGGGCATCCTCGCCGTCACCCCGTACTACAACCGTCCGTCGCAGTCGGGAATCGCCGGCCACATGGGGGCCATGGCCGACGCCACCGACCTTCCGGTCGTGTTGTACGACATCCCGGTGAGATCGGGACGAAAGATCAACTCGGCGACGATCCTCGAACTCGCGCGACGTCACCGGAACGTGCTGGCTCTGAAGGATGCCGCTGGCAGTCCCGGAGAGACGGCGTCGGTGATCGCCAAGGCACCGACTGGCTTCGAGGTGTACAGCGGGGACGACTCGCTCACTCTTCCCCTCTTGTCGGTGGGGGCCGTCGGTGTGATCGGAGTGGCCACGCACTGGACGGGGCCCGAACATCAGATCTTGTTCGATCGTTGGGAAGCGGGTGACGCGGCCGGGGCACGACGCGTCAATCAGGCCTTGCTGCCGAGCTTCGCCTTCGAGACCGGTGACGACGCGCCCAATCCCATCCCCTCCAAGGTGATGATGAATCATCTCGGAATCGCAGTGGGTGAGTGCCGACTTCCGATGGGACCGCCCCCCGATTTCGTCCTCGAGCGGGCCAAGGGCGTCCTGGCCGAACTCGACGCACGTCGCGCCGAAGGGTTCTGATGCCGGCTCCGGTCAGGGTCGTGTTCCTCGGTGGCCTCGGGGAGATCGGCCGCAACTGCATGGCGATCGAGCAGGACGATCGGCTGCTCCTCATCGACTGCGGCTTGATGTTCCCCGATGCCGACATGCACGGAATCGATCTCGTACTTCCCGACTTCACCTGGCTTCGGGAGAATGCCCACCGCATCGAAGCCTGTGTGGCAACGCATGGGCACGAAGATCATGTGGGCGGACTCCAGTTCCTGTTGCGTGATACTTCGTTTCCGATCTACGGATCAGCGGTCACCCTCGGTCTCGCCGCCGGGCGGATCGAAGAAGCGGGCCTGCTCGATCGCACCGAACTCGTGGTGGTCGCCGACAACGAACGACGACGGATCGGCCCGTTCGACGTCGAATTCGTTCCGGTGACCCACTCCGTTCCCCATGCCTTCGCCATCGCGGTTCACACGGCCCAAGGAGTCATTCTCCACTCCGGTGACTTCAAGCTCGATCTCACCCCCGTCGACGGACGACGAACCGATCTCGCCCGTCTCGGAGCGATCGCCTCCGACGAAGGGGTCAGGCTTCTTCTGTGCGACTCGACCAATGCCGAAGAGCGTGGTTACTCGCCGAGTGAGACGTCGATCGGTTCGGTTCTGCGGTCTCTCTTCCACGAACACCGTGACCGCCGGATCATCACGGCAAGCTTCGCGAGCCACATCCATCGCGTGCAACAGATCATCGATGCCGCAGTCTCCACCGATCGCAAGGTCGCCACACTCGGCCGGTCGATGCAGCGCAACGTGCGACTCGCTCGTGAATTGGGTGTGCTGCGCGTTCCTGATCACACCCTCGTCGACATCGAGGAAATCGACGATTTCCCTCCCGAGCGGGTGTGCATCATCTCCACCGGAAGTCAAGGTGAACCGATGTCGGCCCTGTCGCTCATGGCGCGCGGCGACAGCAAGTGGTTGAAGGTGGGCGAGCACGACACCGTCATCCTCTCCAGTCATGCGATTCCCGGAAACGAGTTCAACGTCACGCGGGTGATCGACGGACTGCTACGGGCCGGAGCCGAAGTCGTCCACTCGGGTGTGGCCGATGTGCACGCCACCGGTCATGCACAAGCCGACGAACTGAAGACCTACTTCTCGATCGTCAAGCCCGAGTGGTTCGTCCCGGTGCACGGGGAGTATCGCCACATGGTCGCCAACGCGCGACTCGGTGAGACGATGGGAATTCCTCGAACCAACATCCTCGTCTGCGAGGACGGCGACGTGATCGAGATCGACGACGACGGAGTTTCGCCAGTGGGACGAGTTCCGGCCGGATACCTGTACGTCGACGGCATCGTCGGCGACGTGGGCCAAGGGGTCCTGCGTGATCGACGGGTACTCGCCGAAGAAGGGGTCGTGGTCGTCGTGGTCACCGTCGACGTGGAGGCCGGCAAGGTTCTCACCGGTCCCGAGATCATCACGCGTGGTTGGGTCTATGCGCCCGAAGCCGAGGATCTTCTGGACGAAGCGTGCGACGTGGTCGCAGCGGCCGTGGAAGCGACCCTCGCCAAGGGAGTGCGCGATCCGGAAGGTCTCGAACGTGATGTTCGCCGCGCCGCTGGTCGCTTCGTGAACGAGCGCACCAAGCGTCGGCCGATGATCGTGCCCGTCGTGATGGAGGCCTGAACACTCGCTCCGTTCGGAGCGCACTCGTCGTGCGTCTCGTCGAAAGACCGAACGTGTGCGCGCCCCCTTGGTAGCGTTCACGTGTGGCTGCGAAGAAGGGATCAGGTCGTTCGTCGTCGTCGACGACGCGTAAAAGTCCTGCTCGCGGCGTGAAGTCGGCCACGCCACCGCGGGGTGCCCGACGCGCGAACGACGCACCGCGTTCGGGTGAGGTGCGTCAGGCGATCTCGGGCCGCGAGACCGAGTTGGCAGCGATTGCGTCATTCGTCATCGGCGTGCTGATCGCCCTTGCGGTGTACGTCGATCTGGCCGGACCCGTGGGTCGTGGGGCCGACACTGCGCTCGGCGCCGTGATCGGTGTCGGTCGCTATTTCCTTCCGGTCGTCGCCGTGACGATCGGCGTGATCCTGCTGCGAGACGACGACGCGCCGGGCCGGACGAAGATGTCGCTCGGCTGGGGTGGGCTGGTCGTCTCCGTCCTCGGCATCGTGCACATCGGGCGCGGCCCCGACGGTTACGTCGGCGTCGACGATCTGGGAGGAGCCGGTGGTTGGCTCGGTGCGATCCTCGGCCAGACGTTGCGAGCTCTGATCGGACCGATCGGGGCGGTACTGGTCCTGGTCGCCTCGGGCCTCGCGGCATTGCTCCTGATCACTCGATGGTCCCTACGCGATTTGTTCGCACGTGTGCGATCACTCGGTTCGAAATTGTCGACGCGGCTCGGTTCGGGACTTCGCGAGGCCGCCGACGACATCAGCACTCTGCGTTCCGAGCGTGAACACGAGGCTCCCGCGACGTTGAACGAGCCCGGCTTCGCTCCACTCGTCCCGGCCGAACCCGATGAGACGGCCGACGGCTCTCCTGGTGAAGCGGAGACCGACACCGACGACGGCGAACTCGCTCCTGCCACGCGCCGACGTTCACGTCGCGAGGTCGTGCCCGAACCAGTAGCGACGGGAACCGATCCGACCCACGTGCCGGTGCAGGAATCGCTCGATGTCAAGGTCACCGTTCCCCGCGGTGATTGGAAACTGCCGGCCGCCTCCTCTCTCGTACGAAGCGGCGCGCAGTCGATCGACGAGTCGGAGATCGATCGTCGGGGACGAATTCTCGAGGGGTCCTTGTCGTCACACGGAGTCGACGTGCGTCTGGTCGGCCGAACGGTCGGTCCGACCGTGACTCGCTACGAACTCGAACTCGGACCAGGGGTCAAGGTTGCGCGGGTCACGAGTCTTCAGAAGGACATCGCCTATTCGCTAGCCGCCACCGATGTTCGCATCCTGGCTCCGATTCCCGGACGCTCTGCCATCGGTATCGAGGTTCCCAACTCGTCCCGACAGTTGGTCGCCCTCGGTGACCTCATGGCATCGGCCGAGGCCAAGAACGCCACGCATCCCCTCGACGTTGCGATCGGAAAGGACATCTCCGGACGCTCGGTGTTCCTCAACTTGTCGACCACGCCCCACCTGCTGATCGCGGGTGCCACCGGAGCCGGCAAGTCGAGCGGTATCAATTGCATCATCACGTCGCTGCTCATGCGAACGACTCCCGATCAAGTCAAGTTGATCCTCGTCGATCCGAAGCAGGTCGAGATGGGGCAGTACGCGCGTCTGCCTCACCTGCTCACTCAGCCGGTCAACAATCCCAAGAAGGCCGCCAACGCGCTTGCCTGGGCTGTGCGCGAGATGGAGAAGCGCTACGACCTTCTCTACGAAATGGGGTACCGCGACATCACGGGCTACAACGCCGCCTTCGACAGGGGTGAATTGGTGGCCGAGGCCGGCACCGACCGGACGTTCGAGCGCATGAAGTACATCGTGGTCGTGGTCGACGAGTTGAACGACCTGATGATGGTGGCCGCTCGTGACGTCGAAGAGAGCATCACGCGGATCGCCCAGAAGGCCCGCGCCGTGGGTATCCACTTGATCATCGCCACGCAGCGTCCGTCGGTCAACGTGATCACCGGTGTGATCAAGGCCAACATCCCGGCTCGTATGGCCTTCGCGGTCTCGAGCCAGATGGACAGCCGCGTGATTCTCGACCAGGTGGGGGCCGAGAAGTTGGTCGGTCGCGGAGACATGCTGCTCCTGCCCGGCAACTCTTCGGTCGCCCAGCGCATTCAAGGATGCTGGGTGACCGAAGACGAGGTACGCAAGGTCGTGGCTCACTGGCGACAGCAGGCTCCCGAGGTCGAGTACGTGAAGGGTGTGGAAGGTGACGAACCTTCGGCGGGTGGACCGGCCGGTTCGGCCATCACCGATAGCTACGGCAACGAAGATGATGACGAGGCCTTGTTGCGTCAGGCCATGGAACTCGTCGTGCGTTCGCAACTCGGGTCGACGTCGATGCTGCAGCGCAAACTCAAGGTGGGCTTCGCGCGGGCCGGCCGAATCATGGACCTGCTCGAAGAACGAGGCGTGGTCGGACCGAGCACCGGAAGCAAGGCCCGTGAAGTGCTCATGACCGTGGAAGAACTCGAAGCTCAGACCTGATCGGACGAGACGTCCTCGCCGACGTGGCATGATGCCGCCATGTCATCTTCATCGCTGGACTTGGTCGAAGTCGCCTCCGGTCTCAAGTTTCCCGAGGGTCCCATCGCCATGAACGACGGCAGTGTCGTTCTGGTCGAGATGTTCGGGCCGCGCATCACGCGAGTCCGTCCCGATGGTTCGACCGAGACAGTGGCCGAGATCGCCGGTGGTCCGAACGGTGCTGCTGTCGGTCCCGACGGAGCGCTGTATCTCTGTAACAACGGAGGATGCTTCACCGAGATCGACTTCGGTGGGCTCTGTCTGCCCGGTCCGTTCGATCGCTCGAAGTACGTGGGTGGTCGTATTCAACGGGTCGATCTGTCCTCGGGCGCGGTCACCGACCTCTACACCGAGTGTGACGGTCGAGCTCTTCGTGCCCCGAACGATCTCGTGTTCGACTCTCACGGTGGCTTCTACTTCACCGATCACGGAATCCGCGACAACGAAGCCCGCACCAGCGATCTCACGGGTATCTATTACGCGAAGGTCGACGGATCCTCCATTCGAGAGATCGCCTTTCCGGTGGAAGCGCCGAACGGAATCGGGTTGTCACCCGACGGATCGACGCTCTACTACGCCGAGACGCACACCGGACGAGTGTTCAAGCGGGCGATCGTGGCACCGGGCGAGCTTGCACCCACGGCTCCCGGTGACACGAGTTCGTTGTTGTGCGGTCTGCCAGGAATGCAGCTTCTCGACTCGCTGGCGGTCGACGGGGCCGGCAACGTGTGCGTGGCGACTCTCGTGAACGGAGGGATCACGGTGATCGATCCCTCCGGTGACGTGATCCGACACGTCGAGACCGGCGACCTTTTGACGACCAACATCTGCTTCGCAGCGGACGGTTCGCCCACGGCGTGGATCACTCTGTCGGGAACGGGCCGACTGGTGCGAACGACATGGCCGTATCCCGGACTCCAGCTCGCGCACACGGCCTGACTTGTAGGCTCGGGGTGTGACCGGCCGGGCGAAGCGCTTCTACGTCGAGACGCTTGGTTGTCCGAAGAATCAGGTCGACTCCGAGAAGTTGATCGGAACTCTGCTCGCCGACGGCCTGACCGCCACCGACGACGTCTCCGAGGCCGACGTCGTGGTGGTGAACACGTGTGCCTTCATCGAAGACGCCCGTCGCGAATCGATCGACACGATCCTCGCGCTCGACGACAAGCGGACTGATTCGTCGCGCCTCGTGGTCACCGGATGCATGGCCGAGCGGTACGGCGACGAGCTGGCGTCGGCCCTTCCCGAAGTCGATCTGGTCGCCGGTTTCGGAGTGCCAGTGGTACCGGCCGGACGCACCATGATTCCGGTCTCGTCCTCGCCTCTTCCGAGTTTCGACCTCTTGAACATGCCCCGCCCGAAGTCGATGTCACCCTGGGCCTACGTCAAGATCGCCGAGGGTTGCGATCGGTCGTGTGGTTTCTGTGCGATCCCGTCGTTTCGCGGTCCGCAACGGAGTCGTGATGTCGATGCGATCCTCGCCGAAGTCGATCAACTCGACGTCTCCGAAGTCGTCCTGGTGGCCCAGGATCTGGCGAGTTACGGAAAGGATCGGCCCGCCGAACTCGGCGCGGGCGCGATCGTCGATCTCGTCGAGCGGGTGTCGGCGCGAGTCCCGTGGACTCGCCTGTTGTACCTGTACCCGAGTGATCTCACCGATGCGCTCGTCGACGTCGTTCTCGCGACCGGAGTGCCGTACTTCGATCTGTCTCTGCAGCACGTGAGCAAGCCACTCCTTCGACGAATGCGGCGATGGGGGGACGGTGATCGATTCCTGCAAAGGATCGGTGACATCCGCCGCCGCGAACCCGACGCGACGTTCCGTAGCAATTTCATCGTCGGTTATCCCGGAGAGACCGAAGCCGATCACGATCTGCTCCTCGACTTCGTGACCGAAGCCGACCTCGACTGGTGTGGCTTCTTCGCCTATTCACCAGAAGAGGGGACGTACGCCTACGACCTCGACGGAGCCGTCGCTCCCGAACTCGTTCGAGAGCGCCTCGCCGAACTCACCGAGGTGCAAGACGCCATCACGGCCCGCCGACGAGACGAGCTCATCGGAACGAACATCGAGGTTCTGGTCGACGAGATCGGTGTGGCGCGTAGCCGACGTGAAGCACCCGAGATCGACGGAATCGTCGAAGTGCCCCGTGATCTCGAGGTCGGCCGATTCCATACCGTGACGGTGACATCGGCGATGGGCCCCGATCTGGTGGCCGAGCGACTCGTGGTCGGGGTCGACTGATGCCAGTCGACCCGAACGCCATTGCGACGTGGGCCAATGCGGTGACCGTCGGACGAATTCTGTGTTCTCCGCTGGTCTTCGTGGTCTTCCCCGATGGTGGGCGCGGTTCGTGGGTCGCCCTCGTGACCTGGTTCTTGCTCTGTGTGAGTGACGGCTTCGATGGCTACTTGGCTCGTCGCCACGGGACCACGCGCGCCGGAGCGTTCCTCGATCCGCTCGCTGACAAGATTCTCGTTCTCTCGGCGATGTTCACGCTCGTGAGTCGGGACATCTTCTGGATTCTTCCCGTACTGATCATCGCGGCTCGTGAAGTGGCGATCAGTATGTATCGAGTCGTTGCCGGAGCGAAGGGAGTGAGCATGCCGGCCAGTCGTCTCGCCAAGTTCAAGACACTCTTCCAGCAGCTGAGCATCGGGTTCGCCGTCTTTCCTTTCGTCGCCGACGAGATGCGATGGTTCTGGTTGAGCCTTCTCTGGATTTCGGTCGCTCTGACCGCCATCAGTGGCGCGCAGTACCTCTGGCGCGCACAGCGCGCCGTCGAGGTCTGACGTGCGCTGCGCCGTCGTCGCCGTCGGCACCGAACTCCTTCTCGGCCAGATCGTCGACACCAACTCGTCGTGGATCGGGGAGAGGCTCGCCGCGAACGGAATCGACTCGCTGGTGCAGTACAAGGTCGGTGACAATCAGGCTCGGGTCGTGTCGATCGTCGAACGGGCTCTTCAGGAAGCCGATGCCGTGATCATGTGTGGAGGTCTCGGCCCCACGCACGATGACCTGACTCGAGACGCCATCGCTGAGATCATGGGGGTCACCCTTCGCCATGACGAGGACGTGGCCGAGACGATCCGCTCGATGTTCGCGTCGCGTGGACGACGGATGCCGGAGAACAATCTGCGTCAGGCGATGGTTCCCGTCGGAGCAACGATCATTCCGCAGACGCGAGGGACCGCCCCCGGACTGGTGTGTCCGGTGGGTGACAAGGTGATCTATGCGGTGCCGGGTGTGCCTCACGAGATGTACGACATGATGGAGCGGGCGATTCTTCCCGATCTGCGTCGCCGCAACGGTGATGTCGGAGTGATCGTGAGTCGGGTGATCCGAACGTGGGGCGAGAGCGAGAGCGGTCTGAACGAACGTCTCGATCGAGTCATCGCCGAACTCGAGGAGGTGGGTAATCCCACTCTCGCCTTCTTGGCCAGCGGATGGGAAGGCTTGAAGGTTCGTCTCACGGCCAAGGGAGAGACGGATGCCGAAGCCCGCGCGACTCTTGACGTCTGGGAGGCGCGTGTTCTCGACGAAGTCGGTGATTACGTCTTCGGATACGACGACGACAACATGGAGGCCGTCGTGATCCGCCGTATGGCGGAAATGGGTCTTTCGCTCGCTGTGGCCGAATCGGTGACCGGTGGATTGGTGTCGGGTCGGCTCACGTCGATACCCGGCGCGAGTCACGTGTTGCACGGATCGATCGTCAGCTACGCCAGTGCGGTCAAGCACGACCTGCTCGGTGTGCCGTCCGGCCCGGTGGTGTCGGAGGAATCGGCGATCGCCATGGCCGACGGCGTCAGACGACTCCTCGGTACCGATGTGGGTCTGTCTCTCACTGGGGTGGCCGGTCCGAGCGAACAGGACGGGCAGCCAGTCGGAACCTTGTGGGTCGGGCTGGCGCGTGAGGGATTCGAGACGACCGCTGCTCATTTTCGACTACCCGGACAACGAGATCCGATGCGGCAGATGGCGGTGATCTCGGCCCTCGATCTGTTGCGCCGAGCTCTCGATCACACCACGTGACGTCGGGGTCGCGTCGACAGCCTGCACATTCTCCGTAGGATTTCTGGAAAGCCCTCGTAGCTCAGTTGGATAGAGCAACGGCCTTCTAATCCGTAGCGCGCACGTTCGAATCGTGCCGAGGGCGCCAGAATCCGTGCCGTTCGCCCTAGACTCGAGTTCCTGCCGAACCGCATCCCCCGAGCGAGGTCCGAGTGAAGTTCAAGAAGGGTGACACCGTCATCTACCCACAGCACGGAGCGTGCAAGGTGGTGGCGACCCGCAAAGAGGACCCGTTCGAAAGCGGAAAGCCGATCGAGTACCTGATCCTGTCCACCGTGATCGGGGAAATGATGTTGAAGGTCCCGTTGACGAAGGTCGACGATGTCGGAGTCCGTCCTCCGGTGTCCCCGGACGAGCTGGCCGATCTGGTGGCGGTTCTGTCGAAGGCCGACCCGCGCGTTCCGAGCAACTGGAGCCGTCGCTTCAAGAATCATCAAGAGAAATTGAAGAGCGGTGACGTGTATCAGGTGGCCGAAGTGGTGCGAAACCTCGCCGCACGTAATCGCGACGCCTCCCTGTCGGCCGCGGAGCGCACGATGTACGAACGAGCCCGAGTCAACCTGATCTCCGAGATCGCGCCGGCGCTCAAGGTGTCGACCGAGGATGCCGAGCAATATCTCGACGACGCGCTCGCCAAGGGAGTCCTGAAGCCGGCCAAGGCGGCCAAGTCGGCGAAGAGCGAATCGACCGATGCACCGACCAAGAAGGTCGACGACGAGGACGCGGCCCCGAAGAAGGCTGCGCCGGCAAAAGCCGCGCCGGCCAAGGCCGAGGCTCCGAAGAAGGCTGCGGCGACGAAGGCTGCCCCTGCGAAGGCTGCAGCACCGAAGAAGGCAGCACCGAAGAAGGCTGCGCCGGCAAAAGCCGCGCCGGCCAAGAAGGCATCAGCCAAGAAATGATCTGAGGTATCGACGTCGAACCAGTCAGGTTCCACGTTGGGTAGCGTGCTCACATGATCGACAGGGAAGTCGTTTCGCGCGACGACTTGAGCCGTCTCATCTCATCGGGTGACGTCGACACGGTGATCATGGCGTTCCCGGATCGCTACGGACGCTTGGTGGGTAAGAGAACCTCAGGGCGCTTCTTTCTCGACCATGTGGCCGATCATGGCACCGAGAACTGCGATTACTTGCTCACGTGCGATCTCGACGACCAGCCCGAGGACGGCTTTCGCTTCTCGAGTTTCGACACGGGTTACGGCGACATGGTGGCCGTCGCCGACTGGTCATCGGTTCGCGTTCTGTCGTGGCTCGATCGAACTGCCCTCGTCGTGTGCGACCTCCGCACGCCGAAGGGAGATGCCGTTGCGGTGGCGCCGCGAACGATCCTCCGTCAGCAGGTCGATGCCCTTCGGACCATCGGCGCCGTACCGATGCTGGGCAGCGAGATCGAATTCTTCTTGTACCACGAGTCGTACCGGCAGGCTTACGAGTCGGGATACCACGATCTGCACACTCACTCGCCCTTCGCCGAGGACTACAGCATCCAGATCACCACTCAGGACGAGATCGTGATCGGAGACATCCGTCGGGCTCTGGAGACTTCCGGGGTTCCGGTCGAGTTCTCGAAGGGTGAGGCCGGAGCCGGACAGCACGAGATCAATCTGTCGTATGCCGATGCGATCGAGATGGCCGATCGCAATCTCGTCTACAAGTTCGCAGCCAAGGAGCTCGCGTCACGTCACGGCAGATCGGTCACCTTCATGGCCAAGCCGTCGTTCGACGACGTGGGTTCGTCGTGTCACGTTCACGTGAGCCTCTGGGACGAATCGATCGGATCCAATCTCTTCGTCGACCGTTCGCGAGCGCACGAGATGAGTTCGATGTTCGAGTTTTTCTTGGCCGGGCAGATCGCTACGGCACGCGAATTCGCGCTCTTGTGGGCGCCGACGGTCAACAGTTACAAACGATTCCAGCCCGAGTCGTGGGCACCGACCGGGGTTGGGTGGGGAATCGACAATCGGACACTCGGTTTTCGCAAAGTCGGTCATGGCCCGTCGACTCGGGTGGAGAACCGTATTCCCGGGGCCGATGCGATCAGCTATCTCGTGTTCGCCGGTTGCTTGGCCGGAGGCCTGTACGGCATTCGACACCAGCTCGAACTTCCCGATCCGTACGAAGGCAACGGGTACACGGCGACCGATGTCGAACGGATTCCATGGAATCTTCCCGATGCGATCGAGGCCTGGCGCACGAGCGAGAAGGCGCGTGAGTGTTTCGGAGACGACGTGCACCATTGGATACTTCGCGCCGCTGAGACCGAGTGGGCATCGTTCAATCGATCAGTGACCGATTGGGAGCTCCGTCGGTACTTCGAGCGCATTTGATCCCTGAAAGAGGAGAGTTGATGAATCGTCTGTCGGGCAAGGTCGCTCTGATCACCGGCGCCGCATCCGGGCTCGGACGAACAGCCGCCGAGCTGTTCGCATCCGAAGGGGCGCGGGTCGTCGTGGCCGATGTCGTCGATGGTGACGACGTGATATCGGCCATCGATGCGGCCGGCGGGGAGGCCACCTACGTGCGGTGCGACGTGACCGACTCCGACTCGGTGGCGGCAGCAATCGAACATGCACATGACGAATTCGGCGCGCTCCACGTCCTGTACAACAACGCTGGTGTGATGCTGTCCGACGACGACGGGCCCGAGAACACACCGTTGTCGACCTACGAACGAACGATGGACATCAACGTGAAGGGGGTTCTCCTCGGCTGTCGACACGCTCTTCCACTGATGCTCGCATCGGGAGGTGGGTCGATCATCAACGTCGCCAGTTTCGTGGCCCATATGGGTGCGGCCACTCCTCAGGTCGCATACACGGCGTCGAAGGGTGCCGTTCTGGCCATGACGCGTGAGATCGCCGTGATCTACGCCCGGCGTGGCGTCCGAGCCAACGCGCTGTGCCCCGGACCGATCATGACCCCGCTGCTCGCCAAGTTCTTGAGCGATGACGCGAAGAGGGAGCGTCGTCTCGTGCACATTCCGATGGGGCGTTTCGGTGAGCCACACGAGATCGCCAACGGCGCGCTGTTCCTCGCTTCCGACGAGAGCAGCTGGATGACCGGGCAATCGCTCGTGATCGACGGTGGAATCACCGCCGCCTACGTGACGCCCGAATGACGTCCGGCTTCGTGACAGACTCGTCGCCATGACATCCACTTCACCGCGTTTCGTCGAAGGTTCGGTCGCCTTTCTCGGCCTCGGAGTGATGGGCGGTCCGATGGCCGGTCATCTCGCGAAGAGCGGACGTGCCGTGACCGTCTACAACCGGACGGCAACCAAGGCACTGGCTTGGGTGGGTGAGCACGGGGGTCGGGCCGCCCCCACTCCGGTGGAGGCGGTCGAGGGTGCCGAATTCGTGATGATGTGCGTCGGCAACGACGACGACGTTCGCGCCGTGGCGTTGGGTTCGAACGGAGCCCTCTCGGGTATGGCACCTGGTTCGATCCTGATCGATCACACGACGGCCTCGGCGCGGGTCGCTCGTGAATTGGCGGATGCCTGTGCCGCAGTCGGAGTCGGATTCGTGGATGCGCCAGTGTCCGGGGGTCAGGCCGGGGCGGAGAACGGCCTTCTCACCGTGATGTGTGGGTCCGACGACGAGGGGGTTTTCGAACGGGCGCGGCGTGCCGTTGCGCCGTACGCACGGGCGTGCGAACGACTCGGTGTCGCCGGTTCGGGTCAGCTCACCAAGATGGTGAATCAGATCTGTATCGCCGGCATCGTTCAAGGACTGTCGGAAGGCGTCAACTTCGCTCAACGGGCCGGTCTCGACGTGGACCGGGTGGTGGAGGTCATCGGAAAAGGTGCGGCCCAGAGCTGGCAGATGGACAATCGCGCCTCGACGATGGCGCGTGGTGAGTTCGAGTTCGGCTTCGCCGCCGAATGGATGCGTAAGGATCTGGCGATTTGCCTCGACGAGGCGAATCGAAACGGGGCTCGTCTTCCGTTGACGGCCCTGGTCGACCAGTTCTATGCCCAGGTCGTGGCCCGCGGAGGCCGACGCTGGGACACCAGCAGCCTCGTACATCTCCTGCAGAACGACTGACCTGCCCTAAGGTTTCTTCAGCGGCATCGGAGGGGTGCGATGAGTCGAGAAAAGTTGATCGTCATGGCGCAACGAACCATTGCGCACAACAAGGCGGGTACTGCCGACCTGACCGAGGGTGTCACATCGATCCCGGCCGCGAACTACTTCGATCCCGACCGCTGGCGACGTGAGGTCGACCTGTTGTTCAAGCGGGTACCGCTTCTCATCGCCACCTCGGCCGAAATACCCGAGCCCCATGCCTACAAAGCGATCGAGGTGGTCGGGACGCCGATCCTGCTCTCCCGCGATGGCGAAGGAGTGATCCGAGCCTTCGTCAACATGTGCAGCCACCGAGGCGCGATGTTGCTCGACGAAGGAATTGGATCGGCACGGCGATTCGCTTGTCCGTACCACAACTGGACGTACGACCAGAGTGGTGATCTGGTCGGAATGTTCAAGCAATCCGAATTCGGTGAAGTCGACATGTCGTGTCTCGGTCTGACCGCACTCCCGGTCGTCGAACGGGCTGGTCTGATCTGGGTGACTCTGTCACCTCGTTCGACACTCGATGTCGAGGCATTTCTCGCCGGATACGACGAGCTGCTTGCTCACTGCGAATTTGCGTCGATGAACCACTTTGGGTCCCGGCGCCTCGTCGGACCCAATTGGAAAGTGTCGTTCGATGGCTACGTCGACTTTTATCACCTGCCGATTCTGCACAAGAACACGTTCGGTCCCGACTTCCCGAGTGAAGCGCTGTTCCATCGAGTCGGACCTCACCAACGGGTGACCGGACCTCGTCAGAATTGGTCGAAGTTGGAGTCGATTCCGCAGGAACAGTGGCCTGATTCGCTCCTGACCGGCGGAGTGTGGAGCATCTTTCCGCACGCATCCATCGCTGGATTCGACGTGGGGGAGCACAAGGTCTATCAAGTGGCACGTATCTTCCCTGGTGACTCCGCAGATGAATCGATCACGTATCTCGACTTCATCTCGACGGCGCCGAAGACCGACGAGTTCGTCGAGATCATCGAGAAGCAGATCGCTTTTCTCGAACACGTCGTGCGCGACGAGGACTACGCAACCGGTCTCAAGATCCAGCGAACCGTGAAGACCGGCGCCAAGACCGAGTTCGTGTTCGGGCGTAACGAAGGCGGCGCCCAGTACGTACACGGATGGATCGACGCCATCATCGACACGTCCGACGACGAATTGTCGGAACTCTTCCGTTCCGGGGTCGACGCCGGTCGTCTCGTGAACGAATGGCCTCAGGCTTCGTCGTGACCGGGATCGGAATCTGCCTTCCCCAACTCGGTCGGCACGTGACAGCCGAGATCGTGCGTGATTTCGCAATCAAGGCCGAAGAAATGGGTTATTCGGGATTGTGGGTGCAGGACCACTTCATGTATCCGCTGTCGCCGTCACGTGGTTACGGCGGTCAAGGGGTCATGCCTCCGACGCAGTACCAGTCGGTGTACGCGCCTCTCGAGACACTTGCCTTCGTGGCTGCGGTGACGTTCCGAGTGCGGCTTGGGACGAGCATTCTGGTGGCTGGTAATCACTGGCCGGTTCCCCTCGCCCAGCGCTTGGCCACGATCGACCAGATGTCGAATGGGCGACTGGTGGCGGGACTCGGTGTGGGGTGGAGTGCCGAGGAACACGCTGCCTCCGGGACGGACGTGGCGACGCGAGGTCGCCGTATGGACGACTTCGTTCCGGCTCTCCTTGCCTGCTGGGGAGACGATCCGGTCTCGTACGACGGGCCGATCTTCACGATTCCACCGTGTTACGTCGATCCGAAACCCGTTCAACGGCCTCGTCCGACACTTCTCTCGGGCATGTGGTCGACCGATGGTCTCGTCCGAACGGCCAGGTGGTTCGACGCTTGGAATCCGGCTGGCTTGAAGCCGGCCAAGGTCGCCGAGATGGTCGACCACATGAACGGTCTACGAGCGCCCGAGCAGGCACCTCTACAAGTCTTCAGTCGCTCGTTCGTTCAGGCGCCGCTGACGCCGCGTCGAGACGACGCCGATGTCATGCAACGTTTGATCGCCGATGCCGAAGCGGCCCGTGAGAACGGTTACGTGGAGGTGACTCTCGAGCACAATTTCTGGGACGGGATCGAAAAACCTTCCGACTGGCTGAGTGCCCTCGATCGTTTCGCTCCCGTTCTCGACGCCGCGCGGGGTTGAGAACGCCGCGTCAGAGGTCGAGTTCGGAGGGTGAGCCGAGGAGTCGACACACGGTCTCTGCGAACTGGGCGGCAGGTGCGCCGTCGAACACTCGGTGATCCCAGGTGAGGCTGAGCGTCAGACGAGAGCGCGTCGTGACCTTCTTGCCGTCGAGCACCACATCGTCGCGAAGGCGGCCGACGCCCATGATTGCGGTGTTGGGCGGATTGATCACGGGCGTGAATGCATCGACGCCGAACATACCGAGCGCACTGACCGAAAAGGTTCCGCCCTCGAGGTCACCGAGTCCGAGTGATCCGGATCGAGCGGCGGTGGCCAGACGTTTCGTTTCGCCCGCCAGAGCTTCGAGATCGAGGCGATCGGTGTGTCGAACGACGGGAACCACGAGTCCTTCGTCGAGAGCCACGGCCATGCCGACATGGATGTCGGGCAGGAGCGCAATGCCGTCATCGGTGACCTGAGAATTGACGATGGGGTGTTCTCGGAGTGCTCGAGCACAGGCCGCGATCACGTAATCGGTGAATCCAGGAACGATTGCGCCGCCCTTGCGCGCCGAGCGATCGGCGATGACAGCGTCCATGTCGGCGTCCATCGTGAGCGTCAATTGCGCCATCTGTTGGAGGGATGCATGCATTCGCTTGGCGATCGTGCCGCGCATTCCACTCATTCGTTTAGTCGATGTCGGGGGCTGCGATGCCGGCGCCAGCGCGTTCGGCTCGGTGGCCCCACTCGAGCTCTTGGTCGCCAGAAGTCGGCGGACGTGAGCGGCGACACCGTCACGAGACACTCGTCCGTCGACGGGATCGGGCTCGACAGCGGCCAGATCGACACCGAGTAGGTCAGCGAGTTGGCGGGCAGCCGCCGTGGCCAGAACTGACGAACCAACCGAGGTGGCGACGGACGGACCAGTCGACGGAGCCGGAGACGACGGGCGAGGGCGACTGGCGGCTTCCTCCACATCCTCCGACACGATGCGGCCGCCGGGTCCGGTTCCGGCCACGGTGGCGAGATCGACGCCGCGTTCGGCAGCGATTCGCCGGGCATTCGGTGACGCGAAGAGCCGGCCATCGGTACCGGTGCTCGCCGGCCTCACCACCGATGTCGACGTCGCTGATGTCGATGCGGTGGATGCCGTGGCCGTCGTGTTGGCAGCGGGAGGTGCCGAGGGTGCTTGCGAGGTCGGGGGAGTCTCTCCATCGCCGAGCAAGAGCGCAATGACGGCGCCACAGGCATGGGTCGAACCGACGTCGACGAGTCGATGCAATCGTCCCGAACCGACCGCTTCCACGTCGCTCTCGACTTTGTCGGTCTCGATTCGCAGAACGGGTGTTCCGGGTTCGACCGCTGCGCCATCGTCGACGAGCCACTCGAGGACGGTTCCCTCCTCCATCGTGAGACCGAGTTTGGGCATCAGGAATTCAGTGGCCATGTGGTTTCTCCGTCGAGGAATCGAAGAGTCGCCGCTGGGCGGCGAGGTGGAGGGTGCGATCGACGTCGATGAGGATCGGTCCACCTGAATCTATGCGAATCGTGACTCGTCCCGATTCGCTCACAGTGCGATCGCGTTCACCGTCGAACGCGAGGATCGTGCGCCCGTGGAAGATCAGCTCTTCGCCGTCGTCGAGAGTTGTCACGTCACCGATCGCCATGTCGGTGAACGAACCCGGTGCCAGCGGCACCCGCAAGGTGCGAGAGCCGCTTCCGAGTTCGACGACCACGCCACCAGGCGCGCGACGATCGATCGGGTGCAGACGACCGGCGATACTCGAGAGGCCGGTCGACGTCGGGGTCGCAATGGCGGCCACCACTCGTCGGACGGTGTGAGGGTCACGAACTGCTCGGGCACCGATGAAATCGGTGTCGACGAAGGCCAGGTCGACGAGGGCGACGTCGTCGACCGACGAGTTCTCCTCGTCGACTCGAACGAGGATCCGCTTGCTTCTCGTGCCGACTTCGGCGAGAGGCACCGCTCCGGTGGACACGAAGGCAGCGGCGGCCCCAGCCGACGTGCCGTCGACCGCCGAGGGGTAAACGTTGTTGGTGCCGGTCGAGATCGCGACGAGTGGAGCATCGGGCCAGCCGAGTGCGACGTCGCGAGACGTTCCGTCTCCACCGAGGGCGATGACCGCGCCTACTTGTTCCTTCCAGAATCGCCGGGCGGCACTCACGGTGTCGAAACGAGAACCGGTGACCGGCTCGTCGACGATCTGGACGGGAGCATCGAGGTCGGCGGCGGCACGTTCGGCGAGACGATGGCGATCGGGAACGAGAAGGATCCGTTCGGCCCCGGATTCGGCAGCGGCCACGATCGCTCGTCGGACGATGCCCACCTTGGTCACATCGGACGTGTGCGTCGCGGGAGTGACCAGACGTCGGATGTCCTTGCCCGCATTCGGGTTGACGATGATTCCGACGGTCGACACGAAAGGATCAGGCTCCGACCTTGTTGCGGAACATCGCATCGCGCACACCGGCTTCGATCGCCGCGCTCGACGGGATGTAGTGCTGCTCGAGGGCGGGTGAGAAAGGCACTGGCGAGAAGGGGGCTCCGATACGACCGACCGGTGCATCGAGATAGTCGAAGGCAGCCTCTTGGATCTGAGCCGCGATCTCGGCACCGAGACCACCGAAACGCACGGCTTCGTGCACGACGAGAACGCGATTGGTGCGTCGGGCCGACGCCACGATCGTGTCGGTGTCGAGTGGCTGCAGTGTTCGCGGATCGATGATCTCGCATTCGATACCGTCCGCCGACAATTTCTCGGCCGCCGCCACCGATTCGTGGACCATTCGGCCGTAGGCGACGATGGTGACGTCGCGTCCGGGCCGAACGACGTTGGCCGTGCCGAGGGGAATCGAATACGGCTCGGCGGGGACGTGGCCAGTCATTCCGAGCAGGCGCTTGTGCTTGACCATCACCGTCGGGTTGTCTTCCTGGATGCAGGCCATCATGAGTCCCTTCATGTCGTAGGGAGTCGATGGATAGACGACCTTCAAGCCGGGGATGTGGCAGAGAATCGCTTCGAGTGACTGACTGTGCTGGGCAGCGGCCGACAAGCCACCACCTCCGGCGGTGGTGATCGTGAGGGGGAGTGTGACCTCGCCACCGAACATGTACTTCAACTTCGCCGCCTGATTCACGATCTGGTCCATCGCGACGCAGATGAAATCCATGAACATCAGGTCGACCACGGGGCGGAGTCCGGTCGCCGCCGCGCCGACGCCGAGCCCGACGATGGCTTGTTCGCTGATCGGCGTGTCGACGACGCGATCGACTCCGAACTTGGCTTGGAGGCCGCTGAAGGTTCCGAACACTCCGCCGAAGGCTCCGATGTCCTCGCCGGCACAGAACACATCGGGATCGGCTTCCATCGCCTGGCTGACCGCTTCGTTGAAGGCCATGACATAGGGAAGTTTGCGTTCGTCGCTCATCGGGTTCCTCCGGTCGTGTAGACGTCGACCAGAACCTGATCGGGTGTCGGCAGGGGACTTTCCTCGGCGAACTGGATCGCCCGATCGATCGCCGCCCGCCAGTCGGCCCAGATGTCGTCGAACTGCTGCCGAGTCGCAACCTTGTTCTCGATCATTCGATCTTCGAGCGAGAAGATCGGGTCACGTTCTTTCCACTGTGCCACTTCGTCGTCGGACCGATACTTGAGTCCGAGGTTCTGGACACCGTGATGGTTGTAGAAGCGGTACGTCTTCGCTTCGATCAACGACGGTCCACCACCGGAACGGGCGCGTGCCACGGCCTCCAGGGCTGCTTCGTGAACGGCAACCGCGTCCATCCCGTCGACGATCACACCGGGCATCCCGTACCCGGCCGCTCGGTCGACGATGTCGGTAATGGCCATCGTCTTGTCGCGTGGGGTGAACTCGCCGTACTCGTTGTTCTCGCATGCGAAAACGATGGGCAGGTGAAGGGCGCAGGCCATGTTGGCGGCCTCGTGGAAGGCACCGATGTTGGTGGCTCCATCACCGAAGAAGGCGACGGCGACCTGACCCTTCTTGCGATAGCGATTCGCGAATGCCGCCCCGACCGCGATCGGGGAGCCGGCGCCGACGATGCCGTTGGCGCCGAGCATGCCGAGGGAGAGGTCGCTGATGTGCATCGAACCCCCCTTGCCCTTGCAGTAGCCGGTCGACTTGCCCATGAGTTCGGCCATCATGCGATTCAGGTCGCCACCCTTGGCGACGAGGTGGCCGTGTCCTCGGTGGGTGGAGGTGATGTGATCGTCGTCGTTGAGGGCCGCGCACACACCGGATGCGACGGCCTCTTCTCCGACGTAGAGATGAAGGAAGCCGGGGAGCTTCGCCGCCTCGGCGAGACGGCCAGCGGCCTCTTCGAAGAGTCTGATGCGCACCATACGACGATGCAGATCGAACTGGACCTCAGGAGAGATGCTCATGTGATTCCTCGTGATGATGAGTGGACGAATGTGGTCACGCGTCGAGCCCGCGGGCCCATCGCAGCGAACGGCGTAGGAGTTCGTAATAGGCCGGCTTCTCCCACGAGCATCGTTCGACGCGTGGGTAGTAGTCGAGAACCGGAGCCATGTCGTAGTGGCCGCGGCAGTGGCCAAGAGTGTTGTAGAGCACCGCACCCGACCCGAGATCGCGCACGTACATCACTGGATGCATCGGATCGCACGCCGACCAGTCGTGTTCGACGAATCCGGCTGCGTCACCTTGCCACTCGGTGTGCAACAAAACACGGAGCGATCGACGATCGGCGTATTCGCTGAGGTAGAGCTCGTCATCGGTTTCGAACGGTTCGATTCCCGCCACCAGCCAGTGCGATGGATCGGTGACCTGCACCGAATAGGGCTGAATCGGCGGGTGGGCCACGAATTGGCTACCGAGCGTGTCGGCCCAGAGGGGAAACACGCGCGGGGAATCGACACCATTCGGTCCTCCCAGGGTGAGTGCCGCGTTGGTGCCGTGCAACGCGACCCAGCGGCCGCCGGCTTCGACCCACGCTCGGATCGACTTCTGAGCAGCCTCGGAGGGACGAACGTCGCAGGTGTACGACACGAGAATCGACGAGTCCACGATTCCCGACGTGTCTTCGTAGTCAGGTTGCACTCTGACGCGAAACTCGTCGTGCTCGGCGAGGAGCCCGAGCAGTTCACGTCGCGCGAAGTCGATGTCGTGGTATTTGCCGCCGGCGACGAGGGTGACGTCGATACGGTGTCCGGGAGCACTCATGGCGTGGTGCGATCGGCGACGATCAGAAGTCAACGCGCTTCAGGAAGCCGCCATCGACGGTGAGATTCACTCCGTTGACGTGCTTGGCTCGATCGCTCACGAGGAAGGCGACCGCATCGGCGACGTCCGAGGGCAGTCCCATGTGTCCGCCGGGGTGCGCCTTCTCGGTCGATTCGAAGAACGGGGCCATGTGTTGCTTGATCATGTCCCAGTCGCCACCTTCGACGAAGATCGGACCGGGAGACACCACGTTGCAGCGCACGCCTTGTGCGCCGAGCACTTGGGCCTGACCGAGCGTCCAGTTGGTGACGGCCGACTTGAGAGCGCTGTAACTCCCTGAGCCACTGCCGAAGTGTTCGGTGGTCGCAGTCGTTCCGATGCTGACGACGGACCCTCCGCCGTTCACCAAGTGAGGTGTGGCGGCTTCGACGCCGTGAACGAGCGCCATGAGGTCGATGTTGAAGTTGTTGATCCAGCCCTCGAGTTTGCGAGCCGGCTTTCCAGACGTGTTGTGAACGTAGACGTCGATTCCACCGAGCTGCTCGGCCGACGAATCGACCCAAGCCCGCAGAGCGGTCGAGTCACCAGCGTCTACGGCAGCGCCCACGACTTTGCCTCGACTCGACAGCTCGGCGACCGCTGCTGCGACCTCGTCGGCGTTACGTGCGCAGATCGCGACCGATGCACCTTCGTCGAGCAACGTCTCGGCGATCGCTCGTCCGAGTCCTTTGGTCGATCCGGTGACGAGGGCTCGCTTGCCCGAAAGTCCGAGATCCATGATGTTCCCCCTGTTTGTTTGTTGCGATTGACGTGCCGATCTCACCGGCACCGGACGGAGTCAGCGACGTGTGTCCTTCCACGGTACGTCCTTGTCGACCCGGACGTCACCGGGCAGTCCGAGGACGCGTTCGCCGATGATGTTTCGCTGGGTCTCGTCGGAGCCTCCTGCGATTCGGTAACCCGGAGCACCGAGGACGTGCTCGCCCCAGGCGTAGGTTCCCCATTCGTCGGTGTCTGCGATCAGAGACGGGCCAAGAATTCGAGAGACGACATCGGAAACGAGTCGCATTCCTTCCGTCCAGACCAGCTTGCCGAGCGAACCTTCGGGTCCCGGAGCACCACCGGAACGTCTGATGTCGGCGGCCCGACGATTGACGAATCCTTCCACGCGGAAGTGGGAGTAGGCCTTGGCCAATTCCTGGCGCATGACCGGATCGCTCGTCACGCCCATGGCTCTCGCCGTGGCGAGGAGCTGTCTCCACGAGCCTCCGACGCGGGATCCACCGCCACCTCCGTCACCACTGTGGTCGCGTTCGAAGCCCAGGGTGGTGAGGGCGACCTTCCAGCCCTCGCCCTCGGGACCGAGACGCATCGAGTCGGGGATGCGAACGTCGTTGAAGAACACCTCGTTGAAGGACGATCCACCGCTCATCTGCTTGATCGGCCGGATTTCGATACCGGGAAGGTCCATCGGGATGATGAATGCCGTCATTCCCTTGTGCTTCACCACGTCGACGTTGCTTCGAGCGATGAGTTCCCCGTACGCCGAGAACTGCGCACCAGAGCTCCAGACCTTCTGTCCGTTCAACACCCACTCGTCGCCGTCTCGGTCGGCACGACAGCCGAGTGCTGCGAGGTCACTGCCGGCCCCTGGTTCGGAGAAGAGCTGACAGCAGAGATCGCGAGTCGCCATGAATCGGGCGACGTACTCGGCCTTCTGTTCGGGAGTTCCGAAGAGGTCGATGGTCGGGGCGATCAGGCCCACGGTCACCGACAATGTCTCGTGTCCGGTCGGCGTCTGGAACTGTGACTCGAGCTTGCTGAAGGCCCTGGAGTAGGCGCGAGGAAGCCCGAGGCCGCCGTACTCCGCGGGAGCGGTGATGGCGTGGTAGCCGCGTTCGGCCTTCTTCTGGATCCAGGCCATTCCACGCTGGAGGAGGGCCTGTTCTTCTTCGAACGTCAACGAATGGAAAACGGACACCGAGAATTCGCCCTCGCCCCACACGAGGTCCTTCTCGTCGGTCCCGCTGGTTCGGTACTCGGCATTGGCCTCGAGCCAATCCTTGGCTTCACGGGTGAAGTCGTCGAGGGACGGGAGGGATGTGGTCACGATCCATACGGTAATTGATCGATGGATCAGTATCGGAACCGAAGTGGACCGAATTGATGGCGGACCGGGCCATACTCGGGGGAGTGAAGTCTGCACGGGCTACAACTCGCTCCTCAAGGGGTCGGCTGGGTCGGCCCCCGTCGGCCGACTCCTTGGAGACCCGTCAGCGAATCCTCGACCTGGCCCGGCAGGAGTTCGCCGTTCACGGATACGAGGCCACGACCAACCGGAGGATCGCAGCCCGCGTGGGGATCACCACGGCGGCGCTGTATCACTACTTCCCCTCGAAATCGGACCTGTACGTGGCGGTTGCCGCCGCGGCCGAAGCCCGAGTTCTGAGCCGCTTCGAGGCGGTGACGGCCTCGGGAGAGTCGCTCGTCGAGAGTTTGCGACTGGTTCTCGACGAGTCGCACGCCATGAATTCCGAGGATCCCTCGCTCGCCCTCATCTTGGATGCGTTCCGAATCGACGAGCGCCGTCATCCCGAGGTTCGAGAGGCGATGCGCGGGCAAGAGCGACTCATGCAGGGATTCTTCCGGAATCTCGTCGATCGGGCGATCGACGCCGGCGAGATCGATCGCGCGGATCGGACATCGGTATTGGCTCTCGTCACGGTGCTCCTCGTCGGCCTCAGCGATGCGATGTCGGACGACCTTCGTTCGCACCGGATTGCGGTCGAAGCGGCCAAGAGTCTGCTCGGTGGGCGAATTCCTCTCGGCGAGACCCTCGATCGTTGAGCGCACGCTCGGTCCGCCGACTCCGAATTGGTTCACTACTATGCGTGGAACGTCGGCCTGAGGGGGGACCATGGGAGTTCTGGACGGACGAGTCGCGTGCGTGACCGGGGGAACGCGAGGTATCGGCCTCGCGATCGCTTCGGCATTCCTCGCCGAAGGTGCTCGTGTGGTGATCAACGGTCGAGACCCGGCGAAGGCTGAGCGCACGCTTGCCGAGCTCGCTGCCGGTGACGCCGTGCATTTCATCGCCGGCGACGTGAAGTCACGATCCGACTGCGAGGCAGTGATCGACGGCACGGTCGAGCATTTCGGACGCCTCGACATCTTGGTGGCCAACGCCGGGGGTGCAGCAGACTTCGCGCCGATCGTCGATCTGCCCGATGAACCGCTGGAGGACGCATTGCGTTGGAATCTCTGGCATTCGTTCTGGTGCATGCGCCGCGCCTTCCACCACATGATTCCTCAGCAATCGGGTCGTGTGATCAACATCTCGTCCGTCGAGGGCAAGGTCGGCAAACCCGGGCTGTCGTCGTACGTGATCGCAAAGCATGCTGTGAACGGACTGACGAAATCGGCTGCGAAGGAGGTCGGTCCGCTCGGGATCACGGTGAACGCACTGTGCCCGGGAGTGATCGAAACCGACATCGTGAAAGAAGGGGGTGCTGGTGCAGCGGCGGCCATGGGTCTGACCTACGACGAATTACTTGCGCAATTCGCCTCTGATTCTGCGATCAAGCGAATCAACGAAGTCGAGGACGTCGCCCATGTCGCGGTGCTCCTGGCATCCGATGCCGGAGCCGGAATCACCGGCTCTCTGATTTCGATCGACGGCGGAACCGCCCCCTACTGATCTCGGCTGCGAGGAGGAATCATCATGGGCAAGTTGGATGGAAAGGTCGCCTGCATCACCGGTGGTACGAGGAGTATCGGTCGTGCCATGGCCGATGCCTTCGTCGCCGAGGGCGCGTCGGTGGTGGTGAATGGTCGTGATTCGGCCAAGGGCCAGCGTTGTCTCGACGAGATGAATGCCGGCGAACGGGCGGCGTTCTTCGCTGGTGACTCGTCTCGGCAGGACGTGGTCGAAGGTCTGATCGACTTCACGATCGAGAAGTACGGCCAGCTCGACATTTGTTGTCTCAACTCCGGTGGAGTGCAGATGACCGCACCGGTGTTCCAGATGACCGACGAAGAATGGCAACTCGAGGTCGACTGGAACCTCAATCACGTGTTCTGGGGAATGCGTCGAGCTCTCCAACACATGATCCCGCGGCAGTACGGGCGAGTGATCGTGACGTCGTCGGTCGAAGGAAAACTCGGCAAGCCCGGAATCCCGGGCTATGTCGCCACGAAGCACGCCGTGAACGGACTCGTGAAGTCGGCCGCCCACGAAGTGGGGACACTCGGGATCACCGTCAACGCGATCCTGCCCGGAATCATCGAGACCGACATCGTGCGCGAGACAGGTCCGGCTTCGGCCGAGGCGATGGGTGTCGGTTCTTACGATGCTCTCATCGAGATGTTCTGTGCCGAGTCGGCCATCAAGCGTCCCAATCGCGTGGAGGAGGTGGCGGCGGTGGCCGTGTTGCTGGCATCCGATTCCGCCCGCAACATGACTGGATGTTTGTTCCCGGTCGACGGCGGAACGCTTCCCTACTGATCTGGACCATGTCCGATCAGCCGTCCGTCCGGCTCGACACATGACCTACTCACATCTGGCTCGGGCGAACGACCTCGAACCGTCCGAAGGTCATCACCACCTTCTCGCGCACTGTCCGGTGCACCGTGAGGACGGATTCGACCCGGCGTTCCACGTGGTGTCCCGGCACGCGGATGTCCTTGCGATGTTGCTCGACCCCGAGCAGTGGCGTAACGGCGACGGACCTGGGGTCTTCGTTCAAACGGGTGGTGTGCTCGGCTCGGCCGATGATCCCGACCATCGGCGGCAGCGACGTGTCCTCCAGGACGGTTTCCGACCCGCGACCATTGCGTCATTGGCCGTCAGGATCGAACGGATCGGAGAGCGACTCTGGAACGAGGCTTTTGCCTCCGACGGTGAAGGTGACTTCGTTCGTCTCTTTGCCTTCGCATTCCCGGCCGAAGTGATCGCCGAACTTCTCGGAGTCAAGCCCGAGGATCGTGCACGATTCGGAGAGTGGTCCGACGACATCGTGAATGGACTCGGGGGTGGTGATCTCTCTCTGGTCGATCGCGCCAACGCCGGGATCTACCACATCGTCGATCGACTGGTGGAGGAACGCCGCGAAATCCTGGATGCCGGTGATCGTCCACCCGACGATCTGATCACGGTCATGACCATCGCCGAGCGCGAGGGACAGCTGTCGTACGGCGAAGTGCGTCGACTCAGCCAACAGATCCTCGTCGCCGGTCACGAGACGACGGCGAGTCTGATCTCGTTGATGCTCTATCGACTGATCACACGACCGAATCTGATGGAAACGCTTCGTTCACGTCCGCAACTGTTGGACTCGGCGGTGGAGGAGTTCCTGCGATTCGATTCGCCGGTGCAGGGCCTGTTTCGCAGCGGTCGCGAAACCAGGTGCATCAGAGACGTCGAGATCGAGGCCGGGACCAAGGTTCAGGTTCTTTTCGCAGCGGCCAATCGCGACCCACAGGTCTGGGACGACCCCGATGAGTTTCGCCCCGATCGCTTCATGGACGGTTCGCGTCCTCATCTGGCTTTTGGTTGGGGAGTCCATCACTGCATCGGGAACGCTCTGGCGCGACACGAGGCTCGCTTCGCTTTGCGAGCCATGCTCGACACGTTCGAGTCCGTCGAACTCACGGGTGAAGTGGCGGTCAACTTCCCGTTCATTCTTCGTGGACTCACCACTCTGCCGATCAGGTGGCGTGTGCACTCGTCTGCAGCGTCGACGCGAACGTAGGGTACGACTGTGGCCAGAGTGAGCATCGTGACGGGGGGTGGCTCCGGAATCGGTCGGGCGACCGTCGAACGTCTGGTTGCGAGAGGTGGGCGAGTCGTCGCCGTCGATCTCGATGCGACCGACCTACTCGAGAGCGAGTCACTCCGCGTCGTGCTGGGCGACGTCACCGACCCCGAGACCTACGAGCGGGCGGTGAGGACGGCCGAGAGCGAATTCGGTGGTCTCGACGGAGCCGTCCTCAACGCGGGTGTGGCGGCGAGCGGTGACCTCCTCGATTTGCCGATGGAGGTGTTCGATCGAACCCTCGAGGTCAACGTCCGTGCCGTCGTGCTCGGCATCCGAGCTGTCGTTCCGGCGATGCGACAGCGTGGTGGCGGCCGAATCGTCGTCACGGCCTCGACGTCGGGGATCGCCGCCGATCCGGGCATGTGGCCGTACAACTCGGCCAAGGCCGCCGCTATCAATCTCGTGCGCGCCGCCGCCCTCGACCTGGCCAGAGACGCGATCACCGTGAACGCCGTCTGTCCGGGGCCGACCGAGACCGGAATGACTCGCGGCATACGCGGAGTACCCGAGGTCCATGATGCACTGGCTCGCTCCGTGCCGATGCAGCGATGGGGTCGCGCCGACGAGGTCGCCGCCGTCATCGAGTTCGCAGTCTCCGAGGTCGCGAGTTTCATGACGGGTGCGGTGATCCCCGTCGACGGAGGAATCACCGCCAATACCGGTCAATTCACGCCGGCGCCACTGAACGAAAGGAACTGACCATGGAACATCCCGAGAACTACGAAGACGTCACGGTGTTCGGACTCGATGACGACGTCGAGGAGCAATTGCTCCTCGTTCACAACGAGTGCACGTTCATCTGGTCGAACAAGGAGGGTTGGCCGGTCGGTGTCATCATGTCGTACGTCTGGCGCGACGGCTGCTTCTGGTTGACTGCCTCCTCGCAACGAGCACGCATCTCCGCCGTGCGCCGTGATCCTCGGGTATGCGTGGTGGTGACGTCGACCGGCACCTCGCTGCCGCGCAACATGACCGTCACCTGGAAGGGCAGCTGCGAGGTATTGGACGATCAGGCCACCAAGGATTGGTTCTATCCGGCCCTTGCCGAAGCGATCATGGGTGGTCGTGGAGAGAGGGCAGTGGCCTTCCAGTCGTTCCTCGATTCGCCACGACGAGTGATCCTGAAAGTCACTCCGACTCAGAGAATCGGTTACGACGGGACCAAGATGGGCAAAGCCACGACTGAATGGATGAAGGCGCAACGCGCCTCGAAGGATTGAACGGAGACGAACATGAAATTGGGACTGACAGCTGACGAAGTCCTCACGACGACACGATCGGTACGCAAGCGTCTCGACCTCGAACGTCCGGTCGGACGCGACGTCCTCGTCGAGTGCGTGGAGATAGCGCATCAGGCCCCCACTGGATCCAATTCTCAGGGTTGGCGGTGGCTTTTCGTCGAGGACCAGGAGAAAAAGACGGCTCTCGCTGAGATGTATCGCTCGAACTTCTACCCGTACATCAACGATCCGAATCGCCCCCGTCGCGACGACCAGGGCGAACGCATTCTCGATTCGGCCAAGTATCTGGCCGATGTCCTCGATCGAGTTCCGGTTCTCATGATTCCGCTGATCGCCGGCCGTCTGGACACCGGAACTCCAGCCTTCGGGCAGGCGTCGTCGTGGGGTTCGCTGCTCCCGGCGGTCTGGAGTTTCATGCTCGCACTGCGCGAGCGCGGCCTCGGTTCGGCGTGGACGACCCTCCATCTTCCCCACGAGAGGCAGGCCGCCGAACTGCTCGGTATCCCGTTCGACGAGTACACCCAGGCCGGACTTTTCCCGGTCGCCTACACCATCGGTACCGACTTCAAGGTGGCCAAGCGCGTGCCGGCCGAGAAGTTCATTCGTTGGGACTCGTGGTCCTGACCCACTGGCGCGCGGCGGCCGACGCCGTCCACTCGATGGCGTTCCGGAGTACGCGTCGGAACGACGTGTCGCCGTAGGTCTCCGGGCCGTCGCCGAACTGGAGATACACGAGCGGGGACGCGCCAGCGGCCTTGGCCCATCCGACGAGAGAACTTCCCGGTGGATGCGACCAGCCCGAGTTCTCGTTACGTCGACCTCGGATCGCGAGATCGGCTGAGAAGAATCGTCGATCGTCGTGCACTGCGAAGTCGGTTCTCATCAGAGGTACGACCTCGTTCTCGGCGACCGGGAAGCAGTAGAGCTCGTCGGTGAGTTCGAATCCGGCGTCGAGGCCGTCGCACACTGGATGCGACGGGTCGAGAACCTCGACCCGATGGGTGACGTCGAAGAGGTAGCCCGAATCGGGGTAGGCGACGCCGCGCCACGTTCCAGGTTGGTAGTGGAAGCGTCCGCCGACGAGGTCGGCGAACCATTCCGTCGCCGGCCACGAGGCAATGGCGTGGTGCAAGAAGACGAGACCGGTTCCGTTCGTCGTCAAGGTGTCGAAGGTGGCGACGACATCGGGGGGTGGCTCGGGCAGGTCCACGGGAGGGTCGGCCCGTGTGAACTCGAGACCGGGCATGTCGTAGAAGACCACGACGTCATGACCCGAACGGGGACGGTTCGACGGCGTCCAGCGAATACCAGGAAGATCGTCGAAGAGGGCGAAGAACGATTCGGCCTCGAAGGGATGACCACCCGTGACGACCAGGACGTCGATCACGAGGTCGGTTCGACGTTGACTCGGTGGTTCACGACTTGTGGTCCTCCCACCCATCCGCACAACTGGGGATCGCACTCCTTGATCTCACCTTCGAGGTAACGACCGCCAGTGGTGAACAGGCCAGATCTGCCGTCGAGAGACACTCTGATGTTCCCGAGGCCGTCCTGCTCGTAAAGGGCCTTGGTGAACGGGTGAACGATCCCTCTCATGATTCGTCACCGAGCCATTGTTCGAAGCGCTCATGAAGCCAGCGAACCTTTCCCTCTTGGTAGAGCGAGAGAGTGATGCCGGGCTTGGAGGTCGTCTCGAGTCCACGTTGGACCTTCGACATGTTGAAGACGTCCTGGTCGAAGACCTTGGCCAACATTCCGAGTTCGGGAGCGGTCGTCCAGGGCTCGTCGACACCGAGGTCACGACGAGTGGCCGGCGCCGGACGTTCGCCCGAGAACGGTGACAAGAACATGACTTCCATGATCGCCGAGCGATGGTCGTCACCGTTCGGGCGGAATCGATAGACGATTCTGTTGAAAGCACCCCACGGATGGAAGTTCGGGAACACCGTGTAGTCGATGCTGTCCATCATCTCGGCGTCGCTCATCTGATCGACGCGATCACCGACGATCGGACGCCAACGTTCACGTGCCGACTCGGCGGCGACGTCTCGAGCCGTGCGGCCCTCGGGGACCGAGAGTGGGCTCTCCTGGTCGACACGGACGTCGAGCATCGAGCGAAGCATGTCGTCGTCGGACACCTCGTACCACAGAAGTGGACTCGTCGTCAGTCCGGCCGTGATCACGCGTGAGAAGTTCTTCCACACGTCCACCTGCGAGTTGGTGTCACCCAGGTAAGGGAGGATCTGTGGGTGCGTTGCGTTCACGTGGTACGCCTCGCAGAACGCCTCCTGCGCAACCTTCCAGTTGGCCTCGATGACCTTGGTGACGTGCGCTTCGATGAAACGGTTCTCGAGATCCCAGATCGAGAAGTGCTCGTCGAGTCCGGCGATGAATTCGTGGAACGGTTCGCAATCCCGATCGGGATTGATGAAGACGAAACCGGCCCAGATGCCGACGCGACACTCGGGTAGTGAGAAGTCGGTCTCGCGCCGAGCCTCGACCTGAGGGAAGTCCCAGTCGGCTGGAACGTCGGAGAGAGTTCCGTCGAGATTCCAGCAGAAGCCGTGGAAGGGGCAGCGAAGCTCGGATGCATGTCCGTCGAAGTCCTTCAGTTGGCGGCCCCGGTGCAAGCAGGCGTTCGGGAACGCCTTGATCGATCCGTCGGGCTGGCGAATCACGACGTAGGACAGACCCGCGATGTCGTAAACGACGTGATCCCCCGAATCCGGTATCTGCTCGGCCCGACAGGCGAACTGCCACACCCGCTTCCAGATCCGCTCTCGCTCCAATTCGTGCCAAGAGCGCGACACGTAACGATCGATCGGGACGTCGTGGTCGCCGAGTGCCGGCGGAGATTCCCACCGCAAGACGTCGGGCACCGGATGGGTGTCGGTGTCGAGGAGATCTTGGTACGTCAGACCAGGTGAACGGGTGCTGCGTGGCTCGGCAACGGTCATGAAACCATTATTGACCGGATGATCACTTTCGTCCAGGGTCCGACTATTCTTTGGGGCGCGACGTTCGGAGTGAGCGGCCGGGGGATGGCCGTTCTCGTGCGCCGGACGTGATCCGAAGAAACGAACCGGGGGGGAGACGAGATGATTCATTTCGCCGACATTTTCGAGGCTCATGCGGATGCCATGCCCGACGCCACGGCGATCGTGTGTGGAGAGCGAGAGACGAGCTGGTCGGAGTTCGAGTCGTCGTCGGCCCGGTTGGCATCGGCGTATGCCTCGGTCGGGATGGGTCTCGATGCGAAGGTCGGCATGTTCATGTACAACTGCCCCGAGTACCTGATCACACAACTCGCGGCGTTCAAGTCACGCGTGACTCCCGTGAACGTGAACTATCGATATCTGGACGACGAACTCTGGTATCTGCTCGACAACGCCGATTGCGAAGCAGTTGTCTTTCATTCGAGCTTGGGTGATCGCATCGGGCGCGTGAAGGACAGGCTCCCGAAACTCAAGCTTCTCATCGAGGTTCCCGACGGCCCTTCGGCCGGTGTCCCCGGTGCCGTGGCGTGGGACGACGTGATCGCATCGCACGAACCGGCACCGCGCATCGCACGAGATCCTTCCGACGTCTACATGCTCTACACCGGCGGTACCACCGGTATGCCCAAGGGCGTGATGTACGAGACGGGACCGTTCACGGAAGGATTTCTCGGCTTCTACACCGGACCCATGGGGCGTGGGCCCTTCGAATCAGTCGCCGAAGTCGTGGGAACTGCATCGGTCGTCCATTCGGCGATGGGCCAGCCGGTGGCGATACCGGCCTGTCCCTTGATGCACGGAACCGGAGTCTGGCTCGGCGCGTTGCTGCCACACCTGATGGCCGGCAAGGTCGTTCTTCTGGAAGGGCGATCCTTCGACGCTCACGAGATGTTCCGGGTGATCGAGAAGCATCGGGTGGCGACACTCGTCATCGTGGGTGACGCTTTCGCACGACCCATGATGAACGCGCTCCGTGAGAAGGCCGACTCGGGAACGCCCTACGACACTTCGTCGGTCACCACGATCGTGTCGACGGGAGCGATGTTCTCGTCCGATGTGAAGGCCGGGGTCTTCGAACACATGCCGACCGCGGTGGTGATGGACATCCTCGGCTCGAGTGAAGGTGGTATGGCTCAGACCATGGCCACCAAGGACAACGTCGACTCGACGGCGAAGTTCGGAGCCATGCCCAATACCAAGGTGTTCGCGCCCGACGACACCGAAGTCGAGCCCGGTTCAGGTGTCGTCGGTATCGTCGCCGTCAGTGGGCCGAATGTTCCACTCGGTTACTACAAGGATGCCGAGAAGTCGGCGCGCACGTTCCGTGAAGTGAACGGAGTTCGGTACAGCTTCCCGGGCGACATGGCGATGGTCGAAGCCGATGGATCGATCACGTTGCTCGGACGTGGTTCGAACTGCATCAACTCGGCCGGCGAAAAGATCTTCCCCGAGGAGGTCGAAGAAGCGGTGAAGACTCACCCGTCGATCGCCGACTGTCTGGTTTTCGGTGTTCCCGACGACAAGTTCGGTCAGCGAGTCGTCGGAGTCGCATCGCGGTCATCGGGCACGACCGATGTGTCGGGTGACGACGTCATCGCTTTCACCAAGACCAAGTTGTCGAGTTACAAGGTTCCAAAACAGCTCCTCGTGGTCGACCTCGTGCCCCGTGCGCCAAACGGAAAAGCCGACTACAAGACGGCCAAGTCCTTGTTCGAGGCCGAATTCGGCGGTGCATCGTGACCGCGATCGACGATTCGATCGGTCGGGCTCGTAGTTCCGGTCCGAGCGTTCAGGACTTGCTCGCCGCCGACACCCGCTCGGTCCCGGCGTCGCTCCTCGACAACTCGTACGTGGCCCAAGGAAGTTTCGACATTCCGAAGAACCGCTACACGAGCGCGGTCTTCGCAGCGCTCGAAAACGAATACATGTGGACGTGCACTTGGCAGATGGCCTGCCACGTCGACGAGATCTCGCAACCAGGCGACCACGTCGTCTACGACGTCGCCGACCAGTCGGTGATCGTGGTTCGCACCAAGGAAGGCTCGATCAAGGCTTTCCACAACTCCTGTCTGCACCGAGGTACGAAGTTACGGACCGAAGACGGACGTGTCGCATCGTTCAGGTGTCCTTTTCACGGATGGCGTTGGGACCTCGACGGACACCTCGTCGAGCTCCCGGCCGAGTGGGACTTCCCGCAGGTGTGGGGCCGAGACGATTCGTGTCTCCCGGAAGCGCAGGTGGCGGAGTGGTGCGGATTCGTCTTCGTGAATCTCGATCCGCAAGCGGCGCCATTCAACGAAGTCGCGAAGAAATTGGTCGAACACTTCGATCGGGACTTCTCGATGGCGGATCGCTACAAGGCGTTCCATGCCGTCAAGGAAGTTCCAGCCAACTGGAAGGTGTGCATGGAGGCCTTCGCCGAGGGCTATCACGTCATCGCCACACATCCACAGATTCTCGAGTTCGCCGGAGACGCCAACAGCGAGTACTCGATCTGGGAAGAGTCCCCTTTCGTCACCCGTTTCGTCAATGGTTTCGGAGTTCAGAGTCCGCACCTCGGTCCGTTGAGCGAACAGCAGGTTGCCGACGCTTATCTCGCTTTCTCGGCTCGATCGTCAGCGGGTGCGGTTCCGGTGCCCGAGGGCAAATCTGCTCGTGAAGTGGTTGCCGAGGTGTTCCGCTCGGTGATGGCCCCCATCTTCAAGGTCGATCTGTCGACGGTGTCGGATTCGGAGATGTTGGACGCGCACCTCTACCACCTGTTCCCAGCCTTTGCGCCGTGGGCCGGTGTCGGGCAGTCACTCGTGTATCGCTGGCGACCGGGTCCGACGCCGGATACGTGCTACATGGATGTCATCCGCATGATGCCAGTACCCGATGGTGCGACGCGACCCGAGCCGGCCCCCGTGCAACACCTCCGCCTCGAGCAGAACTGGCACGAGGCCGAGGGTATGGGTGGTCTCGCCGACGTGTTCGAACAGGACATGGCCAATCTGCCGCGAGTTCAGCTGGGTCTCAAGATGTCAGCCAAGCGAGCCGCGAAAGGCGTGAAGTTCGGCGTTTATCAAGAGGCCCGTATGCGTCTCATCCATCGCCATATCGACGACACCATTCGAGCGGGTCTCGTCGCCGATGGTCGGGAACTTTCGGAACTCGAGCCTTTCGTCGTTCAGGAACCCTGACGTGCTCGATGCCAATTGGGCCACGCTGTGGGAAGCGCTCGCCGATGCGCAACCAGAGCACGTGGCGGTCGTGATCGGCGACGAGCGCATCACATGGCGGAATCTCGACGAAAGGGCGGCCCGTCTGGCGGCGGCGCTGTCGTCGGCTGGTGTCGGCGTCGACGACAAAGTCGGACAGCTGATGTTCAACTGCCCCGAGTACCTCGAATCGGCGTACGCGGCTTTCAAGGTGCGAGCCAGCACGGTGAACGTGAACTATCGCTACAAGGCGCCTGAAATCGTTCACGTGCTGTCCGATTCGGGGGCCAAGGCCCTGGTGTACCACCGATCATTTCGTGCCGTCGTCGAGGAGGCGCGACGGTCGCTGCCCGATCTGACATGTCTGATCGAGGTCGACGACGGGGGAGAAGTTTCGGGAGCCGTTGCCGAATACGAGTCACTCATCGGTTCGCACGAGCCGATGGCTCGTATCGAACGATCCGGGAGCGATTCGTTGCTCTTGTACACCGGTGGAACGACCGGTCTCCCGAAGGGAGTCGTTTGGAGTCATCGTGGCCTCTTCGGAGCTCTCGCCTTCACGGGCTATGCCAGTCTCGGTCTCGACGTGCCGTCGACTCCCGAAGAGGTGGCTCGCGTCGCCGTCGAGCTTCATGACTCCGGACGCGGGCCCGTCAACATGACGGCTCCGCCGCTCATGCACGGGACGGCGATGTTCCTCGCCTTTTCGACCTTCGTTCTCGGGGGGACGGTGGTTCTGCTGTCCGGGCGCCGATTCGCTCCCTCCGAACTCCTCGCTCTGGTGGAACGCGAGAAGGTCTCGCAGCTCTCGATCGTTGGTGACGCGTTCGCCCGTCCACTGATCGCCGAACTCGAACGAGTCGAAGGAGAGGGGAGTCACTACGACTTGTCGTCTCTGGGTCGGATCGTCTCCACCGGAGCCACCATGTCGGCCGAGTCGAAGCGTGCCCTGATGCGACGAGCCTCGAACGCAGTGATCCTCGACATGATCGGTGCGTCCGAGGGTGGGCCCTTCGCGGTGTCCATGACCATGCCGGGCCAGGACCCCGCCGACACGGCGAAATTCTCGGCGACGCCGGCGACCGTCCTGTTCGACGACACGACCTGGGACGAGATCCCCTTCGGATCGGGTCGATCGGGGGTTCTGGCCGCCTCGGGTTCGATGCCGGAGGGTTACTTCGGCGATCCGGTCAAGACGGAGTCGACGTTCCGGACGATCGACGGAGTTCGGTATTCGGTGCCGGGTGACTACGCGGTCATCGATGCCGACGGAACCGTCCATCTCCTCGGACGAGGTTCGGTGTGCATCAATTCGGGTGGCGAGAAGATCTATCCCGAGGAGGTCGAAGTTGCGGCGCGCTCACACGTCGACGTGATCGACTGCGTGGCCGTTGGCGTTCCTGATGAACGTTTCGGAGAGATCGTGGCCTTGGTGGTGGCCAAACGACCGGGTTCGGCGATCGACGACAGCATGATCGTCGATCACGTCAGGAACTCGATCGCTGACTACAAGGCTCCTCGACGCGTCGTGTTCGTCGACGAGGTGTACCGAAGTCCCTCGGGAAAAGCCGATTATCGGTGGGCTCGCGAACTTGCGTCGCGTTGACGTTCAGTCGAAAGTGGCTCGGGCCTTGAAGTCGGGACCGTACACGGGCGCCGTGGCATCGATGCGATGTTTGCGGCTCTCGGCCGACTTCAGACCGAACGAGCCGAGCATTTCGCGCATCCCGTGATAGTTCGGGTGGTCGAAGTGCGCGGCGAGCGTCTCTTCGTCTTGCCACAACTCGTAGACCTGGATCAGATCGGGCTCCACCGGATCGGCGGCGAAGCAGTAGACCAGACACCCGGGTTCGTCGTCTCGTGTTCCCTTCTGGAACGGAATCGATGCTTCGACGGCCGCGTCGCGTCGGCTCGGATCGCTGATGCGGATCGCAGCTTCGATGGCGATGAGTGCCATGTTTCCCCCTCGTTGTCGGTGACACGCAGAGCCTAGGTCGGCCATGGCCTACGCTTCGGTGTCGAGCGAATCGGGGAGGTCTCATGCAAGCGGCGCTGATCACTGGACGCGGCACAGTGGAGTTGATCGACTTCCCCGATCCCGAACCAGCCGATCGTGGAGTGGTCGTCGACATCGCGTTGTGTGGCATCTGCGGAACCGACGTCCATGCTTTCCAATCCGGACATCCGTACAACCCAGCCATCTGCGGACACGAATGGGTGGGAGTGGTGTCGGCTCGTGGAACAGCCGTCCGCTCGGTCGAGGAAGGGGATCGAGTCGTCGTGGCTGTGGCCCCCTCATGTGGTCGCTGTGCAGCGTGCCGAGCGGGCCAGAGCGATCACTGTCAGGTCGCGTTCATGTCGGCTGTGGGCCGCGATCCACTGGCCCCAGCCCATGGCGGTTTCGCGCCTCGAATCGCCGTGTCCGAAGACCGTGTGCTTCGTGCCGATGCGCGACTGACCGACGATCAAGCGGCTCAGGTCGAGCCGGCGACGGTGGCGTATCACGCCGTTCGTCGGAGCAACGTCCGACTCGGTGACGTCGCGGTCGTGCAGGGCGCCGGTCCGATCGGGCTCGGTACTTTGCAGTGGGTTCGGGCGGCCGGCGCTGGGGTGGTCGTGGTCGTCGAGCCCAACGAGTCCCGACGACAGTTGGCGCTCGAACTCGGTGCTCACCACGCCGTGGCCCCGGGGTCCGATGCCGATGGCCTCATGGGCTCTCTGACCCACGGTCTCGGAGCCGACATCGTCTACGAGTGCGTCGGTCGATCCTTCGCGGTCCAGAGCGCAGTGAACTTCGCTCGACGTGGTGGCTCGTTGTGTCTGATCGGTCTGGCCGACGAGCCGGCGCCCATCGAGACCGGAACCTGGCTCGTCAAGGAAATCTCGGTGACGTCGGCTCTCGCTTACACGCGAGATGAGTTCGAGATGTCGATGAGCATGATCGCCGACGGCCGATTTCGCACCGAACCGATGCATTCCTCCACGATTTCTCTCGACCAGCTCTCCGACACGTTGACCTCGCTCGCCAGTGGCTCGTCGACGGAGACCAAGGTGCTGGTCGACCCTCGACGTTGAGTCAGGCCGTCTCGCGGATGCCGGCCTCTCGGACCAGGGCCGACTTCTGCTGGTGGAAACGACCGTTTCCCCCGAGAGTCGTCTGGCCGGCGTCGACGACCAAGGTATGCCCCGTCACGTAACGCGATTCCTCACTCGCGAGGTACACAGCGGCGTTCGCGATGTCGACCGGTAGGCCAGGAATACCGAGCAGAGATCCGGCGGCAATGTGCTGAGTGACGGCTTCGATCGCAGTGTGGTCTCCGGTGACCACCGCTGACGTCATCGCTGTCACGGTGTTGCCCGGTGAGATGGCGTTCACCCGAATGCCGTGTGTCGCCAATTCTGATGCGACGGACTTCGTCAACCCGATCACGGCGTGCTTGCACGCCGTGTAGCAGTGGGGGCCGAGACCGCCGAGGATTCCCGCGGTGCTCGAAGTGGACACGATGGCTCCCGAACCCTGAGGCACCATCACCCGCGCCGCGTGCTTCATGCCGTAGAAGACCCCGTTCACGAGGACGGCCACGGTCCGGTTCCATTGATCGGAGTCGGTGTCGGCGATGCGACCGATGGCTCCGACGATGCCGGCATTGTTGAACATGATGTCGAGGCGTCCGAAGTGAGAGACCGCTGCGTCGACCGCTGCGGCGACGTCTTCTTCGCGTGTCACGTCGGTGCGGACGAACGTCGCCACGCTCCCGAGTCGCTCGACGAGAGCGCGCCCGGCATCCTCCTGGAGGTCGGCGACAACGACACGAGCGCCCTCTTCGACGAATCTGAGGACCGTGCCCTCGCCGATTCCGCTCGCGCCACCGGTGACGACGGCGACCTTGCCTTCGAGACGACTCATCATTCCCCCTTTGCGACGGACGGCCTCGTTCTCGAGTGTCCGTTCGATATGGAACACTAGGTCGGTGGCCGATGACGATCGAAACGCGTCGACTCGGGACCGCATGGTCCTCAGTCATTTCACTCTGGATCGGTGGCATCCGATCGACGATCGAATCCGACTGGCCGCCGAGAACGGATTCGGGAGCATCGGTCTCTTCGTCGGCCACTTCCTTCGACTCGAAAGCGAGGGTTGGTCGACGAGTCGTATCGCCGAATCTCTCGACCGGTACGGAATCGGAATGTCGGAAATCGAGGTGATTCCCGGACTCGGTCGCGACGGGGAGGGTGGCGAGCGTGCTGCGGAGTGGGAAGCGGCGGCGTGGAGGTTGGCCGACGCCTTCGGTTGCCGCTATCTACAGGTGATCGGGTCGGCTGGTGAACGAGACCAGGCGGCGCGGGCCTTCGGGAATCTGTGCGATCGGGCTGCCGATCACGGGCTGGTGGTTGGACTCGAGTTCGTTCCTTTCACCGACATCGTCACGGCCGGGGACTCACGTCGCATCGTCGAGGATGCCGGACGCGCGAACGGTGGGATCTGTGTCGACGTCTGGCACGTCGAGCGCGGTTCGCGCGATCTCGACGAGTTGTCGCGCATTCCTGGTGAACTGATCACAGGAGTGCAGGTCAACGATGGAAGCATCGAGCCCGCCCATCCGGACTACTACACCGATTGCCTGGCCAATCGCCTCGCTCCCGGCGATGGCGAAATGCGGGTCGCCGAGATTCTCGACATCGTGCGCGCCTCTGGATCCGACGTGCCGTGGTCGGTCGAAGCACCGTCAACAGCTGGTTGGGCGTCACCCGAAGAACACGTGGCGCGCTGCGCGCAGGGCCTTCGCCGCTTTCTCGAGGCATCATGACGGGCACTCGCGGCATTCGACACTTCGACGGTCTTCGCTTGGCGGCGGAGTACCAAAAGTCGCGCCGGCGCATGATCGAGTTGTTGCAATCCTCGGGTGTCGATCCGGAGCGCACGACGGTGGCCGCATGCCCGGCTTGGTCGGTGCACGATCTGTTCTCGCACGTCACCGGAATAGCCGTCGATCTCTCGGCCGGCCGTCCACCCGCCGGCGACTCTCAGGAGTGGGTCGATCGCCAGGTCGCCGAGCGACGCTCCCGCCGGTTGTCCGACGTCTTGGAGGAGTGGCACGGAGTCGGATCCGACTTCGAATCGATGATCGCATCCTCACCGAAGGCGATGTGGGGACTGGTGTACGACCTCGTCGTGCACGAGTTCGACCTACGTCAAGCCGCGGGTGATCGTGAGGGTCGAGACGCTGATTTTGCGCTGCTCGCCGCCGAACTGGGCCTCAATCTTGTCAAGAACGACCTTCGCAAGGCGGGCCTCGGAGCAGTGGCGGTGGAGATGGCCGGCGAGGTGATCGTCGTGGGGGAGGGCGAGGTCGAGCTCACGCTTCGCACGAACCCCTTCGAATGTCTGAGGCTGCTCGGGAGTCGAAGGACGATGGACGAGGTGAGGAAGGCCGACTTCGAGGGAGATCTCGATCGCTATTTCCCGGGCCTCTTCCACATGGACCTCCCCATGCGTTCACTCGGGGAGTAGTCGCCTACGATTTCCTCGTACGTCTCGGTTGCGCTCGGTGCGCCGACGAAGGGGGAAAAATGGGTCAGTTCACGGGTAAGACGGTTCTCATTACCGGAGCCTCGTACGGTCTCGGCGAGGGGTTCGCCGAGGGCTTTGCCAAGGAAGGAGCCGACCTCGTCCTCACGGCGCGATCGAAGGACCTGCTCGATGGGGTCGCTGAGCGAATGCGTGCACTTGGGTCGAAGGTGACAGTGGTTCCCGGCGACGTGGCCGTCGAAGACGACGTGAAGAGGGTCGTGAGCACCGGTGTCGCCGAACACGGAAAGATCGACGTGCTCGTGAACAACGCCGGCGTCAGCGACCTACGAGGTCTGTCCGCTGAGACATTCGATACCGCGACCTGGAACTGGATCCTGTCGATCGACCTCACGGGCGCCTTCATGTTCATGCGCGAGGTCGGCCATCACATGCTGACGCGCGGTTCGGGTTCGATCGTGAACATCTGCTCGATCATGGGTAGCGGTGCGAGCGAGATGAACATCATCGCCTACGCCGCGGCCAAGGGCGGTCTGCGCAACGTCACCGCGCAGGCCGGATGTGAGTGGGCCGACCGGGGAGTTCGGGTGAATTCGGTGTCGCCCGGATTCATCATGACCGAGATGGTCCGCCCTGCTCTCGAAGGACTCGGAATGGACAAGTGGATTGCCGGACGCACGCCGATGCGGCGCATTGGTGAACTGCAGGAGATCGTCGGGCCGGTCATGTTCCTCGCATCGGATGCAGCTTCCTACATCACCGGGCACGATCTCCTCGTCGACGGCGGTACGAATGCAGCCAACGGCTACTACCAGATCCCTCCGATTCATCATGAGTGGAACCAGGGCGACGACGCCAAAGTCGGTCAGGGTTACCCAGGCATCCAGCCCCGACCCGATTGGTACGAAGCTTTGAAGCCCGGTATCCCGGGAATTCACTTCCCGATGCCGGAGGCCTGACTCAGATCAGGAATTCGGCGACCGCGTGATCGCGCATGGTCGCCTGGGCGCGTTCGATGACCTGTGTCCAGAGCGCCATGGCGCGTTCGCTCGACGAATCGAGGGTGCCCACGGCGTACACCGGGATGATCCATCCATAGAGCACACCCACTCGGTAGTCCTGGAAGAATTGATCGAAGGAATAGCCCGACACGCCGAGTGACACGAGTTCGTCGTGATACGTGTGCAGGAGTGAGTCTTCACAGCGACGACGAACGTCGGTCGGCACGCTCTGGCTGATGAAGTACCCGATGTCGTACGCTCCACCACCTTTGCTCGACGTCTGGAAGTCGATCATCCAGACGCGATCGGCGGCGTCGTCGAAGAACAAGTTGTCGAGCCGGTAGTCGAAATGGGCGACCGTGTTCGGCATCGCAGCGATGCGATCGAGAAGCTGATGCACGTTGTCGCCGAAGCTTTCCATCACCGGAACCATGTCGGGGTCGACCGCATGCGCGAAGACCTGAAGGAAGCCGGGAAGGGAAGCCTTGTACACCTCGCGACCAATCTTCATTCCGTCCGAGTTGGCCATCGGCATCCAGTCGATGGCATCGAGCGCGTCGTTCTGCCAGAAGCGAGCGTGTAGGCGGGCGGCGGCTCGCATGGCGGCGTGGGCGTCCTTTTCGTCGACCCCGGCGGCCTGGTCGCCGACCCGTAAGTGACTGAGGTCCTCGAGCATGAGAACGAAGTCCCCGGCTTCGAGGTCTTCGGCCACCGCGTAAGCAGTTGGGACCACATCGAGTGTCGGTGCCAGGTCTCGATAGAAGAGCGCCTCCCGCTCGAACACCCGGGCTGCCGCCAACATCTGGCGAACATTGTCGTCCTGAGTCGGGATCTTGCAGATCATGGTGGCCGGACCCGTTCCCCCCGAGTACGAAACGGCGATGCGGCCGACCTCCCCCATGAAGCCGATTCCGGGTCCGACGGTGTCGCTGTGCACCGCACTGACCTCGGTTCGGGCGTCGATGGTGCCGGCCGATCGCAGACGCTCGGTCAACCAGTCGGCCCTGACCTGATTCGAAGACGTGGGAAGACGAGTCATGACCGAACCGTAGTCGTCGTCGGGCACGGATCGAAGGCCGATGGCGCACTAGTGTCGAGACGAGGGGGTGGAAGCATGGCCCGAGTGCCTGTTGCCGAAGGGGTGTTCACGTGGCCGGCCGAGGAGCCGGCGCTCATCGGAAGTCGTTGTGTGAATTGCGGGAACCACATGTTCCCGGTGCAGTCGGGTTGCCCGAAGTGCAGCGGTGACACGACCGAGACCGTCACGCTCGGACGGCGAGGAACTCTCTGGACCTGGACGATTCAGGGATTCCCACCCAAGGCCCCGCCCTACGCCGGTGACGCCGATCCGAAGACGTTCCGCGCCTTCGGTGTCGGATACGTCGAACTATCCGGCGAGGTGAAGGTCGAGTGTCGACTCACCGAGTCGGACCCCGAGAAGCTGAAGATCGGTATGGAGATGGAGTTGGTCCTGGTTCCGCTGGCCACTGACGAGAACGGCGACGAAGTGGTCACGTTCGCGTTCGCGCCGGTGGCGTGATCAGTGATCGTTATCGCGTAGAGAGGAGAGGTCATGAGTGCTGACGTTGCGATCGTCGGTATCGGAATGCACGAATTCGGTCGACACGAGGGTGTCTCGGGTATGGACCAAGGAGTGATCGCGGTTCGGCGAGCACTGGCCGACGCCGGCGCCTCGTGGGACGACATGCAGTTCGCCTTCGGTGGTTCGATGGCTGCTGGAGCAGCCGACACCATGGTGTCGATCCTCGGACTCACCGGACTGCAGTTCATCAACGTGATGAACGGTTGCGCCACGGGTGGATCGGCCCTCTTCTCGGCATACAACACCATCAAGTCGGGAGTATTCGATCTCGGAATCGCGATCGGGTTCGACAAGCACGAACGCGGTGCCTTCCGGGTGAACACTAAGGGTGCGGGCCTGGGCGACTGGTACGGAGCGAGTGGTCTGGCGCTCACGACTCAGTTCTTCGGTATGAAGATCAATCGCTACATGCACGAGTACGGCATCACACCTTCGACTCTGGCGAAGGTGTCAGCCAAGGCATTTCGCAACGGATCTCAGAACCCGATGGCCTGGCGTCGCAAGCCACTGTCGGAAGAAGAGATCTCCAACTCTCCGATGTTGTCGTACCCGCTCACGCAATACATGTTCTGCAACCCCGGTGAGGGCGGAGTGGCGCTGATTCTGTGCCGAGCCGACAAAGCGCACTTGTACACCGAAAAACCCATCTACCTGCGCGCTGCAGTCGTCAGAAGTCGTCGATTCGGATCGTTCGAAGTTCTGGCACCGTCGATCGCTCTCGAGCACAACGCCGGTCCGACGGTCGACGCGTCGAAGGCGGCCTTCGAGATGGCAGGAATCGGTCCCGACGACGTCGATCTGGCGCAGCTTCAGGACACCGAGACCGGAGCCGAAGTGATGCACATGGCCGAGAACGGTTTCTGCGAGCACGGCGAACAGGAGATGATGATCCAGGCCGGCGAAACAGAGATCGGTGGACGATTCCCGGTCAACACCGACGGAGGGTGTCTGGCCAACGGTGAACCGATCGGGGCCTCGGGCCTTCGACAGGTGTACGAGAACGTTCTGCAATTGCGGGGCGACGCCGGGGCCCGGCAGGTTCCGAACGATCCGCGTGTGGCCTACACGCACGTCTACGGTGCGCCGGGAATATCCGGGGTCACCATTCTCTCGCGCTGATGGCATCTGACGAGGTCGGCGTCCTCCTCGCCGAACGTGCGATCAGGGACGTCGTCCACAACTACTGCCGGGGTGTCGATTCGATCGACGCCGCGCTGCTGTCGACGGTCTTCGCCGAGGACTGCGTGGTCGACTACGGACCGAGTTTGGGAGGTCCCCGCCAAGGCCGTGAGGCCATCGTGGCCGGACTGGTGGCCGGACTCCCGAGATACGCGTCGACCCATCACCAGGTGTCGAACATCCAACTGTGTCTGGACGGCGACGAAGCGGCGAGTGGAGTCACCTACGTGACGGCGTGGCATCGTTTCGAGGACGGTCGCCCCGATGCGGTTTTCTATGGGCAGTATCACGACCGTTTCGTGAAGACCGCCGAGGGATGGCGCATTGTCGAGAGGCGGTTGTTCTCGACCGGAAACGAGAACTTCGACGTCGAATGGCGCATGATTCCGCGACTCGGGAGGAACTGATGGCAACTTTGACGTCCGATCACGCGCGAGAGCGAGGTTCGGAGATGGCGCTCGTCGACGACTTGCGGCAGGTTTCGTGGGCCGAACTCGACGAACGGGTGAACCAATTGGTGAACGGCCTCCGCTCGCGAGGACTGAAGGCTGGGGACACCGTGGCTGTGATCGCTGGCAACCAATGTGAGTGGTTCGAGATCGCGCAGGCCTGCGCCCATGGAGGCTGGACCTACGTGCCGGTCAACTGGCATTTCGTCGCCGATGAGTTCGCCTACGTCTTCTCGGACTCCGACGCCGTCATGGTGTTCGTCGACGATCGCTTCGCGGATGCCGTGGCCACAGCCCTGGCCGATGAACGAAGTGAGGGCGTATCGACGGTCGTGGGCCTACGCACGGCGGCCGGTTCACCCGTTCGTGCTGACTCGCGCTTCGTGGAATTCGAGGACGTGGTGGCGAATGGCGATCCGTCGGAGCCTGACGACCAGCTGCTCGGTGGGCCGATGTTCTACACCTCGGGAACCACCGGTCGTCCGAAAGGAGTTCGAGGAGCGCTCTCGGGAGGCATGGCGGTCACACCCGACATCATGAAGTTGGTGGCTGGGGGATTCTCGAACTTCGTTCCGACTCCGGGACGAACGCTTCTCTGCGGACCCTTCTATCACTCGGCGCAGTGGGCGTTCTCGTTCCTACCGATGATCAACGGGTCGTCCGTGGTCATGCAGCACAAGTACGACTCGGCTGGTGTGCTCGAGTTGATCGATCGTCACGCGTGCACGAACGTGCACCTCGTTCCGACGCAGATGAAGCGACTACTCGATCTGCCCGACGACGCGAAGTCGTCGTTCTCGGGCGCATCCATGTCGGTCGCCTGGCACGGTGCCGCGCCGTGCCCTCCGGCGGTGAAGCGAGCGCTCATCGAGTGGTGGGGTCCCAAGGTGACCGAGTACTACGGATCGACCGAGGGTTCGATCATTTCGGTGATTCCGGCCGACGAATGGTTGGCCAAGGGTGGGAGTGTCGGGCGTCCCCTCGACAGTGTCGAGGTCCTGGTGGTGGACGAGGAGGGGGCCACTGTCGAACAGGGCAAGGAGGGAACTCTCTACTTCCGCAACAAGATGGGGACCGACTTCTCGTATCACAAGGACGACGAGAAGACGAAGGCTGCTCACCTGGAGCCCGGAGTCTTCACGACGGGCGATGTCGGGTACATCGACACCGACGGTTATCTCTGGTTGTCCGATCGCAAGATCGACATGATCATCAGCGGAGGGGTGAACATCTATCCGGCCGAGATCGAAGGAGCACTCGCATCGCACTCGTCGGTTGAGGACGTCGCAGTCATCGGGGTGCCCGACGACGAGTTCGGTGAGAGTGTGAAGGCGATCGTGCAACTCGTGGACGGTGTGTCGGCTTCCGACGAACTGTCAGCCGACCTGATCACTCACTGTCGTGGGTTGCTGGCCGGATACAAGGCCCCCCGATCGGTGGACTACGTGGATGCGATTCCACGGACGGGTACCGGCAAGATCCAGAAGGCGCCCCTGCGAGCCCCGTACTGGGAAGGCCGCGAGCGGAGGATCTGACCGAACCATGATCGACTTCACCCGCGCCTATCACCTCGGAGTTCGAGTTCCCGACATCGGGTCGGCGATGAACGAGATGGGTGACTCGCTCGGAATTTCGTGGTGTTCGCTGCAGGAAAGAGAACAGAACGTATGGTTGCCCGACGTCGGAGCGACCACGATTCCGTTGCGCTTCACGTATTCGGCCGAGGGACCCATGCACGTCGAACTGCTCGAAGGTGCGCCGGAGTCGATATGGGACGGCCGTCTGTCGCCCGGAGCGCACCACATCGGTGTCTGGTCCGACGACGTGAGGGGTGAGACGCAACGTCTCGTCGAGGCCGGATGGACCCTTCTCATGGCGCAGGCACCACCCGACGACGGGTTCGGTGCCTTCACGTACGTTCAACCTCCATCGGGACTGATCGTCGAGTTGGTCTGGAGTGCGATCGAACCGATGTTCCAGCGTTGGTTCGCCGGCGGATCACTCGGATAGGAGCATCAGATGAGCGCGGAGTTCGGGGCGACCACGTCCACTGACGAGGTACTCGGCGGAGTCGACCTCGCTGGTCGTCGGTACCTCGTGACCGGTTCGTCTGGGGGACTCGGTCTCGAGACCTGCCGTTCGCTGGCCGCACACGGAGCGTCGGTGATCATGGTCGCCCGTGACGTCGCCAAGAACGCTCTCGCGCGGGCGTCGATCTTGGAATCGTGCCCCGGGGCCGAACTCGTACCGATCGAATGCGATCTCGGATCGCTCGTTTCGGTCCGCAGAGCCGTTGGCGAGATCCTGGAATCGACATCGCACCTGAACGGAATCGTGGCCAATGCGGGAATCATGGCCACGCCCTTCGGCACTTCGGCTGACGGCCACGAAAGCCAGTTCGCCGTCGACCACCTCGGACACTTCTTGCTCGTTCGCGAATTGCTCGAACTTCTCGCCCGTTCGGCGCCGGCGCGTGTGGTGATCGTCAGTTCGGCCGGCCATCGAATGGGTGACGTCGATCTGGACGATGTCGACTTCAACCACCGCGAGTACGACCCATTCGTTGCCTACGGGGCCGCCAAGACCTGCAACGTTCTGCACGCCGTCGGAATCGACGAACGCTGGCGGGATCGCGGTGTGCGAGCGTTCGCAGTTCATCCCGGAGGGATTCACACCGAGCTGGGTCGCTACATGACACCCGAAGTGATCTCGCAGCTTTTGTCCCGTATGGAGGGTGCTTCTTCGTTCGAGTGGAAGTCGATTCCGCAAGGCGCCGCGACCCAGGTCTGGGCCCTGACCTCACCCGATCTCGACGGTACGGGTGCTCTGTACTGTGAGGACTGTCGCGTCTCTCCGGTTCTGACGGAGGACGTGGCGGGTGTCGATGGTCCTGGTGTGGCGGCTCGAGCCGTCGATCCGAATCGGGCGACACGGCTTTGGGACCTCAGCGAGCAGTTGGTGGCGACCGCGGATTAGGGTTCGCCCATGGCGACCATCTTGGCTCACATCACCGTTCGCCCCGGTTCGGAGTCGGACTTCGAGGCCATCTCTCGTGACTTGTACGAGACCAGTCACGAGTCAGAGACCGGGCTGTTGAGGTACGAGTACTGGCGCGGGTCGGAGCCCGGCTCGTATTACACGCTGTTGTCGTTCGTCGATTTCGCGTCGTTCATCGCTCACCAGACGAGTGATCATCACGAGGAAGCATCGCCGAAACTCGGCCAGGTGCTGACGGGCATCCGCCTCGAGTGGATCGATCCGGTGGACGGAGCCGCTCCGCTACCACGAACCGAAGCCCAGGACCTCTCGGCAGCGGCCGACGAATTGACTCGTCGGTACGCCGAACGTTTCGCAGCCCGCGTCGCGCCGTGGTGGCAGACAGTTCGAAACTGAGCACGACCGGACGACCCGCGATCAGGAAGGATTCGCACATGACCGACACGATCAACGAGAAGAAGCCGTGGTTCCTCGCCGGAAACTACGGACCGGTTTTCGACGAGATCACCGAGACCAGCCTGAGGGTGACGGGCTCCATCCCGAGCGCGCTTTCGGGAACTTATGTCCGCAACGGTTCCAATCCGAAGAATGGTGAAGCCGGCCATTGGTTCTTCGGTGACGGAATGGTCCACGGAGTCCGACTCGAAGGTGGACGAGCCCAGTGGTATCGCAATCGATACGTACGCACCCCGAAGTGGGAACAGGGCCTCGACGCCATGGATCCCGATTGCATCTTCGATCCGACGGCGAGCGCTGCCAACACCCATGTGCTGGCACACGCCGGACGCATCTGGGCACTCGAGGAAGGGCACCTTCCATGGGAACTGTCGCCCGAGCTCGAGACCATGGGTCCTGACGACTTCGGTGGGCGACTGACCACGGCCTTCACCGCTCATCCGAAGTTGTGTCCCGAAACTGGTGAACTGCACTTCTTCGGCTACTCGGCAGTCGCGCCGTTCGTGACCTACCACGTGCTCGACGCCCGCGGCGATCTCGTGCACTCGGCACCGATCGCGACACCCAAGGGAACGATGATGCACGACTTCATGATCACTCGCCATCATGCGATCTTCATGGATCTACCAGTCGTCTTCGACATGGACAAGATGGCGGCCGGAGCACCACCGATCGGCTGGGACGACGACTACGGAGCACGCATCGGAATTCTTCCACGGTTCGGAACCGATGCCGACGTTCGTTGGTTCGAGGTCGACCCGTGTTACGTGTTCCATCCGCTGAATGCGTACGTCTCCGGCGATCGCGTCGTGTGCGACGTCGGCCGTCATGCATCGATGTGGCGAGGATCCATGGAGAATTTCGAACCCTGCTACATGCACCGATGGACGTTCGATCTGACGACGGGCGCCGTTACCGAGACACAGATGGACGATTGGGCGCACGCCTTCCCGAGAGTCGACGATCGGGTCGTTGGACTCGAGCATCGATACGGATGGGTGTCGGGCTCACGACCGGGTGCCGGTGGTGGAATGAACGCGCCCGGGGTCGTGGCTAGGTACGACATGACCGACGGCTCGAAGACGGTCCATGATTTCGGACCCCACGCCCACCCCGGGGAGTTCGTCTTCGTTCAGGAGAATGCGACGTCGGGGGAGGACGAGGGCTGGGCCATGGGCTTCGTCTACGACGACTCGACCGACAGCAGTGATCTGGTCATCCTCGATGCGAGCGACTTGTCCCAGGAGCCCGTCGCTCGTGTTCACCTACCCCGACGAGTGCCATTCGGATTCCACGGGAGTTGGATCGACGATTCGACGATGGCCTGATCGTTCAACACGTCGGTGGTTCGGCGAGATCTCGGATGTGCGCGTAGAAGGCGATGAGCCGAGGATCGGGTTCGTACAGCTCGACGAGATGTCCGAGATCGGTACGCGCATCACACATCACGAAACGTTGACCACCGACGGTCGTGGCGTCGAGCACCACCGGCCAGCCCGTCGATTCGCAGTGGCTGACGGCCGAGTCGAGACTCGGCACGATGTGGGCGATGTGGTGAACTCCCGTGGCCGATCCGATCCGGCGGTCGCCGTGTTCGACGATCAACTCGACCATGAGGTCACCGAGTTGACCGTAGGCACTCGAATGATCGAAATTTTCGTCACCGAGGATCGAGTCGCAGCGGGAGAGTTCGACGTGGTGAATCGTGACGAAAGGACCGACACCGAGTCTGTTTCTCCACGAAGAAAGTGTCGATTCCGACAGATCGGGCACTGCGTAGGCGATCTGTCGGGGTGCGGTGATGGGCTCGTTCACGTCGACAGCCTGACATGTCGAGCGCCGTCTAGTGTTCTCGCATGACCGATTCGTTGCGGGAGCTTCTCGACCGTCAGGCCATCGTCGATCTGACCATTGCCTACACCTATGCCCTCGACACGAAGAGCTGGGACGACCTCGATCGAGTGTTCCTGACCGATGCCACTGCCGATTTGACCGAGCCCCTCGGAGATCGCGACGCCATCAAGGCGCGAATTCGACGGGCCCTCGAACACCTCGACGTATCGCAGCACATGGTGTCGAATCACGAGATCCGAATCGACGGCGACGCTGCGACCTGTCGCTGTTACCTGCAGGCTCAGCACGTTCGTCAAGCGGCACCAGGTTCACCGAATTTCATCGTGGCCGGACGCTACGACGACCGACTGGTTCGTACGGCGGACGGCTGGCGTATTCGGCACCGGATTCTCGAAATCATGTGGACCGACGGCAATCCACAAGTCGCTCGAGGACGCGACTGAGCTCAGGCCTCGACCCAAGGGGCGAGCAGCTGCGGAACCCTCAGGTGCTCGGGGATTCGGTCGATCCCGATCATTCGGTCGATCTGCTCGTGGAAGTGCCAGATACGTCGCTCCTGGTAACTGATCGGAACGCCCGTGAGTGCAGGTGACTCGAGGGATCTCTGCATGGGTGCCATGTTCCAGAAGTCCTCCTGCATGATCTGGGCGAAGGTGTCGAGTCGAACCTGCCAGTGATCGGGAAGCCCTTGGTCGGGATCGAAGTCGATCGGTGCGTAATGAGTCCACTCGATGCGCGTGTTCGAACCGTCGAGCGGCCAGAAAGTGATGAATGGGAACCCGTAGGCCGCAATGGGAGTGATGAGGTTCGGAAAGATGCCGTAAGCACTGCTCGTGCAGCGCACCATGTCGTTGACCGTCTCGATGTCGATGAATCCGGGCTGGACGACGTGTCGGTAATCGTCCCACGACGACATTCCGAGAGCCGTGTAGGCGCTACGCGAAAATGGAGTGATCATCCGCGAGCACCCATTGGGTAGAAGTGACATCACGGCTCCCCGGCTGTCGAGGAGGCTTTCGCCGTTTCGCGAATGAATGTGTCTGAAGTGGTACACCTCGAGGAACGCCTCGGCAGTCACCTTCCAATTGCACGGGACGATCTCGCTCTGACGGAAAACGGTCCGAAGGGAATCGCCCTGCAACTCTCCGAGTTCATGAACGATGGTGCCGAGCCACTCGCGAAGTCGTGGCGCGTCCGGGTTCTGGTTGACGAAGATCCAGCCGTCCCACGTCTCGCATCGGACCGTGGCCAGGCAACGCTCGGATTTGTCGAGACCGACGAAATCACGTTCATCGGGCACCGACACCAGAGTTCCATCGTCGATGTCGTAGGACCACGAGTGGTATTGGCAGCGCAAAAGGCGACTCGAACCGCGAGCATCGCGGACTACCGGAGCACCACGATGTCGACAGGTGTTGTAGAACGCGCGTATTTCCCCGTCTCGACCACGAATCACGATCATCGGTGATCCGAGGCCGTCGAAGGTGAAGAAGTCGCCGGCTTTCGGCACGTCGTCGATTCGTCCGGCCAGAACCCACACTTTGGTCCAGAGGAACTCGCGCTCGAGTCGAAGGAACTCGTCACTCGTGTACCGATCGACCGGAATGTCGGGAAAACGCGGGAAACCATCTGGTGGTGACGTACGGGCGAACTCGAGACGCATCTCGTCGGTGAGTCGTTCGACCAGCTCAGGAGTCATCAGCGCGCCAATGACCCCGCGTCGACCACGATCGTTTCGGCGTTCACCCAGGCCGCCATGTCGGACACGAGGAACGCGATCGTGCGAGCGATGTCGTCGGGAACGCCGCCACGCCCGAGTGGAGTTCCCGTGAGCATGGCTCCGACGTCGACGCCCGCAGCGCGCAGAGGGGCCAACTGATCCTGAACACCTGGTGTGTCGATCGGGCCGGGGGCAACGCCCACGACCCGAATGTCGAGGGGAGCGAACTCGCGCGACAGAACCTTGGTCATCCCGATGACCGCGTGCTTGGAGATCGTGTAGGCGCTGATGCCCGCAGTGGCGCTCAGGCCGGCGATGGACGCAACGTTGAGGATGACGCCGCCCTTCATGCGACGGGCTGCTTCTCTCGCACCCGCGAAACTCCCGCGAACGTTGATGTCGAGCATGCGATCGAGGAACGAGTCGCTCGCGTCGATGGCCGGTCCGGTCGTGGGGAAGATGCCGGCATTGTTGACCCAGATGTCGATGCCTCCCAGTCGAGTCACTGCCGTTTCGGCGCCGGCCACGATGGTGTCCGTGTCGCCGACATCCATGAAGGTCGCGAGGATTCGTCGACCGGTTCGCTCGGAGATCTCCGATGCGGTCGCCTCGGCGGCACTCAGGTCGAGGTCACCGAGCAGGACGTCGGCTCCAGCTTCGGCGAGCCGATGAGCGGTTTGGGCGCCGATTCCCTTGGCGCCTCCGGTCACCACCGCACGCCGCCCGCTCAGGCTCCAGAGTTGGGAGAGTGGCTGTTCGGAATGGTCGTCGATCATGTCAGTCCCTTCGAGCATCCGTTCGCGGACGGAAGCCAATTCTCAGGCTCTTGAGAGAGCGCAGGCAGAAATTCGGGTGGTGGTCGAACTCGTTCTCATCGGGAACGAACCACATCTCCTCGATGCGGTCGACCAGTGCTCTGAACCCGATCACGAGTTCTCGGCGCGCCAAGGGCGCGCCGAGACAGTGATGATTACCGAACCCGAAAGCGAGGTGGCTGCGTAGGTTGGCGCGATCGAGGTTCATATCGGCCGGACAGTCGAAATGGGCAGGATCCCGATTCGCGGCGGCGTACCGCACGTTCACGACTGATCCGGCCGGAATGGTCACCCCGTGCATCGCGACGTCGACGACCGCCGTGCGGAACAAACCTTGAACCGGGCCTTCGAGGCGCAGCACCTCCTCGGCCAGTAGTGGTACGTATCGATCGGGATCCGACGTGACCTTGTCCCATTGGTCCGGATTCTCGATCAGGAGGCGAGCACCCTCGGCGAGGGCATTGGTAGTGGTCTCCGAGCCGCCGACGAAGGTGTCGGCCATCATCTCGGCGTGTAGTTCGTTGTCGGTGAGAGTTCGACCCCATTCGGGGATCGGCGTGTTGACGAGATCGGACAACAAACTGTCGTCGGGTTCGCTTCTCAGTCGTTCGAAGATCGGTTGGAAGTAATGCTGGGCTGCGATCTCCTGCTCGGTCGACCAGATCGCCTCCTCCTCGCTCTGCATGAGGCCGAGTCGTTGCACCCAGGCGTCGGTCCAGGCCTTGATCTGCCAGATGTCGTCCTCGGGTGCTCCCATCTGGCGGCCGATGACGATGAGTGGGAGAGGAATGGCGAACGATCGAACCCAGTCGCACTGGCCGTCGTCGATGAACGCGTCGACGAGACGGTGGGCGAGACGTTCGATGAACGGATCGAGTTCTTTGATCTTGGACGGTCGGAATGCGTGATTGAAGAGGCCGCGCATCTCGCGATGTTCGGGCTCATCGCGGGCGGCGAGAGTTGGAGCAGGGATCCATCCCTTTTCCTCGTAGATCCGGCGCAGTTTCGCCGAACGCGGATCGACCCGCCCCCGGTGTTGCGCGCTCGAGAACCGTTCGGTGTCGAGAAGCACCTGGCGTACGTCGTCGTATCTCGTGATCACGTACATGCCGGTCAAGCCGTCTCGCCAGACCGGCGCCTCCGTTCGCAGGGCGTCGTAAGCCGCGTAGGGGCACTCGGAAACCGATGGATCGAGAAGTGAGTTCGGGATCGCAAGCGACGAATCCCCGGCACGTTCCGTCATGGGGCCATTGTCGCGCACGACGGTCCGGGCGAAGCCCGACCTCCGTCCTCGGCACCTGTCGGCGGTGGACTAGAACCGGGGTATGACTTCTTCGATTCCGAACGGCGGTACACCCGTCTCCACCGATGACTACGTGGCCATCAGTCGCCTCGTGAACCGCTACTCCGATGCCGTGATCCATCGCAACGGAGCCCAGTGGGCGAGCTGCTGGAACGAGGACGCGGTCTGGGATCTGGGCAAGGGGAGACTGGTCACCGGCAAGGAGGCGATCGTTGGACTCTGGTACGCGGCCATGGGTGGAATGTCTGCGGTGATCCAGCATGCCCACAACGGAGACGCGTGGTACGAAGACGGGTCGCACGATCGGGCGGTCGGTCGCTGGGCGATCAGCGAGCGATATCTCACGGCCACGGGAACCCGCGCCGTTCTTCTCGCCGAGTACCACGACGGTTTCGTGAAAAATGACGGTCAGTGGCTCTTCTCGCGGCGATTTCTGCAACCGCATTATCAAGGTCCCGCCGATCTGTCGGCCGAGTTCGCGAACACCAAGGACGGCCTCGTCGCCGCCGAAGAGAGTCCGGATGTGTGATCGAACGAATGCCCGTCGGATCCGAGAGATCTCCTAGCGTCACGCCATGCCTGTGTTCGCATCAGAACTCGCCCGTGAACGACCCGACGAGGTGGCGATCCGCGATCCACGTCGTACCTATCTCTGGGGTGAGGTCGGCGACATCCTCAATCGCGTGGCAAACCTTGTTCTCACCCGAGATCTCGGTGACCGTCGACGGGTTGCCGTCTTCGCCGAGAACGCGGCCGAGACGGCTCTCGCGCACCTCGGCTGTCTGCTCGGCAGCGTGTCGACGGTGCCGGTCAATTTTCACCTGACCGCGGAGGAAGTCGCTTACATCCTCGTCGATTCCGAATCACGCGTGCTGTTCGTCGGTCCCGAGACGTTCGAACGGGGCCTCGTCGCAGCCGACTTGGCGCGGGCCGAGGGAACCGATCTCGAAGTCATCGGTTGGAACGTGGAATCGCCCGGAGTCACGCGGTGGAACGACTGGTTGGCATCGGGTGATCAGTCGGACCCGCCTCTCGACGTCGTCCCACGCGCCAATCTTCTCTACACATCCGGCACGACGGGTCGACCGAAGGGAACCGAACTGCCACCGACGATGTTCGCCGGTGGTGACACGATGGCCGAACATCTCGAGGGAATGAAAGCGAATCGATTCGCCGCGTTCGGCACCCATCTCGTCGTCGGGCCGATGTATCACACCGGTCCGCTGAACGGCATGCGACTCCTGGTTCGTGGCGTTCCGATGGTGATCCTGGCCAAGTTCGACGCCGAAGCCACGTTGGCAGCGATTCAAGAGTTCCGCACGGAATCCTCGGTCATGGTCCCGACGCACTTCGTTCGTCTTCTCGCATTGCCCGACGAGGTGAAGGAAAAGTACGACGTGTCGTCGATGAAGTTGGCCGCCCACACCGGAGCCTCGTGTCCGGTCGACGTGAAGAGAGCCATGATCGAATGGTGGGGACCGATCTTCATCGACGCTTATGGCGCGACCGAGGTGGGCACGACGTGTCAGATAACGAGCCAAGAATGGTTGGATCATCCAGGTTCGGTCGGACGCCCCATTCCTCCTTTCTCGGTGAAAGTTCTGGATGACGACGGTGAAGAAGTGGCACCGGGGATCGAGGGACGGCTGTTCTTCGTCGACGCCACCGGGCGCGGCGTGATCTATCCGAACGACCCCGAGAAGACGGCGGCGGCCAACATCGCGCCCGGGGTTTTCACGCTCGGTGAGATCGGATTCGTCGATGCCGAGGGCTACGTCTACATCACGGATCGCTTTTCCGACATGGTGGTATCGGGGGGTGTGAACATCTACCCGGCCGAAGCCGAACAGGTCCTCGTTCAGCATCCGGCAGTCCTGGATGCGGCTTGCATCGGAGTCCCACATCCCGAAATGGGAGAGGAGCTGAAAGCGCTCGTGATCCTTCGTGAAGGCTCGTCGTTGGCCGACCCGAGTGAGATCATCACCTTCTGCCGTGAGCGTCTCAGTCACTACAAGTGTCCACGCACCATCGAAATCGTGCCGGATCTCGGTCGTAACACCATGGGAAAGATCAACAAACGCAAGTTGCGTGCGCCGTATTGGGAGAAGTGATGTCCGAGCCAGTTCTGATCGTGGAAGATGTGGCCCCTCGAGTACGACGACTCACGTTGAATCGTCCTGAGAAGCGCAACGCGTTGAACGACGATCTCCGCGGTGCTCTCTTCGACGCACTGCGGGCCGGTGACAAGGATCGGGATGTCTCGGTGATGATCGTTCGAGGAGCCGGAACGTGTTTTTCGGCCGGCTACGACCTCGGGTCGTCGAACTCCGACGTGGAAAGATCCAGCGCTTTCGCCGACGGTTGGTGGTCGCGGCACGTGGTCAACAACTGGTTCGAGATGTGGGACATGGCCACACCGATCATCGGCCAAGTACACGGTTACTGCTTGGCCGGTGGAAGTGAGCTCGCCACGGCGTGCGATCTGGTGTACGTGGCGCACGATGCCAAGATCGGCTACCCGCCCGTGCGCCTCATGTCCCCACCCGACATGCAGTGGCAGACGTGGCTCATGGGTCTGCGCCGCGGCATGGAGGCGCTCTTGACCGGTGACTCGATGTCGGGGGACGACGCGGTGACTGCTGGCTTCGCCAATCGGGCTTTCCCGGTCGCGGACCTCGACACCGAAGTTCTCGCCATCGCCGAGCGGGTGGCCAAGATCCCCTCCGACTTGTTGGCCCTGAACAAACGGGCTGCCCACCGGGCGATGGAGGCCATGGGCATTCGCGCCGGAATCAGAGCCACGGCCGAGATTCAGGCCCTCGGCTTCCATCAGCCCTCGTCCCGGGAGTACCTGGCCTCTTTCGCAACAAAAGGGGTGACGGCGGCGTTGTCCCAACGGGATGCGGCCTTCGGCGACTACCGAGAAGCCGGGACTCCTTCGACCTCTTCGTCGTCGCCGGAGTGACTTCGGTTACTAATCCGGCGGTCAATTCATGCTAAGAATGGGTCACCTGCCGGAGACGTCAGGTTCCAATAGGGGGAAAACAGTGCACAAGCGCTCCAAGCTTTTGACCGCGCTCGTCGCAGTGGCCGGACTGACTCTGGCCGCCTGCGGGGGCGACGATGGGGGATCGTCCGACGCTCCGGCGACCGACGCTCCGGCGACCGAAGCTCCGTCGACCGACGAGCCGTCGACGGACGCTCCGGCCGAACCGAGCGATTCGGGATGTCCGGCCGAACCCGATACGTCACTCGACGCTGCCGGTGGTGAGGGCCTGGGTGCTCTCGAGCAGGCACTGCAGTGTGCCGAAGTCAGCCCGCTCGCTGCGGACGGCGATCCGATCGTCATCGGCATCATGAACCCGGAGGGCGACCCCAACGGTTCGTTCCCCGAGTACACCGTGATGGCGCAGGCCGCCGTTGACTTCATCAACGAAGAATTGGGTGGAATTGGCGCCGATTACGCGTCGGGCACCCCGGGTCGACCCATCAAACTCGAAGTCTGCAAGATGGCCATTTCGCCGGTCGATTCGCAGAAGTGCGCCAACGAACTGGCCTCGAAGAACCCTCTCGTCGTCTACTCGACGCTGAACTTCTTCGGTAACCACTTCCCGATTCTCGTGGAAGCAGGAATTCCGGTAGTGGTCGGTACGCCGATCTCGCCCGCTGACTTCACGACCGCTGGTGTGTACGCCATCGGTGGTGGCGGTGGATGTCTTGGTGTTCACACGGGTCTCATCCAGTACGCAACTCAGGACGTCCTCGGTGGCACGGCCGATCCTGTCAAGGTGGCCGTGCCCTGGGCGAACACTCCGCCAGGCGTGTTCTGTTACCACGACCTCGAGAAGAAGCCCATGAACGTCCTGAACGGATCGACCGCTTCGTCATCGTCGCTCGCCGGATCGATGCCTGGTCTCGAGCACATCGGCGTGCCGATCCTTCCGGGTCAGGCCGACGTGACGCCCGATGCTCAGAAGGTGCTCGACTTCGGACCCGACGTCGTCATCTACTCGGGCCAGGGCGCCGACTGCTGGTCGCTCGTCAACTCGATGTTGAAGCTCGGCTGGACTCCTGACGCGACGCCGCTCGTGTTGTCGGGCGCTTGCACCGACCTCACGACCATGAGCGAACTCGGCGACAAGATCAAGGGCGTCTACCTGATTGGATCCTCGTCGATTCTCGTCCCCGACGCACTTCCGGCCGGTCAGTTGCAGCGTGAGGCTCGCGTCTACAACGAGAAGGGCGCACAGTACGCATCCGACGACACCTCGGTGGGTAAGGGCTTCGGAACCCAGGGATTCACGGGCATCATGGCCATTTGGCAGATCGCCAACTCCATTGCTGGTGATCTGAGCGGTGAATCGTTGGTGGAGGCGTTCGAAGCGACCAAGGGCCACCACGCCTTTGCCGGTTCGGGTATCTCGTGCCAGGACGCCATCGCTCCGTACGTCGCCGTGTGCAACTCCTTGGTGTCGGCCAGCCAGTGGGACGGCAGCACCTTGGTGCCGGTGAAGGGCGACTTCTCCGGTCTCGACCTGGTGGCGGGAACCGAACTCGACTTCGGATCCTGATGATTTCCGTGGGGTGGGCCGAGACCTCGTGTCTCGGCCCACCCCACGATGACATCCGACCTCGGTCGGATCGTTCGAGGCGGTGATGGGCACCGTCGTTGTTGCCCATCGGGGGAAAGGGTTCTCGTGAAGGACGCGATTGCTTTCGCATTCCTCGGCTTGGGGGCGGGAAGTTTCTTCGCTCTCATGGCGTCAGGCCTCGTCGTGGCCTACAAGGGTTCGGGGGTGATCAACTTCGCCCACGGTTCGGTGGCGATGTATGCCGGCTTCACCTTCAACTATCTGCGTATCGACGGCAAGTTGCGTCTTCCGTGGATCGATTTCTTGCCCACACACCAACTGAACGTGCCCGTCAAGATCACGATCTCCTCAGGAGGTCGTGTTTATGTCTGGTTGGCGGTCGCGATCGCTCTGGCGATGTCGGTACTTCTCGGCGCCGCCATGCATTATCTGGTGTTCCGTCCCTTGCGCAACGCGGCTCCACTCGGCAAAGTCATCGGAGCCATCGGTGTGATGCTCTATCTCCAAGGCGTCGCACTCGTGAATTTCGGGTCGGAGAACCCCCAACCGAAGTCTCTCCTCCTGCCCGACACCCTCTTTCGCAACTTCCTCGGCTTCGGCAAGCCGCTTCCGGGTGAGAATCTCGGACTCCTCATCATCGCCGTGGTGCTCGGCGCCGCGCTCTGGTTCAACTACAAGTTCACTCGTTTCGGTCTGGCGACTCGTGCTGCGGCGGGCAACGAGAAGGGCGCCATTCTTCTCGGCTACTCGCCCGATCGCTTGGCTCTGTACAACTGGATGATCGCCACTCTCGTCGCCGGAATCGCCGGAGTCTTCGTCGGCTCGATCACCGGTGCCCTCACTCCCACCAAGTTCACGACTCTCATCGTTCCGGCCCTCGGAGCTGCACTCATCGGTTCGTTGTCGTCGGTCCCCATCGCCATTGCCGGCGGTCTCGGAATCGGCATGCTCCAGACGGTCACCTCGACGTGGATGACCGGGAAGTCGTGGTTCCCGGGATGGCTGCAGTCGGGCGCCACCGATGCCATTCCGCTCATCATCATCGTCGTGACACTGTTCGTGCGGGGTAAATCGCTACCCATTCGAGGAACCATCGAGGAGCGACGCCTTCCGCTCTCGCCCTATCCGAAGCGGATCGGATGGCACGTCGCGGTCTGGGTGCCGGTGGGGTTGATCCTTGCCTATGGGCTCCCGGGTGACTTCGTGTTCGCTGGCTTCTCGGGCAAGTGGAGCTTCGCATTGATGACTTCCCTGATTGCGGCGATGCTCATGCTCAGTTATGTGTTGTTGGCCGGATACGTGGGCCAGATCTCCATGGTGCAGTTGTCGATCGCCGGCGTCGCAGCATTCTTCATGGCCAGAATGAGTGCCAATGGCGTCCCGAGCCCGCAGGACCCCTTCGCCGTGGCCGGACCGGGATTGCCATGGCCCATCTCGGCGACTCTCGGCGTCATCGTCGCCATCGCGGTCGGAGTTCTCCTCGGAATTCCAGCTCTGAGAATTCGTGGTGTGCAGTTGGCGGTGGTGACCATCGCAGCAGCGGTGTCGTTGCAGACGCTTTATTTCGACAACGCGAAGTTGACGAAGCTCATGGCGGGTTCGAATGCAGCCGTGCCGTCTCCGACTTTTTTCGGGGCTGATATCGGGTCATCAGGTCCCCGTGGTCTGACCGACTCTCCCAAGTTCGTAGCGTTCTGTGTGGTCGTGCTTGCGCTTCTGTGCGTCGTGGTCTCGAACCTTCGTCGCGGAAGCACTGGCCGACGATTCCTGGCCGTTCGTGCGAACGAGAGGGCGGCGGCATCGGCTGGTATCGACGTGGCTCGAACCAAGTTGCTGGCCTTCGGAATCGCATCGGGTATCGCCGGCGTCGCTGGCGTGATGACTGCGTTCCAGCAGCAGCAGATCTCGTCGTCGAACTGGGTGTATTTCGCCGGGTTGATCGCACTCGCCTTCGCCTATCTGGGTGGCATCACCTCGGTGGCCGGTGCCTTGATCGGCGGCATGCTCACCGGTTCGGGCCTGGTGTCAGTGTTCGGCTCCCACCAGTCGGACGGGCTCCATGCCTACACGCCTTTGATCGGTGGAGTCGGAATGATCCTCACTGCGATCATCCACCCATCAGGTCAGGCGATGTTGTTCCAGCCGCTCTTGCAATATTTCGGGAGTTGGCTGAGGAAAGCGCGCTCGGCTGAATGGAAGTTCGTCGGTCGACGCCTCGGTCCGTATGTCGTGCTGGGACTCGCCCTCGGAGCGATCGGTATCAACCCGTGGCGCACCGACGACTGGAGTCGACCATGGATGATGGTGGTCGGTGTACTCCTCGTTCTCTTCGTTCGATCGATCGTGGTGCGTGTCAAAGGCGGCGGACATGGTCCATCACCGGTTTCCGACATGGAGGTGGCCTCATGACTCATCTTCTCGAAACTTCGGACCTCACGGTCGCTTACGGCGGACTGCGGGCCAACTCCGACGTGAACATCAGGGTCGAAAAGGGCAAGCTGACCGGCCTGATCGGCCCGAATGGTGCTGGAAAGACCACATTCATCGACGCCATCACCGGTTATACGCCGATCACGTCAGGAACCGCGAAGTTCAAGGGCCGTGATCTGGTGACCGAATCACCGGCAAAGAGGGCGCGCCAAGGACTGGTCAGAACTTTTCAGTCACTCGAACTGTTCGAAGACCTGACCGTCTGGGACAACTTGATCGTCATGGCCGAACCCACGAAGTGGTGGGCCTTTCTGGCCGACATCGTGAGCCCGTTGCGCACCACCGGAGTGGAGGAGCGAGCCGAGAACGCGTTGAATCTGCTCGGTCTCACCGAGTTCCGCGACCGACTCACTCTCGATCTTTCCCATGGTCAGCGAAAACTGGTGAGTGTGGCGCGCAGCCTGGCCGCTGCTCCTGAGCTCTTGCTGTTGGACGAACCGGCCGCTGGACTCGACACGGTCGAATCACAGCAACTCGGTGTCTTGTTGCGACGTATCGTCGAAGATGGTACGACGATCTTTCTGATCGATCACGACATGGGTCTCGTCCTGAGCGTGTGCGATTACATCTACGTCCTGGACTTCGGTCAGATCATCGCCGAAGGCACGCCAGCCGAAGTGAGGTCGAACCCTGACGTCATTCGCGCCTACCTCGGAGAGACGGCCGGTGAGATACAGGCATCCGAAGGCGCAGCGGCGTCGTCGGCGTTGCGCGACGAAGGAAGTAACCGATGAGTGATTCGTTGATCTCCATCCAGGGTCTGAGTTCCGGATACGGCGGGATCCCGGTACTTCGGCAGTTGTCGCTCACGGTGGGTCCCGGTGAGGTGGTGGCTCTGCTCGGTCCGAACGGAGCTGGCAAGACCACGACCCTTCTGACCATCAGTGGCATTCTCCAGCCCATCGACGGACGAGTCGACGTTCTCGGTGAAGACGTCGCGGGGCAGAAACCCGAGAAGATTGCCCGACGGGGTCTGGCCCACGTGGCCGAGGACCGTTCTCTCTTCTTCGACCTGACGGTGAAGGAGAACTTGCGACTCGGCCTAACAGGTGACCGCGCCCAACGTGGCGAAGCCATGGAATCGGCACTCGAGATGTTTCCGGCTCTACGACCCCTGGTCGATCGACGGGCTGGGCTCTTGTCGGGAGGCGAACAACAAATGTTGGCCATGGCCAGAGGTCTGGCGTCTCGCCCCAAGGTTCTGCTCATCGACGAGATGAGTCTTGGATTGGCGCCGATCATCGTGGAGCGAATGTTGCCGATCGTGCGACGTATTGCCGACGAAACCGGCGCGGGAGTGCTGATGGTCGAACAGCACGTGGGTCTGGCGTTGTCGGTGGCCGACCGCGGGTACGTGCTTGCGCATGGCGAATTGACGATGGAGGGCTCGGCGTCCGAACTGCGAGCGAATCGAAAGTTGGTCGAGGAGTCGTACCTCGGAGGTGTCTGAGGTACGACGAAGGGGGAGCCATGGCACTGCTGAGCACCCGCGGTATGTCCGTGGATTTCGGCGGCTTGAAGGCCGTGAACGAAGTCGATCTCGAGGTCGAAGCGGGCCGTCTGGTCGGCCTGATCGGTCCGAACGGCGCTGGCAAGACGACGTTCATCGATGGAATCACCGGATTCGTCCCGACGACGGGTCGTATCGAGTTCAAGGGGGAGGACATCACGTCTCTTCCTGTTCACGCTCGTGCCCGTCTCGGCCTCGGTCGAACGTGGCAATCTCTCGAGCTCTTCGACGATCTCACCATCGAAGAGAACATTCAGGTCGCCGCCGAACGTCAGACGACCAGAAAGTTTCTCCTCGATCTCGTTCGTCCCAACCGTGATCGCGATCGGTCGGGGGTGCAGTTCGCCTTCGACGTCCTCGGAATCGGCGACCTGGCGAGCAAGTACCCCAATGAGATCAGCCAGGGCCAACGCAAACTGGTCTCGGCGGCTCGGGCTCTGGCCGCGCGTCCCGAACTGGTCTGCATGGACGAGCCGGCTGCCGGCCTCGACACCAGCGAGTCCCAGGAGCTGGGTCGACGTCTGCGACAGATCATCGATGCCGGTATCACCATCTTCCTCGTGGATCACGACATGGGTTTGGTCTTGGACGTGTGCGACTACATCTACGTGATCGAGTTCGGCATGAAGATCGCCGAGGGGACTCCCGATCAAGTCAAGCGTGATCCTCGTGTGATCGAGGCGTACCTGGGTAGCAGCGCTGGAGGGACGTGACATGAGTGCATTGCTCGAGATTTCATCGTTGAACACCGGTTACAGCGGTGTCTCGGTCGTCCGAGATCTGAATTTGCACGTCGACGAGGGTGAGGTCGTTGCGCTACTCGGTCCGAATGGTGCTGGAAAGACGACGACCCTGTTGACGATCTCGGGTTTGGTGCCGGTGATCTCGGGCGACGTTCGCGTCTTCGGTCGAAGTGTCAAGGGTCGGCGGCCTCATGGCATCGCTCGCGACGGACTCGCGCACGTTCCCGAGGGGCGAGCTCTCTTCTACCAACTTTCGGTAGCCGAGAATCTGCGACTCGGAGCGAAGTCGGGGCGTTCCGATATTGCGAGGGCAGTTTCTTTCTTCCCGGCCCTGAAGCCGATTCTCGACCGTCGAGCCGGATTGTTGTCGGGTGGTGAGCAACAGATGTTGGCCATGGCCCGTGCTCTCATGGTCAATCCTCGACTCCTGATGGTGGACGAGATGAGTCTCGGCCTGGCTCCGATCATCGTCGAGCGTCTGCTGCCGATTCTCCGAAAGATTGCCGACGAGACCGGAGCCGGAGTTCTGTTGGTCGAACAGCACGTACACATGGCACTGGAAGTCGCCGATCGGGCCTACGTGATGAATCACGGTGAGCTCGCCGTCGAGGGAAAGGCGGCCGATCTGGCCAAGGATCGCGCGCTGATCGAAGCGTCCTACCTCGGTGACGCTGATTGATCGGCCCGAAGGTCACGCCTTCGGCATCTGCTTCAGATACGAAGCGGCATCGAAATAGTCACGCCACAGTGTGATCTTGCCGTCTTGCACTTCCCAGACGCCGTTGACCGGAAGCTCGACCCACCCGTGGGACATCTTGAAGCGATCGAGTCGCTCGTTGAAGACCGTCGAACCCGACATCGCCTCGCGATGAATCACCCACTCGATCTCCGTGCAGTCGGCGAACATCGGGGCGAGGATCCCTCGGACTCCTTCGGGACCGAACACTTTGATCATGGGGACGTTGTCGTATTCGCACTTGTCGTCGACCATCGAACACGCAGTGTCGAGATCGTTCGCCTCGAGAGCTCGAATGAACGCGTTGACGGTTTCGAGAGGGGTCATGAGGGGTTCTCTTCCTTCGTAGGTGGTTCCTTGCTCCAAAGCACATCGAAGTCTCGTTCCACGCCGAGCACTTGATAGGCCCGTCCCATTCCGACACAGAAGCCGATCGTCACGGTGAGTTCGAGAAGTTCGGGATCGGTGAAATTCTGTCGAAGGCGACTCCAGAGATCGTCGTCGACAGAGGTGTGATCGATGGCGAAACGCTCGGCGTACTCAGCAGCCAGTCTTTCTCGCGACGTGAAATCCGGGTGATCGTGATAGTGCTGAACCGAGTTGTAGGTCTCGTCGCCCATTCCTTGCTGCATCGCCGATGCAGCGCGAGTGTTCAGTCAAACGACGCACTGATTGAGCTGGGCGATTCGCATACGGGCGACTTCACGCTCACGGATGCTGAGCGACGAACGTACGTAGACCGCCTCGCTCATGGCCGCCATACCCGCTCCCATGTGCGGCGCGAGTTGCCAGATTCGGTGGGCTTCGAGTCCGTCGCCTTCAGGTACGTCGATTCTGGCCATGGTGTCTCCTCGTCATGATTTCGCTGGACAGTTGATTCATCAGTGGTGAGATCGTTCAAGAACGGTGATGTGAACGGGAATGGCGCTTTGTACGACCATGCCGTTCACCGCGTCGTAGCCCCGATCGACCGATACCAGTCGGCTGGTCGGACTGCCGACATCACGAACCTTTTCGTCAGTGAGTGACGATCCGCCCCAGGAGTGCGCCATCGAGATGACGCCTTGGCGTACGTCGTCGGCTGATTCGACCACCGCTTGAATCGAAGCTCGAGGACTCGTGATCTCGATCAGGTCTCCATCGGCCAGGTCGTACGACTCCATGTCGTCTGGATTCATGTAGGCCGGATTGGTGCTTCCCTTGGCACCGAGAGCCGACAACTCCGAGCCAAAGGAGTTGAGCACGTGTTTCAGTCGTCGGCTCACGAGGCGGAACGGATAGATCGAAGGATCGATTCCGAGTGCCGTCGCCCCGTCGACCTCGTCGATCACGGTCTTCATCTCTGCCACGATGTCGTCGGGCGCGACAGTGAATTTCGCGGTACATCCCGGATCGGCGGGTTGGACGATCATCGCTTTTTCGGGGTGCACCTTCATGCGCTGTCGACGAACTTCGTCGAGGGGCATTCGTGATCCTGCGTAGACGAGATCGAGCATGTCGTCATCGGTCGGTCGTTCGTCCATCGGCGCCTCGCCTCCGGGGAACGGGAGGGGCGAACCGAGTCGGCGCGCGAGTTCCCAGAACACCTCCCACTCGTTCAGAACGTCGCCAATTCGGGGCGTGACGGCCTCGGTGTAATTGGTGTACGGGGCTCGGAACCAGCGGTCCATGAGGTGAGGAACGTCGGCTCTTTCGAGCGACAGTGTCGGAGCGATCACATAATCGGCGAATTCGGCAGTCGCGGACATTCGGTGATCAACGACGACGAGAAGTTCGAGATCTTCCATGGCCTGAATCGTCAATTCCTGATCGGGCCAGGCGACGACGGGATTTCCGCCGCTGACGATGAGGGCGCGCACCCGGCCTTCGCCTTCGTTCAAGATCTCCTCGGCGAGTGCGGTGGTGAGCATCTCGCCACGAATACCTCGCAGATTACGGACGCGCTGGGGCGCACCGGTAGCCGGAGTTCGAGCCGCGTGCACCTGCGCGCGACGGGGAGTTTCGGGGTACAAGAAGTACCCGCTCTCGAGAACGTCACCTTCACGGTTGACACGACCGCAGATCGTGTTGAGCGCGATCGAGAGATGCTCAGTGAGGCTCGAATGAGGGGCCATACTCGGACCCGTTCCGGTTCCACTGGTTCCCCGTCGGGCGGTCGCGAACATGCGAGCCGCCGCAACGATGTCGTCGGCTGGGACGTCACAGCGATTCGAGACGTACTCGAGATCGAAAGGGGCGACGGCTGTGAACAAGGAGTCGAGATCGTCGACCCAGGTGTCGCAGAACTCGTGATCGAACAGCCCTTCTTCGAGGACGATCTTGAGAATTCCGGCCATGAGGGTGGGGTCTTCACCTGGCTTGGGAGCCAAGTGGATGTCGGCTTGCGTCGCCAGTTCGGTCCGGCGAGGGTCGATGACGATCAACTTCATACCGCGCTTCTTCGCGTCACGCAGGACGACGTAGGGGTTCGTCCCCTGGAGTCCGCCCACCGGGCCAAAACTCGACACCATCGGGTTGTAGCCAATGGCGAGAAGGACGTCAGCGTCACTGAAATTGTGGTACCCGGCTTCCCAGATTCCGACTCTGAAGGGAGCCGTGGTCTTCGCCGGTTGATCGATGGTCACCGATGTGTAGAACGACGGAGATTTCAGTCCCTCATGGAAGGCTCGTGCCGCCGGAACCGCCAGCGAATTCTGGTAGCCGCCGGTGCCGGTGTACGAAGCAATGGCGCGGGGACCATACGTGTCGAGAATGCGACGCAATTCGGCACCGATCGCGTCCATGGCTGCTTCCGACGAGATCTCCTCGAACGTGCCGTCCGGCCGCCGCTTCAGCGAGGAACGGAGCCGACTGGGATGAGTCATCTGTTCGGGTATCTGCCGGCCCTTGATGCAGGTGTAGCCGGCGAAGAGAGGGTCCTCGGGGATCCCTCGAATGGCCACCGCCTGCCCGTCGGAAACGTCGACTTCGATCGGACAACTGGCATGGCAGAAGCGACAGAAGGTTTGGTGTGTGGCCGTGCCGTTGCCGTCTGAAGTCACGAACGAGACCCCCTTCATCATCCACGGCTGACCGCGGTTCCCCAACGGGAGATTCCCCCCGCTACGGTTCTGAAACTACCCCATGATTCGGGGTCGTTCATGACCGTGGAGTCGCCTGGAAAGGAGACGCAAGTGGATGTACTACGGGAGTCGACTCGAAGAAATCTGGATGCGCTGATCGCCCGTGACCAAAGCCTGATTGCGTGCCCGTATCCGACATTCGCCGACGTCCGTGAGATCGGCGGCGTCGTCTACAGCGAGCCTCTCGGGGCATGGGTCGTCACCCGGTACGACGACGTTCGGGCAATTCTTCGGGACACCGAACGGTTCTCGAGTCTGTCGCCAACCGGACCCCAGGCTGCCGGGGCCAGCTTGATGGCCGGAATCGCCGAGCTGTCGCAAGATCCGACGATGGCGGTCGTTCTCGGTTCGGTGTCGATGACTCGCGGGCGAGCCGCCGTCCTCTTGAACGCCGACCCGCCCGACCATCGTCGTCAGCGCCGTCTGGTGAATCCAGCCTTTCGACCGGACAGGATCCGCGCTCTCGAACCTCTGATCGAGTCCACGGCCTCCGCCCTCATGGACGTCGTCGTCGACGAGTTGAACGAGGTCGGAGAGGTCGACATCGTCGCCCGTTTCGCCGTGGGAGTTCCCATGACGATCATTGCCCATGCCCTCGGCGTACCCGACCACGATCTCGGGACGTTCAAGCGGTGGTCGGACGACATCGTGATGCCCGTTGGAAATCACGATCCGAGTGTCGATCAAGTCAGAGGCTTCTTGGTGTCGACCAAGCAGTTCAACGAGTATTTCTTGGAGCGAATCGCCGATCGGCGACGCCAACCCACCGACGACATCTTGTCGGACATCGCAAATGCGGTGATCGATGGTGAGGAACTGAGCGATGACGAGCAACTGGGCATGCTCACGCAGTTCTTGGTGGCGGGTAACGAAACGACCACCAAACTGATCACGAACATCGTGCGACATCTCGCCGAGGCTCCCGACGTCGCGCGTCGTGTTCGCGAAGATCGGTCACTCGTCGAATCCTTGGTCGAGGAGATGTTGCGGATCGAAGCTCCGGTGGGAGGCCTCTTTCGGCAAGCCAAGACCGACGTGGTCGTCAACGGCACCGAGATCCCGGCTGGTCAACATGTGTGGCTCCTGTTCGCGTCAGCGAACCGAGACGAGTGCCGATTCGCCGACCCCGACGTCGTGGATATCGATCGACCGAACCTTCGTGAGCATCTGGCTTTCGGTAACGGTGAGCACTTCTGCCCAGGGGCCGGGCTGGCGCGGGCGGAGGCCCGGATCGCCACCAACGTGGTGCTCGATCGTTTGGACGACATGTCGCTGTCTCCGTCCAACGACTACCGGTACGGCGACTCCTTCGTGTTGCGAGGCCTCGAACGCCTGGTAGTGCGCGCCCGTCCGGTCTGATCGGTCCCCGAGACATGGCGTGGAAGTGATCGCTGGATTAGTTTGGGGGATCCGACGGGGGTCGGTGAATGGGGGACGTCATGGAAGATCGGTGGATCACCGACCGGCACGCGAGTGAGCGTTGGCCGCACTACACGAGGGCCAATGCGGGAGAGGTGCTCCCGTCATCGGCGAGCCCGTTGTCTCAACAGTTGTGTTGGGAGAACGGAATCATGCATGGCTGGCGAGATGGCTACGTTCGAGGTGGCAACTACACCCTCGATGAATTCACCGACGGCGAGTACGAAGTGGCGGGCTTCTTCGGTGGCTACTTTTACATCAACCTGTCGCACGTCCGAATGCAAGGAGTCCGTAGCCCTCTGTTGACGGTCGAACAGCTCGATCTGGCCTTCTTCGGCGACCATCCCGACGTTCCGCCGTACGTCCCCCACCCGCTCGACGAACGGCCTGATCTCGTCGAGGGAATCCTCGGTCATCTGGCGTGGGTGATGTCGACGACTTCGGTCCCCGAGGTCGACGCGGAAAAGGTGATGACCATCGAGCTTCGGCGCTCCCGTCCCGATCTCGGAGCAGCATCGGACGACGACATCGTGGCGCGAGTTCGTATGGTCCAGCCTCTGCTCGGGAAGCTGTTCGACAGCCACACGCCGCCCAGTTCCGACTCGGCGATCGCTCCCGGGATTCTTGGTGCCGTGTGCGCGGCGATCGGAGAGCCGGAGACGGCGATGAAACTTCTGTCCGGTATCGGTGATGTCGACTCGGCCGAACCCAGTTATCGGATGTGGGAGTTGTCCCGGTTGGTGAAGAATTCCGCCGAACTCACGTCCTCGTTCGATCAGGGCGTGCAGGGTCTTGTCGGTCGCCTGACGTCGTCTCAGGCCGCGGATGCGAAGAAGTTCGTGGCCGAGTTCGAACAGTTCTTGGTCGAGTTTGGCTCTCGTGGTCCCAACGAATGGGAGATCAGCTCGGACACTTGGGAGACGAGGCCTGAAATCGCCCTTGCTGCCATCGATCGAATTCGCTTGCAGTCCGACGACGAGTCTCCGCGACTTCGCAACGACAAGAAGGCCGAGGAACGTCGGCGACTGACGAGTGACGTGCGCGCCAAAGTTGCTGCTCTGGGGGAGGAGTTGGCAGGACAGTTCGAAGGCGCGTTGGTTGCCGGCACTCAGATGGCGGTCCGAGAACGCACCAAGACGAACATCATTCGTGCCGTCAACGAAGTCCGGGTGGCGATCAGGGAGCTCGGCCGTCGTCATGCCGACGCCGGACACCTTCGTGACGCACATCATGTTTTCATGCTCCTCGATGCCGAGCTCGAGGAATTCGTGAAGAATCCCGCAGCATTCACGGATCTGTTGGCCGATCGTTACCGGACCTGGAAAGAGATCCAGAATCTGGAGCCGCCGTTCATCATTCGCGACGGTGTGGTGCCGCCGCTTGGCCAGTGGGCCAAAAAGGGTGCGAGTTCGGCCACCAAGGCATCGGCCGGCGACGTGGTCCAAGGTGTTCCGGGTTGTCCGGGCACATATGTCGGTCGCGCTCGGGTGATCCTGGACCCCGCCGACCCGCGAGACCTCGAACCCGGTGACGTGCTCATTGCACCGAACACCGACCCGGCCTGGACGCCACTCTTCATGGCGTGTGGCGCCGTGGTGGTGAACGTCGGCGCGGCGATCAGTCACGCCATCATCGTGAGTCGTGAACTGGGGCTCCCGTGTGTCGTGTCGGCGACCGACGCCACCTTGCGGATCCCGGACGGATCCTTGATCGAAGTCGACGGTGACACCGGAGCCGTGACCGTCCTCGAGGTCTCGTCGTGACGAAAAAGTTTCGATTCGGACTCCAGGGGTACGCACCCTCATCGGCCAAAGAGTGGCGGGACACGGCCAAGAAGGCCGAGGACCTCGGGTACTCCTCGTTCCATCTCGCCGATCATGTGATCGGACCGGGCCCAGCTCTCACGCCGACAGGTCACCCGGTCCAAACAGTGGCGGCGATTCCGGCCATGGCTGTGGCCGCGGAAGCCACGTCCTCCATCAAAATCGGTTGCCGTGTGTTGTGCGTCGACTACCGCAACCCCGTGATGCTGGCCAAGGAACTCGCGACTCTCGACTTCTTCTCGGACGGACGTCTCGAAATCGGGCTCGGAGCGGGATGGTTGCAGAACGAGTACGACGCCATGGGTATTCCTTTCGATCGAGCCGGTGTGCGGCTCGACAGGATGGAAGAAGTGATCGGCCTCCTCCGGGCTTCGTTCTCCGACGGAGAGCTCGACATCTCGGGTACTCACGTACACGCGGTGGGCTTTGAAGCGGTGCCGAAGCCTGTGAATCCGCACCCCCCCTTGATGATCGGAGGCGGTGCTCAACGAGTCCTCACCATCGCCGGACGAGAAGCCGACATCGTCAGCCTCAACTTCAACAACTCGTCGGGCCGACTCGGCCCGGAAGGCATCGGCTCGTCGACTGCCGAGCTGACCGAACAGAAGATTCAGTGGGTGAAGAACGGAGCGGGGGCACGGTTCGACGACATCGAACTCGAGATCGCCGCCTACTTCACTGTTGTGACCCCGGATTCCGAGGCAACCCTCGGCAAGATGGCTCCCATGTTCGGAATGACACCAGCGACCATGGCCGAGCATCCGCACGTTCTCATCGGCTCGGTCGAGGAGATCTGCGATCGGCTCGTCGATCGTCGCGAGCGTTTCGGTATTTCCTACGTGTCGTTCGGAACCTCCAACATGGAGGCTGTGGCCCCCGTGGTCAACCGCCTGAGTGGAACCTGAGAAAGGAATCGTCGTGAGCGTCGATCTGAGCACCTTCAATCCCTTTGACCCCGGCACGTTGCAGTGCCCGTTTCCGCATTACGCCAAGATGCGGGACGAACAGCCCGTGTACGAGATTCCGGGGATGGGCATCAAGATGGTCACTCGGCACGATCTCGTCATGCAGACCCTGCGTGATCCGCAGACGTTCTCGTCATCTTTTGGGACGTCGGGAATGCCGATGTCCGATGAGGTTCGAAAGCGGTTCGCCGAGGTTTTCGCCGAGGGATATCCGAGAGTCGGAACGATGCTGACGGTCGATCAGCCCGATCACACTCGCTATCGCCGGCTGGTTTCGCGCGCTTTTCATCCCAAGGTCATCGCTGAATTGGAGCCGACGATCCGAGAGATCACCGTCAGGCTCATCGATTCCTGGATCGACAAGGGTCGAATCGAGTTCGTCGAGGAGTTCGGAGTCCCTCTTCCGGTGCGAGTCATCGCCAAGGCTCTCAACGTCCCTGACGATCGTTTGGCCGATTTCAAGCGATGGTCCGATGACTCGATTGCCGGCATCGGAACCAACATCACGATCGAGGACCGCATTCAGGCCGAATACGGAGTGAACGAATTCCAGCACTACTTCGCCGAACAGTTGAACAAACGGCGGACCGAACCTCAGGACGACATCCTCACGAATCTGCTGAACGCCACCGTCGAGGACGACGATCCGGAGGTCACCGACAAGCGCCCACTCGACATGCCGGAAATGTTGAGCATCATCCAACAGCTGCTCGTGGCAGGTAACGAAACCACCACCAAGATGTTGACCGAGATGGTGAGGCTCTTGGCGGAGAACCCCGAGCAGTGGGAGATGGTGAAGAAGGATCCGTCTCGAGTCGAAAGAATCGTGGAAGAGACACTGCGGCTGTCGACCCCGACTCAAGGAATGTGGCGGATCGTGACAGCGGACACCGAGTTGGGTGGCTATCCATTGAAGAAGGGTGACCGGCTGATCATCGTCTTCTCGTCGGCCAATCGCGACGAGTGCCTGTACTCGGAGCCTGATGCTTTTGATCCCGATCGCGAGCACCTACGTGATCACCTGGCGTTCGGCAAGGGCATTCACTTCTGTCTGGGTGCGAATCTCTCTCGCCTCGAGGGAAAGGTGGCTCTCGAAGAGTTGTCGAAGCGCATCGAGTCGTTCCGTCTCGCCGACTCGAACAAATACGAGTACTTCCCGAGTTTCATGTTGAGAGGGCTCACTAGTCTCGACATCGAGTTCACAGCTGCTGGAGCGCGATCGTGAGCCGTCCCCTCGACGGAAAGATCGCCGTCGTCACCGGATCGAGTCGGGGTATCGGTCGAGGAACCGCTATCGCTCTCGGAGAATTGGGGGCCACCGTCTACGTGACCGGTCGTACGACGGGATCGGGTGACCTCAGCATCGACACCACCGTGAAAATGGTGGAAGACGCTGGGGGCAAGGGTGTCGCAGTTCAGGTCGACCACGGTGACGATGCTCAGATCGCCGGCTTGTTCGATCGGGTCCGTGCCGACGTCGGACGCATCGACGTCTTGGTCAACAACGTCTACAAGATTCCCGACCCACCGGCCTGGGGCGGCGGCTTCTGGGATCATCCGATTGGTATCTGGGACGACCAAGTAGGAATCGGCCTTCGTGCCCATTACGTGGCCTCATGGCATGCCGCGCCGCTGCTCTTCGCGTCCGGTCAAGGAGGGGCGATTCTCAACGTGTCCTCTCCGGGAGGCTCGTCGTACCACTTCAGTTCTTCCTACGGAGCCGGTAAGGCTGGACTCGATCGTCTCAGCGCTGACATGGCGCTCGAGCTGAAGCCGAAGGGGATCGCTTGTTGCTCGATCTATCCCGGCTCGGTCGCAACAGAGTTCATTGTCGAGTGGGCCGGTGAGCGGGGAAGCGATCTCGACAAGGCGCAGACTCCTCTCGGTGTCGGGCGAGCCATTGCCGCTCTCGCTGTGGCCCCTGATCTCATGGAGCGTTCGGGAACCATCCAATGGGTGGAAGATCTGTCGGAAGAATTCGACGTTCGCGACGAACACGGACGCCTGGCGCCCAGGTACCACACCCGAGCTCGCTGAGCGCTTACCCCGCTCAGAATTCGAGTTCGAGTCGATCGACGCCGCGAATGGTGAGTCGGTCGCGCCACGTGATCTCGCCGACTGACTTCATGCTCGGGAATCGCGCGACCAACGATCCGACAGCGATCTCGGCCTCGAGACGGGCCAAGCTGGCTCCGAGGCAGTAGTGAATGCCAGCGGCGAAGGCGACGTGGCGGTTGGCATTGGGTCGATCGAGGTGAAGCGCATGCGGGTCGTCGAACATCGCCGGATCGTGATCGGCGGCCCCGAGGACGGTGGTGACGATGGTTCCCGGTTCGACGACGATCGGGCCGTC
>JAQCIK010000012.1:0-60952 GCA_027592035.1 Actinomycetota bacterium | reverse complement strand
CCACAACTCGTCCACTCGGTGAGCCGAAGTTCCGACTGACCCGTGATCTCGCTCATGCTCGAAGTGTAGGGCTCACCCTTTCGAGCCTTCCACCAGGAGTGATACGGTCGGTTCGGGTACGAGTGACCCGGAGCGGAGGAGCCATGCGCAAGCGCGATCAGCGGCCGACGAGCCCAGGACCCGAGACCGACGACGTCACGAACTCGGACACCCTCACGCGCTCGTTCGAAGAACTCACAACATCGTTCGACGCAACCTCGAACGTTCGCCGATCGATGACCATCGGACGAGCCGACGATCCGGCCGAGCGGCAGGCCGATCGCATGGCTGATGCTGCGCTCGCCAACCTCGGCGCCTACGACGACGCAGGGGTCACGACCATCGCTCGTCGTGCGGTCGACGACGATCCTCTCGGTGGCACCGACGTCGACCCCTCGCTTCAACGTTCGATCGACGCCAAAAGGGGTGGCGGACGACCTCTCGGCGAACGCGAGTCGACCGCATTCTCCGACTCGTACGGTGTCGATCTCTCGGGTGTGCGCGTCCACACCGATTCCGATGCCGACCGGTTGAGTCGATCACTTCAGGCCGACGCCTTCACCACCGGTCACGATGTCTTCTTTCGACGGGGAATGTACGAGCCCGGTACGTCTCGGGGCGATCGTCTGATCGGACACGAACTCGCCCACGTCGCCACCGAATCAGGTGGCGCATCTCGAAGCATCCACCGCTTCATGAGTCCTGATTCGTTCAACGAACTCACCTATCAGAGTTTCTTCTCGTCGAAGAGCAAAGCCCAGCTCGCCATCGCCGACATGCTGCGCGAACTCGACAAGTTGAAGGTCAAGGGACAGATTCCCGACACCAATCTCGCTGCCGCGATCGCCAAGATCGACGGAATGGTCAAGATCGCCAAGGCGTGGAAGGCCGATCACGAGGACGAGAACGGCAAGGCCGATGAGAACAAGCTGCGTCGCTACCAAGGTTTCGTCCAGTTCATCACTCGTGCCGAGCAAGAACTGGCGACTCTGAAGGGTCGGAGCAGTGGAGCGGCCGCCGACGCAGCCGCCATGCCAGCCGATGCCCGCGTGGTCAACCTCGAGAAGCACTATCTCGGCGAAGGTGTCACTCTCTTCCAACGCGCTGGTGCCGCACTCGACGAACTCCTCGAGAAGCCCGGCCAGTCCGCCGAATTCAAGATCGAATTGTCGATCCCGGTTCCACCAGCCACGGTCGGTGGTTTCCTCGAATTGTCGGCCGAACGCGACGACAAAGGAATCGAAGCGAAGGGCACCATTGCCATCACGGGTGGAGGCAGTGTCGGTGTCGCCGAACTGAAGGGTGCGCTCGGCGGTTACGTCGCTGCCAAGGGGGCCAACGGAGCGATGGTCGGCTCGCTCATCGAATACGCGCTGTACCGACGTTGCGCCGAGAGCGACTTGATTCCGTGGGAGGCCGAGGCTTATCTCTTCGGAGGCAGTGCTGACGCACGAGGGAAGCGACGAGCCGAGAAGAGATCTCTCGAGGCCGAGAAGTCCGCCTTCGGTGACGCTGCCGGAGAGGACGGAGACGATTTCTACGCCGAAACCGGGGCCATGGCCGGGTTCGAAGCCTCAGCCGGACTGTCCGAGGCCGTCGAGGTCGGTGGCGGGGTCACTGCCACGACGGGCACCCGAACCGATCGCAAGTCGCTCGAGCAGAGCAAAGGTGTCGGCGCCAAGAACAAGAAAGCCGACGGGTGGGTCAACAACTTGTCGGGTGGAACACGAGGCGCACAAGAAAAGACCGGGCGCACGACACGTGGCTTCTCGGTCGCGGCCTCGGTCACGGTTCTCGGTACCGAAATCGGCGCCGAATACTCAGCGGCCTGGAGTGCCGACAAGGGAGCCGACGGCAAGACCACGACCATGCAGATCGACGAGAGTGCGATCGCGATCGGCATCGAAGAGATCCCCATCGAGAAATTGGTTGGCGATGCCGGCAAGGAAATCATCATGAAGGCGATCGACGAGATTCAAAAGGCCATGGAAGATGCGCCCGACGAGCAGGTCGACTCGGTGGAGGAAGCGCAACTCGACGCCATGATCGATCAGGCCAAGGGCGCGGCCGAAGAGTCGGCCCAGGCCGCCATCGAAGAAGCCGGCGGTGAGTTCGAGTCAGCCGAGGCACTCGGTGCCGAACTCGGATTCGACTTCCTCGAAAAGGAGCTCTCGTTCAAGATCACCAAGACGAGCGGCTACAAGGTCGCACTCGGTGTGGTGGAGGTCGAGGCCAAGAAGACCGAGACGCTCCTCGAGAAGACCAAGAGCTTCAAGAAGGAAGATGCCAAGAAGGACGACGCTGCGGCGTCGAAGTGACGGACGACGAACATGGCCGATGTGACTTTCGTGCACGAGTCCGGTGACGTCGTCGTGCGCGACGTGAGCGTCCGAATCGACGACGGTTCTGCGTCGATCACCGGTCTCGTTTCGACCGACGTCTGGGAGCACATCGAACGAGAAGACGTGTTCGGTGCCGGCTCACGGCGACGGGCCGGGGCTCTCGTCGGTGATGGTGAGATCAAGATCGAAATCACTGGATCCGAATCAGCACTGACTCCCGGCGCCGGCCCCTTCGCTCGCGACTGGTCCATCACCACCGCCATGCGCCGACTCGACGATGCTCCCGGTGAAGTCTGGACAGGAGCATCCTTCTCCGATCCACCCATGTGGAACCGGGCCGCCGTGGCACTCGAAGAACTCGGCTTCATGCGAAGCTCCGAGAGCGACACGTCGGTTCGTTACGCCGATTCGTCGGGCACCGACGTGACGGCGAGCGCCGACACCGAGTCACGGCTGGGTGGGATCACGTGTCGACGTTCGATCGGTAGTGCGTCGGGTTCGTCAGAGGCCGAACTGCTGTCAGCGGTCAATCACGTGAACGACACCTTCCCAGCCGGGACCCTGTCGTACTCCGATGGCAACCTCACGTTGAAGAGTGGCGTTCCCATCCCGGAAGGTGTCGATGTCTCCGAAATCCTGGAGGCTCTCGCCTACGGACTTCCGGGGATGGTCGACATGGTCGCCCCGACCCTTCGACAGGTCGCCGACGGCGAGATCAGTGGCACCGATGCGATTCAGCAAATCTTCGGCTGAATCGGTCGAGGGCACCTTCGTCGACGCCGTCGTCGAGCTGCTCGCCCGCAACGCCGAGGACGGAACCCGTCACGACACCGGCGATATCGAGTCCCACCAGAAGGCTCTGGTCCGAAGCGACGAACCGGTGGTGTCGCTCGCCCGCGCCATCGGATGCACCGACGACGAGGTCGCGGCCCTGGTGCTCCTCGTGCACGTCGAACGATCCCTCGAACGGCAACGTGTCCTCGCCGGACCCGATGGCGATGGCTCGATCCGTCTCGGCATGCTCGATCAGATCACGCATGATGCTTTCCGTGGTGCAGCCACCGTCGGACCAGACTCGAGATTGCGCCGCGCGCGCCTCGTCGCCGTGTCCCCGAACGGACCTTTCGCGTCTCGTCCCGTGCGCGTCGACACATCGGTCCTCTGGGGTCTGTCGGGTGACTCGCGCCCCGACCCCAACCTGCCCCTCGGTTCACGATTGGTCGACCGTGGGGAGAACCGAGGAGAGCACACATCACTTCTGGTGGTCGGAGACGACCCCACTCGCCGTCGCACACTGTTGCTGAACGAACTCGCCGGTCATTCGGTCCTCGTAGTTCGCGACCCGTCGGACTCGGCGCACTGGGACGCGGCCGTTCGCGAAGCCTCACTCAGCGGCTCGTCCCTTCTGATCGAGTTGAGCGGATCGCTCACTCCGATGGGAAGTGCCGTCCTCGACGATGCCAACCATCTCGTGATCGGCCTATCGACCGTGGCCGGTATCGACCCCGAACTTCTACCGCGACGATCGTGGAAGGAGATGTCGGCTCCATCGAGTCCGGCCACCACCGAAGAGGTCGATGCCGTACTCGGACGGGAATCTCCACACCCGCTCACCGCCGACCAACTTCGACGGGTTCACAGCACTCTGCCGTTGGTGGACGGGGACCTCTCCCGAGCCGTTCGACGACTCGCCGACCATCGTTTGTTCGAACTCGGCAATCGAACCTCGCCTTCACGCACCTGGGACGACCTCGTGGTCGAATCCGAATGCCTGGAAGAACTCCAGCATCTGGCCGACCGCTACCGACAGGCGAGTCGCGTTCGCGAGTTGCCCGGTGTCGGTCGTCATGTCCCCCCGGGACTGCTCGCCGTCTTCGCCGGACCTTCGGGCACGGGCAAGACATTGGCGGCCGAAGTGATCGCCGGCGACTTGGGTCTCGAGTTGGTCAAGATAGATCTCTCGACCGTGGTGTCGAAGTACATCGGTGAGACCGAGAAGAACCTCGAGGAAGTGTTCGACGCGGCGAGCGTCGGTGGCGCCCTCGTGCTCTTCGACGAGGGCGATGCCATCTTCGGGAAACGTAGTGAGACGACCGATGCGCGCGATCGATACGCCAACATCGAAGTCGCATACTTGCTTCAGCGGGTCGAAACCTTCGAAGGTTTCGTGATCATCAGCACCAACCTGGCTGCCAACGTCGATCAGGCATTCCAGCGACGCATTCAGGGAATGGTCGAATTCATGCCACCGGATCGCGAACTTCGCCGTCGACTCTGGGAACTGCACCTCCCCTCCTCGCTCTGCCACGACGTCGATCACGACGAGTTGTCGGCGATCAACGTCGCCGGCGGAAACATCCGCAACGTGTCGGTGGCAGCGGCCTTTCTGGCGGCCGCCGACGAGCAGCCGATCGGCCGACATCACCTGCGACTCGCCCTGCGTCGCGAGATGCGCAAGTTGGGTCGGCTCGCCGAAGGACTGCTTCCATGAGCTCTCGAATCTCGGTCGGTCCCTACCAATTCACCGAACGTGACGCCCGCAAGACACTTCTGAACGCCAGCACGATCCTCGACATGATGAGCCGGCAGCACGTCGGCGAGGCCATCGCTCATCTCCGATCACGCGTCGATGAACTTCTCGGTTCGGTCGATCCGCTCGAACTGTCACGAAGTGAACTCGAACCTCTCCTTGCGTCGGTGTGGGCGACTCTCGCCGCGGCTCCGGCAACACTTCGCGCCGCCGGGGCCACACCACCTCGAACCGTCGGTCGTATCGACCGTATCCACACGAGCAGAGGTGGTGTACCGAAATCACCCGTCGACGAGGTGTATGTGGACTGGGACGGCCTCGACGGTGACGTGCAGGCGGCGCGCGAACATCACGGTCGCCCGTTCCAAGCCCTCTGCCTCTGGTCGGCCGAGGTGATCCAGAGCCTGGCCGATGCCGGTCACCCGATCTTTCCGGGTGCCGCCGGCGAGAACGTGACGATCAGCGGCATTCCTTGGGAGCTGGTCGTGCCCGGTGTGCGGTTACGTCTCGACGAGGTGGAGTGCGAAGTTTGGGCCTACGCAGTTCCGTGCCAGAAGAACGCTCAATGGATGAACGACGGCGACTTCTCGCGACTTCACCACGACCGCACCGCCGAGACCGGAGTGGCCGTGAGCCGCGTGTACGCCACCGTGACGAACCGCGGCACGATGCGAGTCGGATCCGACGTCGTCCTCGAACCCTGACGGTTCTCACCGTCTCGTCACATGGGCGGCCCACCCCACGCCGGCACACCGGAGGGAACGTCACCGAACAATTCACCCTTGGCGGCGGCCAGCGACTCGATCGTCCACGGGCGACCACCGGCGGCGATCGAGTGGGAGATCTCAGTGGGGCGAATGCGATGCACCTGATCGCCGAGCACGATGAAGGTCTGACCGCTCACATCGGAAGCCTCGTCACTTGCGAGGAACGCGACCATGGGGCTGATGTTGGCCGGGTCGTACTTGTCGAACCCCGATTCGGGTCGAGCGAACTTCGGATTGACCTCGGTCATCGGCGTCCGGGCGCGCGGCGCGATGCAGTTCACCGTGACGTTGTAGCGACCCAGTTCGCGAGCGAGAACCAGGGTCATCGTGATGATGCCGCCCTTGGCCGATCCGTAGTTGCCCTGACCGGGTCCACCGAAGAGACCGCTCTCACTCGTCGTGTTGATGATGCGTCGCTGCGGTAGCACCCCGCTCTCGCCCAGCGCCTTGGCGGCGTTGCGCCAGTGCACCGCTGCGAAGTGCGACGGGGCGAAGTGACCCTTCAGATGAACGTCGACCACACTGTCGAACTGCGATTCCTCCATCGAAAAACTCATGGCATCGCGAATGAACCCGGCATTGTTCACCAGGACGTGCAGATCACCGAAGGTCGACACGGCAGTCGCCACGAGTTCTTCGGCACTCGACCAGTCACTCACACTTCCCCGGAACCCGACCGCCTGGCCTCCGTCGGACGTGATCGCCGCGACCACCTCGTCGACGGCGGGCGACAAGTCGTTCACGACCACACTCGCCCCTTCGCGGGCGAGGTACTCGGCATGACAGCGACCCACGCCTTGGGCCGCACCCGTCACGATCGCCACTTTCCCGGTCAATGCACCCATGTCGGCCCCCTGAGGCTCATTTTTCGTTTCTGATACCGTGTCAGAAACTAGTCGTACGAGCGTCTGGTCGTGAAAGGTCGGACGTCCATCGTCCGAGGGGGTGACGGGTCGAGATGGGTGATGACACGCCGGCGCCGGTCGCACTGGTGACGGGTGCATCACGCGGAATCGGGCGCGGTGTGGCCCTGGCACTCGCTCAACTCGGCCACACGGTCGTGATCACCGGCCGAACGGTCCGCGAAGGAGAGGCCACCAATCCGGCCACCGGACACCGCCTCCCCGGCAGTCTCACGACCACGGCGCGCGAAGTCGAGGAGCTCGGTGCCCGATGCATCCCCATCGAACACGACGTCCTTCGACTCGACACTGCGTCCTCATTGATCGATCAGATCATCGAGACGTGTGGTCGTCTCGACGTCCTCGTGAACAATGCCGTGTACGTCGGTCCGGGCAACGACTGCATCTTCACCGACAACGACCCGATCGACATCGAGAAACGAGTCGTCGGCAACCTCACGGCGCCTCTCCTCCTCACCCACGCATTCCTCCGCCAGTCACTCGCACGCGAACCCCATCCACTCCTCGGCGCTCGCGCCTGGCTCGTCGACGTCACGAGTGACGCTGGGCGACGAACCCCAGAACGCCTGGCCGGGCGCGGCGGCTGGTCGCTGGTGTACGCCGCCACTAAAGGCGGCTTCCACCGGATCGCCGACATGGTGGCTCACGAGTACGGGCACCTCGGGGTACGGGCCATCAACGTCAACCCCGGTCTGGTGGCCACCGAACGAGTTCTCGACAGCGGAGCCTCTCTCGCCTGGATCGCTGAGAAGGGCGCGACCCCCGAAGAGATCGGAGAGACGATCGTTCGTGTCGTGCGCGATCCGCTCGTGGGTAATGGCGCCTACGTTCACGCACAGGAATATTCGAGCGACAGCAGTTCGACCGACGACAAGGAGACGACATGAGTCAGACGTACGCGATCGGGCCGACGAATGCCGAGATGCTGCTTCCCGAACCCGAACGCTCTCCGGTTCACTACACACTCATCTCGGTCGACGATCATCTGGTCGAGCCACCCGACATGTTCGACGATCGACTCCCGTCGAACCTGCAGGCCGGTGCGCCGCGTCTCGTCGAGAACGAGCGCGGACATCAGGTCTGGACCTTCGACGGACAGATCTTCAGCCAAGTCGGCATGAACGCCGTGGCCGGACGACGACCCGAATATCGATCACTCGAGCCAGCGCGTTTCGAGGACATGCGACGTGGCTGTTTCGACGTTCATGCCCGGGTGTCCGACATGGACCTCATCGGTTGCTGGGCCTCGCTCAACTTCCCGTCCCAGGTGGCCGGATTCGCCGGACGAATCTTCAGCGGATGCTCCGACCCCGACCTCGGGTTGGCCGTGATGCGCGCCTGGAACGACTGGTTGTACGAGGAGTGGTGGCAGCCCTATCCCGAACGTTTCATCCCGTGCGGTATCACCTGGCTGGCTCCCGGCCCGGACGGAACCGCGCGGCTCGGTGCCGACGAGATTCGGCGAAACGCCGAACGTGGCTTCCGGGCCGTCACGTTGCCCGAACGGCCGCACAACATCGGCCTCGAGAGCCTTTTCAGCGGCTGGTGGGACCCGATCATCGAGGCCTGCGTCGAGACCGACACGGTGATCGCGCTGCATGTGGGGTCATCGGGCATGTATTCCATGCCACCGGCTGCGCCCGTTCTCCAACTCGGTGCGACGTTGTTCGGACAACTGTCGCTCACCGCCTGCGCCGAATGGCTCTGGAGCGGTTACCCGTATCGATTCCCCGATCTGAAAATCGCGATGAGTGAGGGTGGTATCGGGTGGGTCCCGATGCTCCTCGATCGACTCGAGAACGTGGTCGACCGCAGTGGGTACGGCGCAGGCTGGGATCTACGACCGGCCGACGTTCTTCGACGCAATTTCTGGTACTGCACGATCGACGATCCGTCGACGATCGATCTCTACGACGTCATCGGCGAAGACCACATCATGGTCGAGGTCGATTATCCCCACGGCGACAGCACGTGGCCCGACACGCAATCGATTCTAAAAAGCGCGTGGGGTCATCTCCCCGACCCCGTCCTACGCAAGCTCTGCTGCGAGAACGCAGCGTCGTTGTTCCGACATCCACTCCCCGAACGCATCGTCCCGTGAACACCGTCGGCGAACTTCTCCGGGCGCGCATCGGCGACACGGCGATCGGCTACCGATTCGAGGATCAGGTCTGGACCTGGGACGAAGTCGTACGTGAGTCATCGGCCCGTGCCGCCGTCCTGACCGAGACACTCGACCCGACTCGACCCCCACACGTCGGCGTTCTGCTCGAGAACGTTCCCGACTATCTCTTCTGGATCGGTGGTGCCGCTCTCGTCGGAGCCTGCATCGTCGGCGTGAACCCGACTCGCCGAGGCGCCGAACTGGCTCGCGACGTTCGACACACCGACTGCCAGATGATCGTCTCCGATCACACGGGGATCGAACTCTTCGAAGGTCTCGATCTCGGCGTGCCCTCGCAGGCGATTCTCGACATCGAGACCGACAGCGTGCATCGTCGTGTCGACCATCATCGACGATCACCTCTGCCCGATTCCGAACCCGACGGATCTCTCCCCCTCTTCTTGCTCTTCACATCGGGGTCGACCAGCGCTCCGAAGGCCGTGGTGTGCACCAACGACCGTATGGCCGAAACAGCGGTACGAGCCGGTCAGATCTACGGCGTCACTCGTGACGAAGTGTGCTACTGCCCCATGCCGCTCTTCCACGGGAACGCTCTCTTCGCCTGTTGGGGACCGGCCCTCGCCGTCGGCGCTCAAGTCGTCCTCCGACGCAAGTTCTCGGCCAGTCGTTTCCTCGACGACGTTCGCGAGTACGACTGCACCTACTTCACATACGTGGGGCGCACCATCGCCTACGTACTCGGCCAGCCAACCTCCCCACACGATCGCGATCACCGACTACGAATGGGATTCGGCACCGAGGCCAGCGCCCTTGATCGTGAACGATTCCTCGAGAGGTTCGGTTGCCCTCTCGTCGAGGGCTACGGATCGAGTGAAAGTGTGGTGGCGATCCTGCGAACACCCGACACACCGGCCAATGCTCTCGGACGAGAGCGACCCGACATGGCCGGTCAGATCTTGGTGGTCGATCCGAACACCCTCGAGGAGTGTCCACCGGTGGTCTTCGACGCTCACGGCGGGATCACCAATCCTGAATGCATCGGAGAACTCGTTCGTGTGGGCGGTGAAGCGTCGTTCGAGGGCTACTACAACAACATCGATGCCACCAACGATCGTGTGCGCAACGGGTGGTACTGGACGGGAGACCTCGCGTTCCGTGACCCGGACGGTTTCTTCTATTTCGGCGGCCGGAGTGCCGACTGGCTACGCGTCGACAGCGAGAACTTCGCCGGCGCACCCGTCGAGAACATCATCGCTCGGTTCCCTGGTGTGGTGATGTGCGCGGTCTACCCGGTGCCCGACCCGGTGACCGGTGACATGGTGATGACGGCCATCGAGATGGCCGATGGCCACACCTTCGATCCCGAAGCCTTCGACCGATTCCTCGCCGACCAACGAGATCTCGGGACGAAATGGAGTCCTCGACTCGTCAGGGTGTCGACGGGCATTCCTCTCACCGCCAACAACAAGGTGCACAAGCCACCCTTGCGTGCCGAACGTTGGCGCACCGACGAGACGATCCACTGGCGCCCGTCGCGGTCCGACTCGCTCCGGCCGATGACGTCATCCGACAAGGACGATCTGGAACGACAGTTCCACGACAACGGTCGGGCTCACGTCCTGTCGGGGCTCTAGAGCGACGCCGTCCAGTTCTGCCACGACTCCAAACATTCGGGAAGCTCACCCTTACCGGTCTGGTTGACCGGCCAGTTGGCGTCGGGTAGTCCGACCGGGGCGTTCGGCATGTCGTGTCCGTACCACAGGAGGTGACGTCTCTTCACGAAGCCCCATGCTCCGTCCACTCGTCGGTAGGTGTCGTGGTACTGGATCTGATGAATGATCCAGTTGCCGTGAACGTCCTCGATCTCGCCACGACACGACACGATGCCGGTGGCATCGTCGGGACCACTCACGTCGATGAGATGGTTCGAGACCTGAAGGATCACTCGGCCGAGAGTGCGGAACTGACCGTCGAACGAGGTCTTCAAAGCCGGCCGACCCGATGTCTCGCGGGTGACGCGGATGTCGGGAACGAACAATTCGACCAGCGGATCGAGATCCCGCGCCCCGTAATGAATGGCATACCGACTCGCCAACTGGCGAATGTTCTCACATGCGACGAGCCAGGCCACCGGATCGTCGTCGCGAAAGGCCACGTTCACCGACCTCCGGGAAGCGGATGAGGATGGGCGGTGGGCTGCAACATGGCGTCGGTTCCACCGTCGACGAAGAGCACCTGTCCGACGACGTACGACGAGTCGGGCGACACGAGAAAACCGATGGCACTGGCGATCTCCTCGGGCTTGCCCCAACGTCCACACGGAATCGGAATGTGTTCGAGGGCCGACTTCATGTTCGGATCGTCGAGAAGCGGACGAGTCATGGCCGTGTCGATCACTCCGGGAGCCACGGCGTTGAGACGGATGCCGTCCTTCATCCAGTCAGGAGCATTCATGCGGGTCCAGAAGGCGATGGCCAACTTCCCGGCCGGATAGGCGAGGAACGCGGCCGGATCGGCGTACCGCTCGACCATGACCGATTCGTCGGAATTCAGATAGGCCAGGGCCTCGTCGACCGGCAGACCCGGAGTCATCGTGGTGGAGTTCGACGAAACCATCACGACGGCCGGATCGGTCCCTTTCGCGAGAGCTGGCCGTAGGCCGTTCACGACGGCGAGGGTTCCGTAGAAGTTCACCGAGACGATGAGACGGTTGGGTGCCGGAGTACTGAGTCCTGCACATGGCACGAGACCATCCAGGGCTCCGCCACACGCTGCGGTCACATCGGCCACGATGCGACCGCGATCTGCGGACTTCGACAGATCACCCGTGATCTCGGCATCGTGCAGATCGACACCGATGACCCGATGACCACGACTCTCGAGAAGAGATTTGGTGGCCGCGCCGATCCCCGATGCCGTTCCGGTCACGCAGATCGTTCCCATGGCTCCTCCATCCTTCCGCTGATGACTGTCTCGGTCGCTCCGTCCGCACGGAGCCGGTTGTCGTCAAGTGTGTCAGATCGCCTACCGTTCCCCCATGCGCTCCGTCGTCTGCCGTACGTTCGCCCCGATCGATCAATTGATCGTGGAGGAACGTCCCTCACCCGAGTTGCTCCCCTCGTGCGTTCGGATCGCCGTGACCGCCTGTGGAGTGAACTACGTCGACGGACTCTTCGTTCAGGGCAAGTACCAGATCAAGCCCCCCACACCATTCGTTCCCGGTATGGAAGTGGTGGGACACGTCACCGAGGTCGCTCCTGACGTCACGGATGTGAACGTGGGTCAGCGAGTGTTCGCCAATGTCGGACTCGGTGGATACTCCGACGAAGTCGTGGTGGCCGCCAAACGACTCATCTCCCTTCCCGACACCTTGAGCGACGGCCAAGCCGCCACGTTCATGCAGAGCTATCTCACGGCATGGTTCGCCCTCGTCGAACGGGCTCACGTGGAAGCCGGCAAGTGGCTCCTCGTGTCGGGTGCTGGGAGCGGTGTCGGTCTGGCCGCCGTCGACGTCGGTCGTGCACTCGGTCTGCACGTGATCGCGGTTGCGTCAACCGACGACAAGCGGGCCTTGGCGACCGACCGCGGTGCCGAAGCGACGATCGACTCGCGACTCTCGGCCGACGAGATCAAAGAGGCCGCCAAACAGATCTCGGGGGGCGGCGTCGACTACGTGTACGACCCGGTCGGCGGAGATTTCGGTGAGGTTTCACTGCGCGCTCTCAACGACGACGGCCAGTACCTCGTGGTCGGTTTCGTGGCCGGTATTCCGAAACTCCCGGCCAACCAGGTCTTGCTCCGCAATCGACGAGTCACCGGCGTCGACTGGGGCGGTTGGGCCGGCAAGAACCCGGCCGCCAACGACGCCCTCCTTCAGGAAGTGTTGCGGCTCATCGGTGAGGGTCGACTTCGGCCGGTCGAACCGGTGACGTACCCGCTCGTCGACGCCGCCCGAGCCCTACAGGATCTGGAGGACCGCCGGGTGGCGGGCAAGATCGCTCTCGTCCCCTGAGTGCGATCAGTCGAGCAACTGGCCGCGACCGCCGGCGACGAATCGCTCCCGCAGTCGGCTGGCGTCGTCTCGTGTGAACGGGACGAAGTCGAGTGACTTTCCCGTTCGCCACCAGATCCGAGCATCATCACGGCTCTCGACCGAATGCCAGCGTCGCTTCACGAGATCGCGTTTGATCACCTTGTTCGTTTGAGTGAGCGGGAGTTCCTCGACCACTTCGACATAGGTGGGAATCCACTTCGGACCGAGATCGCGCTGTTCACCGAGAAAGGTCGCGAACTCGGAGGCGTCGAAGTTTCCATCCGGCACCAATTGGACGGCGACCATGGCTCGATCGCCGACCTCGACATCGGGAACGCCGTACACGGCGGCCAACAACACACTCGGATGTCGCATCACGATCCGCTCGATCGGTGCGGCGGCGAAGTTCTCTCCATCGACGCGCAACCAGTCGGACGTGCGCCCCGCAAAGTAGAAAAAGCCCTTCTCGTCTCGGTAGGCGAGATCACCCGTCCAGTAGGCGCCGTCACGAAGGCGTTCGCGATTGGCTTCGTCGTTGTTCCAGTAGCCCTCGAACGTTCCTCCACCCATGTTGACGATCTCGCCGGTCGCCTCCTCGCCGTTGACGAGACGACCCGACTCGTCGAAACGAGCTCGTGGACACTCGTCACCCGTCTCGGGATCGAGGACCTTGATCGAGTCCTGACCGGCGACACCCAAGGATCCAGCCGGCATGTCGGGAACTCGAACGATCGAGGCGCCGGTTTCGGTCTGCCCGTATCCGTCGGTCAGAACGCAGTCGAACCGCGCTGCGAATCGCGCGATGTCGACCTCGGAGCCCTCGTTACCGAAACCACGACGGAGCGTGTTGTCGGCGTCGTCGGGGCGCTCGGGTGTGGCGAGAATGTACGTGAGTGGCTTGCCCACGTAATTGAAATACGTCGCTCCGTATCGACGAACGTCGGACAGGAACTCCGACGCCGAGAACTTGCGTCGCAGAGCCACCGCCGCTCCGCTCGCGACCGACGGTGCCCATGCCGTGTAGAGGGCGTTCGAGTGAAAGAGCGGCATCGAGATGTACGTGGTGTCTTCGCTCGTGAGCTGGGTGATCCGCACCATCGAGTTGATCACGTAGAGCAGTCGACCGTGGGTGGTGATGACCGCCTTCGGAGCACCACTCGTCCCGGAGGTGAACACGAGGAGGAAGTTGTCGGCCGGTGCGACCGGGCACTCGTCGGCCGTGGGAAGCGTGGCCCCACGAAAGCTTTCCAGGGCACTTCGATGACCCGGCGTGTCAGCCACCAGAACTCGATCGCCATCGATCGTTCCGGCGGCACCGAGATCGAGGCCCTCCAGAAGTTCGACCTGTGATGGTTCGGTGATCACCACCTGACAGTCGGTGAACGTGACGTCGCGTTCGAGTTCGGCGCCGCGGCGCGTGGGGTTGATCCCCACGACAGCTGCTCCGGTGACCGCGGCTGCACCGAGCCACATCGTGAACTCCGGGGTGTTGTCGAGCAGTACTCCGATGTGGGGAGGGGTCCCGTCGGGACGGGCCGCCATCACTCCTCGCCACCATGCCGCACGAACGGCCACCTCTTCGCACCACTCGCGGTACGTCCAGACGCGATCGTCGAACTTCACGGCCGGCGAATCGTCGTGTTCCCGCGCTCGCACGTGGTCGGCGAAGGTCTCGACCGGGGAGACAGCAGCTGTCATCGAATCTCGCGCGCCACCGCGTGAGCCGAGTGCATCGCGCCTTCGATGTAACCCACGTCGGCAGCATCTCCAGCGATCCGGACGTCGAAGCCGCCCGCTCGCAATTCGTCCGCCACTCGTCCATCGGCCGACACGTACGACGCGACCACGACGTCATCGACCCGGGCCTCGAACTCGTCGTCACCGACGCGATACCGAACAGATGTGGACGTGATCGACATCGGGGTTGCATTGCGCACGAGCGTCACCCCGTGTCGGGACGCCTTTCCCACCGCCGTCCAGCGACGGGGCATGGCCATCGGCAATCCGAGATGAGCTCCCTCTTCGATCACCGTGACCGAACGACCGCGCTCGGCGAGGAACTCGGCCAACTCGAGTCCGACCAATCCCCCTCCGAGAACCACGACATGTTTCCCGATCGGCATCCAGCGTTTCGAGAGCGTCCGGATTCGGGCCGGGGAATCGAGAAGTCGCAGCCGTCGACCCGCTCCGACCACGAATCGGGACACGAGACCGAGGTCCGCGCCACCGTCTTCACCCGCGATCAGGGCACGCAACTGGTCGCCGGTTCGGACATGGGGCAGATCGGCACCCGGAATCGACGGGACGTCGCGTCTCGCTCCGGAGGCCACGATCACCACATCGGGTCGACACTCACCCACCGTTGCCACGTCGGCCCGAGTGTTGAGACGGACGTCGACCCCGAGACGATCGACTTCGTGCGTCAACCACCGCACGAGTTGTTCGTTGGCTGGAGTGGTGAGCTGCGAGAACCATACGGTTCCTCCCAGACGATCTCCCTTTTCGAGAAGTGTGACGGCGGCTCCGCGCTCGGCAGCCACTCGGGCCGCTTCCAGCCCGGCCGGCCCTCCTCCGACCACGACGACTCGACGTGCCGATTGAAGAGACGGAACGACGGCGAGTGATTCGTTCCCCAGGGCCGGATTGACCGCGCACTTCGGTGTTCCGTCGAAGAAGTTCTGTTCGACGCACACGTAGCAGTTGATGCACGGTCGCACGGAAGCACGACGGCCCGCCTTCAGCTTGTTGACGAGATCGGGGTCGGCGAGCAACTGCCGTCCCATCGAGACGAAATCGCAATCACCGGCGGCGATCATCTCGTCGGCGACCTCGGGGAGGACGCGCCCGACTGCGATCACCGGAATGGTGACGTACTTCTTCACCGTTCGAGCGAAATCTCGGTACTGACCGACCTCGGCCGGCAACGGACCTTCGGTGAAGTCTCGGAACGGGTTGTGCGCATTGGCCGACACGTGAATCGCGTCGGCGCCAGCTTCTTCGATGAGCGCCGCCGCCCGAGCCGTCTCCTCCGGAGTGAGGCCGTTCTCCAAGCCGTACTCGAACGAATTGAGGCGCACGATCACCGGAAAGTCGGGGCCGACTTCGGCCTTCACTGCTCGCACGACTTCGCAGGCGAGACGCGCACGATTCTCCAAGGATCCGCCCCAGCGATCGGTCCGCTTGTTGTAACCCGCTGACAGGAAGGTCGAGATCAAATAACCGTGAGCTCCATGGATCTCGACGGCATCGACACCCGCCGCCTTGATGCGTCGGGCCGCCTGGGCGAACTGATCGACCACCCAGGCCAGATCGTCTTCATCGGCGACTTTGTAGGTGGCCTTCTTGCCACCCGATGCGGTTCCGAGAGCCATCAGTTCGCTCATCGGATTGTCCTGCAGCGCTGACATGTCGAGCGAACCCTCGAGAAGGGACGGGACGAGCTGAGGTCGACCATCGGCCGAGTCGACACTGGCCGTCTTGCCGTGATGACACATCTGCATGCACAACTTGCCGCCGGCGGCGTGGACCGCATCGGCGAGACGACGCATACCAGGGATGTAGTTGTCACTCGAGAAGGCCGGTTGATGACGCGACGTTGCGCCGATCGGCCAGGCCACGGCACCCGTTCCGGTGATCACCATGGCGGTGCCTCCGGCAGCCCGCGCCCGATAGTGGGCGATCTCGCCATCGGAGATGTGCCCCTCTTCGCAGAGGTTCATGTCCATCGCCGGGAGAAAGACTCGATTGTCGAGTTCGAGACCGGCGATACGCCCCGGGGCGAGAACATGGGAGAACGTGGCTGGCACTGTCGTCACTCTCCCGTGTTGCTGCGCTGGATCGCTCGTTCGTCGGTTCCCAGATAGCTCGCGATCACGGCTGGATTCGAACGCACCTCGGCTGGGGTTCCTTCAGCGATCACCTGTCCCGCCTCGAGGCAATAGATGCGATCACTGATCGACATGACCATCGGCATGTCGTGTTCGATGATGAGGATGGCAGCTCCGAGTTCGTCCTTGATGGTGCGAATCAGCGGGGCGAAGGCCTCCGTCTCCTTCTGCGCGACTCCGGCCGTCGGCTCGTCGAGGAGGAGCAGACGGGAATCGAGAGCGATGAGTGCGCCCAACTCGACGATGCGCCGGGTGCCGGTGGAAAGTTCGCTCATGAGTGAGTCGGCGTAACGACCGAGCCCGAGATAACTGATCACTTCGTCGGCTTCACGACGCTTTCGCGCCTCGTGCCGTGGTGACGGCGGCAAGGCCAGAAGCGAAGGCACGAGGAGAGATCTCTGGCGAGCCTCGAGAGCCACCATGATCGTCTCGCGAACCGTGAGGGACGCGAAGAGTCGTGCATTCTGGAAGGCGCGACCCTGACCGAGCCGGGATCGACGATGGGCCGCCATCGACGACACGTCGCGGCCGAACAGTTCGACGGCCCCGGTCGACGGTACGAGACCCGATACTGCATTCACGATGGTGGTCTTGCCGGCTCCGTTGGTTCCGATGAGTCCGACGATCTCGCCCGGACGTACCTCGAGTGAAACGTCAGTGACGATCGCTCGACCGCCCAGATTGACCGAGAGGCCCCGAGTGACGAGTGGTGCCTCGTCGGAAACCGCAGTCGAACGTGACGACAACGAGGTGACCGCGGCACCTTCGGCTCGAACCGGCGGCTTCCAGTTGCTCCGCCGAGCGATGTAGCCGAGGAGATTGTCGCGAGCCGAGTGGATGATCGACACCAGACCACTCGGGAAGTAGAGCAAGACGACGAGCATGCCGATACCACTTGCGAAGAGTTCGACTTGTTTCGTGCCGTCGAACACCAGCGGAAGAGCGACGATGAGGATCGTGCCGAGGATGGCGCCCGTGATCGATCCGATGCCACCGATGACGGCGATCGCCACGACTCGAAGCGACTCGTCGAAATCGAAGAGAAGTCCGTCGATCTTGAATTGTCCGTTCCGAGCCACCAGAGGCAGGAGACCGCCGGCCAAGGCCGCCAGACCGCCGGACACCGCGAAAGCGATCAACTTGGCGCGGGCCGGGGCGACTGTGTACGCCGCCGCCGAGTTCTCGTTGTCACGAGTGGCGATGATCGATCTCCCGACTCCCGTTCGGCGCACTCTCCACACGAGCACAATGGAAAGTCCGGCCATCAAGAGGCTGAACCAATAGACGGCATCGAAGTTGCTTCCTTTGACTTCCCAGAACAGCAACCGGAAACCGTCGGAACGATTCACCTTCAACTGAGCCGTGCCGCCACCACCAGGGGCGATCTTGTCGCCGAGGATGAACCAGGATCGGATGGCGAGACCGAAACCAAGAGTGACGACCGCCAGGTAGAGGCCCTTCACTCGCAGAGCCGGGACTCCGATCACGATCGCCACCGCAACACCCCACGCCACGCCGATCGACAGGGCCAACAAGTACGGCAACTCTTCGGCGTAGTAGATCGTCAGATATGCGCCAATGGCGACGAACCCGAACTGGCCGAGTGACAACTGGCCGGCCCATCCAGTGAGAACCGTGACCGACAGAGCGACGATGAGGTAGATCGGGATCGCCGAGAACTTCAGGAGATCGCTCGCCTTGTCGACCTGACTCGGTACGAGAAGGGCCATTCCGACGATGATCAGAGCGCCGATCACCGACAAGGTTCGGTACAGGGGGTGTCGAGTCAACTCCTGTCGAGCAACTCTCGTCTTGGTGACGAGCTGCCAGGAGTCCTCGCCCATGATCTGTCGACGACCCAACGTGAACAGCACGAGGATCAGGATCAAGAACAGGATGGCGATGTTCGAGCCCGCTGGAAAGTCGCCGGTGATCGACCAAGTGACCAACAGACGATCGATGACACCGACCAGCAGCCCACCGACGAGCGTCCAGGAGAACGAACGCATCCGACCGATCATGGCGGCGGTGAGCGACAACAGCAGCAGTTTCGGACCGAGGGCGGTCTGGACGGCGCCGAGCGACCCTCCCTGTAGCGGCGCGATGAGCAACGTGCTCAATGCCGCCAACAACCCGGCGAGAGCCCACACCATCGTGGAGACTCCACGAACACCGATTCCGGCCAACTGGGCCGCCGAGAAGTTGTCGGCAGTTGCACGCACTTGCATGCCGAACGCACTCTTTTGGAACAGCCAGCCGAAGAAAATCATCATGACCGGTACGATGATCAGAATCGTGAGTTGCGGCCCGGTCAGAGAAATACCGCCGATCTGCCACGAACCACTGATCAGGACCGGATACGACACGCTGATCGCATCCTCCTCGGCGATGGGGAGTCTGAGTTGGAGAAGCTGAATGATCTGGGTGAGACCGAGCGTTGCGACGAAAAGCAGGAGTCGAGGCTGCGTGAACAAGCGACGCAGCGCGAGTTCCGCGGCTGCCCCGAGGATCACACCGCTGACCAACGCAAGTGGAAGCGATAGGCCATACGGAATGTCGTAGCGAATCTGGAGCAATGCCATCAGGTAGCCGCCGAAGGCTCCGATCTGACCGTGAGCGAAATTGATCACGCCAGTGGCTCGGTAGATGAGCAGAAGTCCGAAAGCGATCAATGCATATACGAGACCCTGAACGAGACCATCGAAGACGATGTCATTCGAGTACGTGAGAGCGAACAACGACATCAGGCACCTGCTCCCGACAAGAAGACGGCGCGTAAGAGGTCTCCTCGTTCGAGGAGATCCTGAGCCGGACCTTCGAACTTCACCTCGCCGCGCTCCATGAACACGGCCCGATCGGCGATCGAGAGCGCAACGTTCACCGATTGCTCGACGATCACCATGGTGATTCCTTGCTGCTTCAGACGCTCGACCACTTGCAACAAGTCCTGAACGACCACTGGAGCGAGTCCGAGCGACAACTCGTCGATGCACAGCAATTCAGGTTCGAGCATGACGGCTTTGGCGAGAGCAAGCATCTGTTGCTGGCCGCCCGACAACGAGCCGGCCCTCTGATCCGCTCGATCACGAAGCATCGGGAACGTCTCTTCGACGACCTTGATCCTCTCCTTGCGGCGAGACTGATCTTCGATCTGACGACTCCAGAGTGCGAGATTCTCGGCCACCGTCATCGACGTGAAGACCGCCTCTCCACCCGGTACGAGAACCAGACCCATGGAGGCGCGGAACTGTGGATCGACGAGTGAAATGGTGCGACCGTTCATTCGGATGACACCGCGATCGGGCATCTTCAGTCCGGAGATCGCCTTCAAAATGGTCGACTTGCCCGCACCGTTCGTGCCGAGGAGAGCGAGGACCTCTCCGCGACGGACCTCGAAGCCGACGTCGAACAACACCTGAAGGTTGCCGTAGCTCACGTCGACATTTCTCACTTGGAGGACGGGAACATCGCCCGGATTGTCGGAAAGCCGAACTCTTTCCTCCTGCTGTTCGCGAAGTTCGGCCACCGTGAGGGCGATGTCTCGCCTCATGAAACGGCTGCCGTACACGATAAGGAGTCCACCGAGCAGAGCGGCCGGCGGGACCACCGAAGTGAGAGCGGTTCGTTCACCATGAGCATCGGACAATGCGCCAGCGAGCAGGCCACCGAAGAAACCGCCCATCAAGAAGATGTACACGCCCACCATCGCAAACGCTTGGGAACGCATCTGATACGGGATGATCGCCGATACGGCCGGACCCATCTGCGTGAAGGCCGCACCTTGAAACGCGTAACCGATCGTCACGAAAGCGATCATCACCGGGGCACTCTGAAAACGCAGACCCACCGTGACGAAGAGTCCGTAGAGAAGAATGAAGACCCCCATGAGCCGCAAGGCGGCGGGGGGGCTCTTGCGGAAGAGTCGCTCTCCGACCCGTCCGGTGATGGGGATGGCGATCAATGCACCCGACCACGTGATGGCTCCGATCAGACCGCGCTCGGTCGCCGAGTAGCCGTATGCGTCCTCGAGAAGAAGGTTGAACGCTCCGGGAACGGCGACCAGCGCGAATCCGAGCACACCGATACCGACGACGAGGTAATAGAACGTCCGAACTTTCTTGAGACGCTGGAACGCTGCGCTCAACCTCACCGGAGGCTCGGGTTCTCCCGATACGACCGGAGCGCCGAGAACGGCCTCTTGCTCTTGTTGGCCGCGAGTCGGTTCCTTCAACGTGTACGACCACAGAACCGTCAATCCCGACGGGATCAGGATGGCGAGGAAGACGAGTCGCCAATCCCCGCCATCACTACCGGCGAGGAAGATGACGAGCGCGGCGAACAACGGACCGAGCACCTGACCGATCGGTCGGCCCAAGGCTTCGATGGCGAAGATCCGCGTCCGGATGGCGAGCGGGTAGTTGTCGGCGACGAGAGACGGGCCGATCGGAATACGCGCCGATGCACCAAAGCCGGTTCCGGCGCGGGCCAAGCCCATCTGGAATGAATTGACCACCGATCCGGTGAGGGCCACGAAAGCGAGCCAGAGACTCGACGCACCCGACAACACACGAACCCGTCGGCGACGATCGGCGAGCCACGCGAAGGGCAGCGTGGCCAGCACCAGGATCACTCCGGCGAAACTCTGCAGACCGAGAAGGAGTGTGTCGGAGACTCCGAGCGACTTCTGGATGTCGGGGCCGAGCACCTGCATGGCCACTCGATCGAACTCCTCGAAGATTGTGAAGAGCAACAGCACTACCGCGATGCTCGGTCCACCTTTTCTCAAACCGTCCCGCAGGGACATGGCCTCGATCGTGGGGAGGTTCTCCTCGATATCAGTGTCGCTTGCCGCCCGTTTGGCCTCTTCGTCGACCACGATCGAGCTGGCGAGCGCAGCCGCTGTGGAGCGCTCCGGTACGTTCGCGACCCCGTCGGTCCCTTGCATGTCGACCCCCCTTCCGGAGGCACATTAGTCGCTCGGGAGGGAAATCTGACGGGGTGTCAGAAATCGTGATACCGTTCCGCTACCGGCCCAATCGTCCGACTCGGCCGCTGAACACATTCCGAGGGGGAGTGCATGAAATCCAAGTCCCGTTTGTCGTGGGCCGCGTTGGCCAGCGTCTCCATGATCCTCGCCGCCTGTGGTGGCGATGACGGCTCGAGCTCCGATGCTCCGGCCACTGAGGCTCCGGCCGAGACCGACGCTCCGTCGGAAACCGACGCACCGACGACTGAGGCTCCGGCCGAGGAGCGCGAGGCGTCCGACGTGGGTGTCACCGCTGACACCATCAAGATCGCCGCTGCTGTCGCAGACCTCGAGGCCGTTCGAGCTCTCGGCATCTCGATTCCCGACACCCTGACGACCGAGCATCTCTTCGATCGTTACAAGGTCTTCGTCGACGACATCAACGATGCCGGCGGCATCAATGGACGCCAGCTCGAGATCATTCCGATCACCTGGAATCCGGTCGATCAGTCGTCTTTCGACGTTCTGTGCGCCGAAGCGACCATCGACAACGAGATCTTCGCCCTCGTGAACGGCACCGGACTTTCCTCGATTGCCCGTAAGTGCCTACTCGATGCCGGTGTCGTCATTCTTTACGGCGACGTCATGAGCACCGATGAGTTGGCCACCAATCTGGCCATTTCCCTGGCTCCTCCGTCGGACGCCGTCGCTGCTGCGGCCGTGACCGCCTGGATCGAGTCGAGTGGCGCCGCCGCCGGCTCGACCGTCGGAGTGCTCTCCAACAACTCGCCGTCGTTGGCCGCCGCTGGCAAGGCCGCCGAGGCCGCTCTCTCAGCCGCCGGGTACAACCCGGTTCTCATCGAGATCAACTCGCAGTCGGGCGACAACGCGGCCATTAACCAGGAGGGCGCCGATGCAGTCGGAGCATTCCAGGCCGAGGGAGCTGTTCACGTGCTCGTTGGTATCCCCTTCACCGAATTCACGGGATTCAGCAACAACGCTGCATCGGCCGGCCTGAGCTACAGCATGATGGACACCTCGTCATCAGGCTGCTCACCGTATGGTGCGACCCAGGTGAAGCCCGAGGCTTACGGCACGGAGTGCACCACTTCCTACGACCACGCGACCGATGGCACGTCCATCCGTCCCGACACCGAGTTCGAGGGCTACTGCCGTCAGGTGTTCGACGAGAACTTCGAGGCCTACTACGGAGGCAAGTCGATGTCGGGTGTCCCGGCCGGTCGAATCATCGAGGACGTGAACGCCAAGATCTTCATCTCCGACTACACCCCGCAGGAGTGCGCATTGATGAACATCTTCAAGCTGGCCATGGAAGGTGCCGGGGTCAACCCGACCCGCGCTTCGTTCATGGAGTCGGCGCTCAACCTCGGAGAAGTCGATCTGGCTCTCATCGGTGGCGGCAAGGGTCTTCTCGCTCCGGGCAAGGCATTTGCGTCGACCGCCGTTCACACCATCCGCATGGTGGGAGCAGACAGCACGACGGCACCGGATGCCAATGGCCTGTACAACGGCTGTGCGGCCCCGATCGCTTGCGGAATCGTGGTCGGCGACTGGGTCGCCATCGACTGACCTGACTCCAGGCATGCCTGAGTAGGCGTCCTACTCCGAGAGGGGGTGGGGTGAGGTGACGAGCCACGGCTCCGACCTTCCCCCACCCCCTCTCTTTTTTCTTTTACATCCACTTTCCGCACACTCTGAAGCGCAGAACACTGAGCGCGGGCACTGTGCTTCAGAGTGGGGACTTCCGAACCTGTGGAGGGGACTCCCACAGTCAGGGTGTGAACACGACAATCGCAAAACTGATCGAAGTCGCTGAACAACGAAATGGCCTTGTACTTCTCGAAGACATGGAGCGGATCGGAGTGAGCCGATCATCTCGAAACCGACTTCTCGCCGAAGAAGTCCTCCGACGAGTTCATCGCGGGACGGTCTTCGCTCTCGGGAAAGCTCCTCTAGACATCAGGGCCGAAATTGCCGCGGCATGTTGGGCGGTTCCTGATTCGTGGGCTTCGGGAAACACGGCCGCCGAATACTGGGGATTACGAAGAATTCCAAAAGGCCGAATCGAGTTGTCGACTCATGCCGATCGCTGCCCTCGAGTTTCTGGAGTTCGGATCAGGCGCACCAACCTTGCGGACGTCGACATCATTCATTTGGTCGGGGGTGGAGCGGTCAGCTCGCCTGCACAGACACTCTTCGAAATCGCCCACGAGACCGACGACCGCACATTGATGTCAGCCTTCGAAGACTGTCTGAACAGAGAACTTGCGACTCTTGAAGAAGTTCGCGCCTTCGGCAGCAAGGCGATCAAGATGGGAAGGCCTGGCTCGGCGCGATTTCGCCGGGTCATCCTTGGCCGCCCCGACGAACTGCCGATCGCCATGAGTCACCCCGAGCTGCTCCTGGCTCAAGCGCTGGAGTCCAATGACCCCCGCTGGACGCGACAACATCGGCTTGCGCTTCCGGGCGGCTCGACAGCCTTCATCGACATTGCCCGACCGGACATCAAGTTGGGAGTCGAAGTCGATGGAGCTCTGCACGAGACGCCGATCGCTATTGCCAGCGACAACCGGCGTGACCTCTCTGCTTCCCATCTTGGGTGGCAGATTCTCCGGTGCACCACTCAGGACGTCGAAGATCGGTTACGCCAACTCGTTGCGCAAATTTCCCACGCCGCGAGAGTGCGAACTTCCCACCTCATACTGCCGCCGTGAAAACGTGCAAAAGCGCGCACCCTGAAGCGCTCTACATCCTGGGCGGGCACTGTGCTTCAGGGTGGGCAGAAACGGTTAGTGGGCGGTGACGGTGTAGGTGTCGCGGCCCGACTTGAGCACGGTGCCCGGAGTCGCGCCATTGGCCACGCCGTCCTCCACGATCACCGTTCCGTTCACGAGCACCCGCTTCACTCCGAACGATCCCGCCGTGAGTCGTGACGAATCACCCGGCAAGTCGGTCACCAACCGAGCGTCCTCCGACCCAATCGTCTCGGGGTCGAACACCACCAGATCGGCATGGGCACCCTCGCGAATCTCGCCCCGGTCGACGAGCCCGAACAGCTGGGCCGGCGCCGTGGTCATCATCCGCACCGCATGCTCGACCGACACCAACTTGCGACCACGCAGACAGTCGGCGATCCAACGAGTGGGATACGGAGCACCACACATCCGGTCGAGGTGGGCGCCAGCATCGGATCCACCGATGATCGCCCGCGGGTCCTGCCACAGTTCGGCCCGCATACGCCACGACTCGTCGTCGTTGTCCTGCGGAATGGGCCACAGAATCGTGCGCAGATCGTCAGCGTTCACGATGTCGAGCAGGGTTCCGAAGTTGCTCGTGCCACGCTCGGCCGCGATGTCGCGAACGATCCGTCCCGACAAACCGTCATTGACTGGTGAATACGTGTCACCGATCACGTACTCACCCCAGTCGGCGAGTCGTCGGAACACGCCAGCTTCCGGCGACTGACTGGATTCGAGCAGTCGCAAGCGGGTGTCCGGATCGCTCAGACGCTCGATGCGTTCGGCGACCGACACGCCGAGAATCGTCTGCCAACCGGGCAGCAACCACAGGCCGCAGAAATTCAGGAAGCTCATGTTCATGGGCACCTGAACCGGCATGGTGAGCGCCACCACCTTGCCACCGAGCTCGGCCGCCCGATCGAAGGCGGAGATCTGTCGCGGCACACGATCAGGTTCACGAGAGTCGACGGTCAGAACGTTCCAGTTCATGGGACGGTTGGCCGCGGCACTCATACGTCCGAGCAGTTCGATCTCGCCGTCTTCGAAACGGTCGAGACAGCCGGGCACAATTCCTTCGAGAGTGGTTCCGTCGTGCTGGCCGGTCTCTTCGCAGAGAGCGATCAGTTCGTCGTGCGTGGCCCAGCGGCTGGCCACCGGCTCACCGTCACCGTCGCTGTGCGACGTGCTGTTGGTGAACGAGAAACCGAGTGCTCCGGCCTCGAAGGCCTTGGCCAGTTCGGCGCGCATGGCGCCGATGTGATCGCTCGATGCCTCGTCGCCGACGGCGTCAGCACCCATGACGTATCGACGAATGGCGCAGTGCCCCACGAGGAACCCGGCGTTGACGGCCACCCGACCTTCGAGCCGACCGAGATAGTCGGCGAAGGTTTCCCATGACCAGTCGGTTCCGTTCTCGAGAGCGGCGAGGGGCATGCCCTCAACCTTCGACATCATCTTGCGCAGATAGTCGGCATCACCCGGAAGAAGCGGGGCGAGAGTGAAACCACAGTTGCCACCGATCACCGTGGTCACACCGTGAACACTCGACGGGCTCGCCGTCGGATCCCACAACAACTGCGCGTCGTAGTGCGTGTGAGGATCGACGAACCCGGGCGCAACCATGAGCCCCTCGGCGTCGATCACCTCGGCCGCCGCCTCGTCGACCGTACCGACGGCCACGATCCGACCGTCCTTCACTCCGATGTCGGCGCGCCGAGCGGGAGCACCCGTTCCGTCGATGACAAGTCCGCCACGAATCACGATGTCGAGCATGAGCTCCTCCACTTCCCGCCGTCGTCCGGAACTCTCCGGCCCGACGGACGATGAAATCTGACGACTCGTCAGATTGTAGCCTTGGCGACGGACCGTTCCGAGGGGGAACTCATGACCGCAGCCACCGACAAGCACTATCGACTTCTGATCGACGGCCAGTGGGTCGACGGGGCCGACGGCACCACTCCGATCGTCAATCCGGCCACCGAGGAAGTGGTCGGCCACGCACCCGAGGCGTCGGTCGAACAAGCGAACGATGCGGCGCGCGCCGCACAGCGCGCCTTCCCGGCGTGGTGGCGCACTCCCCCGGCCGAGCGCGCTCGCTTGCTGCAGGCCGTTGCCGACAAGTTGAAAGAACGCCAAGGCGATCTGGTCCCGCTCATCATCAGCGAAACCGGTGCCACGGCTCAAGTGGGCTCACGCATGCAGGTCCCGGTCGCGATCGAGCGGTTCGAACGCTACGCACGAAGTGCCACTCGAAGTCTCGACATCGCGCTTCCCCCGTCGCCCATGCAGGCGACCCCACTCGCCCCCGGCGGACTCATCGGTGGCGTGGTGCAACGCCAGCCAGTGGGCGTCGTCGCGTGCATTTCGCCCTACAACTTCCCGGTCGTCAACATGGCCGGCAAGATCGCCCCAGCGCTGGCCGTCGGATGCACGGTCGTCATGAAGCCGGCCCCACAGGACCCGCTCGCCGTCATCGAATTGGCCGAGATCATGCACGAGGTCGGCTTTCCACCCGGTGTGATCAACATCGTCACGTCGTCGAAGCCCGAACCGGCCGCCGCTCTCACCACGTCACCCGATGTCGACATGGTGTCGTTCACCGGGTCCACAGCAGTGGGTGTGCGCATCATGCAGGCCGGTGCCGCCACCATGAAACGGCAGCTCCTCGAACTCGGTGGCAAGGGCGCAGCCCTGGTCATGGACGATGCCGACATCGCGAAAGCAGTCGGTGCGATTCAGAGCGTGTGGGCCTTCCACAGCGGCCAGATCTGCACCGCCCCCACCCGCGCCATCGTGCATCGATCACGGTACGACGAACTCGTGTCGGCTCTGGCCAACGTCGCACCGCATCTGAAAGTGGGTGCCCCCACCGAAGCCGACACCCTCGTCGGTCCGGTGATCTCGTCGATACAGCGAGATCGCATCGAGTCGTACATCGCAGCCGGAGCAGCCGAAGGGGCCGAAATCGTCGTCGACGGTCGTCGGCCGTCACACATGGAGCGTGGCTATTACGTGGCACCCACGCTCATCGCCGGATGTCGACCCGACATGACGCCGGTCCGCGAGGAGATCTTCGGACCCGTGGTCGTGGTCGTCCCCTTCGACGACGAGGACGAAGGCATCGCGATCGCCAATGGCTCGGAGTTCGGCCTGTACGACTACGTGTTCTCACAGGACTCCGATCGTGCCTACCGCGTCGCTCGTCAACTTCGCAGCGGAAACGTTGGCGTCAACACCGCCCAGCGCAATCACGAAGCGCCGTTCGGTGGATTCAAGATGAGCGGTGTCGGACGTGACGGCGGTGATTTCGGCCTGCACTGCTACACCGAGATGCAGTCGATCGTCTGGCCGGGCTGACCGTTCGCCCCTACCGAACGACGTATCGAACCGTCACTGACACTTCGCGACGACGTTGGTCGCGAAGTCGTCGATGAAGGGCTTGTAGGCCGCTGACATCTCCGCGAGGCCGGCATGGTCACCAGCCGACGGATTGCCGAGTGCCCACGGCATGCACAGCGTGCCGGTCATTCCGAGCTCTTCTTCGGCTCGCTTGTACAAGTCGGCCGTGGGCATGGCGTACAAACCACAGATGATCTCGAAGTCGTCGTTCTCACGCCCGTACTCGCGCAAGTAACCCTTCAGCTTCCCGATGTGAAATTCGGCCTCTTCCAGTGGATAGGCATTGCCGATCCAGCCGTCACCGACACGCGCCGCGCGCCGCAGTGCAGCATCGGTGTGGCCACCCACGTAGATCGGTACCGGCTTCGGAGGACTCGGCTCCATCGTCACCGGCGGAACGTCGTAGTAGTCGCCGTGGAACTCGACCCACCCTCCGGCCCACATGGCGCGCAGAGCCTGGATCATTTCGGTGAGCCGTTTCCCACGGTTCGAGAAGTCCTGACCCTGAAGGTCGAACTCCTCCTTCATCCATCCGGCACCCGCGCCGAGAGCCACTCGACCATCGGACAGAACCGATGCGGTCGCGATCTCCTTGGCCAGTTGCAGGAGTGGTCGGTGACCGGCCACGTAGATGTTGGTCGTGAAATTGAGGTGCGTCGTCACACTCGTCATCGCTCCGATGAGCACCCACGGGTCGGGCCACGCCGTTTCCGGATCCCAGATCGGACGACCATCAGGATGCGGTGAATACGGATACTTCGACTGGAGATTCTTCGGGTACACGAGGTGATCGCTCACCATCAGGCCGTGATATCCGGCCTCGTCGAGCAACTGCGCGATGTGCACCAGTTGCTTCGTCTTCATGAACGCCGTCGCGCACCAGAACTTCATGTGGCTCCTCGTCGGAACTGCGGGGCTGGATTCGCACCCTCTCATCTGACACTCTGTCAGATCGTGGTCGACTCGCACACCTCCTCGTCTCCGGTCGTCCTCGTCGAACGCCGAGGACCCCTCGCCATCGTCACCCTCAATCGACCCGAGGCGCGAAATGCACTGAACGCCGAACTCGCCGCAACCTTTCCGCGGGTGATCACCGAAGTCGACGCCGACCCCGATGTGCGGGCGATCGTTCTCACGGGAGTCGACCCCGCCTTTTGCGCCGGTTTCGACCGTCGCGACGTCGACGGTGGCGAGAAGAAAGGCGACAATCCGCATCCGGGTCACTGGACCGCGCTCCCCCGCACACGCGTCCCGGTGATCGGTGCGATCAACGGTGCCGCCGTCACGGGTGGTCTCGAGATCGCTCTCGCCTGCGACTTCCTCATCGCCTCCGAGCGAGCGCGCTTCGCCGATACGCACACCAAGGTCGGCATGGTTCCGGGCTGGGGACTCACCGTCCTTCTGCCCCGCCTCATCGGCCCGGCCCGAGCTCGCTACATGAGTTTCACTGGCGAGTTCGTCGACGCCTCCACCGCACTCACCTGGGGGCTCGTCGTCGAGATCATCGAGCACGAACGACTCATCGAACGAGCCGTCGAGGTCGCCGAGTTCATCGCCTCCACTCACGCCGATGCCACGACCGCCACCCGTGAGCTCTACGACGCCGTCCGCCCACTCGGCGACTCCGACGAAGCGTTCGCGTTCGAGAACCAGCGGGCGCGCCGGTGGGCAGCCGAGAGATTCGGTGGATCGCCATGAAGATCTACGCCGGTATGGATCCGCGTCTGCCGTTGCGTGACGTCCCCAATCACGCCCGTCGCATCGAAGCACTGGGCTACGACGGACTTCACGTCGCCGAAACCGTTCACGACCCGTTCCTCGTCTCGCTCGTCGCGTTGCAAGCGACAGAACGACTCGTCGTTCGCACGTCGGTGGCCCTCGCACTCGTTCGCAGCCCGATGGCGGTGGCTTATTCGGCCTGGGATCTCGCCGAGACGTCGAGGGGGCGCTTTCAACTCGGACTCGGCACACAGATCCGGCCGCACATCGAGCGCCGATTCGGTGCCGACTTCGACGATCCGGTCGGACGTCTGCGCGATCACATCGGCGCCGTACGCGCGTGCTGGCGCGCCTTCGACGGGGAAGCACCACTCGATTATCGAAGCGAGCATTACGACCTCACCTTGCTCACACCGAACTTCACTCCTGATCCGCTGCCGACTGACGTCACCCGTCCGAACGTCTGGATGGGTGGTGTGAACAAGAAGTTGGTGGAGACCGCCGGCGCCATCGCCGACGGGTTCGTGACTCACCCGACCAACAGCCATCCTCGCTATCTGAGCGAAGTGTGCCGTCCCGGTCTGTCGGCCGGAGCCGACCGAGTCGGGCGTTCGGTCGACGACGTCGAACTCGTGGTCGGAACACAATGGATACTCGGAGCCACACGTGCCGACATCGACGAACGACGCGAACACAACCGACGTCTGCTCGCATTCTTGTATTCGACTCCGGCCTACGAGCGAACTCTCGAGCTGTTCGGATGGGCCGATCTGGCCGGCCGACTTCGCGCGCTCATTCGTGAACAACGGTGGGAGGATCTGGCCGACCTCGTCACCGACGACGTCCTCGACACTCTCGTGCCACAAGCCACCTACGACGAACTTCCCGACGTGGCCTCGGAGTGGTTCGGTGGTCTCGTCGACGGACTGCTCGTCGCTCCCCCACCGAGCGACGAACACGATCATCTCCTCGCGGCCGCCGTCGAGCGTCTCCGTCACCTCTGACGACGTCAGCGCAGACGAGCCGCCACGTCTCTCGCCACGACCTCACCACCCGACAACGCTGTCGCGTCGTCGTCACCAGCGAGGAGCCAAGCAATCGTCGCCACCGTGTCGTCGGGTCCTTGCCCGGTGACCTCACGCCCGGCACGTTCGGCTCGATGCCGCATCACTTCTGTCGTGACGTGTCCGGGATTCACGCTGTAGGCCCGAATTCCATCGGCGAAGTGCTCGGCGTGCAGAACCCCGGCGATGCGATGGGCGGCCCCTTTGGCCATGGCGTATGCGACTCCCCACCCGCCGCGACCGGTGGGAGCCTTGGGAACGAGAGTGGCGGCACCCGACGTGAGATGCACGAAGACTCCACGTCCGGCACCCAACATCCCGGGCAGGACCTCGTCGAGCAACACCATCGGAGCGATCGCATCCCCCTCGATCACCCGTCGGAGCAATTCGGTCGGCAGATCACGAAACGAGTCGTTCACCCCGGGCCCTTGGTAGATCGCATTCGACACCAGGGCGTCGACGCGCCCGAACTCGTCGACAGCGCGGCGAGCCGCCGAACGCACGCTGTCCTCGTCGGTCAGGTCCATGGCCACGCACACAACTCGACACTCGTCGGATCGGCGACGACATTCCTCGGCCGTCTCGCTGATCGATCCCGACAGGGCGACACCCGCGAGGTCGTCACTTCGTGACGTTCCGTCGAAAGTGGCTCCGCCGTCGACCGAGCGCGCCGTGAGCACGAGGTCGTACCCGCGTGCCGCGAGATCGACGGCCACGGCGCGACCGATACCCCGACTCGCTCCGGTCACCATCACGGTCGTGCGTCTTTCGTCGCCCATACGAGAACTGTACGGTGTCGACGCATGAACGACGTTCGCTTCGACGATCGTGTCGCGATCGTGACCGGAGCCGGACGCGGCCTCGGACGCGAGCACGCCCTCCTTCTCGCTTCACGCGGCGCTCGCGTGATCGTCAACGATGTCTCCCGAGAGCATGCCGACGCAACGGTCGCCGACATCGTGTCGAACGGCGGCACGGCAGTGGCCGACACGCGGTCGGTCGCCGAGGCCGATGACACACGTGCCATCGTCGATTCGGCCATCGACCAATTCGGCGACCTGCACATCGTTCTCAACAACGCCGGCCGCGGTGGACCCACCGGATCTTTCATCGACACGACCGATCGCCAACTCGAGACCATCTTGTCGACTCATCTCGTCGGCACGTGGAACATGTGTCGTGCTGCGTGGCCGCATTTCGTCAGTCGCCGATTCGGTCGCATCCTCGTCACCTCGTCGGCCGCCGCCATCGGATCCCTCGGCATGCCGGCGTACTCGGTCGCCAAGGCCGGTCTGATCGGGCTCACCCGTTCGCTGGCGAACGAAGGTGCCGATCTCGGCATCACGGTCAACTGCCTCATGCCGATCGGCTACACCCGCTCGGCGGCTCTCAACCCCCACGAAGACACCCGTCGCTGGATGGAGGAGAACTTCCCGCCCTCGGCCTGCAGCCCGGCCGCCTGTTGGCTGGTGCACGACGACATCGACGTGACCGGACACGTGGTCACCGCCGGTGCCGGGCGATCCTCCCTGATCTCGACCGTCGGCCACCCAGGCTGGTCCGGCGGGCCGGAGGTCACGCTCGAAGACCTGCGCGAGCACTGGCCCCGGGTCCTCGACACCTCGAGGGGCCGCGACCTGCTCACCAGCCGGGACGATCTGGTGTTCTTCGAGGGTCGAGCGGCCTGGCCCGACTGACCCGTTCGACGTCCCCCATGGGGGACCCGTTCGACCGACGTCCCCATGGGGGACCCGTTCGACCGACGTCCCCATGGGGGACGTCCCAAGCGTTTCTGACAGACTGTCAGAAACCGTCCAGCCAGGGGAGACAGGCACGCACATGCACATCGGCGACACACCGGACGAGGCGACTTTCCGGGTCGAGGCGCGCAGTTGGCTCGGCCAGCACGCCCGCTTGAAGTCGGAGGGAGCCGGCGAACTCGGCGAACACGACTTGGCCGGCCACATCCAGAAATGCCGGGACTGGCAGCGCGTCCTCTTCGACAACGGCTGGGCCGGAATCACGTGGCCGAAGCAGTTCGGAGGACGGGGCGCGAGCGCGATTCAGGCGGCGATCTTCGCCGAGGAGATGGCGGCCTTCGACGTGTCCACCGGCGCCTTCGCGGTGTCGATCGGCATGGTGGGCCCGACCCTCATCGCCCATGGCTCACCCGAACAACAGGAACGTCACCTCGCCCCGATCCTGCGTGGCGACGAAGTGTGGTGCCAGCTGTTCAGCGAACCCGGCTCGGGCAGTGACCTGGCATCTCTCGGCACCCGCGCCGTTCGCGACGGCGACGAGTGGGTCGTGAACGGGCAGAAGGTGTGGACGAGTTTCGGCCAGTTCGCCGACTACGCGATTCTTCTGGCTCGAACCGACACCGAAGCTCCGAAACATGCCGGCATCACCTACTTCATTCTCGACATGAAGAGTCCCGGCCTCGACATCCGCCCCATCACGCAGATCACCGGAGTTCAGCACTTCAACGAAGTGTTCCTGAGCGACGTGCGCATTCCGAACGCGAACGTTCTCGGCGAGGTGGACGGCGGCTGGAAGGTCGCTCAGACCACCCTCAGCAACGAGCGCAGTCACATCGGATCGGGCGGCGGTGGTTGGACGGTCGCTCAACTCGCCGAGATCGCTCGCGAACGCGGACTCGCCGACGATCCACGAGTCCGGCAAGGCCTCGCTCAAGCACACATCCGCTCCGAGACCCTTCGTTTCCTGGGTTTCCGTATGCGTACGGCGATGAGTCAGATGCGCATGCCCGGCCCCGAAATGCTCACCCTGAAACTCGCCTACGCCAATCACTGGCGACTCACGGCCGATCTGGCCGCCGAGATCGTCGGCCCCGGCTTCACTCTGTGGGGTGACGACGCTCCGCACGACAACCAGTGGGGCCAACACCTTCTCTCGCAATTCGCCATCCGCATTGGCGGCGGCACCGACGAGATCCAACGCAACATCATCGCCGAGCGTGGGCTCGGTCTTCCTCGTGAACCCCAGTCCGACAAGGACCGTCCCTGGAGCGCGCTGACGCGCGCCTGACGTCAGCCTCCCTCAGCCAGAAAGCGTTCGAGACACATGACTTCCACCGAATCCGCCACCGGCACGATCGTCGACGAGACTCCCGAAGCCAAGGCTGCGTTCTTCGCCGAACTACAGACGTACGTCGGCCTCGAGATCGGACCTCCCGAACCGGCTCCCGATCTGGTGAACGCTCCGATGATCCGTCACCTCGTCGAAACAGTCGGTGATCGGAACCCCGTCTACACCGACGCCGAGCTGGCCGCGCAGAGCGTGCACGGGGGCATCGTCGCCCCGCCCACCATGTTGCAGTCGTGGGTGATGGTCGGCATCGAAGGTCCGAAACGTGACGGCGACGGTCCGTACGAACGCATGAACCAACTGTTGTTCTCGCGCGGATTCACGAGTGTGGTCGGCACCAACAGCGATCAGGTGTATCACCGCTATCTCCGACCCGGCGACCGCCTCACCATGCGCACGGTCATCGACACCATCAGCGACGAGAAGACGACCGGCCTCGGCACCGGTCACTTCGTCACCACACGTCAGGACTACTACGACGCCGACGAGCAACTGGTCGGTCAGATGATGTTCCGCATCTTCCGATTCCGACCCAAGGCGAAGGCGCCCACCCAGAAGCCGAAACCACCTCGTCCGCGACCAGCCACCACGTTCGACAACAAATGGTGGTTCGACGGCCTGAACGACGGCCGGCTCCTCGCCCAACGTTGTACCGAGTGCTCGACTCTTCGCTTCCCCACCGGCCCGATGTGTCCGTCGTGTCACTCGCTCTCGTGGACCGACGTCGACATGCCGATGTCGGGAACGATCCACAGCTTCGTGATCACGCACTACCCGCAGATCCCGAGCTTCGACTATCCACTCCCCATCCTTCTGGTCGACGTCGACTCGCCAGCCGATGCCCGACCCGATGACATGACGGTCCGCATGATCATGAACGTGAAGGGCAACTCGTCCGAGGGCCTCGAGGTCGGCGCGCGCGTCGGCATCGTGATCGAAGCGACTGACCCCGATATGAAACTTCCCTTTGCCGTACTCGAGGGAACCGACGCAGGAGGCTCACAGTGAACTTCGAACTGAGCGAGGAACAGGAGGTCATTCGCGACCTCGCCGAGCAGGTCTTCGCCGGGCAATCGACCGTCGATCGAGTGAAGAGCGTCGAAAAGGGTGACGGCTTCGATCGCGAAACTTGGTCCCAACTCGCGGCGAGTGGCGTTCAGGCTCTTTGCGTGCCCGAGGAGAACGGCGGCAGCGGATTCGGTCCGGTCGAACTCTCACTCGCCCTCATGGCTCAGGGACGGCACGTGGCACTCGTTCCGCTGTGGACGACTGGCGTGGTCGGTCTCACCGTCGCCGACTACGGAACCACCGAGCAGCGATCACTGCTGAACGCCGTCGCCGACGGCAGCAAGGTCGTCACACTCGGACTGGCCGAATTCGGGGCGAACGACATCGCCCGACCCAACACCACCGCAGTGGTCGACGGCGGCACCGTGAAGGTGACCGGCACCAAGCCGGCCGTCCCGTTCGCTCAACACGCCGACGTCGCTCTGATCTCGGTTCGGCGTGAGAACGATCGGCCGGCCCTTCTCCTTCTGCCTCTCGATGCACCGGGAGTGAACGTCGTCCCGGTCACCACGACCAATCTCGAGCCGCACGCTCACCTCGACATCGACTGCACCCTGCCCGTCACGGCTCTCCTCGGGACCCTGCCCGACGGTTCGTGCGAGCACGACGGTGGCGAGATGCTGCGCTCAGCCTTCGAACACGCAGTCGTCGCCCTCGCGTCCATTCAAGTAGGGGTCGCCGAAGGCTCGATCATCATGACGGCCGCCCACCTGTCGAGCCGCAAGCAGTTCGGAAAACCGCTGTCGGCTTTTCAGGCCACCACCCAACGAGCCGCCGATGGCTACATCACCACCGAAGCGATGCGTGTGACGGCTCTCAATGCCGCTTGGCGTCTGGCCGAGGGATTCGATGCGCGCCGTGACGTCGCGGTCGCTGCGTACTGGGGCAGTGAGGGGGCACAACAGGTCGTCACGGCCTCACAGCATCTCCACGGCGGCATCGGTGCCGACGTCGACTACCCCGTGCACCGTTTCTTCCTGTGGGGGATCCAACTCGCCAACCAACTCGGTTCGGCGAGTTCGCATCTCGCCCGCCTCGGCCAACTCATCGCCCGCGCCTGACGAGACTGGAACATTCATGACCGCCACCAAGCTTCCCGACACTCGAACGTTCGCATCGGTGAACGTGGGCGACGTGCTTCCGTCGCTCGACCTTCCGCTCACTCGCACCCTCATCGTTTCGACGGCCATTGCCACTCGCGACTACCAGGTCGTGCATCACGACCCCGACGTGGCCAAGGAGCGCGGGTCGCAGGACATCATCATGAACATCCTCACGTCGAACTCGTTCGTGGGCCGTTTCGTGACCGACTGGACCGGGCCGAATGCGATCCTCCGTTCGGTCAAGATCCGCCTCGGCGCCCCCAACTACCCCGGCGACACCATGGTGATCACCGGTGAGGTCACGTCGGTCGATCCGGGTGAACGTCTGGTGACCGTCGCCGTCAAGGGATCGAATTCACTCGGCGACCACATGAACGCCACGGTCGAAGTGGTGCTGCCATGAGCATCACCCGAATCGGCAATCGACTCGGTGGCAAGGCGGCCATCGTCGGCATCGGTGCCACCAAATTCAGCAAGGACTCGGGTCGCAGTGAGATGAGTTTGGCGAGCGAAGCTGTTGCAGCCGCCATCGCCGACAGTGGTCTGGCTCCGTCCGACATCGACGGCATGGTCACGTACTCCACCGACAACAATCCCGACATCGAGATCGCTCGCCACGTCGGCATCGGATCACTGAGGCATTTCAGTCGGGTCCACTACGGCGGTGGCGCAGCGTGTGGAACCATCGTCATGGCCGCCATGGCCGTGGCCACCGGCGTCGCCGACGCCGTCGTGTGTTACCGCGCGTTCAACGAACGCAGTGGACGCCGCTTCGGTGCCGGAGTGCAAGACCTCGACGCGTCGGCCACCGCCGAGCGCGCCCAGTTCTCCTGGACCACCCCGGCCGGACTCCTCACGCCCGCCAGCTGGGTGGCCATGGTGGCTCGTCGCTACATGCACCTGTACGGCGCGACGTCGCTCGACTTCGGTCGGGTCGCCGTGGCCGGACGTCGGCACGCCGCCAACAATCCGGCCGCCTGGTTCCACGAGCAGCCCATCACCCTCGAGGATCACCAGAACAGCCGTTGGATCGTCGACCCCTTGCACCTCCTCGACTGCTGTCAGGAGACCGACGGCGGACAAGCTCTCGTCGTCACGAGCGTCGAGCGTGCTCGCGACCTTCCCAACACGCCGGCCGTGGTGCTCGCCGGCGCCCAAGGTGCCGGCGACCAGCAATGGACGATGACGTCGTTCTACCGCGACGACATCGCGCAGCTCCCCGAGATGAAGGTCGTCGCCGACGAGCTCTGGACATCCTCGGGGTTGTCGCCATCCGACATCCAGACGGCGATTCTCTACGACCACTTCACGCCCTACGTACTCATGCAGCTCGAGGAATTCGGTTTCTGTGCTCGGGGCGACGCCAAGGACTTCATCGCCGACGGTGCACTCGAGATCGGCGGTCGACTGCCGATCAACACCCACGGCGGTCAGCTCGGTGAGGCCTATCTCCACGGCATGAACGGAATCGCCGAGGGTGTCCGCCAGGTGCGTGGAACCAGCGTGAACCAGGTGGATAGTGTCGAGAACGTGCTGGTGACCGCCGGCACCGGAGTTCCGACCAGCGGATTGATCCTCGGGACCGACCGCTGAACGATCACTTCACGACAACGAGGGGTAGATGATGAAGTACGACCTGAGTTTCGACACACTCGACGTGATCTCGCACGCGTCGTACAAGTTCGGCCCTCCCTTCGAGTTGTACAAGCAACTTCGAGACGAAGCACCGGTCCTGAAGTGTCGGGGCGTGGAACCCGCCTACACCGAAGAATTCTGGGCCATCACCCGCCATACCGACGTGGTCGAGGTGAGCCGCAAGTTCCAGACGTTCTCGTCGGCCAAGAAGGGCTCCCTCATGAACGAGGCCCTGACCGAGATCGACAACGACTCGGCGCGCCTCATGATCGATCTCGATCCACCCGACCACACTCGTCTGCGCACGCTCGTGAGTCGAGGCTTCACGCCAAAAGCCATGCGCATGCTCGAGTCGCATTTCCGCGATGTCGCCGTACAACTGATCGAGGAGGCCATCGAGGCGGGAAATGTCGACTTCGTCGACAAGGTCTCGGCCGAACTTCCGCTCATCGCCATTGCCGAATTGGTGGGTATCCCGGTGGAGGACCGACGCAAGGTGTTCGACTGGTCGAACGCCATGATCGGCGCCAACGACCCCGAATACGGATCCGATCCCGAAGGTGGCATGGCCGCCGCCACCGAGCTCTACATGTATTCCAATCAGTTGGCTCTCGAACGCAAGGCCAATCCGAAGGACGACATCATCACCACGCTCATCAGCGAACACGACGGTGACGTGCTCACCGAGCACGAATTCGATCTCTTCATGATGCTGCTGGCCGTGGCGGGCAACGAGACCACACGCAACGGCATCAGCCACGGTGTGGCGGCGATGATCGAACACCCCGACGAATGGCGTCGCCTGCAGTCCGACCCGTCGCTCGTGACCTCGGCCGTCGAGGAAATCCTCCGCTGGGCCACCCCGGTCAATTACTTCCGCCGGGCCGCCACGTGCGACGTAGAGCTGCACGGCGTGACGATCGCCGAAGGCGACTCGGTCACCATGTTCTACCCATCGGCCAACCGCGACGAGCGAGTGTTCGCCGACCCCGACCGCTTCGACATCGGTCGCACTCCCAACCCGCACGTCACCTTCGGGGGCGGCGGACCGCACTTCTGCCTCGGCTCCAACCTCGCTCGCCTCGAGATGCGCATTCTCTTCGAGGAGCTCTCGAAGCGGGTCGCCGGCATCGAACTCACCGGGGAGATCTCGAGGCTCCAGTCGAGTTTCATCCACGGCATCAAGCACCTTCCCGTTGCGCTCTCGCGACGTTGATCCCCGATCGCTCACTCACCCCACACCACTGAAAGAACGAGGTTCACACCATGGGTAAGCCCGTCATCGTCGAGGCCGGTCGTTCGGCCATCGGTAAGCGCAACGGACAGTTCACCGAGACCCACGCCGCCACGTTGTTGGGCAGCATCCAGGCCGGAGTCCTCGAGCGAGCCGGAGTCGACCCCATGTCGATCGGTCAGGTCATCGGCGGATGCGTCACTCAGGCCGGTGAGCAAGCCAGCAACGTGTCGCGCACGGCGTGGTTGGCCCAAGGTCTGCCCTGGCAGATCGCTGCCACCACGATCGACACTCAATGCGGTTCGAGCCAGCAGGCGAATCACCTGATCCACAACATGATCGCTGCCGGAGTCGTCGACACCGGATTGGCATGCGGTGTCGAGCACATGAGCAAGGTGTGGCTCGGAGCGAACGTGCCGAGGGTCGGTGAAGGCACCGACGTCACGTTCGTCAACGGCAGCTCGAAGCCGAGTGATTTCGCGATCGACATGCCCGATCAGTTCGGTGCCGCCGAGCGAATCGCTCAGCGTCGCGGCATCACCCGCGCCGACGTCGACCACCTCGGACTCATCTCTCAGCAGAAGGCGATCCGAGCGACCGAGGAAGGGCGCTTCGAGCGAGAGATCATTCCGGTCGAAGTGATCGACGCCGAGGGCAACGTCGTCGTGGTGACCCGAGACGGTGGTCTGCGCGAAACCTCGGCCGAGAAGTTGGCGTCGCTGAACCCGGTGTTGCCCGATGGCATCCACACGGCTGGCAACTCGAGTCAGATCAGTGACGGTGCAGCCGCCGTGCTCTGGATGGACGAGGACAAGGCGCGCGCCGAAGGTCGACGACCACGAGCCCGCATCATTGCTCAGTGCCTGGTGGGTGCCGAGCCCTTCTACCACCTGGACGGACCGGTGCAAGCCACCGAGAAGGTGCTACGCGACGCCGGTATGACGATGGCCGACATCGACATCGTCGAGATCAACGAGGCCTTTGCGAGCGTTGTGCTCTCGTGGGCCCAGGTTCACGGTGTGAGTCGGGACGAACTCATGACCAAGGTCAACGTGAACGGCGGAGCGATCGCACTCGGTCACCCGGTCGGATCGACCGGCAGCCGCCTCATCACCACCGCGCTGCACGAACTCGAGCGCAGCGACAAAGAAATCGCTCTCGTCACCATGTGCTGTGGCGGAGCCGTCTCGACCGGCACCATCATTCAACGTCTCTGACGAGACTGGGGCATTCAGCGTCTCTGACGAGACTGGGGCATTCAGCGTCTCTGACGAGACGAGGGCACTCAGCGGGCGCGGGCCAGACCAAGACCAGCCGACGCGACGAGTTCGCGCTGAATCTCGTTCACACCACCACCGAAGGTGTTGATCTGAGCGGCGCGAGCCGCTCGCTCGACCTCACCGTGGATCACGGCTCCCGGCGACCCATCGCGCAGGTGGGACACCGGTCCGAGAATTCCCTGCAGGATGCGGTACACCTCGACGGCCCGCTCGGTGCCGAACACCTTCACACCACTCGACTCCGCCGGACCGAGCGTGTTGTCAGCCACGCTCTTGGCGAGCTTCCACGTCATCAGCCGGATGGCATCGAGTAGGGCCGCGCACTTGGCGAGGTCGGCCTGGACCCAGGCAAGATCGATCATCTTCTCGCCGTTCGGACCACCCGATGGCGTCACACGACACCATGTCGTGACGTCGTCGCACAGGCGCTCGGTGAGACCCGAGAGAGCGGCCAGACCGACGCGCTCGTGATTGAGCTGCATCGTGATGAGCTTCCACCCACCGTTGATCTCGCCGATCACGTTCTCCTTCGGCACACGAACGTCGGTGTAGTAGGTCGCGGTGGTGACGACTCCACCCACCGTGGTGATGGGCGTCCATTCGAACCCCGGCGTGTCGGTGGGAACGATGATGATCGTGATGCCCTGATGCTTCGGGGCCTCGGTGTCGGTGCGGCAGGCCAACCACACGTAGTCGGACTGATTGGCACCCGACGTGTAGACCTTGTTGCCGTTGATGACCCACTCGTCTCCGTCGAGCACGGCGGTGGTGCGCAGACTGGCGAGGTCGGTGCCGGCTTCGGGTTCGGTGTATCCAATGGCGAAATTGACCTCACCCTTCAGAATTCCGGTGAGGTACTGATCCTTCTGAGCCTGGGTTCCGTGCGCCATGATCGCCGGTCCGACGGTGTTGACCGTGACGAACGGGAACGGAGCGTGCGCCCGCTGGATCTCGTCGAACATGATGAACTGATCGGTGGCCGGACGGCCCTGACCGCCGAACTCGACCGGCCAACCGAGTCCGAGCCAGCCATCGGACCCCATCTGACGAATGAGTTCACGGAAAATGGGTTTGCCCTCCCCGGATTCTCCGAGTTCGGCACGAACCTCGGGAGTGAGCATGGCGGCGAAGTACTCGCGCAGCTCTTTGCGAAGGGCTTGCTGATCGGGTGTCTCGGCCAGATACATGCCCCGACCCTACCCCACCGATCTGACGCCACGTCAGATCGAGATCGCCCCCGACCACGGCTCTGATCACACGTCACACGAGGGTCTCGGCATCCCCTCCCACCCGGTAGACACGTGTCGTGCACCTTCTCCACCCCCGGGCCGGTCAGGTGACGGTCGCCGAGGCCTACGACCTCACCAGTCGCCGCCGGCACCCCGATCGACCCTGGATCGTCATGTCGATGATCGCCACCGGTGACGGAGCCGTGGCGATCGAGGGGGCGTCACATCTGCTCGGTGGCCCCACTGATCGTGACGTCTTTCTTCACCTCCATCGCACGGCCCACTGCGTGTTCGTCGGAGCCGAAACCGTGCGGGCCGATGGTTACTCGCCTCTTCCCGCTCATCAGACCCTCGTCGTCATGTCGTCATCGGGCGACCTCGGCCGTCATCACGACGCGCACGTCTCGGCCGGCAATACCCGCATCGTTTCCGGCGACGTGCGTGACATCGTGAAGAGCCTCCCGGGCGACGTGTGCGCGCTCGAAGGCGGCCCGTCACTCAACGGTCAGATGCTCGGCGCAGATCTCGTCGACGAAGTGTGGTTGACCGTCGCGCCACGATTCGTCGCCGGCCGCAGCGATCGGCTGGCCGAAGGTGCCTGGGCCATGCGCGAGCCGTGGCATCTCGCCCACGTCGCTCACGACGGTGGTTTCGTGTTCTTGCGTTACTTACGAGACTCCGAACCGGGAGAGTGACGACACTGGTGGTCGTACCATCAAGTTGAGTTCGATCGGATCACCGACCTTGCGAACGAGTCGGGGGGTCACCTCGGCGAACGACGGTGCATCAGGGAGTCGCGACAACAGAGTCGCCGTGACCTCGGCGGCTTGAATCGCCAGGGTCTCGAGCCGGTGGTGCCGATGCAGTCGCATCCCCAGATCGACCTGGCCCAAGGAGTTGACACCGAACTTCTCGAACATGTCGACGATCATGCCGATCTCGACTCCCCATCCGGTGGCGAAGGGAATCGACTCGAGCATCGAGCGACGACCGGCGTACTCACCAGCCAAGGGCTGTTGAAGTTCGGCCAGCTCGGGAAAGAAGAGTGACAACAACGGACGCGCCACGAGTTCGGTCGTTCGACCGCCGCCTCCGAGGTGGGACGGACGCTGATAACTGGCCTTCACCAGGCCCAACTCGTCATCGATCAACAGCGGCATCACGAGACGCACGATCCACTCCGGGGTCAAACTCGTGATGTCACCGTCGCACCACACCACGAAGTCACCGTTGCTGGCAACGAGGCTCGACCAGAGAGCGTTGCCCTTGCCTCGCGCCGATCCGTGAAAGAAATGGACCACATCCACGGGAACGACAGTGGCTCCGGCTTCCTCGGCGATGTCGGCCGTGCCGTCGGTCGATCCGTCGTCGAGAACGATCATCTCGTCGACCAGACTGCCGAGAAGGGACTGATCGATCATGCGCACCAGATCGCCGATGGTCTCGGCTTCGTTGCGACACGGGATGCACACCGACACGGACCGGTCGCCTTTGGCGGCGAGTGCGGTCTCGAGATTCCAGCCACTCGGATCGAATGTCTTGATTCTGCTCATCGATCGATCCTCGTCGTAGCCTGACGTCATGTTCCTGTACGGAGTCGTGAACGCGTCGGGCGATTCACTCAACACCGATTCAATAGCGACCACACCCGAAGCCGCTACTCGACGAGCAAAATATCTGCTCGACCACGGCTGTCAAGGAATCGATCTCGGGGGCCAGGGATCGACCGACAACGCGACCGTCGTGTCGTGGGAAGAGGAATGGTCGCGACTCGAGGCCATCGTCGACGCTCTTGCTGCCTTCGACGTTCCGCTGAGCATCGACTCGTGGAAGCCCGAGGTCACGCGTCGCGCACTCGAGCACGGAGCCACCGTGATCAATGCCGCCGACGGCATGCAGACCGACGAGATGTGGCAGGTGGCGGCCGACTTCCAGGTGCCGATCGTCTTGCCCTTCCTCTCCGGACCCAACCCGCGTCAAATGGAGCTCGTCCGAGCCGACCCGGTTCAGGTCATGCTCGACTTCTTCGCCGAACAACTGGTCGTTGCCGATCGTTACGGCTTGCGCTCGTCGTGCATTCTCGATCCGGGCACGGGATTCGCGCCGTCGAACTGGCCCTGGGAGGAGCGCTATCTGTACCAGAAGCGGGTCTACTCGAATCTCGACGCACTTCGAGTCTTCGATCTTCCGCTCTACATCGCCCTCCCTTGGAAGGAAACGGCTCAGCACGACGAGTTGCTCGAGATCGTTCTGCGACAACGGCCCGAATTCGGGCGCGTCCACTATCCCGAGAAAGTACGCCGAGTCGAACGCGAACTCGGCCTCGTCTGACGTCAGTTCAACGAACCCCGTGGATACACCGCATCGGGAGGTAGATCGCGCTCCCAACCCTCGGGGCACTTCTCGGGAGCGACCTCACTGAGGGGGGCGAGCACGAATCGACGTTCGGCGTAACGAGGATGCGGTACCGCCAAGTTGCCACCGGTGATCACCACATCGTCGAAGAAGAGCAAATCGAGATCGAGAGTACGCGGACCCCAGTGCACCACTCGTTCGCGTCCGGCATCGGCTTCGATGCGGTGCAGCCAACGCAACAGCGCGTAAGGGTCGAGTTCGGTCTCGAGTTCCACCACCATGTTGAGATACGCACCTTGGTCGTCGGGGCCACCCACCGGGTCGGTTTCGAAAACCTGCGACTGGGCGGTCACGCTCTCGCCGAGACGTTCGATGGCGAATCGGAGGTGAGTCTCACGATGGCCGAGATTGCTCCCGAGGGCCACGATCGCCCGGTGTCGAGTTGTCGTCGAGACCTCAGATCGCACGCGTCGGATACGCACGGCAGTCGAGTCGATCTGCTCGGGAATCGGCGGGTTCAACTTCGTGAGTGTCAATTCGACGGCCCGTACGAGCGGGAACGACAACACCACTTCGGCCATGTGCTGGGCGAGACGTTCGAGCAGTAGGTATTGAGTGTCACGGGCGAGGTTGGCAAGGGCCACGGCGACCTCTCCGTAATGAACCGTTTGCTCCAGGTCGTCGGACGCACCGGCGTCGTGCAGATCGATCTCCATGTCGACGTCGACACGCAACGGCTGCGGTGCCAGTCGCTCGTGATCGAGGACACCGATGATGCTCTCGAACCGCAGGTCGTTGATCAGGACGTGATCGATCACGGAGTCACGAACCTCGCTTCGCCTGCAGCAGTGCGGTCACGGCCTTGCCATCGGCTTTGCCCTTGCTCGACTTCATGATCGCGCCGACGAGGGCGCCCATCGCCTTGTCTTCTCCACCGCAGTACTTGGCCCATGCATCGGCATTCGCAGCGATGGCCTCGTCGACCATGGCTTCGAGTTCCGACGTGTCCATGGCTTCGAATCCCTTGGCGGCCGCGATCGCTGCCGCATCACCTCCACCGGCTTCCACGATGTCGGCCAGAACCATCTTGGCCTGCGTGGCCGTGAGCGCGCCCGATGTCTCCATCGTGATGAGACCAGCCAGATCGGACGCCGGAACCGCGGGTGACGCACCCTGTTCGGCGTACGCCTCTTTCACGTGCACGAGAGCACGGGCCACGTCGGCCCCCGCCTCGCCGACGGCGATGACGTAGTCGTCCTGTCCACGCTCGACCACCACCATGACCGCTTCGCCATCGGCCGCCGCACCGGTCGCCGCGGAGAGACGCTGCCGTCTTTCTCGCGGGAGCATCGGTAACGACTCCCGAACGGAGTCGATCCACGACGATTCGGGCACCAAGGGAACGAGATCGGGTTCGAGGAAGTACCGGTAGTCGTCGGCGTCCTCTTTCGTTCGCAGGGTGTGCGTGCGACCGTCGGTCTCGTCCCAGTGACGGGTTTCCTGACGAACCTTTTCTCCACCCTCGATCAGAGCGATCTGACGACGGGCCTCGTACTCGATGGCCCGACCGAGCGAACGAACCGAGTTGACGTTCTTGATCTCGCAACGCGTACCGAGCGGATCGCCCGGTTTGCGAACGCTCACGTTCGCATCGCAGCGCATCGAGCCCTCTTCCATCTTGGCATCGGAGGCCCCGATCGCCACGAGAATCTGACGCAGTTCGGTCACGTATTGACGCGCCTCTTCGGGTGAGGTGATGTCGGGACGCCCGACGATCTCGACGAGCGGAACGCCGGCTCGGTTGAAGTCGATGAGGGAATGATCGCTGCCGTGAATACGTCCACCCGAGCCGCCGATGTGCGTGCTCTTTCCGGTGTCCTCCTCGAGATGAGCACGCTCGACTCCGATGCGCTTCCCGCCCGGCAGTTCGAGCCAGCCGTCCACGTTGAGGGGCTGGTCGTACTGTGAGATCTGATACGCCTTCGGCATGTCGGGATAGAAGTAGTTCTTGCGGTGGAAAGTGCACGGTTGAACCGTGCAGTTGAGCGCCAGTCCGATTCGCATCGCCAACTCGACCGCCCGTCGGTTGAGCACCGGAAGAGCACCCGGCAGACCCAAGGTGACGGGGTCGATGTGCACGTTGGGTTCATCGCCGAAGCGGTTGGCGCTCGCCGAGAAGAGTTTGGTCGCCGTGGCCAGCTCGACGTGCACCTCGAGACCGCACACGAGTTCGTAGCCGTCGATCATGAACGTCTCGCTCATCGCGCACCCCGTTCGAGTTCGGCCGCCACTCTGAACATGACCTGTTCACCAAGGGTCGGCGCCAGCACCTGCACACCCACGGGAAGACCGTGTGCTCCGGTGCCGAAGGGAACGCTCATGGCCGGGTGCCCGGCCAGATTGGTGGGAATGGTGAACACGTCGCACAGATACATCGACAGCGGATCGTCGACCTTCGAACCCACCGGGAAGGCGACGATCGGTGAAGTGGGAGTCAACAGAACGTCGGCCTTCTGATAGGCCCGGGCGAAATCGTCGGAGATGAGACGGCGGACCTTCAGCGCCTTGCCGTAATAGGCGTCGTAGTAACCCGCCGACAAGGCGTACGTGCCGAGCATGATGCGTCGCTTCACCTCGTCACCGAATCCGGCGGCGCGAGTTGCCATGTACATGGTGTTGGTGTCGGGCGCATCGACCCGAAGGCCGTACCGAACCCCGTCGTATCGAGCGAGGTTGCTGCTCGCTTCGGCCGGCGCCACGAGGTAATACGCAGTGAGCCCGTACTTCATCGACGGCAGCTCAACGTCGACGATGGTCGCTCCTGCTCGCGTCAATGCGTCGAAGGCCTCGGCGAGCCGTTCATCGACCTCGGGTTCGCTTCCACCGGGAAGATCGGTGATGCGGCCGATCCGCAGACCCTGCACACCGCGGTCGAGTTCGGTGAGGAGTTGCAGCGGTGGCTGCGGAATCGAGGTGCTGTCGAGAGGATCGTGGCCGCTAATCGTCTCGAGAAGAAGAGCCGAGTCTCGAACGTCGTGCGAGAACGGCCCGATCTGATCGAGGCTGCTGGCGAAGGCCACCAATCCGTGCCGACTCACCGTGCCGTAGGTCGGCTTCACTCCGACCACTCCGCACAGCGCCGCTGGCTGACGGATGGAGCCACCGGTGTCGCTGCCGAGCGACACCGATGCGAAGCGCGCTGCGACCGCCGCTGCACTCCCACCACTCGAGCCACCGGACACTCGCGTGATGTCGTGCGGATTGAGAGTCGGTCCGAAGGCCGAGTTCTCGGTGCTCGATCCCATGGCGAATTCGTCGAGGTTGGTCTTGCCCACGACCACCGCACCCGCCTGGGCCAAACGTTCGACGACCGTGGCGTCGTAGGGCGGTTTCCAACCGTCGAGGATCTTCGACGAGCACGTGGTGGGCACGCCTCGGGTGCACATGTTGTCCTTCAGCGCGACCGGAACTCCGGCGAGGGGTCCGGGGTCGCGTCCGGCGGCGACGGCGGCGTCGACCTCGGCGGCGACTCGCCGAGCCTCATCGGCCGTCACCGTGTTGAACGCGTGGATCTCGGCTTCACGGGCCGAGACGTTGGCCAGGTGGGCCTCCAACACGTCGATGGCACGCAGCCGACCGGATCGAACTTCGGAGGCGATCTCGAACGCCGAGTTCTCGGTGAGCGACATCAGCCCTCCAATCCGACGATCGGGGGAACTCGGAAGCGTCCGTCCTCGGCGGACGGAGCGGCACCCAGCACTTCGTCTCGGTCGAGGCTCGGTGCCACCACGTCGTCACGCATCACGTTGACGAGCGGATACGGCTGCGTCATGGGCTCGACGTCGGCCAGATCGAGGGCGTCGATGTCGGCGAAGTGCTCGAGCATTCCGTCGAGTTGTGACGTGAGTCGGGAGATCTCGTCGGGTGATACGTCGAGGCGGGCCAGTCGAGCGACCTTGGCCACGACGTCGGTGGAAATACGAGCAGACGTCGGATCGGACACGAAGTCCGAGCCTACGAGCAGGACACGTGGAGTACTACGGCCCGCTGGGGGGCAAGGGTCGGAGCCGGAAGTCCGACCGTGCGCAACACCTCGGCCGACACGTGGAATTCCCCGTCGCGAGACACGCTCTCCCACCACGCGGGCTGTCGACGCGTCGAACCGATCGAGTCTCGACTCCCCCCTCCCGGCACGAGCGATACGGATCGAATCGTTCGATGCTCGTCGCCACGCAATCCGGGGAGTCGCCAGTGAGCCGGATCGATGCACGAGTCGATCTGCATCAAACACACCAGCACTTCGCGTCCGTCGTCGCTCTCGACTCCGAAGCACAGGCCCGATGGATCACGATCAACACGGAAGAAGCGACCGGAGTGCACGAGGTCGCGATGGGTCTTGTAGAGATCGATGCCATGCCGGAGTACGGCTCGCTCACGCTCGTCGAGCTTCGTCACGTCGGCTTCGACACCCATGTGACCGAACAGAGTCAGAGCCACTCGGAACGCCATCGACGTTCGTCGTCCGGTGTTGTGCGCCGGCGAGGGCCCGACATGAGTTCCGAGCACCTCGGGCGGGAGAAGCATGGTGGCCCCGTGATGAATGCGTGCCCGCTCGGTCGGATCGTTGTTGTCACTGGTCCAGAAACGCTCGACGCGCCGAAGCATTTCGTGATCGATCCGCCCCCCTCCCGATGCGCACGATTCGAACTCCACACCGGGATGTCGATGGCGAAGTTCGTCGATCAACCGGTAGACGGCGTGGGTCTGCTGGTGCGATCCAGCCTTGCCGTCGACGCCACTCCCCTGAACCACCCAACGGTTCATGTCCCACTTCACGTAGTCGATGTCGTTCTCGGCGAGCAAGGTGTCGAGACGGGCCAGTACGTGTTCGAACGCGTCGCGTCGAGCGAGGTCGAGGACCAGCTGACGCCGCCCGAGCGGAGCGTCGTAACCCTCGGTCGACAGCACCCAGTCGGGATGAGCTCGAAACACGTCACTGTCGGGATTGACCATTTCGGGTTCGACCCAGATTCCGAAGTCCATACCGAGTGAGTGCACGTGGTCGATCAGCGGTGTCAAACCCTCGGGATACACGTCCTGTGAGACTTCCCAGTCGCCGAGGCCGGCCCCGTCGTCACGACGCCGACCGAACCATCCGTCGTCGAGAACGAACCGCTCCACACCGAGATCGGCGGCCGACTCGGCCAATTCCTTCAGACGGACGGGACCGTGATCGAAATACACCGCCTCCCACGTGTTGAGGTGCACCTTGCGCAGCGATCGCAGGTGCGGGCGTCGACGCCGCGCTTCGCGGTGGAAGCCCTGCGATGCGAGTGACAGGCCCTGTGACGAGTACACCCCGATGACCGTCGGAGTGGTGTACGTCTCGCCGGGATACACGCACATCTCACCCGGATGGAAGAGTTCTCCCGTCTGCACGTAGCGGCGCCCGTCGACCAAGCGTTCGGCGTACATCACGTGATTGCCACTCCACGCCAAGTGCACACCCCACACGTGACCGGACCATTCGTCGGCATCTCTCGACAGGGCCCAGAGATACGGAGGGTGTTCGTGCGAGGTTCGTCCGGTGCGATTCTCGACACTCCACGCTCCGACCGGCCAGTCGAAACGTTCGTGAGTGAATTCGGCTCCCCATCGTCCCGAGTAGGTCCCGAGTCGAACGGCCCGATCGGCGACGGGGACGGCCACCGACAACGCATCGAGCATGTACGGACCATCACCCATGTTGACGAGTGAGACCGCGATCGACATGACGTCGTCGATCAACGAGACACGTGTGACGACGTCGAGTTCGGCGACTTCGTCACGACCTCGGAGCTCGAGAGTCGACGAACCGGAATCTCGATCGACCACGTGATCGACGTGACGGAATCGAGGCGACCAATGGCGACCACCGCGCCGATGGCCGGCGAGACCGGGACGTCCGACGAATCCCTCGGCCGGAACCACCGAGAGGGGGACCACTTCGTCGAGACCTCCGTGCGGCACTCCCGAGGTCGTCGATGTCCAACCGTCGGTCGAGCCGACTCGACTCCCCCAGTGCTCGATCACGGGTACGCCTCCGGACACCTCGAGAACGACGCTCACCGACTCCCCGACCAGATGTACGACGGGTCGCGACGAATCCACGCCTGTTCCCTATCGCCGTCGACACCGGGTCGTCAACCGTTCCGCCCCGAGTTCGGCTGGCAGACTGAGGAGGTGACGAACGAACCGGGTCACCACCTCGATCGCCGCGTCGACCCGACACTCGGAACCGTCGTCCACGTGGTCGGCCATCGCCAGACCCGGCCCAACCTTCCCACCAACGGTGACACTCGCCTCTGCCCCTTCTGCCCCGGTGGTCTCGAAGCACCTGACACTTACGACGTTCGCTGGTTCGTGAATCGCTGGCCGGCCATGCCCGACGACCGCTGCGAAGTCGTGCTCTACTCCCCCGATCACGACGCGTCGCTGTCGACGCTCGAGCCGTCGCACGTCACGAGTCTCGTCGACCTCTGGGCCGAACGATCCGAGGCCCTCGGCGCTCGGACCGATGTCGAATACGTGCTGATCTTCGAGAATCGAGGTGCGTCGGTCGGCGCGACGATCTCACATCCCCACGGACAGATCTACGCCTACGACCACGTTCCCGAACGACTGGGTCGCCAACGTGACCCGGCCCCGTCGACCACCGACGAGCGGACGATCGACAGTGACGATCATTGGATCTCGTTCGTTCCGTTCGCGCCGGTGTTCCCGACGGCGGTCACCATCGCTCCCCGAGCACCCCGAGCACGACTCGGTGAACTCACGAGCGACGAACGCCGATCACTCGCCGGAATGCTGATCGACACCTGTCGTCGACTCGACGCTCTCTTCGACGCCCCACTGCCCTACATGATGTGGATCGACCAACGTCCGTTCGACGACGGCTCGTCCGACGCCATGATGGCCATCCATTTCGTCTCACCCTGGCGCGAGCGAGATCTACCGCGCTACATCGCAGCCGCCGAAGTGGCGGCCGGCGAGTACTTCAATCCGGTGGTCCCTGAAGAACTGGCCGAACGGCTACGAGGACTCTGACCGATCCTCGTCAGTCACGAACGGGCTGGAAACGCGGCGCTCGTTTGTCGAGATACGACTGAACACCTTCCTGGAAGTCGTCGCGTAGGAGTGATTCGTTCATGAGGCGAATGGCCGTGGACGTCGCCGTGTCGGCATCGTTCTCCCAGTCGCCGTACACCTGCTTCTTCATGACGGCCCAACTCGTCGGACAACAGTTGTCGGCCAGGTCTTGCGCGTAAGCGAGAACGTGAGACATCAGCGCCTCGGCATCGACCACCCCGTTGATCACCCCGAGTCGTTCGGCCTCTTCCGACGTGAACACGCGTCCCGACAACAGGAGGTCGAGCGCACGAGCGTTCCCGATGAGCCGCGGGAGCATCCACGACGATCCGTACTCGGCGATCAGTCCCCGTCGAGAGAACGCCGTCGTGAACTTGACGCCCGACGCCGCGAAGCGCAGATCGCAGAAGAGCGCCATGACGAGCCCGACTCCGGCGACCGCCCCGTTGATCGCGGCGATGATCGGTTTCGGGTACGACAACATGTCACTGAACCGTCCGACCCCGGTGGCCGCACCGGCTCCTCCCGAAGGATTGGCCCGGATCACATTGAGGGCGTCCATGTCGGCACCCGGACAGAAACCGCGTCCCGACCCGGTGACCACGAGCACTCGAATGTCGTCGTTGGTTCGCGCCTCCTCGAGTCTCGAGAAGAAAGCCGCCGACATCGCCGCACTCCAGGCGTTCAGGCGATCGGGCTTGTTGAGGGTGATCACACCCACACCGGGTGAGACGACGTCGAGAAGAACCAGATCGGAAGGCGAGTCACTCATTCCTGCGACGGTACTTCATCGTCATTGATGGACTCCGCCCGAACGACGGGACGCAGTCGGCAGTAGAGCAGGTACGCAAGACCGCCCACCACGAGCACGATCGCCATCCACTGGTTGAGGCGCAACCCTCCGCCTTCCTTCGCAGCATCGATGCGCAGACCTTCGATCCAGAAACGTCCGACGCCGTACCCGATGACGTAGAGAGCGAGAAGTCGAATCGGCCTGTCGCTCATCAGCCGTCGCCCCACCACGATCAGCACCGCCGTGAGAGCGAGATTCCAGAGCGATTCGTAGAGGAACGTCGGGTGGAAGAGCGTCCCCGGATCGAATCCGGCTGCGATCGTCTTGTCGGCGTCGATCTCGAGACCCCACGGCAGGTCGGTCGGTCGTCCGAAGAGTTCCTGGTTCCACCAATTGCCCCAACGACCGATGGCCTGGGCCAACGGAATCGCCGGAGCCGCGGCCCAGAGGAAGGGTTGAACGGCGAGACCACGACGACGAGCGAGCACGACGGCCACGATCGTTCCGAGAAGAATTCCGCCCGGAACACCGAGCCCACCTTTCCACACCTTCAAGATGTCGCCCGGCGCATCGGAGAAACGTTCCCATTCGGTGGCCACGTGATACAGCCGAGCGCCGAGCACGCCGGCCGGCACCGCCCACAAGAGAATCGCCGACGAATCCTCGGGGCCACCGACTCCGATCGTCGTCAGTCGTCGTCCGAACAACCAGGCCGCCACCAACACGCCGATGGCGATCATGAGTCCGTAAGCGCGCAATTCGAGAGGACCGATGTCGATCGACGAACTACCGGGGCTGGGCAGCGAAGCGAGTACCGAGACGGAGGCGAGCACGATTCAGGACCTCAGGACGTCAACACACGATTCGCGAACGCCACCGACGCTTCGAAGATCGTTTCCTTGTCGAAGTCCTGAGTAGCCACGTGATAACTGCGATCGAGCAGCATTCGTTCGACCGGGCCACCCCACTGATCGGCCAACTGATCGCTCTGGATCGGATCGACGACATGGTCGTTCTTCGACGTGATGAGCAGCATGGGCACTTTGCTCGCTCCGTACTTCGGAAGCATGGGAGTGACGCCGTCCTTCACGAGCGACAGGAGTGCACGCAATGGGGTCTCGGGATACGCGCTCTCGACGACGTCGGGATCGGCGATGTCGGATCCGATTCCGGGCATCATGTCGACACCGTCGGCGATCATGCCTTCGACCATCTCGACCACTTCTGGTGCCTGCGGCTGTCCGACCGGATTCACGCACACGATCCCGGCCACCTCGGGATGTTGGAGAGCGGTCCAGAGAGTGAGCGAGCCACCCATCGACAAGCCGGCCACGACGACCCGGTCGCAACGCTTGGTCAGTCGGCGATACGCGGCTTCGACTTCGGCCGTCCAGTGTTCCCAACGCGTGTCGAGCATGTCGGACACCGCAGTTCCGTGACCGGGAAGACGCGGCAGCTCGACGTGATAGCCGGCACCGGCGAATGCCTCGGCCACACCGCGCATCGACGACGGATTGCCGGTGAATCCGTGAATGCACAGGGCACCGTGGGACGAGGTTCCGGCATGGCTCCAGGGCTCGGCACCGGGCAGCACCGGTGACTGGTCGACGTGTTCGCTCATCTTCTCGTTCTATCGCACGATCGATGGACTCGCCGGAAGTTCACCACGCTGCTGGAGTCGAAGACGGAGGATCTCGGAGTGATGTCGGGCTTGATCTGCCTCGTGAGCCAACTGGAGGGTGCGAAGTCGCACTTTCGTCGCTTCGGCATGAATGCTGTCGAACACGTCGAAGCGCGCCTCCAGATGACGGACGGCTTCCTCGAATCGGCCCGCTGACTTGTAAGCAGCTGCCAGATCGGTGTGAACCTCGAGCAACTGCGGGCGTGCATCCATGATCACGGCGTGCTCCAGTGCTCGTTCCAGATGCCCGATGGCACCCTCGATGTCACCGGCTTCCATTTCGACCCGACCGAAGGTCGCTTCGATTCGACTACGCGACACGTCGTCGAACACCACCGACGACGTGTCGAGAGAGTCGAGGGCATCGATCAGGAGTTCTCGAGCGCGCTCGAGGTCACCAGCGTGGTTCCGCCGTGCCAACGCTCGTGCCATCGCCGTGTACACGTCGGGCATGAAAGCCGGAGCGCTGATGCGGCACACGTCGAGCGCCCGCTCGGCGATCTCGATCGCCTGATCGTGTTCACCGCGTTCCGAGCGAAGCGAGGCGACGTTGGCCAGAATCAGCGCGTCGATGTCGTGCCGATCGAACGGTTCGTTGGCTGCCAGTGCCGCCTCGTAGTTGACGATGGCTCGGTCGGCATCCCCCGATTCGTGGTGGATGGTGGCGATCGTGTTCAAGATGTTGCCCTCGTCGACTCTGTGGTCGGTCGTTCGGTAGAGCGACAGGGCGCGTAGACAGTACGTCAACGCCTCGGAGTGATTCCCTGAATCGGAGTGAATGAGACCGACGAGGTGAAGACTCCATGCACTCACCAATGGCAGACGATGATGATCAGCGAATTCGTCGGCTTCCATCGCAAGGACGTACGCGTCACCGGGTTCACCGTCGTAGTGAGATAGTGCAGCGAGTCGATAGAGGCTCTCCCCTTCCTCGTCGAGCCGACCGTCGCGTCGAGCGAGGAGTCGAGCCTCCTGAACGAGACGGCGAGCTCGACTCGGTTCGGTTGCTTCGAGAACTCGGGCCTGATCGAGGAGCGAGCGCGCCGAGACAGCGTCAACCCTCGACGCCTCGTTCCCGAACTTCTTCGTGACGCGCTTCACGTCCTTCACGAACCCTGTATCGCCCCACCGGGGCCCGAACTTGAGAGAAAACCCACGGAGAATTCGGGTTCGATCCACGAATGTCGGGCCCGAGCGCGACCACAATCGCACTGTGGGACACGACAACGGGCGACGAATCGATGGAGCGGCTTTTGCCGGACTCGTTCCGTTGATCGCCGTGATTCCCGTATTTCTCCTGGCCATGCTCCCTTTTTGGTGGCTCATCGACCTCTTCTGGTCCGCCGGTTACTGGTGGACCACCGCCCTGTACGCCGTGGCCGGCACCTCGTTGTTCGTCCCCGTGGTGCAGCGGACCGTGCTCACCCGGCTCATCGGCGCCCGGCGGCCCCTCCCCGACGAAAGCCCACGCCTCCGGGCCGCTTTCGACGAGGTCACTCAGGCTCTTCACATCCGTGATCAGCGATTCGCAGTCGGCGTGGTGGACGACGATCATCTGAACGCCTTCGCGTGTGGCGGTCACCTCGTCGTGGTCACCTCATACGCCGTACGCGAACTCGATCACGACGCTTTGTGCGGAGTCCTGGCCCATGAGTTCTGCCACCATCTCGGCTCCCACACGATCGCCTTGACGATGCAGCAGTGGCTGCTCATTCCCGTGGACGGTCTGGCACGAATCGGACGCTTTCTCGACAACGTGGCGACAGCGGCGGCCACGACCTTCGGTCGGCGTTCTCGCCCCGTGGAAGTGGTCGGACTCCTCATCGCCCCCGTGTTCCGAGCCCTCGCATGGTTCTTCGGTGTCGGACGGACGGTGTCGCAGATCGTGGCCAATCTGGTGGGTCGAAGCGCCGAATACCGAGCCGACCGACGAGTGATCGCCATGGGCTACGGCCGCCAATTGGCTTCGGCATTGCGTCGGACGATTCCGTCCTCACAACGACCGCGAAGTCGTTGGGCCCGCCTTCTCGAGACGCATCCTCCGGCACGCACACGAGTCGCTCGACTCGAGGCGCGCCTGCGTCGTTGAGAATTGCCCTCTAATCCTCGATGATTCTCACTCTCGACAGACCGATCTCCCACTCCCGACCGCCCGGTCGAAACTTCGGCCAGAATGGTGGGGTGAGCCCGACCACTCCGCGACGAATCGTCACGTTGCTCGTGACGCTGACTGCCGCCGGCACTTTCGCGGCGTGCTCCGATTCGTCCGGTTCGCGCGAGGCGGCGGCCGCTCCTTCCACCACCATCGATCGAACCTCGACCACGAGCACTACGTCGACGTCCACCACGAGCACGTCCACCAGCTCGACCACCACCACGACCGTCTACGCCGGGCCACCGACCCTCGCTCCTGGCGCAACTTTGCCGGTTCCGGTGTACCCGCCCGGCCCGGGCGAGGTCGACCCCGAGATCTACATCGGCGAGATGGAGATCCCGGCCATCATGTTGAAGTCGCCGATCAACTTCGGCATCACCGATGCGACGTTCGACCGCGGGGTGGGTTGGTGGCCCGACACCGCCCGCCCCGGTGAAGTGGGCAACGTCGTCCTCGGTGGACATCGCACGTCGTGGCCCCGGCCGTTCCGCTACGTCGACCAACTCGAACCCGGTGACGAGATCGTGTTCACCACCGACACCGGTCGCTTCGTCTACGCAGTGTCACGCACCGAAGTCGTGTACCCCGACGCGATCTGGATCGTCGATCAGACAGAAGCGGCCACCGTCACGCTCTTCGCCTGCCATCCGGTCGGATCAACTGCCCAACGCATCGTGATCTTCGCCGACTACGTGCGCCAGGAAGTCTGACTTTGTCGGCGCTGACGAGACGGCCACTTCTCACCGCGCTCGTCGCCGGGGGTTGCGTCGCCGCATCGATGCCGCCGTGGGGCTGGTGGCCGCTTACGTTCGTCGGAATCGCACTCTTCACTCACGTCGAGTCCCGACGTCGAACCGCGCGTCGACGTGCTTTCACCACGGGAGTCGTCTTCGGTGTCGGCTGGTTCCTGCCCGCAATGGCCTGGATGTGGTTCCTGACCGCCCCCGGCTATCTCATCGCCGTTGCGGTGTTCGCCGTACTGCACGGTGTCGCGTCCGCGATCGTCAGTCGCACCACCCGCGAACTCGCTCTCGTGGTGGCACCAGCGGTTCACACTCTCGTCGAGGCCTTACGACTCTCGTTCCCTTTCGGCGGAGTCCCACTCGCGACCATCGGTATCGCTCAGGTGTCGGGCCCCCTGCAGTCGACGGCACGACTCGGCGGTGTGATCCTCCTCACCTGGATCACCTGGCAGATCACCGTACTGATTTCCACCTGGCGCCACCCGGCCCAGTTCCGACGAACCGTTCTCGTCGCATCGACTCTCGTCGTCGTCATCGGCATCGTTGCGCCGCGCGGCTCAGAGACCGGTGTGGTCCTCGACGTGGTAGCCGTCCAAGGTGGCGGGCCTCAAGGAACTCGCGCTGTCGACACCGATCCCCGGGAGGTGTTCGATCGACATCTCGAAGCCACCACCACCATCGTCGATACACCCGACCTGGTCGTGTGGCCCGAGAACGTGATCGACGTCGCGTCGTTCGAGAACAGCCCCGAATTCACCGAGTTGGTCGTCGAATCGCGACGTCTCGATTCACCGTTCCTCGTCGGCATCACCGAGGACGTCGACTCCGAATCGTTCACCAACGCACAGGTCGTGGTCACGCCCGACGGCTCGATCGTCGATCGCTACGACAAGGTTCGTCGAGTCCCCTTCGGTGAGTACATGCCCCTCCGCGGACTACTCGATTCCCTCGGCGCGCCGGTCGATCTCGTACCGCGCGACGCGGTGGCGGGCACGGGTCCGGCCCGGCTCGACGTTCCGGCCACCGATGATCGCAGCATCCGCGCCGCGGTCGTCATCTCGTGGGAGGTGTTCTTCGGCGGACGGGCGCGGGAGGGCGTTCGTGAGGACGGAGGTCTCCTCGTCAATCCGACCAACGGCTCGAGTTACACCTGGACGATTCTGCAGTCACAGCAGATCGCGTCGTCGCGCTTGCGCGCCCTCGAGACCGGTCGTTGGGTCGTTCAGGTCTCACCCACCGGCTTCAGTGCCTTCGTCTCACCTTCGGGTGAGGTCACACAACGAACCGGGGTGAGCGAAACCGCTGTGATCCGGGCCGACGTTCCGGTGCGCACCGGTCGAACGTGGTACGTCGCACTCGGTGATCGCCCGTGGATCATCGCCGTCGGTGCAGTGGCCCTCGCTGCTCTCGCGTCACAGCCGATTCTCAGATCTCGATCAGCACGGTCGATGGTCCGTCGTTGACGAGCGACACCTTCATCTCGGTCCGGAAGCGACCCGTTTCGACGTGGGCCCCCAATCGACGTAGTTCCTCGACCAACTCGGTGACGAGCGGTTCGGCGACCTCGGGTCTGGCGGCTGCGATCCAACTCGGACGTCGTCCGGCACTCGTGTCTCCGTACAGGGTGAACTGACTCACCACGAGTATCGACTTGGACGTCTCGCGGACGGCGAGGTTCATCACGCCGTTCTCGTCGTCCATGATCCGCAGGTTCCACAACTTGTCGGCCATCTTGCGAGCCGTGGCGTCGTCGTCGCTGTGCGTGACGCCGACGAGCACCATCAGACCCGAACCGATTCGGCCGGTGGTCGTCGAGACGCCGTCGACGATCGACACCACCGATGCTTCATCGACCCGTTGAACGAGAGCCCGCACACGACGATGGTGCCACACGTGCACCGGCACATGGAATGATGCCGACGTGATCGAACTCACGACTCCGCGAGCGAGGGTGGAAATCGATCCTTCTCTCGGCGGTCGGATCACACGACTGGTGGTCGATCACGTCGACATAATCGTCAGCGCACAGTCACCGCACGACGACCCTCTCGACTGGGGCTTGTACCCCATGGCTCCGTTCGCCGGTCGATTGCGAAACGGAGTACTCGGATGGCGGGACAGGACTCACACGTTCCCTCGCCTTCGACCACCCCACGCCCTGCACGGAACGGTGCACGACACCCAGTGGGAACTCGATCACGTCGACGACTCGACGTGCAGCATGTCGACAGCACTCGTCGATCCATGGCCGTTTCCCGGACGAGTGACTCATCGGATCACACTTCACCGAGATCACCTCGCTCTTCGACTCACTCTCGACGCCAACGTCGACATGCCCGCACAGTTGGGTTGGCATCCGTGGTTCAACAAGCCCGAAAGAGTCGATCTCACTGCGAACGCGATACATCCACGAGATGCAGACGGAATCGCTTCCGCTCGTCCCGAACCGATCGAACAACTGTCGTGGGGTGACCTCGACGACTGCTTCACCGAGGTTGACGAGAACTTGACGATCACCATCGGTGGTCGACGACTACGCCTTCGGAGTTCGTGTCGCCAGTGGGTCGTCTACGACCGACCCACCCATGCGACCTGCATAGAGCCACAATCCGGACCACCAAATGCTCTCAACGACGATCCGGTGATCGTGTCGGCCGGTACGTCGACCAGCGAGTGGTTCACCCTGTCGTGGGAAGAGTGAGACCGACGACACGGCGATCTTCGGGCAAACTTTCTGTCAGATCACGGCGGTTCGGTCCTCTCGAACCCCGTGGAGGCCGAAACCCATGACCACTCTCACGACCGACGCCCGTCTCGTCACCGACTTCTTGGCCGGCGACAAGAGCGCGCTCGCTGCGATCTACGACCGCTACGCCCCCGGTTTGTACGACACGGCGGCCGCGATGTTGTCGGATCGTCACGATGCGGCCGACATGGTGCAGGACGTTTTCTGTATCGCAGCCGAACGGCTCGGACAATTACGCGAGCCCGATCGATTGAAGCCATGGCTCTATTCGGTCCTGCGTCACGAGGTGTATCGACGAACCAAGAAGCGGAAGCGGGCCGTTCCGGTCGACTTCCAGGACGAGGGGACGCCTGACGTGGCGAGCGGATACGACCCCCACGAGGCCGGTGAGGCCATCGCACACGACGAGTTGGCAACTCTCGTTCGATCGGCCGCCTCCGGACTCGACGAACGTGATCGTCTCGTTCTCGAACTCTCGGTTCGCCAAGGTCTGGCCGGCGCCGATCTGGCCGACGCGCTCGGCGTGACACCCGAGCAGAGCTATTCCCTGGTTCATCGCATGCGCGACCGAGTCGAGAAGAGCTTGGGTGCTCTCACCGTGGCCAAGGCCGGTCGGCGCGAGTGTTCGCAACTCGACCAGATCCTGTCGGGATGGGACGGGGAGCTCACGATCCTTCTGCGCAAGCGCGTGAATCGACACATCGAGGAGTGCGCGACCTGCGATCGCACACGCAAGAAGTACGCCCCGCTCGCTCTGTTCGGTGCCGCACCCGTGTTCGCCATGCCGTTCGGCCTTCGCGAGCGTGTCTTGGCGGCGGCGATTCCGGGTGGAACGGGCACGGGTTCCGATGGGAGTTCCGGAAGCGATGGCGCCTCCGGTGCCTGGTCGAGCCCGACGACCCGGAACATCCGTTTCGATGCCCACAAAGGCTTCCCACGCGCCGCTCGAGCCGGACGCCACGTGGTGGCCTGGGCCGCGGCAGCCACGGCGGTCGCGGTCCTGGGCGGCGCGGTTCTCGTGGCTACCGCCGGTGACGACACCGACGGATCGAGCGGCGCATCGGCATCGGTCGAGGCCGACTCGTCCGGATTCGGTGCACCAGTCACCAGTGACGAACTCTCGTCGAGTGACGATCGACAGATCGTGTCGGGTGGCGGATCGGTGATCCAGATCTTCGGTGACGACGACTCACCGAACGAGGTGACGCCGACGACCGACGGGAACATCGGTGGCGCAGGTGATCCGGCCTCGGGACCTCCTCCGCCCTCGTCGACACCCGAGACGTCAGCGCCGTCATCGTCCGCGCCGGACGCGCCGATCGTTCCTGTGGTGCCGCCGACCGATGCGCCCACCACGTCGGAAGCCGCCCGAGTGACACCATCGTCGACCACCACCAAGGCTCCGGTCGTCGTGCAGTCGATTCAGGTCTCGAACACCAAACTCGACTTCGGTCCGAACGGCACGTCCGTGAAAGTCGTCCTCTTCAATCCGAACTCTTTCCCGGTGTCGTTCACGACCGCCGTGTCGTCGTCGAAGTTCACGACCTCACCGACCTCGAGGACATTGGCCGCCGGCGAACAGACGTCGCTCGGCGTCGATTTCGATCGAGCCGGTGCCGTGGCCGACACCAAGAACTTCCCGTCCGGATCGTTCTCGCACACGCTCACCTTCACCACCTCGGCCGCCGGCGGTTCGACCTCGCCCACGAGAACGGCCACGATGTTCGGAACGATCGAGCGGTCCTCCCCCACGACGACCACAACAACAAGTCCAGCGGGGACGACGATCGCAGTCAGCAACGTCAATGGTTCGCTGACCAACTGTGTGTCACTTGCGGCCCAAGCACAGATCACTGGCAAAGTCTCGACCGTCACTGTCGAAGCGCGGTACCTGCGTAAGGACGCGGTCGAAATCGGCCGCAGTGGTCCGTTCCCCATGACGAGTGGTGCCCTCGGTATCTGGAGAGCGAGCAATCTGAAGGTGCAGGTGCCCCAAGGAACCGTGAGCTTCCAACTGGTGGTTACGGCGACTCCGGTGGTCGGCAAGGCAACCACCGCCAGCAAGACCCTCTCCACGACCTGCTGAAAGTGACCCGCCGGTAGGGTTGTCCCCCTATGGCGTCCGTCCTCGATCCCGACGC
>JAQCIK010000038.1:0-13762 GCA_027592035.1 Actinomycetota bacterium | reverse complement strand
ATCAGCGAAGTCCGCTTGCTGGTAGGCGGGCTGGGGATAGGTGTAGAAGCCAGAGCCCGACTTTTGCCCGAGGCGGCCACCATCGACCATCTCGGCGAGGAACGGCTCGACCCGCTTGCGAATAGCCTCGCGGTGTGCGTCGTTCGTTGGTGTGCTCCAACTGTCACGCATCAGGTCGAGACCGAAGAGATCCATCATCCCGAATGGGCCAATGGATGCAGAGCGATCGGTCATCCAGGCCCTGTCGACGTCTTCGACGGTGGCGCGTCGGTCGAGGACGAGCTGCATCGCCATCAGCATGACCTGGCCGTTCATCGAGTTGAACACATATCCGGGGTGCTCCTTCTTCAGCACCATCGGAGTGCCGCCGAGTGATTCGACGAAGCGGCGAAGGATGTCGATCGTTTCGGGCGATGTTCGTGGCCCGCCGACGATGTCGTAGAGCGGTGCGCCGAGGTGGGAGTGAAGCGCCGCAAAGCGGTCGCCGCGCGCGACGGCGTCTTCAAGGTCTGAGACCATGAGTGCGGAGGTGTTGGTCGTGATGATCGTGTCGGAGGAAGCGAGCTCCTCGACCCTTTCGAAGACGGAGCGCTTGGCCTCGCGATCTTCGTAGATCGATTCACTGACCAGGTCGGCACCTACGAGCGCGGCGGCCAGCTCTGAAGCAGTGGTCACTCGTTCCAATCCTGCCGTCAGTGCATCTGGCGTGCAGTACCCGATACCGACCATGTAGGCCCCGATGCCTGCTTGCCGTTCGACGACCGAGGCCAGCATGTCTACCGATGCGTCATATAACACGACCTGGTAGCCGGACACTGCCGCAACAAGTGAGTTGACGCAACCCATCATCCCCGCACCGACGTAGGCCACAGTTCGGATCTCATCGATGGGCCCGCCGTGCTCGAAGTCCGTCGTCACGAAATCGCCCTCGGCAGATCATCGAGCAGGATGAGGTTGGTGCTGCCCTTGCTCACGATCGCTGGCCGCTGTTCGAGCACGGGGAGACCGGCGAGCGCATTGACGATGTGAAACTGCGTCGGATTCTGCTCCCACGACAGCACCTGCCACTCGACGGCACCGTCGCCGACCCAGGCTTCGGTGATGACGTTCTGCGAGGGGAAGGCAGTCGGTTGACTCGTCGTCTCTCCGAATCCGCTGACGCCCGGGAGATAGCGCCACCCCATCGACGTGTTCTCGCCGCCATCAGCCGCGGCGGCGATCTCGTCGGCGGTCGGCTCGCGCAAGTTGCGTGCGGAGAGATCGATGATCTTGTGCCCGAAGTGGCTCGCACTGGTGTGCCAGACGCCACCGATCACCGAATGATCCTCGATGTCCGCGTAGAGCTTCGGAACCCCCTGCAGCTCGCGTCCGGTGAGAATGGGGTCGGTGAGGTTCTCCCACATCACCAACGTGAACTGTCCGTCGATGACGTCGGCGTCGCCGTTGAAACGCACCGAGGCGCTCACACCGATCAGGTTGTATCCGTGCCCTGCGAGCCAATCGACGCGACGATTGTTCGCGTAGACGACCGTCACGACCGCCTCGTCAGTGACGACGAAGGGCGCCGGAACGTACTGGGAGAGTTGATCCCGGTCGGTCACGTATGACGTCGTGATCGCTGTGACATCGTGGTACCAACCAGATGCGCGCGGGTCGAACTGTCGAGGACCGAAATGCGCCGGCATCATGTACGAACGGTTCGGGTCGAAGCTGAACATGACCCCACATTGTACGACTGGAGCCAGCGGCGCGTCATCAGGGCGCGACCGTACCGACTGGCACCATGTTCGCTCAAACCGTGTGCTTGGCGTAATCATTAGGCGTAATCGCTTGGCGTAATCAGGCCAGAACAGGCATCCAAGCCATACGTAACGGGGGTACGGTGGTTTCCCCCCAGCTCCACTTATGTGAGTCGGTGCGTACCGGACGGGCGCATGTGGACACACCCTGGCGTGCCCACACTTCGATCGCACGTCGCAGTCATGCGTGCTCATCTACCAGGACCCGCTGCAGTGACCCGGGGCAACCTCGGGCCGGGCTCACTCAGGGTTGGAGAACGACCCAGCCACGCGACTGCAGTTCCGCAGCCAGGTCTTCGCTGGCGACCCCATCGAGTGATCGGGTCGTCACCGGGTCCGACGATCGCCGAGGAGCGACCCGCGGGACCCGGGCCACGGTGGGCTCTTGGGCAACGGTCGTGACAGGCCCCGACTCGGCCTCAGCGACGAGTCGGTCGATGTAGTGGTCGGCTTCATCCCTGGTGAACTTGCCCGCGGCCTGACGCTGGGTCAACTGGAGGGGTCCTCGGGCGTCCCGGAAGTCCCTGTGACCAGCCGCCACGACGAGAGCGAGCAATTCCCGCATTTGAGCCGCCGTCGCCGGCGGGCCAGAAGGTTGTCCGAACGCCATGACGTCACCGTACCGGTGGGGTCTGGCAGCAACCGGGACCATCGTGAGCCTGAGACCGACCAGAGACCAGGAATGATCACTCGGCACAGCGAAGTGAACGCCCTCTGTGCGGCCCGTCCAACGCGATATCCGTCAACGTTCGATGACGGCACCCACTCGGGCCCGAGGATCAGCCGCGCCAACGAGTCCGTCACCGTCTCGAACGATCGCGTGCGCGTGTCCGAAAGCCGAGTCGAAAGCCGGAAGCACCGACACCCGATGCCCACGCGCCTTGAGACCTCGACGCCAAGCCTCGGGAGCATGCGCTTCGATCTCGACCTGTTGCGTCGTCGGGTCGTCCCAGGTGTCGAATCCGGTGGCGGGTCTGGCGAGTGCCCAACGCGGCGCGTTGATCGCTGTCGCCGGTGACGCACCGTCTCGAAACATGCGCGCCGCGATCTGCAGAAGGATCTGCGGCTGGGCGTCACCACCCATGGTTCCGAACACCGACACGAGATCCGCACCTCGGGTCGCCAGCGCAGGCGACAGAGTGTGCGGCGGTCGACGGCCCGGGCCGAATTCGGCGGGATGACCCGGCGCCAACGAGAAACCGAGACCACGATCGTGGAGATTGATACCAGTGGACAGCTCGACGAGCCACGAGCCGAAACCCGAGGCGTTCGACTGGATGAGCGACACCGCCATACCCCCGACCTCGGCCGTGCAGAGATACGTCGTGTCACCGTGCATTCCGGGTGACATGTACTGACTGCAACGTTCGAGATCGATCGAGCCGGCACGCGCCCGAATCGCGTCGAGAAGCGCGTCCCCATCGGCGTGCTCGTGAAGAACTCTCGGACGATCGTGACCGGCCACCTTGGCCGACTCGACGAGAAGGTGGGCCCAACGATCATCGGCAGACGAGCCCAGGTCGAGAGTGTCGGCGACGAGTGCACCTCCCAACGTGAGGTAGCCCTGCGAGTTGGGGCCGATCGTGTGCAAACGCACCCCGAATACATCAGCGGTGAGAGGCGCGACCCAATCGGCCGAGTGGCGACGCAGATCCTCGACGTCGTACAACCCTCGTCCGAGCGCTCGCAGTCCGTCCCCGAACTCGCCGAGATAGAACGCGTCTCGTCCGCCCTCCGAGATGTCGCGCAGAGCACGAGCGACACCCGGTCGACGAACTCGCGCGCCAACGTGAGTCGCCTGTGACACCACCTCGTGCAACTGGCGTCGGCCCTCGTCGTCGACGCGCGATGCCGCGGCAACCAACAGCGGACTGGCCGCAAACCCGTTCTCGGCCAGATCGACGGCAGGAGCGAACAACGTCGACAGCGGAAGGGACCCGAATCGCTCGTGAAGCGCGATCCACCCGTCGACACACCCAGGCACCGTCACCGAGGCCGCCTCGTGACGAAGAGGCATCGACGTGTGACCCGCAGCTCGTAACGCATCAGCATCGGCCCCCGACCCGGCGCGTCCGCTCGCGTTGAGTGCAGCGACGCCGTCCGGCGTGTGAACCAACGCGAAGAGATCGCCGCCCATGCCGCACAGGTGCGGTCCGGTGACGGCGATTGCTGCGTTGGTGGCGATCGCTGCGTCGACCGCATTTCCACCGGCGGCGAACACCAAGTCACCGGCCCGTGCCGCCAGGTGATCAGCAGATGCAACCAGATGACGTAGTCCGCGCGTCGAACCTTGGGGCAACCGATTCATGCGCTGACCGTACTCCGCTACCCATCACCACCGCTGCCGACAATTGACAACTGAACTGCCACTACCTACGATTCGACGATGGTGGTTCAAGTCGAAAAGTCAGTGACAATCGATGCGACGCCCGCCACCGCTTGGTCGGTTCTCGCCGACTTCGGAGCCATCGCAACGTGGGTTCCGCTCATCGGACATTCGTGTCTCCTCGGCGAGTCCTCCGAAGGCGTTGGAGCCACACGTCGCGTGCAGATCGCTCGTCAAGTTCTGGTCGAGCGGGTGGTCGCATGGGAACCAGGGCGAACTCTCGCCTACGACATCGAAGGCCTGCCACCGATCGTCGGAAGTCCTCGCAACACCTGGACGCTCAGCCCGAACAATGAAGGCACGCTAGTTGCCTTGACGACCACCATCAACACCGGTCGCAATCCGGTGAAGAAATTCGCTGCGGGCAAAGCGCTCGAGCGCATGGCACTTGCGTCCGACATGATGCTGGCCGGACTCGCGTCCCGCTCGGCGTCGATCTCGAGCAAGGAGGCAACGTCGTGACGCCTCGACCCGACGTCATCATCATCATGACCGACGAGGAGCGCGCCGCTCCCCCGTACGAGAACGATGAGATCAGAGCTTGGCGTCGCACCCTCGACGGTGCATCGTGGTTCGACGACAACGCCGTCACCTTCGATCGTCATTACACGGGGTCGCTCGCCTGTGTTCCGAGTCGCCCGACCCTCTTCACGGGCCAGTATCCCGATCTGCATGGTGTGACCCAGACCGATGGTCTCGGAAAGATGGCCGACGACTCCCGGATGCGTTGGCTCCGCCCGAACGAAGTTCCCACACTCGGCAACTGGTTCCGCGCCGCCGGGTACGACACCCACTACGACGGCAAGTGGCACATCACCCACGCCGATCTTCACGGTTCCGACGGCGAACCACTACCGACCAACACCGCCGAAGGTGATGTCATCGCCCACAACGTGCAGACGTACCTCGACGCCGACCCACTCGGTCCGTTCGGATTCTCGGGTTGGGTCGGACCCGAACCTCACGGAGGTCTCTTCGCCAACTGCGGACTCGTTCGCGATCCGCTCATCGCCGAGCGGGTTGTGGCGTGGCTGGAGGATCGTTACCGCCGTCGTGCCGCCGGTGATGCGGACGCACTGAAGCCGTTCCTACTCGTCGCCAGTTTCGTGAACCCCCACGACATCGTGTTGTTCCCGCTCTGGGTTCAGCGAGGCATGCCGAAAGAACTTGATGGCGTCGTCGTGCCGTCGATTCCGATGTCACCATCCGACTTCGAGGACCTCCGCCACAAACCCGCCGCGCACATCGCCTATCGAGCCGCCTATCCCTCGTGTTACGGACCCGGCGACACCGTGGCTGCGCTGTACTCCAAGAACCATCAGGCCTACCGCGATCTCTATTACCGACTTCACGCCACGGTCGACGGACCTCTCGATCGAGTGCGCCGAGCCGTCATCGACGGAACGACGAGCACGAACGGCGACGCCGTGATCGTGCGCACAGCCGACCACGGTGAGCTTCTCGGCGCCCACGGCGGCCTGCACCAGAAGTGGTTCCAGTTGTACGACGAGGCGACTCGAGTTCCCTTCTCGATCGCTCGCGTGGGCTCACACGCGACTACCGGTCGTCACGTGGATGCACCGTCGTCGCACGTCGACCTCGTTCCCACACTTCTGGCCGCAGCGTCGATCGACGAGAAGAGTGTCGCCTCCGAACTCGCCACGAACTTCTCCGAAGTACATCCTCTCCCCGGCGTAAACCTCATGCCGGTGGTCGACGGAGCCGATGCCGATCGCGACCGCACGGTGTACGTCATGACGCGCGACAACATGCCCGAAGGTGACACCGGAGCGAGTGGTGTGGCGCGCGGCAATGGGCGAACATCAGACGCCCCCGGCCTGTTGCGCATCAACGTCGCTGATCACGTCGCCACCAACTTCGAGGGAATCGTCGGACGGGTGCACGACTCCGAGGCGCCCGGTGGAGCCGGCCATCTCTGGAAGTTGGTACGTACCTTCGACGACCCGTCCACATGGACCGAGCCTGGAGTGCGCCAACTGGCGAGCGACGGACTCGGTGGGCCCCGCTACCGCACCACGGTGTTGGCCGATCAGTGGGAGTTGTACGACCTCGACGCCGATCCTGTCGAGATGGCCAATCGAGCCGAGGATGCGACGGCCGCCGACGTGTTCGCTCACCTGCAGGAGCGATTGAAGGAACAGCGCCACCACTCGATTCCCGAACGGAACCAACCCTGGCCGTACGCCACCAGTCGAATCGTCGAGATCGACAAGGTTCCGTTGTTGCCGCCTCGAAATCTTGTTCAACAACTCGTGAAGCAGCGCGTCCAACAGCGCGTGCGCGATCGTGTGGCAGCGCGTCGAAGTGGTCCTCGCCCCACTCCCCCTCCGCCGGCCAAAGCAGCTCGTCGAGTCCTGCAACGGCTCGGCCTTCACCCCGACGACACCCAGCAGGTCACGCGCGACATGAGTGGTCGACGCGCCCTCGTGATTGCCACCAATCATGGGCAACTCGATGTCGGTCGACCCACGGGCGTGTTCGCGAGCGAACTGACCGTTCCGTATTACGTGTTCCTCGACGCCGGCATGTCCGTCGACGTGGCCAGCCCGCGCGGAGGTGAGATCCCTGTCGATCCGCAATCTCTCAAACCGGCTCTTCGCACCGATGCCGACGACCGGCTGCTCGCCGACACCACGCTGCGCGGTCTCCTCACGAACTCACTCGCGGTCGGCGATCTCGACATGACCGACTACGACATCGTGTACCTGGCTGGCGGGTGGGGAGCGGCCTTCGACCTCGGCACCTCGACCGTCCTCGGCGAGCAGATCACCACTGCCAACGCACGAGGAGCCGTGATCGGTGGTGTGTGCCACGGACCTCTCGGACTGCTGCAAGCTCGCGACGTGGACGGCTCACCCTTGGTGAAGGGTCGCCGGATCTCGGCCGTCACCGACAAACAGGTACGCGAACTCGGCATCACCGCCACACCGCAACATCCCGAGAAGGAACTGCGAGCCGTGGGTGCGTTGTTCGAGTCGAAGACCGGCCGTCGAGATTTCCTGGCCAATCACTGGGTCGTCGACGGCAACCTCGTCACCGGCCAGAATCAGAACGCCGCTCCGATGGTCGCTCGGCTCATGATGGACCGACTCGACTGAGCATCGCCTCGTCACCGTCGATACGGTTCGCTCATGGCGACAATCAATCGACTGATCGGCGTGTACGACGCCGACGGCACTCTGCGCGGTGAAGTCGCCTACTGGATCGGAGCCCGACTCGGACGTCGTCATTGCTCGTTGTGCGACGTCACCCACGCCACCTTCACCGAGAAGTCGACCTGGAAACGCTGTCGTTCATCATTGCCGGTCCCATTCGACACGTATCACCGCAACGATCAACCAGACGACGTACGTCGTACGAGTGGAGACACGGCACCGGTGGTGATCGCCGAGACATCGACCGGGTTCGTGGTGCTCCTCGACGACGAACGAATCTCATCGATCGCCGGCGACCCGTCACGTCTCGTCGACCTCATCGGTGAAGCCGTCGACGCGGCCGGCCTCGATTGGCCGAGCTGACCCGTGCGCCTCAGCGCAACACGTACGAGTCCATCGACAGCGAGCCGTAGGCGTAGCCGTCGACGAAGCGTTCGAGAGTCGCGCCAGCCGCCGCCGCCATTCCCGCCACGTAGAACGCGGGCAGGAGGTGTTCCGGTGTCGGAGCGGCCCGTCGGAACTTCGGGTGATCAGCCAGACGAGAGACATCTCCGGGTTGCGACTCGAACACCTGGCGCGCGTCGTCGTTGAACTCGTGAGCCCAATCGAATCCACCGTCGGGCATCTCCCAATCGATCGATCCGAGATCGTGCACGATGTTGCCCGAACCGATCACCAAGATGCCGCGATGTCGCAGCACCTCGAGAGCCCGTCCGAGGTTCACGTGATACTCGAGGTCTTTGGTCGCATCGATCGACAGTTGCAACACCGGTACGTCGGCCTCGGGATACATGTGCACGAGAACCGACCAGGTGCCATGATCGATCCCCCAACTGTCGACGTCACGCCCCACCCAAAATCCAGCTAGGGCATCGATCACTTCGCCAGCGATCGCCGCCGATCCCGGTGCGGGATAGTCGACAGCGAACAACTCGGGTGGGAAACCGTAGAAGTCATGAATCGTCTTCGGCCGTTCCATCGTCGTGATCGCCGTGGCTCCGATGTACCAGTGCGCCGACACGGCGACGATGGCACGAGGCCGACGGAACGACCGCGCAATGTCTCGCCACGCACGGGTGTACCGATTGTCGTCGAGCGCGTTCATGGGGCTGCCATGTCCGACGAAGATGGCCGGCATCAGTTCGCTCATTGTCGACATGTCAACTCAGCCCCCGTGACGCATGAGTGCGTCGATGGCGTCGTCGGCCGCGTCGCTGAAAGGTTGCAGCACGAGGTCGACGACGCCGTCTTCCACGTCCTGACGGAGCTTCAGACTCTCTCCGGTCGACAGACAGGTGACAGCGATACGCGCCGTGGTCCCCCACCGACGGAGTGAGCGTGCGAGAACCAGACTGGTGTCGACGCGAGCGATCGTCGACACGATCCAGGTCGCCGAGTTGATCGGCAAAGTTCCCGGAAACTCCGGATCATCGGCGTCGCCGAAGCGCATCGAGATCAAGGACGCCAGTTCCGGATCCGTCACGTGCAGGCGGCCATATGGATCCCAGTCGACCACTAACACCCGGTGGCCCGACCGAGCCAACTGCTCGACCAGATGTCGACCGAACCGGCCGTACCCGAACACGATGAAATCCACCACATCCTCGTCGACGTCGAGATCGTCACGCAGTCGCTCCCGTTCGAAGAATCCGAGAGGCCTCTTCAGGCGGTCGAAGAGTTGGTTCGAATAGTTGATGAGGTACGTCGAGAGACCGATCGTCACGAGACCCACCAATGTGACGAGGCCGACGATTCCGTTGTCGACGTGACCCAGTTCGAGACCGAGGGCGATGAGAATCAGTGAGAATTCGCTGATCTGTCCAGCCGCCACACCGGCCAGGAACGAGACCCGCTTCGGATAACGCATGGCTCCCATGATCATGAGAATGATGAGCGGTTTGCCGATCAGCACGAAGATCGACAGAACGATCGCCGGCACGATTTGTTCGCCGATGGCCGAGAAATCGAGCCCGATACCGAGGTCGATGAAGAAGAACAGCAACAGGAAGTCGCGTAGCCCCGACAACGACGACGCGATCGACTCTCGATAGTTGGTGGATGCGAGTGCGAAGCCGGCCAAGAATGCGCCGACCTCCACCGAGAAGCCGAGCCAGTCGCTGAAGGCAGCGACCGACACCGCCCACGCGACCGAGGTGATGATGAGGAGTTCCTGTGACGACGCCACCATGGCCAGCAATCGTGGAATCACGTAGAAGGTCAACACCCAGGTGCCGACGAGGAGCCCGACGCCGGTCAGGAATATGCGTCCGATCTGCCATCCGACACCCGAATCGCTGTCGGTACCGAGAGTGCTGAGCACCACCATCACAATGACGACAACGATGTCCTGCACGATCAGGAACCCGAGGGCGATACGTCCATGGAGCTTCTCGAGCTCCCGTTTGTCGGACAGGATCTTGACGATGATGATCGTCGAGGAGAACGTGAGGGCGATCGCCACGTAGAGCGACTCCTGAGCGCTCAGGCCGAGCAAGCTCGAGAGCAAGAATCCGAAAAGCGCGGTGAAGCCGATCTGGCCGAATCCGGTCGCCAATGCGACCTTCCCCATCGATCGCACGAGGTGCAGGTCGAGTTTCAGGCCTACCAGGAACAGGAGCACTGCGATTCCGAGATCGGCGAAGAGTTCGAGTGGCTCGGATTCGGTGATGATCTCGAAACCGGACGGCCCGACCATCACACCGACGGCGATGAAGGCGACGATCAAGGGTTGGCGGGCCCGGTGAGCGACGAAGGCCACGACGGTGACGATTGCGAGCACCAGCGCAGTCGACGTGAAGGTGTCGTTGGATGCGGCGCCCAGAATCGTCATTCCGACTCAAGTTAGTCGGGGTGGGTCCCGTCCGTCAGGAGCCGACCCCGTGTCGTGTGAAGATCTGACGACACAACTGTTCGCGTTCGTGCGCTTTCACGATCACCAAGATTTCGTCCTCGCCGAGATTTTCGAAGGCGAAATCCTCGTGTCGATTCCATTCGACGTTACCGACATCGGCACCGATCAGTCCACCGAAGATCGCGCCCCAGGCCGCTCCGACGAGAGAGACTCCGAGAATCCCCCCGACGGCCAAACTCGGGATCAGAGCAAGGGAGAGCGTGAGTCCACCCAGACGTTCGCTCCCGAGCCCTGCTGCTTCGAGGTCAGCGATCACCGCTTCGGCAACATGACGGTCGGAAAGGATCGCCGCAACATGGTCATCTCGTGGCACGGAACCACCTCCGACTCTCAGCCAATCGACTCCGAATCGACGTCGGGCACGACGTGTCTCACTGATCGCTGATCACTGGTCGACGATCACTGGTCGACGACTCGACACTCCGGAGCCACGGCCGGTGTGTGATGCAGCCACCGGAAGAACATGGTGCCGAGGGTGTGGCCGTACGTGCCGAGCCAATTGGGCCGACCCGGATCTCGTTCGGCGAGGACGATCGTCACCGTTCCGTCGGGATTCGGCGTCACGCCACGATCGTTGACGTTCATGTTGCGATCGGGATGGGCCTGGAACCATCGATCCCCCACCTGTAACGACCAGTAACGACAGTCGGGTGGTGGTGTGAGCGTGACTTCGAGAGCCTGGTTCGGAGTCAGCCGCCACCAACCGAAGGCGTACGTCACGTCGGGGTTCGGAACGGCGGCGACGATCTCCTCGGCCGACTGCAACACGAGTCGATTCGGCGAATCGCGAAGTCCGGCTCCCCACAACTGATTGAGCTGCGCGTTCCAGCGAATCGTGTCGACCATGCGAGCCACCCGCGCCGCCACGACGGACGGATTCTGGGACATATCGATCGCCGGCGCCGGAACCAGCCGTTCGATCGTCCATTCACCACGTGACTGAGACGACCGATCGTGGAAGTACTGACGGATGATCACCCTTGCCGCGTCGGGATGCTCGAACTCGTAGGTGAATCGACCGTTGGCGTCGGTGAGCGAATCGACATCGACGTTGTCGACCATGGCCGTCGCGCCACGCTCACCGTCGTTGGCGTACACGCAGATGCCGACGTACGAACTCTCACCACGACGCCCAGAGATGAGATGACGCACCCCGGGCTGAACGACTGCCACGTCGTAATCGATGTCGGGTCCGCTCGCACCGAGCCAGCGCGTGGGTTCGAGTGGGGCGATGAACCTCGGTTCGAACGGTGACGCGTCGAGGAGCGAGTACTGAACCGCCGTCGACACCATCAATTGGACGTAACGATGACCGTCGGCACGCTCGCGGTCGTTGAGCGGATCGGGGTCGAAGTCGATGCACCCGGCCGCGAAGCGAATCGCGTCCGCAACCGGGCCCCAGACTTCGTCCCCCATCACGACGGAATCAGCCGCAGGGAACCGACGACTGCTCGCCACCGAGCGAGGCCTGCAGCTCGGAGAAGGCAGCATCGATCTCGGCGCTCTTGTCAGCCGTCGAGCCGCTCGTCGGGATCGCACTGATCGCCCAGGTTTCACCCTTCAGGAATCGGAACTCACCCATCGGAGAATCGACGGTACACATGATTTCCGAACCGATCTGGGCGTCGGCCGAGGATGCGTCGGCCCAGGCATGAGTCCCCATGAAGAGCGACGTGAACCCGATACAGGTGGACTTGAGGGCCGTGGTCATGGAGTACTCGTCCGGTGTGCACTTGTACTCGGCCTCGGGAAGCGCCTCGACGGCAGCGTTCAATTCGCTGCGGAGCTCCTCGGCCCCCCCTTTACCAGAACTCGAATCGTCGGACGTTTCGTCGTCCGACGAGACTTGGTCGGCCGAGTCCGAATTGCCGACTGAACCGGAGTCGTCACCTCCACAGGCGCCGAGGACCAAAAGGCCGGCGGCGAGCAGCGAGACGAGTGGGCGGACGGTACGGAACATGTCTTCTCCTTCGTGTGGTCAGCGAAAGATAGCCCGTGGTCGACTCGGAGGGACGTATGGCAGGATCAAGGAATGAACAAGGTTCCGGTGGTCGACGTCTCTCGTCCGGATGCCACGTCTCTCGATGCCCTCGACATGGCGTGCCGTGATCACGGTTTCTTCCTGGTTTCGGGGCACGGCCTCGACGACCTGATCGCCCGCACCTGGAGGGTGACGGCCGAATTCTTCGACGACGACCGCTCGGTTCACGAGTCGATCATGCGCGACCAGGGGAACCCCCTCGGGTACTACGACCGAGAACTGACCAAGCGCAAACGAGACCACAAGCAAGTGTTCGACTTCGTCGACCCCACGAGTCCTCCTCACGACGCCCGGAACCGCTGGCCGGCCGATCGACCCGACTTTCGCAACGCCATGGTCGCTCTCTACGACGCCTTCGACGATCTGGCCTCGAAGGCTCTTTCGATCGTCCACCAACTCTTGAACCTCGGGCCCGAGTCCCGGCGCCACGTGATCGGCGACCGTCGCGGTTCGATGATCCGTCTCAACCATTACACCGTCGGTGATCCCGTTCCCGAAGATCAACGAACGGGTCTCGCCGATCTCGGCGACACTGCACTCGGATACCACACCGATCCCGGAGTGCTCACGGTGCTCCTCCAGGACGACACCGGCGGGCTGCAGGCCGAGTCGTCCGAACACGGCTGGATCGACGTTCCACCGGTTCCCGGAACGATCGTGCTGAATCTCGGTGACTGCATGCAGGCCTGGACGAACGACCGCTATCGGGCGGCGGTTCACCGCGTGTTACCCATGACGACGTCACGTCGATTCAGCATCCCGTATTTCCTCAACCCTCCACGCGACTCGGTGATCGCTCCCGTCCCCGAATTGTGCGAGACGGGAGCGCGTTACCGAGCCTTCGCGTGGCGTGAGTTCATGGACGCACGGGCGTACGACAACTTCGCCGACACCGGTGCCGACGACGCCCAGGTGACCGACTTCCGTCTTCCGGTCTGATCGTCAGCCACCTGCCGTGGCACGGTCGGACCACTCGGTCAGCGTCCCCGTCTCGAGGGCCGCTACCGCGAGATCGACCTCGTCGGCAGTGACGAGACCTTCGGCCAAGGCGACGTCGATGTCACCCACACCGAGAAGGATCGCGGCGAGCAGAACCTTTTCGGGATCGGCACCGTCGACGTCCTGAGCGGTGATGCCCGAATCGGGCGTGCTCGTCGTGACGGAACCATCCACACTCGCCGAGGTGTCACCTCCCGTGGGAACGGCTTCCTCGTCGGAATCGGATCCGCACGCTGCCATCACGAGGGGTATCAGAACGACGAGCATTCCCCGACGTAATGATCCGGCAATATTCGGTCGACTTCTCATCAATTTCCTCCCTGTCCGGACTGTTGACCACCGGGCGCAACGGACGTACTCGAACTACTCGACGTGCTCGAGGTCATGTCGTGGATCTGCAATTGATCACGGAGTTGATCCCGCAGTCGTTCCAGATCTCCGAGTTGAAGT
>JAQCIK010000037.1:0-13790 GCA_027592035.1 Actinomycetota bacterium | reverse complement strand
GTGAGGACGACATCGGCGCGCCCACGGTAGGAATCGGACCTACGACCTTCTGCTCCGGAGGCAGACGCTCTATCCACTGAGCTACGTGGGCAACGGCGTCAGGTTAGCGGTCGGAATTCCGGCCGAGTTCGTCGGGTTAGGGTCGTTGCGTGGCACGACGAGCAATTTTGCTGTCCGGCCTTGTCGCGCTCGCATCATGTGGAGGCTCCGACAACAACACGTCCGCCGAGGGAACGGTGGCAGCGGGAACGGCAGCGAGTGCGGTGCCGGTAGCGACGGGTGCGCCCGAGACGACGGCCTCGGAAACCACGGCCGCTCCGGACACGACGGCTGCGCCAGAGACCACGGCTGCACCAGAGACGACGGCAGCGCCGGAGACCACTGCGGCGCCGACCACGACAAGTGCACCCACCACGACGGCAGCGCCGACGATCGTGCACACTCTCGATGCTTTCGACTATCACGATGTTCCGGCACTCGGGAATCCCGAGATCCGTGGTTCGGGTTGTGGGAGCGGACGTGATGGCGACCCCACCCTCGGTGATCGCTTGCCGGACGGAATTTGGTTCGGATCCTTCGGCCCGTACATCGAGGAAGTGCCCTACGACGGACCGAGTGGAAACTTCTTCGGGTACGCGCGCGTCGACGGAGTGACGGGCGAGTTCGATCTCTGGTGCGTGTACACCGGTGAACTCGGTGCTCAGCTGTTCGCGGCGTTCGGTGACAGAGGTTCGGATTGCGAGTCCGAATCGCGACCCGAGTGGTATCCCGAAGACAACGTGAATCGGTTGCGAACGGTTCCGTTCGCCGACGACTGGGAGTACATCGTCCAGGATCCACGGCAGTGGTTCAACGGCGTCGACTGCTCCGAGGAGCCGTGGGAGTCGCCCTGAGGTGGGTTGCGCAGTTCCCAGGTCTGGATCGCCGTCAACGGTGGTTCGATCACCTCGGTGCTCGCCACCTGCGACAAGTACCTCAGGGTCGACTGACCGCCCGGCACCAGCCTGACCAGGCAAAGAAGCGGGGGAAACCCGGTTCGTCGGGCCACAATGGGAGGCCATGGCCGACCCTCTCGTGACTCTGGCAGCACGTCTGCAGCCGGCCTTCGATGCCGTGGCCGGTCGCCCGGGGGTCGACCCGGTGGTTCGTCCATCGGATCGAGCCGATGCCCAGGCCAACGGGGCGCTGGCCCTGGCCAAAGAACTCGGCCGACCGCCACGTGAGGTAGCCGAGGCGGTGCTGGCCGAAGCACTGAAGCTCGAAGGCCTGCGGGCAACCCTCGAGGTCGCCGGACCGGGATTCTTGAACATCGTCGTGCACGACGACTTCCTGGCCGACGAGATCGCCGCCGTGTCGGCCGATGATCGCCTCGGTGTGCGGAGCGCGTCACCGAGTCGCCGCGTGGTCGTCGACTACTCGGCCCCCAACGTGGCCAAGGAGATGCACGTCGGCCATCTGCGTACCACCGTCATCGGCGACTCGTTGGTGCGCATGCTCGAGTTCGTCGGTCACGAGGTGATCCGGGAGAACCACATCGGCGACTGGGGTACGCCGTTCGGCATGCTCATCGAGCATCTGCTCGATCTGGGGGAGACCGAAGCCGCTGATCATCTCTCACTCGGTGATCTCGACGGTTTCTACAAACAAGCACGCGCCAAGTTCGACGCCGATGACGCGTTCAAGGAGCGCTCACGGGCACGGGTCGTGTCGCTGCAAGGTGGTGACACCGAAACTCTTCGCCTCTGGAAACTCTTGGTCGCACTCTCCACCAAGCACTTCAACGCAGTGTACGAGCGTCTGGGGGTGTTGCTCATCGATGACGACCTGATGGGTGAGAGTGCCTACAACGAACTGCTCCCGCAGGTGATCACTCGACTCGACGCGCTCGGACTCCTCGAGCAGTCCGACGGTGCCGACGTGGTGTTCCCTCCCGGGTACACCAATCGCGACGGTGATCCACTTCCTCTCATCGTGCAGAAGGGCACGGGTGGCTTCAACTACGCCACCAGTGATCTCGCCTGTGTGATCGACCGCATCGAACGTCTGAACGCCGATCTCCTCTTGTATGTCGTGGGTGCTCCACAGGCACAACACCTGTCGATGGTGTTCGACGTGGCTCGTATGGCTGGCTGGCTCGCCGAACCGGCCGAGGCCGTGCATGTTGCGTTCGGCAGCGTTCTCGGATCCGATCGTAAAATGTTGAAGAGCCGCAGTGGTGAGCCCTTGAAGTTCATCGATCTGCTCGACGAAGCCCTCGTGCGCGCCGAAGCCTCCGTCGCCGAGAAGAATCCCGAACTGGCCGTCGAGGATCGACTGGCGATCGCCCGTCAGGTCGGCATCGGCGCGGTGAAGTACGCCGATCTCTCCACTGATCGCGTGCGTGACTACGTGTTCGACTGGGATCGCATGTTGTCGTTCGATGGCAACACTGCGCCGTATCTGCAGTACGCCCATGCCCGAATCTGTTCGATTTTCCGACGAGCCGGAGTCGATCGCACATCGTTGCGAAATCGCGAACCTTCGATCGTCGAACCACAGGAACGTGCACTTGCCCTGGCGGTACTCGGTTTCGATTCGGCCGTTGCCGACACCCTCGAGAAATACAGCCCTCATCGTCTCTGCACCTACTTGTACGATCTGGCCACATCGTTCACCTCGTTCTACGAACACTGTCCGGTGCTGAAAGCCGACGAACCCACGCGTACGTCGCGGCTCGTGATGTGCGACGTCACGGCTCGTGTGATGCAAGCCGGTCTCGGCCTGCTCGGAATCGACGCGCCGGAGCAGATGTGAGGTCGATGCCATGACAACTCCTGCCGTTCCTATGCGTTTGTTGCCCGACGGGGCCGCCGTCGAGACCGACGGCTCGTTGTCGATCGCCTCGTGTCGAGTCACCGACCTGGCCGAGGAATACGGAACTCCTCTTTTCGTGTACGACGAGAACCACATCCGGTCGCGCTGCCGTGAGGCGGTGAACGCCTTCGGACCCGATCAGGTGATCTATGCCTCGAAGGCGTTCCTGTGCACGGCCATGGCGAAGTTGGTGCACGAAGAAGGTCTGCTCCTCGATGTGGCCACCGGCGGTGAGATGTACGTGGCCCGGCATGCGGGCGTGCCGGGCGATCGTCTCGTGCTTCACGGAAACAACAAGAGCGTCGAAGAGCTCGAGATGGCTCTCACTCTCGAAGGTGGTGCGCGTCCGGGTGTGCGTCATGTGGTGATCGACAGCTTCGACGAGATCGATCGCCTCGCCGAGTTGCGACGCCGTGGACTACCCGTGCCGCGAGTGCAGATCCGTGTGACCCCCGGCGTGCAGGCACACACTCACGAATACATCGCCACCGGTCAGGACGATTCGAAGTTCGGGTTCAATCTCGGCAACGGTGACGCAGCGCGTGCTGTCGAATTAGTCAACGAGACGGGCTGTGGCGAGTTGGTCGGCTTCCATTGCCACATCGGATCGAACGTGTTCGCCGTCGACAGTTTCGCCAAGGCCGCCGAAGTGATGGCTCGTTTCGCGCAACCGTACGAACTTCCCGAACTCACACTCGGTGGTGGCCTGGGTGTCGCGTACACGCTCGACGAAGAGGCCCCCAACATCGCCTCGTGGGGCAACGTTCTGCTCGATGCGTGTGCGTCGCTCGGTCTGTCGTCGAAGGTGATGGTCGAACCCGGCCGTTCGATCGTCGCGTCGTCGGCGATCACCGTGTACCGCGTGGGTACGGTGAAGGACATCCCCGACATCCGTCGCTACGTCGCCGTCGACGGCGGGATGAGTGACAACCCTCGTCCCGTTCTCTACAGCAGTGGATACGAAGCGTTTCGCGTGACCGACGTGGCGGCCGAGCGGCCCGATCAGGCGCGGCTCGTCGGCAAGCACTGCGAGAGCGGAGACGTTCTCATCTTCGATGCCGCCCTGCCGGCCGGTGTGAAGGTGGGTGACCTGGTGGCGACTCCGGTCACCGGTGCGTACGGGCACTCGATGGCGAGCAACTACAACAAGGTTCCCCGTCCGGCCGTGGTGTTCGTGGCCGACGGACGGGCGCGACTCGTGGTGCGTCGCGAAACAATGGACGACCTGGTCCGCCTCGACTTGCCGTAGCCTGCCAGGCGTGACTGCGCAGTCTGATCAGAAACGTCTCGTCCGCATCGGTGTTCTCGGCTGCGGCAATGTCGGGGCCGCCCTCGTGAAACTCGTCGACCGCCAGGCCGATGACATCGAGGCGCGAACCGGCGTCCGACTGCGCGTCGACAAGGTCGCGGTCCGCAACATGTCGCGTGAGCGAGATGTCGATCTCGCCGATGGTGTTCTCACGCGTGACGCCCATTCCGTGGTGTCCGATCCCGACATCGACCTCGTGGTCGAAGTCATCGGTGGCATCGAACCGGCTCGTGAACTCATCAGTACGGCCCTCGGTTCGGGTAAGCCGGTCGTCACGGCTAACAAGGAGTTGCTCGCCAACGTGGGTACCGAGCTCTTCGGCAAGGCCGACGAATGCGGTGTCGATCTCCTGTTCGAGGCGGCCGTCGCCGGAGGTATCCCGGTCATTCGTGTGTTGCGCGAGAGCCTCCGCGGTGAACCGATCAGTCGCGTGATGGGCATCATCAACGGAACGACCAACTTCATCCTCACCAAGATGACCGAAGAAGGTGCCGACTACGGAGCGGCACTCTCCGAAGCACAGCGTCTCGGTTATGCCGAGCGCGACCCAACGGCCGATGTCGAAGGTTTCGACGCGGGCGCGAAGGCGGCGATCATCGCGTCGATCGCGTTCGGAGCCAAGGTCGTTGCTGGCGACGTGTATCACGAAGGCATCAGCCGCATCACAGCCGCCGACATCGCCGTGGCCCGTCGTCTCGGTTACGTGGTCAAGTTGCTCGGTATCGCCGAGCGTGATGCGAGTACCGGAAGTGTCGCCGTGCGTGTGCATCCGGCCATGGTTCCGCTCGATCATCCATTGGCGAGTGTGCGCGACAGTTTCAACGCCGTCTTCGTCGAAGGTGGTGCGGTGGGCTCGCTCATGTTCTACGGCCGCGGCGCCGGTGGTTTCCCGACTGCGAGTGCCGTGCTCGGCGACGTGATCGATGCGGCCGTCAACCTCTCGAAGGGTTCACACGGCACGATCGGTTCGTTCGGCAAGGCCAAGATGCTTCCGATCGACGAGACCAGCTCCGAATATCTGTTGTCGCTCGAAGTGGCCGACAAGCCTGGTGTGTTGCACGCCGTCACCGGCACCTTCGCCCGTCACGGAGTGAGCATCCGCGCCGCCGAACAGGAGGGCATCGGTCACGACGCCCGACTCGTGTTCATCACGCACCTCGCCAAGGAGTCCGACGTTCAGGCCACGGTGCGCGAGTTGCGCGACCTCGATGTGGTGCGGCAGGTGGGCACCATCTTGCGCGTGATCGGATCCTGAACGCATGAAGTACGTGTCGACGCGGGGGAGTGCGCCCGAACTCGGGTTCGCCGACGTGCTTCTGGCCGGCCTCGCGTCCGATGGCGGCTTGTACGTCCCAACCGAGTATCCGTCGTTACCCGATCTTCCGAACGGCCGTTACGCCGATCTGGCTCACGCGGTCATGTCGCCCTATGTCGCCGGTGAGATCTCGTCCGACGACTTGTATCGCATGTGCGTCGACGCCTACGCGACGTTCCGTCATCCGGCGACCGTGCCGCTCGTGCAGATCGACACCGACGAGTGGCTCATGGAGTTGTTCCACGGACCGACCCTTGCGTTCAAGGACGTGGCCCTGCAGTTGGTGGGTCGCATGTTCGACCACGTGCTCGCCCGGCGCGGCGAGCGCATCATGATCGTGGGTGCCACCAGTGGTGACACCGGATCGGCGGCCATCGACGGTGTGAAGGCGTGCAGCAACGTCGACATCGTGATCCTCTATCCCGAGGGCCGTGTGAGTGACGTGCAACGCAAGCAGATGACCACGGTCGACGCACCGAACGTGCACACCGTGGCCGTTGCCGGCACCTTCGACGATTGTCAGGATCTCGTGAAGGCCATGTTCAACGACATGACGTTCCGCAACGAGTTGAACCTGTCGGCGGTCAACAGCATCAACTGGGCTCGAGTGATGGCCCAGATCGTCTACTACGTTGCGGCGGTCGACGCACTCGGCGGTCAGCCCGTCACCTTCAGCGTGCCCACCGGCAACTTCGGCAACGTGTTGGCCGGATGGATCGCGCGCGAGATGGGGGCTTCGGTCGACGAACTCATCGTCGGTTCCAACACCAACGACATCCTCACTCGCTTTTTCGACTCGCGCGCCATGGTCGCGTCCGGTGTGGTGCCCACTCTCAGCCCGTCGATGGACATCCAGGTGTCGTCGAATTTCGAGCGCCTGTTGTTCGAGCTGAACGATCGTGATGGCGGTGCCACCTCAGAGCAGATGAACCGTTTCCGTCAGAGCGGTCGCATGGACGTCGAACCCGATCAGTACGCCCGTTGGATCGAGCCGGTGTTTCGGGCCGCTCGCTGCGACGACGATGCGACCGTGGCCACCATGGCCGACGTGTACCGCAGCACCGGCATGCAGATCGACCCTCACACGGCGGTTGGCGTGTCGGCGGCCCGTCAGAGCGCGCCGCACGGGTCACCGGTCGTCACCCTTGCGACGGCCCATCCGGCCAAATTCCCCGACGCGGTCGAACGGGCCACGGGCCGACGGCCCGCCCTGCCCGATCATCTGGCCGATCTGTTCGATCGCCCCGAGCGCACCACCCCGCTCCCGAACGACCTGGCCTCGGTGCAGGCGTTCGTGCGCTCGGTGGCGCCTCAATAATCTCTCCGCTCGGAGGGAAGCATGAACATCACGCGAGTCGCCGGAGCCCTGGGAGCTCTCGTTCACGATGTCGAACTGCGTGATCCGAACACTGACTTCGGCGCGATCCGTCGCCTTCTCCTCGAACACGAGGTGATCTTCTTCCACGATCAGTTCCTGACGGCCGACGAGCAGATCGATCTGGGTCGCCGATTCGGAGAGCCGAGTATCTTTCCGATCGCTCGCTTGCAGGGTCTGCTCGAGCCGAATCCGACCACGATCGAGGATCGCCCCGACAATCCGAACGTTGCCGATCAATGGCACACCGACGTGACCTGGATTCAGGAACCTCCGATGGCAGCCATTCTGTGCATGGAGGTCATTCCCGAATTCGGCGGTGACACCTTGTGGGCCTCGGCAACCAAGGCCTTCGACATGTTGTCGGAACCGATGCGGGCGATGTTGCGTGGCCTGACCGCGACTCACGACAACGAGTCCTTCATCTCGGCTCTTCTCCAGAAGTCGGGAGAGGCACGTCGTCCGTTGGCCGAACAGTTGCGAACTCACTATCCACCGGTCGTGCATCCACTCGTGCGCACCCATCCCGAGACCGGCAAGCAGGCACTCATGTTCGCTGACGGTTTTCTGCGGCGAATCAACGAGTTGAGCGATGACGAGAGCCGGGCTGTCATCGCCATGCTCGAGCGTCACTTCGCGAATCCGGCCTTGCAGTGTCGGTGGTCGTGGCGGGAAGGTGACGTGGCGATCTGGGACGAACGGTCGACTCTGCACCGGGCCGCCGCCGACCACGTGGGTCAGTACCGACGCATTCGTCGCATCGAAATCGACGGTGACCGCCCGTACTACGACCCGGCCGGCCGAACCTTGGCCCAGCTCGTCTGACCAGGACGTTCGTGGTCGTTCGGCCACGAATTTCCCCGGAAAGCGTTGTCGGGCGCGGGGTCGGGGGCTAGGGTCGTTTTCGTTCGGACTCCCGAACCACCTCGAGTCGCTCAGCTCGACCGAGATGTTTTCACCGGCACGGGGAACGTCGGTGTGCGTGTTCAGCACGAGATTCGTGTGCCACTCGCAGTCTCATTCCCCTCCTGAAAGAGGTTCCCGTGGCATCAGATGCCCTCGAGCAGTCCGTGCTCGAATCGAAGGACAAAGAACAGCTCGTCGCCATCGCGACGGCCCTCGGTTTGAAGTCGGTCGCCCGTTCCAAGAAAGACGACATCATCAAGAAGATCCTCGACACCGTCGGCCCGTCGGGCGGACCGGTCGAGGCTCCCGAGGCGCCGGCCAAGCGTGGCCCGGGTCGCCCGCCGAAGAACGCCAAGGCCGTCGTGCCGCCGCCCCCCGCCGAGACGTCGACCGACACGAAGCCGGCCGCGTCGGGTGGATCCGATGTGGTGCTCGGTGCCGACGGCGAACCGCTCGCCGAATGGGAAGCCGAACTCGTGCGACAAGGTATTTCCACGTCCACCGAGGCCGTGAGCGCCGATGGTGCGCCGTCCGGTGATCGTGGCCCGCGCAACGATCGCGGTGACCGAGGTTCCCAGGGTGATCGCGGCCCGCGTCAGCAGAACGATCGCAACAACGGCGATCGGCAGCGTAATTTCGACCGCAACGATCGCGGCGGCGACCGCTTCGACGGTGAGGGACGCAATCGCCGTCGCCGTCGTCGTGGGAAGGGTCCGCGTGACGAGGGTCCGCAGGGTGACGATCGCGACTACATCCAGCGCGACGGTGGCGAAGGCGGTTCGTACGAGCCGGTCAATGTCGATGTCGAGGGATATCTCGATCTGCGCGACGAGGGTTACGGCTTCTTGCGCGTGAAGGGTTACCTCCCGAGTCGCGACGATGCCTACGTCTCGGTGAAGCAGACCCGTCAGTACGGATTGCGCAAGGGTGATCACGTGACCGGTGTGTCGCGTTCGGCCGGCCGTAACGAGAAGAACCCGGCTCTGCTCGAGATCAAGACCGTCAACGGCGGCGATCCCGAGAAGGCCAAGGGCCGCCCGCGTTTCGAAGATCTCACGGCTCTTTTCCCCGATGAGAAGCTGAAGCTCGAGAATCCGCTCGATCCGGGCGACATGACGGCGCGCATCGTCGACCTGATCTCGCCCATCGGCAAGGGCCAGCGAGGCATCATCGTGTCGCCGCCCAAGGCCGGTAAGACCACGATCATGAAGACGATCGCCACGGCGATCGAGCGCAACAACCCCGAGGTCGAACTCATCGTGTTGCTCATCGACGAGCGGCCCGAAGAAGTGACCGACATGAAGCGCACGGTGCGTGGTGAGGTCATCTCGTCCACGTTCGACCGTCCGTCCGATGAACACACGCACGTCGCCGAACTCGCGATCGAGAAGGCCAAGCGTCGTGTCGAAGTGGGCGAGGACGTCGTGGTGATCCTCGACGGCATCACCCGTCTCAGTCGTGCCTACAACCTCGCCGCCCCGGCGAGTGGACGCATCCTGTCGGGTGGTATCGACGCCGGCGCGTTGTATCCGCCCAAGAAGTTCTTCGGTGCGGCTCGTAACACCGAAGAGGGCGGCTCGCTCACCATTCTCGCCACGGCTCTCGTCGAGACGAACAGCCGAATGGACGAGGCGATCTTCGAAGAGTTCAAGGGAACCGGCAACATGGAACTCCGGCTCGACCGTCGTCTGGCCGAGAAGCGCATCTACCCGGCCATCGACGTCGACCAGTCGAGCACCCGTCACGAAGAGCTGCTGTTCGACCGCAAGCAGCTCCAGATGGTGTGGCGTCTGCGCCGAGTCCTGTCGGGCCTGGCCTCTGACGGCAACCCGGCCCCGGGCCTCGAGTTGCTGATGGACCGCCTGAAGCAGTTCAAGAACAACGACGAGTTCCTGGCCGAGATCGCCAAGACCCCGATGATGTGACCGGTGGGGGTCCTGGTGGCCCCCCGGTACACTTTCCGAGCCCCCGGGCGAGCAAAGGACGATTCCATGAAGGCTGACATTCATCCCCAGTACGACGTCGTGAAGGTGCGTTGCACCTGCGGCAACACCTTCGAGACCCGCTCGGCCAACCCGGGTGAGTTGAGCCTCGAACTCTGCAACGAGTGCCATCCGTTCTTCACCGGCAAGCAGAAGCTCGTCGACACCGGTGGACGCGTCGAGCGCTTCAACAAGCGCTACGGCGACCGCTCCTCCAAAAAGAAGTCCTGACTTGGTCGTTCTGGCGGCACTTTCGTCTCGGTTTTCGCACGAATCAGCCACCAGAAACTGCATGATTCATCGTGACTGGTCTCGCTGACGATCCTGATCGTCACTCCCGTCTTCTCGCTCTCACTCTTCAGGCTCTCGTCCGCGACCAATTCGGAGTCGAGTCGTTCACTGCGGCAACCGGTTTGTCGCGCGGCGCGGCCGGAGTCGCCGACGATGCGGCGTTCGTTCTGGTCGACGAACAACCCGAGCGCGGACTGGGTGCTGCCCTCGCCTGGGCCAGTCGCCATCAGTTGCGCACCCTGCACGTGATCGCCTCGGAGGCGACCGGTCTCTTGGCTCGCCGTGCCACCGCATTCGACCTCGACATCCAGGTGTGGCATCGCGACGATCGTTCGTTGTTGCCGGCGGTGGCCGAACCGCATCCGTCGGCACCCGAGGTGCCCACCGAACATCGACAGTTCGAAACACTCATCGCCGAATCGGGTGCCACCGTCACGGTCGAACACGGAGTGTTGGCCGGCGAGGTGCGCGGTCTCGAAGTGTGTCGGGCCGTGACCGATCCGCACACCGGGGCGCACCGTCTCGAAGTGGGAGTGGGAGAACACGATCGCGAAGCGTTCGGCATGATTCACGGCGACACACCGACCGCCGAGTCGCTGAATCGCATCGTTCGCATCGTCGACGCCCATCGAACACCGGGTGCCGATCCGCATCCACTCAACCGGCTCGGCGCCGAGCGCGCCCTGCGCGATCGCGTGGTGGCCGATCCGAGCATCGCCGGACTGCGGAGTCTCGCGACTGCGCAGCCCCCGGTACCTCGCCCCAACCTGAAGGATTCGATCCCGTGTGTGGCGGTGGGTGAATCCGCCCACGGGACCCCGACCGTGGCCGTGTTCTCGACGGGAATCGATCTCGATGTGGTGCCCTTCGCCGCCGACGCCCGAGCGGCTTCGGGCGACCATCACGACCTCGTGATCGTGGTGCCCGAACGCGATGCGTCTCCGGTCACCAAGCGACTGGCCGACATGTTGCATCGGCCGGCTCGCATCCTCGGCGTCAGCCTTCCGTAACCTGACACCGCCATGGCCACTCACGACTCTTCCGATCGCTGGAACGCGCTGCTCGACGAGCACGTGACGGTCGAGTCGTTGTTGAGCGATCCCGACGTGTTGAGCGATCAGAAGCGTTTGCGTGACGTCTCGCGCCGGTACAAAGAACTCACGCCAGTGGTGGCGTGCATCCGCCGCATTGAATCACGACGCAGTGATGCCGTTGCGGCTCGAGATCTGCTCGAGATCACCGACGACGCCGCCGAACGAGAGCATCTGCGAGCCGAGCGTGACGAGGCCGAATCCGACGTCGAGCGACTCGAGGAGGAGCTACGCGTTCTGCTGCTCCCCAAGGATCCGAACGACGGTCGTCCGGTGATCATCGAGATCCGGGGTGCCGAAGGGGGAGAGGAAGCCAACCTGTTCGCCCGTGATCTCTACGACATGTACGTCGCCTACGCCGCTCGACGGGGTTGGAAGACCGAGACGATCGCATTCGATCCGAGTGATCTCGGCGGTGTCAATCAGGCGACGTTCGTCGTGCGTGGAGACGACGCGTGGTCGCGCCTCAAGTACGAAGGTGGGCCGCATCGAGTGCAGCGTGTACCCGTGACCGAGAGTCAAGGACGTATTCACACCTCGTCGGCCACGGTGATGGTGCTTCCCGAGGCCGAGGAAGTCGACGTGCAGATCGACGACAAGGATCTGCAGGTCGACGTGTTCCGTTCGAGTGGTGCGGGTGGTCAGAGCGTGAATACAACCGATTCGGCGGTACGCATCACGCACATTCCCACCGGCATCGTGGTGTCGATGCAGGACGAGCGGAGTCAGATCCAGAACCGTGCTCGGGCCATGACGGTGTTGCGATCACGCCTGTTGCAATTGGCGCAAGAAGAACACGACGCCAAGATGTCGGCGGTGCGTCGCTCGCAAGTGGGTGCGGGTGGACGCGGCGAGAAGATCCGTACTTACAACTTCAAGGAGAATCGGCTCACCGATCATCGGATCGGTTTCACGATCTACAGCCTGTCCGATGTGTTGGCCGGAGATCTCGACGCCACGATCGATGCCCTCGCCAACGACGAGCGGGCCCGCCAGCTCTCCGATCTCGACACATGACCTCCACCTGGCGCGACCTCTGGCAACAGACGATCGACGTGCTGGGGGAGCGTGGCCCGGCCCGATGGCTCTGTGAAACGGCCTGTGGTCTCGATGGCGACGAGTTCACCGCTGCTCTCGACGAGTCGGCCACCGAGCGCATGGTCGCGCAACTCGACACGATGGTGGCGCGCTACCGGTCGGGTGAGCCACTCGCATACGTGATGAACCGATGGTCGTTCCGGACCCTCGACTTGATGATCGATCGTCGAGTGTTGATCCCGCGACCCGAGACCGAATTGGTGGCCGAATGCGCGATCGATGCGGCGCGCCGGGTGAGTCCGCGAGTGGTGGTCGACCTCGGAACCGGCTCGGGCGCGATCGGATTGTCGCTCGCCGCCGAGTTGCCGGTCGACGGAACCGAGGTGTGGCTCACCGATGCATCGTCCGATGCTCTCGATGTGGCTCGGGCCAACGTGGCAGCTGCGGGCCGGGGAGCGGCCAATGTTCGAATCGCCGAGGGATCCTGGTTCGACGCATTGCCCGATCAGCTGCGCGGTCGCGTGAGCGTGATCGTTTCGAACCCCCCTTACATCGCAGTCGGTGATCCCGAGGTCGAGGAGTCGGTGCGCGAGTTCGAACCCGAATCGGCGTTGTTCGCCGGATCGGACGGACTGCGCGACATCGAGACGATCGTGCGCGGAGCGCGCGAGTGGCTCGTGCCGGGTGGAACGTTGTTGGTGGAGGTCGGCCACCGGCAAGGTGATGCCGTGAGTGCGTTGGCTCGTGATGCGGGCTTCGATCCGGAGTCGATCGAGATTCGCCTCGACCTCGCCCACCGCCCCCGCTTCCTCCACGCCGAACTCTGACCCTTGGTGTTCTGGGCGAATTAATCGTCGGAAACGAGTCGATTTTTCACCCAGATCGACAAGAACTGGAGTTGGTGAAGGAGGAGGTTCTCGGCCACTTCGGGTTGAGGTGTCATGTGAGTGACCCCCGAGAGCGGCAACACCTCGTGAGAACGACCAGCGGCCAGAAGTGCCGATGAGAACTGCAACGTGTGCGCCGCCACCACGTTGTCGTCGGCCAGTCCATGAATCAACAACAAGGGTTGCGTCAACGATGCCGCCTCACGAACGAGCGATGTCGCGTCGTACGGCGCCGCGTTCACCGTTGGATCACCGAGATATCGCTCGGTGTAGTGCGTGTCGTACAAACGCCATTCGGTCACCGGCGCACCGGCGATCGCAGCATGGAACACATCGGGTTGACGCAACACGGCCAAGGCAGCCAAGTACCCACCGAAACTCCAACCGCGAATCCCCACACGCGTGAGGTCGAGATCGGGATTCGCCTCAGCAGCGGCGTGCAATGCGTCGACCTGATCCTCGAGCACAGAGGTTGCCAGATCGAGATGAACGGAACGCTCCCACTCGGTACCGAGCGCGGGTGTACCGCGACCGTCGGCCACCAGTACAGCGAATCCTTGATCGGCGAACCACTGCGACGTGCAATGCGCGGCGTACGAATCGACCACTCGTTGGGCGTGCGGCCCACCGTATGGATCCATGAGTACCGGCAACTTCGCACCCGGTCGGTGATCCCGGGGCAGCAGGAGCGCTGTCGGCACTCGTCGAGATCCGCGTCGTGCGAACTGCACTGACGGAGCGAC
>JAQCIK010000036.1:0-14103 GCA_027592035.1 Actinomycetota bacterium | reverse complement strand
AATCTCCGGTTCGGACGATGTCACCGAGGTGATGGTTCCGGCCGGGGAGTACGTGCTGTCCGAAGACGGCACTGAGGGTTACCTGTCACCGAATGGTTGGGACTGTGGTGAGGCCGAGATGGATGGTGATTCCGTCATGGTCGAAGACGACGAAGAAGTCGTCTGCACCATCGTGAACGAGTTGGAACGCGAAGAGATCTCGTTGGCCAAGGTGCCGTCTCCCGAGTGGTTCAGTGCTGCTGGACAGGCGATCACCTACACCTACACCATCTCCAACTCGGGCAACTTGCCTCTTGGTCCTGGCCAGTTCACGGTGACCGACGATCGTCTCGATGAGGGTGTCGCGTTCAACTGCGGTGCGGCCACGGTCGAGCTCGATCCGGACGAAACCGTGTCGTGTACTCGCACCTACACCTCGACGGCGGCCGACGTCACTGCCGGTGAGATCGTCAACGAAGCATTCGCTTCTTTGGACGAACTCGATTCCGAGACAGTGATGGCCACGGTGGACTATGCGGTGCTGTTGATCGCCAAGTCTCCGTCGCCGACGCAGGTGACGGCGGCCGGCCAGTCGGTCACCTACACCTACACGCTCACGAACAACGGAGCCGAGCCACTCGGCCCGGATCAGTTCACGGTGACCGACGACAAGATCAACAGTGGAACGGCGTTCAACTGTGGTCCGGCTGCTACGACCCTTGCGGTCGCCGGCACCGTGTCGTGCACCGCGGCGTACACGGTCACGGCCGCCGACATCACCGCCGGTTCGATCGTGAACAAGGCTTCGGCGAGTGGTGGAGGAGTGACGTCACCGATGGTGTCGGCCACGGTCACGGTGGTCTCACCACCCGTGGTTCCACCGGTGGTTCCACCGATCTTCGTGCCGTCCCCCGGCACTCCGGTGCTTCCTGCGGCCACTCCGTCGCTGAACCTGACGAAGACCGCGTCACCCGACACGTTCTTCGCCACCGGTGAAGTGATCACTTACACCTACACGATCCTGAACGACGGTGACACGGCGATCGGACCCACCCAGTTCACGATCACCGACAACAAGATCAACGGAGGCCAGCCGTTCAATTGCGGCCCGGCCACCAAGATCATCTCGGTGAATCTGAACCAGATGTGCACGGCGTACTACACGATCACGGAAGCCGACATGGCCGCTGGGTTCGTGACCAACACGGCCTTCGCATCCGGTGGAACCGTCGACAGCAACACCGCGACAGCCACGGTGAACAAGGTGACCCTCATCTTCCCGGCCGAAATCCCGGTCACGGGTTCGATGTCGATGACCGTTCTCGGTTTCGGCCTCGTGACCCTCGGACTCGGACTCGGGGCGATGTTGCTCGTGAGGCGTCGCCGACTCGTCTGAGTCGACTCGTCTCGTCGGCCGTGGCCGGTCGGGTCTCTTTCGGGTGACTCGGCCGGCCACGGGTCGCGAATTCCCTTCGTCGCGCTCGATCTGCGAACCTAGGGGAGACGCAGGGGGTCAGATGTTCACGATCGCGGAAGGAAAGCGAGTCTTCGGCATCCAGTTGCCGATCCAGGCGCAGAGTTCGTATTTCGTGGCCGACTGGGAGGCAACGGCTGGCCCCGACGAGTTGGCTCGTTTGGCCCGCACGTGTGACGACAATGGCTACGCGTATGTCGGTGTGTGCGATCACGTCGCACTGCCCGAATCGGTGGTGGGTGGCATGGGCACTCATTGGGCCGACCCGATCTCGACCTTGTCGTGGCTCGGTGCTCTCACGTCTCGTATCGGATTACTCACGCACGTCTACGTCTTGCCGTACCGTCATCCTCGAGTCGCCGCCAAACAGTTCGCCACACTCGATCACCTGACCGGAGGCCGCGCCCTGGTCGGAATCGGTGCCGGTCACGTGGAAGCCGAGTTCGACTTCCTCGGTGTCGACTTCGCCGGTCGAGGACAGGCCCTCGAACGGGGAATCCCCGAACTGGCCGCGGCTCTCGAGCACGAGTTCGTCGACGGATTCGGCGCTCGGCCCCGTCCCACTCAGACGCCACGCCCTCCGATCTGGGTCGCCGGTTCGAGCCCGGTCGCCATTCGTCGTGCCGCACGTCTCGCCGATGGTTGGCTGCCCCAAGGTCCGTCGAACGCCGACATGGTCGACATGCTCACCGCCGAGCGTGAGAAGCACGGTCGCACCGGGCCTTTCATGATCGGCCACATCACACCGTTCCTCCACATCGGAACTCCCGCTTTCGACGTCGGCGACGCGACCATTCACGGCTCACCCTCGTCGATCGCCGAACGAATTCTCGAAGGAACGGCACCTGGTGTGAATCAGCTGCAGGTTCGATTCAAGGCTCGCAGTTGCGACGAACTTTGCGATCAGTTGGTCGCCTTTGCTACCGACGTGGCCCCTCTTCTCACGACCATCTGACGAACGGAGACCTCATGCTCAGCAATCTCGACGACTACCCGATCCATCAGATCGCCGAGCCGATGCGACACGCGGCCACAAGCGACCGCAATTTCTACGATCGCTACTACTTCAACGGCTTCGACAAGTCGGGCACGGTCATGTTCGTGGCCGGTCTCGGTGTGTACCCGAACCTCGGAGTGATCGATGCGTACCTTCTGGTGTTCCACGAAGGGCAACATCGGGTGGTGCGAGCCTCGGGCGCCCTCGATGACGCCGATCGCATGAATCCGGGTGTCGGACCCCTCAGTATCGAGGTGGTCGAACCATTGCAGACCTTGCGCCTGCGTTGCACCGACAACGAATGGGGTATCTCGATCGACGCCACCTGGACCGGCTCCATGCCGGCCTTCGAGGAGCCTCGTCACTACATCCGTGAGAACGGCCGAGTCATCTTCGATACGTGTCGCCTGGCCCAGACCGGTGGTTGGGACGGCACTCTCACGGTCGGTGGCAAGACGTTCTCGTTGACGTCCGACCAGTGGTGGGGGACTCGAGATCGTTCGTGGGGAGTGCGCCCGGTTGGTGAGAGCGAGCCAGCTGGAATTCGTGCCTCCAATCCCTTCAGTTGGTTCTGGATCTACACACCGGTGCGTTTCGACGATCACTCGCTCATGATCATCGTGCAGGAGAACCCTGACGGGTCCCGGGTCATGGAAGAAGCCACCCGTATCTGGAACGACGGGCGAATCGAGCATCTCGGCCGCCCCGAGCACGATCTGCGTTACAGGAAGGGATCTCGTTTCTGCACCGGAGCCGACTTCCGAGTGGTGGCCGACGATGGCTTCGTGTTCGACATGCAGATCGAACCTCTGTTGCCGGTGCACATCGGAATCGGAACCGGCTACGGATACGACGCCGACTGGCGACACGGCATGTGGCAGGGTCCGCTCGTCGTGCAGAACTTCGAACTCGACACCACGACTCCGGAAGGTGCCATGCGTCTTTTCGGGATCGTCGACAACTCGGCTCGTTTCACCTACACCGATCGTGAGGGTCGCACGCACGTCGGGTACGGACTCTTCGAGAACATGGCGATCGGACCGCACCACAAGTACGGTTTCAAGGACATGCTCGACGGTTACGAAGGAGAATGACAGTGGCGCACCAGTCATACCCGCGCAGCATCAATCTCGGTGATGCCATCGAAGTCATCGCCGATGCCGTTCCCGATGACTTGGCGCTCGTGACCAACGAGGTCGAGTACACGTACGCCCAACTCGACGAGCGAGCCACGCGGTTCGCCAATCACCTGTTGTCGCTCGGAGTTCAGCGCGGTCAGCACGTCGGAGTCCACGCCTACAACTGCCACGAGTGGGTGGAGGCCTTCTGGGGTTGCGCCAAGATCGGCGCCGCGGCCGTCAACGTGAACTACCGCTACGTGGAAGCCGAGCTGCGGTATCTCTACGACAACGCCGACTGCGTGGCAGTGGTGACGAGTCCCGAATTCGTCGACATGGTCGAGTCGATTCGGGTCGATCTCCCGCAGCTGAAGAACGTCATCGTGTTGGGTGACGACTACGAGTCGGCGCTGGCGGCCGCTTCACCCGATCGAGATTTCCCCGGGCGCTCCGGTGACGACCCGTACATCTTGTACACCGGCGGAACCACGGGTATGCCGAAGGGAGTGATGTGGCGCTCCGAGGACGCGATTCTCGGAGCCATGAACTCGATGCGTCAGAACCGGCCCATCGAGCGAATCGAGGTCTTGGGCGAAGAAGCGGCGGCCGCGCCGTTCAAGATGCGTCTCATGGGCATCGGTCCGATCATGCACGGTGGAAGCCAGTGGGTGATGGGTAACGCCATCATCGGTGGCGGTGCCTTCGTGATGTACAGCCGTCGGCGGTTCGACGCTCATGAAGTGCTCGGTCTGGCGTCACGCGCCAAGACCAACACGTTGTCGACGATCGGTGACGCCATGGCGAGACCCCTCGCCGAGGCTCTGCTCGCCGATCCCTCGGCCTACGACATGTCGATGTTGTTCTCGGTGGGCAATGGTGGTGCACCACTGTCGACGGGTGTGCGTGAGCAGTTGCGAGCCGCTCTCCCCAATGTCGTGATCATGGACAGTTACGGTGCGACCGAAACCGGAGCCGCGGGAACCAGGGCTGACGACGGCAGTCCGCTTGCGGCACCCAAGTTCCAGACCGGACCCGACACCACGGTGCTTTCCGATGACGGACGGGTGTGTGCGGTCGGCGAGGTCGGCAAGTTGGCCCGGAGTGGATACATCCCCCTCGGCTACTACAAGGATCCCGAGAAGACAGCCGCCACGTTCCCCACGTTCGACGGAAAGCGGTGGGTCATCCCTGGAGACTTCGCGCAGATCGAAGAGGACGGGATGATCACTGTGCTCGGTCGTGGATCGGTGTGCATCAACTCGGGTGGTGAGAAGATCTACCCCGAGGAGGTCGAGTCGGCATTGAAGCAACACCCGTCGGTGTTCGATGCCGTCGTGATCGGTACACCGAACGAACGCTGGGGTGAGCAGGTCACGGCATTGATTCAGTTACGTCCCGGAGTCTCGGTCACCACCGACGAGGTGGTCGCTCATACCCGTACTCTCGTGGCCGATTACAAGTCGCCCAAAGCCGTGTTCGTGGTCGACGAAGTCGTGCGAACTCCCGTCGGTAAGGCCGACTACAAGTGGGCGAAAGAAGAGGCAGTCCGACTGATCGGTTAGCTCCGACGTTCGGCCCACTCGTCGGGTGATCGTCCCAGTTTTTCGAGACGCTTCGACACCGACAACGGTGCACCCAGAGTGCCGCCGGAACGAATCAACTTCACCTGTTCACCGTCTTCGTCCCAGATGTGACAGGTGTTGAGATTGAGAGCGAAGGCCCGCTCACGCGCTTCGGGGGAGAATTCGGGAGTCGCGGTTCCGTTCTCGGCGGCCTCTTTCATGGTCATCACACGCATGCTCCAGCCGCACTGAATCGCCACCGGGCCCATGGCCTGCAAGAGGGCGGTCGTGTGAGTGCATCCACGGGGACCTCCGAAGAGTTCACGTACCTTGTGGGTGTATCCGCGGGCGATCGAGAGACCGATCAGTTTGCGATAGTGCGGAGCGATTCCGGGACACTCGTGATGAGGGAACTCCTTCAACTCCGTCGTGGCGTCGAGAATCTCGAACATCGGGTATGACACGCGCAGTTCGACCACCATGTGATGAATGGTGAGAGGTTCGGGGTCGTTGTCGATGTAGAGGCCCGGAGCCTTGTCGTCGCGCACGGCGCCTCGGATCATGATCTCGGAATCACTCACCTTGTAGGCCCGCACCTCGTAATTGCGAGTGTGGATCAGCGGTAGATCGGGGTCGGGCGGCAGGATCGGGCGGGAGTTCATACTCGTGTTCGACGACATCGGGTCGATGTTAGGAGTCGAGCCGTCTCGTGAACGAGGTCAGGCGCCGACGAGCAGTCGTCCGAGGCGGGCGAGACTCGGTTGCGTCGAACCCAACTGCAATTCCAACTGCTTGTGCAGCAGGAAGAATCGGTGCAGCGGATAGTCGCGGTCGACACCCACACCTCCGTGAAGGTGGTGAGCGGCATGCATCACTCGCCACGCGCCCTCGGCGGCCCAGAACTTGGCCGACAACACCGCCTCGGCGGAGGGAAGTCCGTTCTCGGTGCGCCATACGGCCTGCCAGGCGGTGAGGCGCACGGCCTCGGTATCGATGTAGGCATCACCGGCTCGCTGGCTCACCGCCTGGAACGTTGCGATCGCCTTGTCGAATTGTTGTCTCGACTTCGTGTAGTCGGCTGTGAGTCGCAGCGCGGCGTCACACGCGCCGGCGATCATCACACTGGCTCCGATCGAACCGAGAGCGACGAGTCGCTCGACGGCATCGGCGCCGCCCACACACGATGCCGTGGCGCCATCGAACTGGACGAGAGCATCCGGTGTTCCCGACGTGGTGTCCTGGCGTACGACTTTGACCTTCGGGTCGTTCGCCTCGACGCTGTACACGCCATCGGATGCCGTCACCACGAAGCGGGTGGCGAGCAGGCCGTGCGGGACGCACACCTTGGTGCCGGTGATCTTGCCGTCGACCACGGTGGCGGTGGGCACATGCGCATCCCCCACCGGTTCGTGGATCGCCGCAGTGACGATCACGTCACCGGATGCGACTCCTTCGAGAAGTTCGGGCCGTCCGACCAGGGCTGGCGCCGCCAGCGCCATGACGGCAAAGGCCGGCACAGGTGCCGCCACCCGTCCGATCTCCTCGAGAACGATGGCGACCTCGGTGAGGCCAAGTCCACCACCTCCGGCCGACTCGGGCAGGCCGATGCCGACCAGTCCCGCATCGGCAAGCGTTTTCCAGAGGGCGAGATCAGTTGCGCTCTCGGTGCGCATGACCGACTTCAGATGCTCGGTCGTGCAGGCATCGGTGAGGATCTGACGCGTGAGGTTGCGCAGTTCGTTCTGATCGGAGGAGAAGGAGAAGTCCATCAGCGTGCCGCCCGTGGGAATCCGAGAGAGAACATGGTGATCAGATCGCGTTGCATCTCGTTGGTTCCTCCGCCGAAGGTGAGGATCAACATGCCGCGATACAAGTTTTCGAGGCGGGCCTTCAGGATCGACCCCGGTGTACCACCCTTCAGATAACCGGGCGGACCCAGAATCTCGAAGAGCAGACGGAAGGCCTCGAGGTAGAACTCGGTTCCGTAGACCTTGATGGCTGAGCAGTGGCCCACGTCGAGGACGCCTTGCGTGGCCTCCCATGCCGACTGCCAGTTCATGAGGCGCAGCACGTCGAGCTTGGCGTGCACCCGTGCCAGGTTGAGTTGCACCCATTCCTGATCGGCCACGCGACGTCCGTCGGGGAGAGTGGTGTTCTTGGCCCATTCGAGGGTGTCGGCCAACGCGCGCTCGACCACTCCGGTGGAACACAGCGTGACGCGCTCGTGATTGAGCTGATTGGTGATGAGTGTCCAGCCCTTGTTCTCACCGCCCACACAGTTGGCCACCGGAATGCGCACGTCGTCCAGATACATGGCGTTGATGTCGTGCTCACCGATCAGATTGAGGGGCTGCAACGAGATGCCAGGCGTGTCCATGGGCATGATGAGGATCGAGATCCCCTTGTGCTTGGGCGCATCGGCATCGGTTCGCACGGCCAGCCAGCAGTAGTCGGCATCGCTCGACAGCGACGTCCACATCTTCTGGCCGTTCACCACGTACTGATCGCCGTCGCGCACGGCGCGCGTCTGCAGCGAGGCCAGGTCGGTGCCGGCACCCGGCTCGGAATAGCCGATGCAGAAGTGCACGTCGCCGGCCAGGATCTTGGGGAGGAAGAACTCCCGCTGCTCCGGGGTTCCGAAGTTCATGAGTGTGGGGCCGACGGTGTTGATGCTGAGCATCGGCACGGGCGCGCCGGCTCGCATCGATTCGTCGAAGAAGATGAACTGTTCGATCGCGCTGCGACCCTGCCCGCCGTACTCCTTCGGCCAGCCGATACCGGCCCATCCATCGGCACACATCTGCTTCCACACTCGCCGCGGTGCCGCACCGATGCCGTGACTCGTTCCGAGCTCGGCCACCGTCGCCTCGTCGAGCAATCCGTCGTAGTAGCCGCGTAGTTCGGCCCGCAGTGCCTCTTGTTCGGGCGTGTATCCGATCTCCATGACCTTCTGTCCTATCACGGGTGACCCGTGGCGTTCACGGCGAACTACGGTGGCGCGGCGGGGGAGGTCGTCGTCATGGCTCGTGATCTGAAGCTCGGTTGGCACATCGGTTACTGGGGTCGCTCCATGCCGGTGGGTGTTCCTGAGACGCTGTCGATGATCGAGGGATTGGGCTACGACTCGGCGTGGACAGCCGAGTCGTGGGGGAGCGATGCCATCTCGCCACTCGCGTGGTGGGGTGCGGGCACCTCGAAACTTCGCCTCGGCACCAACATCGTGCAGATCTCGGCTCGAACCCCGTCGGCCACCGCCATGGCCACGATCACTCTCGACCATCTCTCTGGTGGTCGGTTCTGTCTCGGCCTCGGTGTCTCGGGACCACAGGTCGTCGAAGGCTGGTACGGACAGCGGTTCAACAAGCCACTGGCTCGGACCCGGGAGTACGTCGAGATCGTCCGCAAGATCCTGGCCCGAGAAGAGCGACTCACGAACGACGGACCCGAATATCCGATCCCGGCTCGCGACGGACTCGGCCTCGGCAAGGCCCTCAACGTGATGACGCATCCGGTTCGAGCCGACGTGCCGATCTTCCTCGGAGCCGAGGGCCCGAAGAACGTTGCGTTGGCCGCCGAGATCGCCGACGGCTGGTTTCCGATCTTCTATGCACCCCGACACGAAGAGTTGTACGCCGCGTCGTTGGATGAGGGTTTCGCACGGCCGACGGCGCGTCGACGGCCCAACGACTTCGAGATTCTCGCCACAGCGACGATCGCCATCGACGACGACATCGATCGGGCGTACGACCGGGTGCGACCCACCCTCGCTCTTTACGTCGGTGGTATGGGAGCGCAAGAAATGAACTTTCACGCCGATGTGTTCCGTCGACTCGGATACGAAGAAGCCGTCGATCGAATTCAGGACCTCTTCTTGAACGGCAAACAGGCCGAGGCGATCGCATCGGTTCCGAACGCGATGGTCGACGAGATCTGCCTGGTGGGTCCGCCGGCCAAGATCAAAGACGACCTGGCGGCCTGGCGTGAGAGCCGAGTGACCACTCTCATCGTCGGTGGATCCCCCGATACGTTGCGCACCATGGCCGAATTGGTGAACGGTTGATCCCATGGCACTTCCCGACTACGTCCACGAACTGGCCGCCAAGGTCTCGAATTGGGGTCGGTGGGGAGCCGACGACCGACGCGGCACGCTCAACTTGATCGATCAGGCCGCGGTTCGCCGAGGTATGGCCGCAGCGCGACAAGGCAAGGTGTTTTCGCTCACCTATCCGTTCGACGAGGACGGAATGCAACTCGGTTACATTCCCGGACGCATCAATCCCGAACGCACGATGGTGTCGATCAATCAGTCACTCACGGGTGATCCGGGAGACTTCACGTCGAGCGACGACGCGGTGTCGATGGGAATCCAAGCGTCGACTCACCTCGACTCACTCGCTCACGTTGGATACGACGGACTGCTCTACAACGGCGTCCCGATGAGTTCGGTCGACGATGCCGGTAGTCACGAACTCGGGATCGAGAAGGTGGGTCCGGTGGTCTCGCGCGGCGTACTACTCGACATCGCGCGTCTGCACGGAGTCGATCACTTCGACGAGATGTACGCGGTTTCCGGCGACGATCTCGAGGCGGCGGCGTCGAAGGCCGGCCTCGAGGTGTTGCCCGGTGACATTGTGTGCGTGCGAACCGGGCAGATGCATTGGTTAAGGGTGGGCGACAAGGTCCATTACTCGCACCCGACACCGGGTATCGGCTTGAAGAGTGTGGAGTGGATTCGTGATCACGACGTGGCGATCGTGGCCACCGACACCATCGTGTTCGAGTGCTATCCACCCGAGGATCCAGCCGCATTGCTACCGGTGCACATGGTGAACATTCGCGACATCGGGCTCACCCAAGGTCAGAACTGGGTGCTCGACGAGTTGGCGGCCGACTGTGCGGACGACGGACAGTACGACTTCTTGTTGACGGCGACGCCGCTGCCGTTCACGCGTGGCTTGGGCGGCCCTGTCGCCCCAACCGCCATCAAATAGCCGTCGGACCAACGACCCAACGACCCAGAACACCGAGGGCTAACGGGTCCAGGCGGAGGAGAGAGGAGTGGGGCGGCGATCCCAGTCGAGGAGCGCCGATTCCTGCGAGGCTTTGGTGGCCGCGATTCCCGGTTCGACGAACACACCGGTGATCGGCACTCCATCGGACGTGGCCTGATCGACGGCCCGCCGCGTCGCCTCGCTCAGCACCTCGGCATCGCGCGCGGTCTCCGATCGTCGGGATCGACTCACGCGATACGCGGCGACGGTGATGGGCAGATCGGGCCCTTCGTCGGCGACTCGATGCAACATCATGACCGCTCGTTCCTGCCAACGTCGTAGCGACTCGTCGTCGATATTCGAGTCGGTCCCGAGATCGGTTCGCAGTCGTATGCCGATCACGTCGATCGCGCCGGCCAGATCCGGAACTTCGCGATCGGCGCGTCCGGGTATGACGAGTGTGCCGTCGCGCAGACCCCGGAGGAAGGTCCGCCACCGGAGATGATCCTCGCGCCGAGCAGCCTCGGCGGCCGGAACGGTGTCGTCGATCGGTCGAACGGTACGAATGGCGAACGATCCGGCCACGGGTGGTCCTCCGCGAAGGACGCGCCAAGCGTCCCGCCAGGCCCGCACCATGATGTCGACGACTTCACCGTGCCGCACGACGTCGTCGGGTTCGAGACGAGCCGCGTAACCGATCGGATCGTCGATCGGGAACCACCCTGCCACCAGATCACCGAAGACCTCGGCCGACGCTTCCACGAATCGAGGCCAATGACGATCGGCCGTCTTGGTGTCGCGGAATCCTCGTTCGTCGTCGAACCATCCGGGAACGTGTCGTTCGAGGAGTCCGGCCCAGACGTCGATCCCCAACGCTCGCGCCACTTCCATCACGTCCCGGTACCACTCGACCCATTCCCCGTTGAGTTCGTCACCCATTCCCGACCTTGGTTGGAGTCGCGACCAGTCGAGACCGATGCGCACATCGCTGATGCCCTGGGCCGCCAGCGCCTCGATGTCGTCGGCGAAACGAGTGTGGAAGCCGTTACCCGAGGAGATCGATCCGTCGGAGTCGGAAGTCGGGGACGTCCCGAGCGCCACCAGGCTGGGGAGCGAAGCTCCGAGTCGGATCACGGTCGATCAGACGTAGGGGAGACGTGTCCAGAGTTCGCCGGTGTCGTGCAGACCTCCGAGCGACTTCTCGGTAGTGAGGTGGATGACGTCGATCGTGCCGAGACCCCGCAACGTGAGCGGTGCGTGGTTGTGCTCGTTCACTCCCCGTGGGGGGCGAGGCATGTCGGCGCGCGCGATGAGTACCTCGTCGGATTCGGCGGCGTCACAGAGACGCGACGCTTGATTGACCGAACTACCGATGTAGTCCTCCCCTTGGAACATGAGCACTTCGCCGGTTGCGATTCCGACCCGAACCTTGAGCGGCGCACAGACGTCCTCGCATTGGCGCTGGAGGTCGAGAGCGAAGCGAATTCCTTGTTCCTGATCGACGGCGACGATCATGCACCCGTCGCCGAGCCACTTGTCGACACGAACTCCGCATTTGGCCGCCTCGTCGCGAACCTGGGCTCGGAACCGAGTGAGGATGTCACCGGCCGAGGAGTCGCCATGGGTGGCGGTGAACTTCGTGAACCCCGAGAGGTCGACGAAGACGAAGGTTCGCTGGACTTTCATGGTCGGGGGCAGGCTACCGGTCGGGCCCGAGGGCCGCCGGATGTTCGACCAGGACTAGCGTGCGTACATGGCCGGTCGATTCACCTATTCGCGTTGGGACGGCACCCAGCAGGGCTTCGACCTCGACAACACCTCCTTGTTCGAGGAGATGTCGGACGACCTGCTCGCTTACGGAGATCTTCGGGGCGCCCTGCGTCGCCTCATGAATCGAGGCTTGACCGACCCGAACGGCGAACGTCTCATGGGTCTGCAGGAGATGCGCAAACGGTTGAAGGAGCGACGTCAGGAGTTGCTCGACCGAGGGGATCTGGGCGGGGTGTACAAAGAGATCGCCGACGAGTTGAACGACATCGTCGACGAGGAGCGTCACGCGATCGATCAGTCGGTGCGCGATGCCAACAAGAGCTCCGACACGAGGCGTCAGGAGAGTGCTCAGCGATCGGCCGAGGACCGCAATTTCCGTCTCGACATGCTCCCTGAAGATCTGGCCGGCAAGGTGCGGGAACTCTCGGCCTACGACTTCGAATCGAAGGAGGCTGAACAGCGCTTCGAGCAGTTGAAGGACAAGTTGCGCAATCAGCTCGCCCAGCAGATGGTCGACCAGATGTCATCGGCGATCCAGAACATGACGCCACAGGACATGCAGCGCATGAAGGAAATGATGACGGCGCTCAACGAGATGATCGACAAGCATCAGCGGGGCGAGGATCCGGGTTTCGAAGACTTCATGAAGGAGTACGGCGACTTCTTTCCCGAGAATCCGCAGACGATCGAGGAACTTCTCGAGCAGATCGCCCAGCGTATGGCCGCCGCCCAGGCGATGCTCAACTCGATGACTCCCGAGCAGCGTGCCCAGCTCGAGGAGTTGTCACAGCAGTTGATGCAAGACATGGATCTGCAGCAGCAGATGGGTCAGTTGAGCGCCAACATGCAGTCGATGTTCCCGTCACTTCCCTGGGAGCAGGGATACGAGATGCAGGGTCAGGATCCGATGGGATTCGAACAGGCGATGCAGACCATGCGCGATCTCGGAGATCTCGATCAGCTCGAAGATTTGTTGCGCAACCCGTCGACGCCTCAACAGTTGGCCGAAGCCGACATGGATCGTGTGCGAGATCTGATGGGTGACGACGTCGCGAATGCCATGGACAAATTGTCGAAGTTGGTGCAGGAACTTGAGCGCGAGGGTCTCATTCGACAGAAGGAGGGCAAGCTCGAAGTCACGCCGAAGGGTATGCGCCAGATCGGCTCGAAGGCACTGCGCGACATGTTCTCTCGGCTCGCGAAGGACAAGTTGGGTCAGCATCAGATCAGTCCGGTCGGGCAGGGCCACGAGCGCACCTACGACACCAAGCCCTACGAATACGGTGACCCCTTCAATCTCGATCTGCAGCGAACCATTCGCAACGCTCTCAATCGCGGCGGTCAGGGCACTCCGGTGCGGTTGTCGCCCGACGATTTCGAAATCGAGCGCACCGAACATCTCACTCGTTCGGCCACCGTCCTCATGCTCGATGCGTCCTACTCGATGTACCGCGACGATCGCTGGGGTCCGGCCAAGAAAGTTGCCGTTGCTCTGCAATCGCTGATCTCGTCGCAGTACCCGCGTGACTATCTCGGCATCCTGATGTTCGGTCATGTCGCCTGGGAGATCAAGGCTGACGAACTCGTGGAAGCCACGATTCCGGGCATGCAGGGAACCAACATGCATCACGCGCTCGGGTTGGCACGCAAGATGTTGGCGCGCCAGCACGGAAACAAACAGATCATCATGATCACCGACGGTGAACCGACAGCCCACATCACGCCCTACGGTGAAGCGTGGTTCACGTATTTCGACGGTTACGAGGCACAGCAGCTCACCGTCGAGGCCACCTTGCGGGAGGCAGTGCGGTGTTCGAAGGAAAACATCCGCATCAACACCTTCATGCTTGATGCTGATGTGTATCTGCGTCGCTTCGTGGAGCAGATGTCATCGTTGAACGGTGGCCGTGCCTTCCTCACGAGCAGTGACAATCTCGGCGATTACCTTCTGGTCGATTTCCTCGAGCACAAGAAGAAGGTGTCGCGCGGCGGTCGCGCGCGTCGAGCCTCCTGATCATCGTTGGTGGTTCTGGTGGCAAAATCGTCACCGAAAACGCCGTTTCGTGCCGCCAGAATCACCAAGAATCAGCCGAGAGCCGGATGATCGTGAGCGAAGGTGCCGTACGGGTTCTCCCAACCCGGCGCGACCCACACCCGCAGCATGTACGACACGACGTCGTTTCGTCGGCCGCCGACGTCTTGGCAACCGCGA